>JABXHM010000092.1 GCA_013373625.1 Alteromonadaceae bacterium | reverse complement strand
TGGGCGCTGTCACAGTTGTCGGAGGCCATTGGTTGGGCCAGCCGATGACTTTGTCGATGTTGGTAGGTTTTTGCGTCGCACTGACCGTCCGCTTGGCTGCGATCCAGTTCGATTTGAAACTTCCGGTCTACAAGCCGCGCAAGGGCAGGCCGTGGGGACGCAACAGCTGATTCAATTTCCGACACCGCCAAGGCGCGATGTCATTGAATGAATTGGGGAAAATAGAGGTGGAGGCGAGTACCGGACCCGCTACCATTTTTCTAAGCCACTGGAAGGCTTAAACAATCGAGTGCGAGGTTGAGTTGTTTGTCGCACTTTGTGTCACACTTATGCTGCTAGAGTTGCGTTTCTGTCAACCGCCGGGTGTTCTCTCAGGTGGCCTTCTATTCTCCAATAGGTGGCCCGGATGCCGACACTCGGCCGTTATCTTGTCCTATGCGAAGGCCGACTTGCGAGGCGGGGCGTATCCCTGCTAACGCGGGTGGGGTACGGGGGAAGTCCGCGCGGCTCAGTATATGGATAGGGCCGCGAAAAATGTTTCGAGATTTTATGATGGCCGATGAACCCAAGTCCGAACTTGCTTTAAAGGTAGCGGCTTTAGCGGCTGAGTTGCCCAACCAACTCGCAGATCATTCATGGGCCTTTGAACCCTATCTTGCGCTATCAAACCCCTATGCACAAAACCTTATCGACTTGCTTATGGATGACGTGTGCGCAGAGTGGACTGCATCATTTGCGCGAAAACCAAGCATCGACAGGCAACAGGCGTTTATCGACTGTGGCGGTGTCATTCTCGCAAACCTGATGCGGGCGAAGTGCAACAAGTGGTCGACCACAATCGGAATGCGACGTGGCAAGGGCGCTCTAGATCGTGAAAAGCGATACCGTCCAGACCACATGAAAGCGAAGCTATTCATCACTGTGCAAGACCAGCTTATTAACGCGGGCTATGTCGAAAAGGTGAAAAGTGGTTTCAATCTTCCCGGCTACAGTCAGACAAGCCGGTTTGCCTTGACGGAAAAGGGCGCGTTGGAACTCGAAACACATGAATGGGACGTCAACGACTTCAAAGTGCACCGGGGCAGAGAAACCATCCGCTTGAAGGACGCCGATGATCGACTTTGCGGATACGATGACACGCCTGAGATAATGGCTATCCGGGCGCATATTGACGAGATCAACGCAAAGCTGGAAGCGACCGACATCGACACTGCGCGACCGCTCAGTCTCCATGACAAAGGGGCGGACTACAAAGGCCGCAAGGTGCGCTTGTACCGGGTATTCAACCGGGGCAACTTCGACCATGGGGGGCGGTTCTATGGCGGGTGGTGGCAGGTCATCAAGAAGCATGCGCGGCCCAAAATCACCATAGACGGGCAGCACACTATCGAAGCAGACTTCCGGGGTTTCAACCCGGCGGTGCTGTTGGCAGAGGCGGGCCAGCCCATACCGGACGATCCTTATTCTCCAATAGTGGGGTCGAATGCGGACAAGGAGTTGCGGGACCACGGCAAGTCCACACTTGCCGCGTTGCTCAACTCCAAAACAGGCACCACCGAAGAACCCCGCGACTTCGACAGCGCCCGTTGGGGTATGACGGCAGAGGACTTCCGGCAGAAGGTGCTGGACGCCTTCCCGATGGTTCGCGCCATGCTGGGCACCGACAAGGGCCTAACCCTGCAACGGTTGGAAAGCGACATTGCCGAGGCGATCATTCTGCACTTTGTCAGGCAGGGCCATACGATCCTGCCCATCCATGATGCCTTCATCGTGCAGGCCCATCTGGAAGGGGAACTTGTGCGAGTGATGCAGGACACCTTTAAAGCAAGGCTGGGGCAGGTTCCCCATGTCAAAGTCACTCGGTCCTACGCCCTACGCTGACCTATCCCTACAAATCCAGTGTTCCCGTTACCGGGGCAAATAAGGGAGCGCTGGATTTTCCCTGTCCCGTCAGGCACAAAGGACGAAAAGACGAACACGGGGGCGACCATCCATGCAAAACCTTCTCGATGACCTGACGGACCTTCTTCAAGCCGAACAGGCGTTTATCTCGGATGGGGCGATCCTCAAAAACGCGGTGATCGAGGCGGCGCTGAATATGGATGCGCGGCTGCTGGAACTGCTGATGCAGTCCGAGACGATCAAGGCGCATTTCTTCACCGAGGTGGCGGGCGCGCTGGTCTTCGACAAGGTGAAGTTTCAGGACTTCGTATCCAACAAAGCCTTCCTGCCCGACAGCTACACCGCCTTCAAGAACCGCATTGGCCTGACCGATGGGCGGGGCGACTACCTGAGCCAGTCGCGCGACGTAGTGCTGGCGTGGCCCTACAAGGATTGTGTGCTGGAAGGCGGCATGACGAAAGAGGACCGAGGCCGCAACGAGGTGTTCTGGAACACGACGCTGGCCCCGGACGACATCACGCGACTGTTTGAACCCAAGGTGCTGACCGGCTGGGAACGCTGGGATGCAGAGGCCGTAGCAGAGGGCAAGGCCAAGCCCGTGGCGGAGGTGTCAGAGGACGACAACCTGCTCATCAAGGGCAACAACCTGCTGGCGCTGCATTCGCTGAAAGCGCGCTATGCGGGCAAGGTGAAGCTGATCTATATCGACCCGCCCTATAACACCGGCAATGACGGGTTCCGGTACAATGACCGCTTCAACCATTCGGCTTGGCTGACCTTCTTCAAGGGGCGACTTGAAATCGCAAAGTCGCTACTCACTCGCGATGGCGCAATCTTCGTCACACTGGACGATACGGAAGTACACTATGCGAAAGTGATGATGGATGAGGTCTTTGGGCGTGAAAAGTTTGTAGCGCATATTGCATGGCAGAAGCGAACTTCGCCCGACGACCGCGTTATTCTTGGCAACTCACATGACAACATTCTTGTCTTTGCCCGTGAGCAAGGCACAACCAAGCGGTCCAATGGCACCTTTAAGACCATCTTTGAGGAAAGCGCCAATCGCTTGCCCATGACTGACAAGCAACGTGCGGAATATAAGAACCCAGACAATGACCCTAAAGGGCCGTGGGTTCATAGAGACTTCACTGCCCAGAACCAAAAGAAGAATGGCAAGTGGGGCCGTGAAAATCAGATGTATTGGATCACTGCGCCATCTGGTGACAGGTTCTATCCACCAGAAGGCTATTGCTGGAAAGTAACTGAGGACGAATACCGCATCCTTGACAAAGAAAAGCGCCTTTGGTTTGGAAAGGACGGCACTAATCAGCCGAGGCGCAAGAAATACCTCAAGGATGAAAACGGTATTCAGTCATCGACTTGGTGGGCGCATCAGGATGCAGGAACGAATGAACAGGCCAAGAAAGAGTTGAATGCAATCGTCGGTTCGGATGAAGCGTCTGACTTCACACCAAAGCCTGAGCGGTTGTTACAACGCATTGTCCACATTGCCACTAATCCCGGTGACATCGTTCTGGACTTCTATTCCGGTTCGGGGACGACAGCGGCAGTTGCGCACAAGATGGGCCGTCGCTGGATCGCCGTTGAACAGATGGATTACATTCTTGAGTTGCCCGCATCACGCCTCAAGAAAGTCATCGAAGGCGAGCAGGGCGGCATATCCAAAGCCGTCGAGTGGCAAGGCGGCGGATCGTTTGTCTATGCCGAACTCGCGGCCTCCAACTCTACATTTGCCGACCGCATCGAAGCGGCCCCGGACATGGCAACGCTGCAAACCATCCATGCCGACATGCAAGCCACCGGCTATCTGCGCTATGACGTGGACCTGAGCGGCTTCGACACTGCTATCAAAGAAGGGGGCGACTTCGCGGCCCTGCCATTGGAAGATGCTAAGCGCGTGCTGATGGACTGCTTTGATGCCAACCAACTCTACGTCAATATCGGTTCCCTTGGCGATGCGGACTTTGACATCTCGGACGATGACGCCCGCGCGACCCGCTCTTTCTATGGTTTAGACGCATGAGCCAAACACTAAACCGAGAGTTTGACGCGCTCGCCAAATACGGGGCGCTGAAAGCAGACCTACCCGACGACATCACCGGCAACCTTGCGCCCAAGATCGCGTTGCGCCCCTATCAGCGCACCGCATTGGAACGCTGGCTGTTCTACATCGACAAATACGAGGCGCGGCCCAAGGCCCCGCACTTGCTGTTCCACATGGCCACAGGCAGCGGCAAGACTGTGCTGATGGCGGCGCTGATCCTTGATCTTTACCGGCGCGGCTATCGGAACTTTCTGTTCTTCGTGAACTCCGCCCAGATCATCGAGAAGACCAAGGAAAACTTCCTCAACCCCGCATCGGCCAAACACCTGTTCGCGCCCACGATTCGCATTGACGACAAACCCGTGGACATCCGCGCGGTGGACACGTTCGACGCGGTGTCAGGCGATGCAATCAACATCCACTTCACTACCATTCAGGGGCTGCACACAAGGATGCAGGCCCCCAAGGAAAACGCCGTCACCATCGAAGACTTCCGCGACTACAAGGTGGTGATGATCTCGGACGAAGCGCACCACTTGAACGCCGAGACCAAGAAGACGCTAACGGCAGGGGAAAAGGCGGACAAGGCCAGTTGGGAAGGCACGGTATCCGAGATTTTCCGCCAGCACCCCGAGAACATGTTGTTGGAGTTTACCGCGACCGTGGACCTGAGCCATGAGGCGATCCGCGCGAAGTATGCCGACAAGATACTGTACGACTATTCCCTGCGACAGTTTCGGGAGGGCGGCTATTCCAAGGACATCGAGTTGCGGCAGGCCGATTTGCCGCCCGAGGCCCGGATGATGCAGGCGATGGTTCTGAGCCAGTATCGCCGCAAGGTGGCCGAGGCGCACGGGCTGCATTGCAAGCCGGTGATCCTGATGAAGTCCAAGACGATCAAGGAAAGCGCCGACAACGAAGCGGCCTTCACTGCGATGGCTGCCGGTCTGACGGGCGAGGCGCTGGACGCGCTCAGGGCGGCCTCTGAGGGCGATGAGACGCTTTCGCGGGCCTTTGCCTTCATCATGGATGAAAGGGCCATGAGCGGCGCGGATTTCGCCCGCGAGCTACAGGGCGATTTTGCCCCCGAGAAGGTGGTGAACGTCAACAACCCCAAGGATTTGGAAAACAGACAGATAGAACTCAACGCCTTGGAGGACCGCGACAACGAGATGCGGGTGATCTTTGCCGTCGATAAGCTGAATGAAGGCTGGGACGTGCTGAACCTGTTCGACATTGTGCGGCTTTACGATACTCGCGACGGCAAGGCCAACAAGGTCGGCAAAACCACTATGGCCGAGGCTCAGTTGATTGGACGCGGGGCGAGGTACTTTCCGTTCATGGCCCCGGACCAGCCTGACGCGGCTCGGGAAAAACGCAAGTACGACAGCGCCGTGGACACGCCTCTGCGCATCTTGGAGGAACTGCACTACCACTGTTCGCACAATCCTAAGTACATCCAAGATATCCGCAACGCCCTGCGTGAAACCGGGATGCTGGATGATACCGCACGGACGGTGCGACTGCGCCTCAAGGACAGCTTCAAGCAAACTGACCTGTATGAACGTGAGTTTGTTTGGGTCAATGATCGGGTGCGCAATCCCCGCGATGGTGTTGCTGGCCTTGACGCCTACAAGATCGAAAGCACTTTCACCTATCCTAACCTGATGACAGGCCGGGTGATACAAGCCTCTGCCTTTGGCGGCGGGCAGTTGACGTTGAAGCCGTCCAGCAAAGAACCCGTGTCACGCCCCTTTAAGCTGGCCGACTTTGGCAGGGCCCTTCTTGGCTTTTCGATGGACGTCAACGACTTCTTCCACTTCGCCAACCTGCGGACCTATTTCCCGCAACTCGCCAGTGCATCGCAGTTTGTTACCTCTGACACCTATCTGGGCGGCGTGACAGTGAGCGTGCGCGGCTTGCCCGATGACTTGGACAACCTGACCGCGCGGCAAAAACTAGACATCGCGCAATACGTTCTGCACCAGATCGAAAGCGGTGTGAAACGCGAAAGTGTCGAATATGTCGGCACCAAGGACTTCAAGCCCTATCCCATCAAGGACCGTTTCACCGACAAGGTGCTGAAACTGCGGGTTGAAGGCGAGACTGGGCTAAGCTGGACCGAAAGCAACGTGCCAGGGCTGGACCAGATCGACCTGACGGGCAAGGGCTGGCACGCCTATGACGACAGCTATGGCACGGATCAGGAAAAGCACTTCATCAAATACATGCACGATCAGGAAGCCCGGTTGCGCGGTATCTATGATGACTTCTACCTGCTGCGGAACGAGAAGGCGGTGAAGCTATACGACTTCGACACCGGACGCGCCTTTGAACCCGACTTTGTTCTATTTCTGAGGAAGAAGGGCGAGGATGCAAGCACGATCTTTCAGCTATTCATCGAACCCAAAGGCGACCAGTTGCGCCCGCAAGACGACTGGAAGCAAGACTTCCTTGCTCAAGTGAAAGCCAACGCCCGACTTGAAACGGTATTCCAAGGGCGGGACTATACCGTGCTGGGGCTGCCCTTCTTCAATGAGACTGGGCAGACCAATACTGACTTCAAAGCCGCATTCGAGACTGAGGTGCTGGACGCATAGCACGGTTCCGCTTGTCTAAGTCTGCGGGATTGGCGGGCCTATAAATGGTATCTCCCCATTTCTGGGGCAAATAGCGGGAACAAACCCCATATTCAGAAAAAAGTAATGATATGAGTACCTTCACGCCACCAAAGCGCATTTCGCTCAAGAACCATCCTGTCTATTCCGAGAACTGGGTGCAGGACATTATTGCAGCCGATCCGGCGATCCTTGGGCTTGGTGACTTGGTTCTGCGTGATCGTGAACGCATTCAGACACGGGCGGGCAGGTTGGACCTGCTTTTGCAAGACCGGGATAGCTACAAGCGTTATGAGGTTGAATTACAACTCGGGCCAACTGACGAAGCACATATCATCCGCACTATTGAATATTGGGACATCGAGCGGAAACGCTATCCGCAATACGAGCACTGCGCGGTTCTGGTCGCTGAGGACATCACCAGTCGCTTTTTGAACGTGGTGTCATTGTTCAATGGATCACTGCCGATCATTGCAGTACAGATGCAGGCTTTTGAAGTCGGGGATCACATCACGCTTGTCTTCACCAAAGTGTTGGATGAAATGCAGCGTGGCTTGGTCGACGAAGACGAAGACGCAATCAGCGCCCCGACAGACCGGTCTTACTGGGAAGAGAAGGCCGCTAAGAAGACCATAGCCCTTATGGACCGCATGTTTGAAGTGGTACGTGAAGGCGATCCGAACTGCGAACTGAAATACAACAAGTTTTACATAGGCTTGTTGAAGGATGGGCGGGCGAACAACTACGTCGCCTTCCGTCCAAAGAAGTCTTTCGTGGTGTTTGAGCCGAAGTTGCCACGCTCAGACGAAGTTGACGCAATGCTAGACACCGCAGGCGTTGAAACGCTTGAGTATAGCACCCGGTGGGCCAACTACCGTATCCGCGTCATTGACAAGGACTTCAAAGAGCATGAAGACCTTTTCCGGCATTTGATAAACGAAGCGCGCAATCAGCGTGAGGGCTGAGCTGATACGCCAAGCGAAGACCGAGCGAATGGCCAAAGTGCGGGTTGAGACTTGCTGCTTAACCAATGCAATGGAAGGGGCCATCCGAGACAGCCCCAACCACCCAATCGACTATTTTGCTCGTTCGATGGCGAAGCGGTCGATGGCGTCTTTCAATTGTGCTAGCGTGTAGCCTTCCCTCAGATAGACTTCCTGCGTGACACCTGACCGGGCGTGGCCAACAATGCACTGGATGATCGGCTCTGGCACGTTCGCTTGCCCTAGTCGCGTTACCACGGTGTGCCGCAGGCTATGGAAGACAAGGCCCGGTTGCTTGATCCCCAGCTTGGGCAAGAAACTCTCGTTGCACCAACGGCCCAAGTTGCGACCGTAGCCGCCATTGGCGCTGTAGCTGTAGTCTGGGAACAGGCGTGTGCCGTTCCTGCGACTGTCCACGAAGTCGAGAAAGCCAAGGCGGATCAACTCCGAATGCAGCGGCACCTTGCGCCGTCCTGCCTTAGACTTAACGCTTTTGGTGTCGTCGCCTTCGTCGGTGATGTTTAGGAACCATGTATCGCCGTCCTGCTTCACATCGGCAATGTCGAGTTGGCAAATCTCGTTCAGACGCGCCCCGGTGAACATGCCTAAGAGCATTCCCCACTTATGGCTGTCCTTGCGGACCAGCCCGGACGGGTTTCCCGTCAACTCGGTGTAGATCAGGCGCGCTTGGTCTGGTGTGAAGGGCTTACGCTCGCTCTCGCTGGCCTTGTCCTTCTTCACCTTCATACCTTCAAAGAGCGTATGCGGTGAATGCCCATGCCGTTCGGCCCAGTCGAAGAACATCTTAAACATCTGGATATGGCTGTTGATCGTCTTGGCTGCGATCTTCTTGTGACCGGGTTCCTTGATGACTTGCATCAACGGCACGGCCTTCAACTTGGGCTTCGTGTTCCGGCTTGCCGGTAGCGCCTGTAACACCTTCTTTACTTCGCTGGCATCCTGCTTGGTGATCATTGCAAGCAACCGATCAGGGCCGAAGTATTCTACAAGGATGTTCAGGTAGGCACGGTTCTGGCCAGTGGTTTTTGCGGCCCACTGCCGCGAATGCTCAGCAATGAAATCATCTACCGCCACGCCCAGAGGCGATGAGGCTGGCAGAGCGGGTGCAGGAGCGGCAGGAGCGATGGCTGGGACAGCGTCATAGGAATAATGCTCAAGACGCTCAGCGGCTTCGAGAACGCGCCTGAGCATGTCCCGGCGGCCTTGGCGTAGCTGGTGGGTGATCCGTGGCTGGCTGGCGTTCCATTGTTCGTCTGACACATCCATGACGCGCTTGAAACGCTCAACGGGCAACCACTGTGGAAAATCCGTCTCCATCTCTAGGAAACTTTCATGGTCCAGCATTTCTTCGCGAATGTCCGTTAGGGCGTTCTTCGACAAACCGCGACGGTCCAGCCAATCAAGGTACTGGTCCAGTTGCGCCTTGAAGTAGGCTTGCACCTTTTCGCGTATCTCGCTTTGTCTCAGTCCTGCCAATGCGTTGTTCTCTCGCAGTATTCTTCCGCAGGATGCAAGATGGCGGGCCAAATCACCAGCCCGATCCGGGCAACGTGTACGCAAGGATATGCGTATTGACGTTCGCTTTCCCTCCCTAGTGTGAGGGATAGGCCAGCGAAAGTAGTAAATCCCGTGTCTTGAGGGGCATAGATAGGATGACAGCATCATAGGGCGTGTGTCCCACTTTGTGTCGCACTCGACCGTTCAGCCGCTAACCCTATGATTTAGAATGAAATGGAGGCGAGTACCGGAATCGAACCGGTGTACACGGATTTGCAATCCGCTGCGTCACCACTCCGCCAACTCGCCGCCGTGGTGTGGTATGGTTCGCGTGATCTATACCGGAACTTCGGAACGTGCAAGCGGGTCAGATAGGATATTCTTTGACTTTCGGACATTGCGGGTTCGGGTTAGATATGGTTAGAACCTAATTGGAACTGAACGAAAGAGTTTAGACCGTGGCTGAATACACCACCCGCCGTAC
>JABXHM010000003.1 GCA_013373625.1 Alteromonadaceae bacterium | reverse complement strand
TTTTATTCAGTAACAGGCTCGATAATGCCATGCCGCAGCCTACTTCCAGGATCCGCTTGGCCTGGGTATCGTAGTTATTCATAAAGTGGGCAAGAACAATACCTGAAGGCCATACGATGCCAAAAATAGGCCAGGAAGCAGAACTGATGCCGAGTTTTTCTGCGATCAGATCCGGGTCGTAAAATTCCTGATTGTTACGCAAGGTACAAAGGTGAATATCAGTCTCGCCAAACTCAACAGTTTGGTAACTTAAACGAAGGTGGGGCATTTACCGGTACTCAGTAGTGGCTATAGTCAGTGCGCTAAGCCAGCTATCTTCGATAAATGACAAAACAATGAGGTGTTTTGGAGCAATCAGGCTATTTAAAATATCCGGATCCATATAAAGGTTATCGTATGCCTGGCGAAATACAAAGCAATTTGTGTTGATAAATGCACCAGAGACGCAATCATGCTAACGCTCATTCCAAAAAAAAGAATGATTTGTTTGATAAATAGAGAAAGCCATTTTGCTCAATTAACGTAACAATGTATGAACCAACTAATGTTAACTTCAAGCATCGAAAAGGACCTTACAATGAATAAACGTATCACTAGTCTTATTGGCGCGGCACTACTGAGCACTTCAGCGCTGGCCGCACCAACAACTTACTCAGTGGATCCCTCGCACACTTTCGCGGTGGCATCGTGGAGTCACTTTGGCTTTTCAACGCCGACTGCGGTATTTGCAGGTGCCGAAGGTACCGTTACCTATGATTCAGACAAGCCAGCAGACAGTAAAATTGATATTTCAGTGAGCATCGATACTGTTGATTCATTTGTGGAAAAGTTAAATGAAGAATTTGTCAGTAGCGATTGGTTCGATGCAGCCAAGTACCCGAAAGCGACCTTTGTTAGCAGCAAAGTTGTGCCGCATGGCGACAATAAATTCAGCGTTACCGGCGACCTGACCATTAAAGGTACCACTAAGTCGGTCACCATGGATGCCACATTGAATGGCATGGGTGAGCACCCTATGACAGGCAAGCAAGCCATTGGTTTTGATGCCACAACCGTTATCAAACGTTCTGATTTCGGTATTGATCAATATGTGCCACATGTGGGTGACGAAATTACGTTACGTCTGACCACCGAAGCGCAGGCTAAATAGTCCCGCAGCCAATACCAGTGCGTCGAAGAGCAGCCCGGCAAGGGCTGCTATTTGTAAGCAACTTCGTTATTGCGCCATTTGGCGCAAAATTCTGTCACTTGGTCGGCAGCTGACTTTAAAAATAAGGCCTTTGCGCCTATGTTAACAGTAACAAAGCAGTAGTAGATTTATACAATGAACTTGTTAAGAATATTGGTATTAATGGTGTTGGTGGCGGTTTTTCCCGCTGCAGGTGCCGTTTTACCAGTAGAAACCGACAGGTCTGACGTCTCTGCGAGTAACCACGATAGCGCGGTTAAAACCAGCGCTATCGAGGGTGTCGTTTCTGAGCTGGCCTCCGACTGGCCGCTGGATTCCGACGATGATACAGACCGCAACGGCTTTCATTTGTATGGCTTTGACAGTTCTGTTGTGCTTGTGTCCCCTGGGCCTCATCAGCGTGTTGTTGAGCACACATCAACCTCGTTTAATATACGCGCTCCACCTTATTTAAGTTAATTCAAATATACCCGGCAGTTGAGATTTATCACTGCCTAACCGAATTACTTACAGAGGTAGCGATCATGCACCATTTAACACTTTGCAAAACCGAAGCGGTTGATACACTGGTACAGCCTTCATTGGTTGATCATCTTGAACTTAACTCCACCGCGTTAAGCGTTTTTACTGATTTTCAACAGCACCAACCGCAAATGATTGACAGCAACACCAAAGCCATTGAGTTAGAGCGCTTAATGCGATTGGCACATGTCAAAATGAAATTAGTGGTTGACCAACAGGACAGATTTGTTGGGATAGTGACACTTGCAGATATAGGCGAGCAAAAAATATTGCAGCGTGTTGCTCAACTGCAAATTCCACGTTCTGAATTGCTTGTGGCAGATATGATGCAACCTAAAACATCACTGCAGGCCTTTGACTTTAACGACTTGAGTGCGGCCAGTGTGGCAGATGTGGTGGATACACTTAAGGAAAACGGCGCCATGCACTGTTTGGTTATCGACAAGCAAAATCATGCGATCCGCGGCGTAATAAGTGTCAGTGATATAGTCAGACAACTGCGTATTCCACTGGATATTCAGTCGCAGCCTTCGTTTGCCGCGCTTTCACACATTATTGCTGCCTAATGGCTGTTATATTTACCCCTTCCCCGTGTTGTACGACCAGTTAAGCAATCTGCTACTGGTCGTAAAAATTTGTTAAGCTGTCGCTATGTGTACGCTGGAGACAGGTCTTGGAGATTCGTTTTAATCGACAACATGGTGAGTTTTCACTGATCATGAGTGAAGAGTTGGTACTTGTAAATGCTGAAGGGCCATGGAATAAGGAATGTATTGAACATTTTGGCCTGGTGTATGCAAAAACGGTTTATAGTAGTGGTCACCACCGATGGGCCGATATTGTATACCTGCGCGGCGAAAGCCTGCTGGTCCCTGATGCCGAAAGTGATCTTAAAATACGTATCGAGCGGGCCATTTCGGCCGGCTTGGCAAAGGTGTTTATTATTACTGAGAAATCGACGGTGGTAACTGCGGCTAAAATGCAGCTGCAACGCATATATACAGGGTTCGATGTGGAGCTGGTGTTTGTTGACAGTGTCGAGGCAGCTATAAGCGCGGCCAGAAATGCCGGTTTTCAGGTAGATGAACAGTCAGCGTCAACGTTTTTAAATCAGCAACCCGGCAAGCCTTAACCTGTTCTGGTTATTTACAAAACCTGATACCGAAGCGAACGTTTAATTCCACTTTCTGAAAAACACGTCAAACAGTTTAGGGGCGGCTTCCCGCAGAGACATCTGGTTGGGGCTTTCCAGATATTCATGCACGATACCGCGAAAAAAGCAGCTCAATGCCATGGTTAGCGTATGGGGATCCAACTCTTTGGCGAGCGTGCCATTTTGCTGGGCTTTTTCGAAGAATTTTGCCAGCGTGTCACTTTTTTCCTGGCGGGCCTGAAAGGTCTTTTCCTGACAAATTTGCAGATTGCCAGTGTAGTCGCACTTGAGCAAAAATAAAGATAAGATCCGTCGCAAATACAGATCATCTTCAACACGGATCACTATTTCGCAACAAAGCTGTTTTAAGCTATCGAGTGGGTTATCGCTGGTATTTTCCAGGCCATCGACTAAGTCTTGTATAAAAGGCTTGTGCAATTCATCGTGGAGGGCCATAAATATATCGGTTTTGTTTTTAAAGTGCCAGTAAACCGCGCCACGGGTAACGTTGGCAGCGCTGGCTATTTGTTCGAGCGTTGCGCGCGCAACACCATGTTGAGTGAAAACGTCTACGGCGGCTTCGAGTATTGCATTGCGCGTTTGTTCGGCTTCTTCTTTAGTTCGTCGCATAATCTGTATTTTTCGGCTGATTGACAACATACATACATGAATGTATTTTAAACTATATCTTTATTTGGCCATTGTCCAGCATTCCTGACATCGATGTCCCAAGGAACTTAATAAGTTAATTTGAAAATATGATTAATAAATTTTTAATAGCAGCATTATCAGTGTTTGCGGTAGCCGGTTGCTCCCAGGACGCTGCAGGTCCTTCTCAGCAGGCACAGGGTGCGCCTCAGGCTCCTGCGCCAACGGTTTCGGTTTTAACACTTACACCACAGCCAGTCGAAAATGTAGTGACGCTGCCCGGACGGGTTAGCCCATTGCGTCAATCGCAGGTTCGTCCACAGGTTCAGGGCGTTATTACTAAACGTTTTTTTGAAGAAGGCGCTTATGTCGAAAAAGGACAGCAACTTTATCAAATAGATGATGCCCGCTTTGCAGCACAGCTGGCCAGTGCCAAAGCCGATTTGATTAGCGCAAAAGCGAACAGAAAAGCACTCAGTGCCCGGTTAAAACGATTTGAAAATCTGTTGTCGAGTGAAGCGGTGAGTCAACAGGAATATGACGATGCATTAGCCCAGGCAGAGCAGGCTGATGCGCAAATCAGTGTTGCTGAAGCGGCGATATCATCCATTCAGGTCGATTTGGATTTTACCCGGGTTTATGCGCCTATCAGTGGCCAAATCAGCCGTTCATTCGTCACAGTAGGTTCATTGGTAACAGCTAATCAGGCTCAACAACTGGCTACGATTACTGCTTTGGACCCTATTTACGTTGATATGCAGCAGTCTGGCAAAGGCATTCTGGAGCTGCGCCGGGCCATGCAGAAAAACGGCACGTTACCTGTACAGCTGGTGTTAGATGACATCACCGGTGAGCAATATGAATACCCGGGAGAACTGAAGTTTTCTGAGGTCACGGTTGATGAAACAACCGGTGCTGTTGCTTTGCGTGCTGAATTTCCTAATCCGGACGCATTATTAATGCCGGGTATGTATGCTAAAGCCGAGGTGCGTTTATCCACTTCTGAGGCTTTATTGGTACCTCAACGCGCCACCACACGCCAGCCAGATAATTCGCTGGTGGTGATGACCGTTAACCAACAAAATGAAGCACAGCCGCGCACCCTTAGTATTGCCGGAAGTTTCGGCGACCAATATATTGTGACTGCCGGGGTACAGGCTGGTGACAGAGTCATTGTAACCGGATACCAGAAAGTGCAGCCTGGCACCAAAGTCAATACCCAGCCCTGGCAAGGAACGCAGCAAAGCCAGCCCCGCAGCTAATTTAACTCAGGAACTTATTTTCTATGGCACGTTTTTTCATCGACCGTCCGGTGTTTGCCTGGGTGTTGGCTATCATTGTAATGATAGCTGGTGCGCTGGCGATTACCGAACTTCCTATTGAACAGTACCCCAAAGTTGCGCCGCCGTCAGTGACAATCAGTGCCGGCTATCCTGGCGCTTCAGCAGAAACGGTGGAAAACACTGTGACGCAAATTATTGAGCAAAACCTTACCGGTATCGATAATCTGCGTTACTTCAACTCGAGCAGTCAGAATGGCAACATGTCTATTACCCTGTCTTTCGAGCCGGGGACTGATCCGGATACTGCTCAGGTACAAACGCAAAACAAATTGCAGTCTGCCATGTCGCTGTTGCCAGCTCAGGTTCAGCAACAGGGCGTTACCGTGACTAAATCCAATGACGCCTTTGCGGTGGTGATCGGCTTTTACTCAAAAGACGGCAGCCTTTCTCAGTATGATCTGAGTGACATGCTGGTATCTCAGTTTCAGGATCAAATTGCCCGGGTTAATGGTGTCGGCAGTTTGCGGGTATTTGGCGCCCAGCGTTCAATGCGCATCTGGCTCGATCCAGACAAACTGTATAGCTATAACATGACGCCCGGCGATGTGCGTACTGCCGTTCAGGCGCAGAATACCGATATTTCAGCAGGTCAGCTAGGTGGCTTGCCAGCAGTCGATGGACAGCAAATCAATGCCACAATGAAGGCGCAGTCATTGCTGAAATCAGTTGAGGATTTTCAGAATATTATCTTACGCGTTAATACCGACGGTTCGCAGGTGCGTTTAAAAGACGTCGCTCGCGTTGAGTTAGGCTCTGAGAACTATAGTAATATTGCCCGTTATAAGCGTCAGCCTGCTTCTGGAATGGCGGTGAGTCTCGCCAGTGGTGCCAACGCATTAGAAACCATTGAGGCAGTTAAGCAGCGCGTTGAAGAACTGTCTGTGAATCTGCCTGACAGTGTTGAAGTCGTTTACCCAATCGATAGTTCGCCCTTTATTAAACTGTCGATTAAATCAGTGGTGCAAACACTGGTCGAAGCTGTAGTACTGGTGTTTTTCGTGATGCTGTTATTCCTGCAAAACTGGCGTGCTACGCTGGTGCCGACGATTGCGGTGCCTGTGGTATTGCTGGGCACGTTTGCAGTGTTGTATCTGTTTGGTTTTACTATCAATGTGCTGACAATGTTTGCCGTTGTTCTTGCTATCGGCCTGTTGGTTGATGATGCCATTGTGGTGGTAGAAAACGTAGAACGCTTAATGGAAGATGAAGGCCTGGATGCCAAAACTGCCACCAAAAAGTCTATGACACAAATATCCAGTGCCCTGGTGGGGATTGCGGTGGTGCTGTCTACGGTGTTTATTCCAATGGCGTTCTTTAGTGGCTCGGCGGGTTCTATTTATCGTCAGTTCTCGATCACAATTGTATCAGCAATGACCTTCTCAGTGCTGGTAGCGATCATCCTGTCACCGACTTTGTGTGTGGCGCTGTTACGCAAAGAAGATGTTGAAAGCAAAAAAGATTCGGGCTTTTTTGGCTGGTTTAACCGCTTCTTTAATAAAGGGCGCGACCACTATACCAGAGCCTCAGGCGGGATCGCCCGGCGGGTAAAACGCTCATTATTAGTTTATGGCTTACTGGTAGTTGGTATGGGCGCTATATTCACCCAGTTACCTGGTGCGTTCTTACCCAATGAAGATCAGGGCAACATTATGGTGCTGGTGAATGCACCCACCGGCGCCACGGCAGAGCGTACATTAGAGTCAATTAAACAAGTTGAGGATTTCTTCCTTGATCAGAACGGTGAAGCGGTAAAGGATATCTTTACTATTGTTGGTTTCAGTTTTGCCGGCGCTGCACAAAATGCCGGGATGGGCTTTGTGCATCTGGTGGACTGGGACGAGCGGGATGAATCGCACAGTGCGTTTGCAATCATTAACCGAGCGTTTGGTGCTTTATCGCAAATTCAGGATGCCAGTGCGTTTCCGATTTTGCCACCGCCTATTCGTGAGTTAGGTAATGCCACCGGCTTCAGTTTTCAATTAGTTGACAGGGGCGGAAATGGTCACGCCGCGCTCATGCAGGCACGTAATCAGTTTTTGGGTATGGCTGCACAAAATCCGCTAATGGTGGGTGTACGTCCGAATGGTTTAAGTGATGTGCCGGAGTTTAAGGTCAATATTGACAGCGAAAAAGCCTCGGCACTGGGGCTCTCGTTGTCGGATATTAACAATACGTTGAGTATTGCCTGGGGCTCATCATACGTGAATGACTTTTTGGATAAGGGCCGTATTAAACGCGTGTATATGCAGGCAGATGCGCCTTATCGCATGAATCCGGAGGATCTGGATAAATGGTTTGTGCGCAACAACAATGGCGATATGGTGGCTTTCAGCGCGTTTTCCTCGGTTGAATGGAGCTACGGCTCGCCTAAACTGGAGCGCTTTAACGGTATCTCGTCGGTAAATATTCAGGGTAGTCCGGCACCGGGTGTGTCAACCGGCGAAGCCATGGCTGAAGCAAAACGTCTGGTTGGCCAGTTACCACCTGGATTTGGTCTTGAATGGGCCGGATTGTCCTATGAAGAAGACGCTGCCGGTTCTCAGGCACCAATGCTCTATGCGCTGTCGCTGATTGTCGTATTTTTGTGTCTGGCCGCGCTGTATGAGAGTTGGGTGGTGCCATTTGCGGTGCTGTTAGTGGTACCGCTGGGGATCCTGGGATCGGTAGTGGCGGCTTACATCTTCGGCCTGCCCAATGATGTCTACTTACAGGTTGCCTTTTTAACCACGGTTGGTTTGGCGTCTAAAAATGCGATCCTGATTGTTGAGTTTGCAAAAGAGTTATACGACGAGGGCACCTCATTGTTAGAGGCGGTGACCACCGCTGCCCAACAACGGTTCCGGCCAATACTGATGACCTCCATGGCGTTTATTCTGGGGGTAACACCGCTGGCTATTTCCACTGGTGCCGGCTCTGAAAGCCAGAACGCCATTGGTATTGCCGTGATGGGCGGTATGTTTGCAGCGACATTCCTGGCCATATTCTTTGTGCCGATGTTCTATGTTGTCGTGGTGAATTGGTTTGGCGCTAAACGCCATCCCCATGATGCTGAAAACGAGCAGCAAGGCTAGTCGCTATACGGTATCGGCATTCAGCCAACACAATTTAACGCCATAAACCCCTCTTTTACGAGGGGTTTATTTTTATACGCCAGATCAAATATACGACCGGTAGCTCTGTCTTCGTGATTTATCTGTGGCATTATTAACGCAGGTGAATGAAGGAGTGCAGCAATGACCATTGCTTTGCCTGCGCGACCCGACTGGTCGCAACTGATTAAATCTGGCAGCCGCGTATTTGTTGGTGGTAATGCGGGTGTCCCTTACGCGCTGATTGATGATCTTATTGCCCATAGCAGAGGCTTCAGTGATATTGAGCTGGTGCACATGCTGGCATTGGGCGATACGCGCTGGGCAAAAGAAGAGTACCGCGAGCGCTTTAAGGTAAACACGTTTTTTATCCACGGTGATGAGGTACGCAGAGCAATTGATGAAGGACGCGCCGATTACACGCCGGTATTTTTGTCAGAAATGTCGAGCTTGTTCAGCGACGGTACCTTGCCTCTGGATGCTGCGCTGGTGTCTGTGAGCCCGCCAGATGAGTTTGGCTATTGTTCGTTGGGCCTATCGGTTGATATTTGTATGTCGGCTGTACGTCAGGCCAGCGTGGTGGTGGCGCAAATCAACCCGCAAATGCCGCGTACGGCGGGTCATTCGTTTATTCACATCAGTGAAATCACTGCCTGTATTGAAGGTGATGAACCGCTGCAGCAAATTGCCCAGCCACCCATTGATAGTGTTGCCGAACGAATTGGCCAGTATGTGGCAATGCTGGTGGAAGATGGCTCAACCTTGCAGTTTGGCGTAGGGAAAATTCCCAGTGCCACGTTAAAATATCTGCAGCGCCATAAGGATTTGGGTATCCACAGTGAAATGCTGTCGGACAGTATTATCGACATTATCGCAGCCGGGGCGATTACCAATCGCAAAAAAACCTTTCACCCGGGCAAGATTGTGACCAGTTTTTGTATTGGCAGTGAGCGGTTATATAAATTTGTGCACAACAATCCGCACATTGAATTCTACCCCAGCAGTTACGTGAATAAGCCTTCCAACATTGCCAAAAACGATAAGATGGTAACTATTAACAGTGCACTTGAAGTTGATCTGACGGGACAGGTGGTGGCGGATTCTTTAGGTTACGATTTTTACAGTGGTATTGGTGGCCAGGTAGACTTTGTGTCCGGCGCATCCATGAGTAAAGGTGGCAAACCGATTATTGCCCTGCCTTCTACAGCGAAGGATGAAACCATTTCGCGCATTGTACCCTGTATTACAGAAGGGGCCGGAGTAGTAACCTCACGGGGCAATGTGCACTATATCGTTACCGAATATGGCATTGCGTCGTTGCGGGGTAAGAGTATTCGTGAACGCGCCCTGGAATTAATCCGCGTTGCTCATCCTAAGTTCCGGGCCAGGTTACTCGAAGAAGTGCGAAAGCATTACTGGGTGCCCCATTTTCAGCAAAAATACCCCACAGATATCGCCGAGTTGGGCGCTATTCAGTTACAAAAAATTGTCATTCAGGGAGAAACCTTTTACTTGCGTCCGTTAAACCCTGCAGACGAACGTCGATTGCAGGAGTTCTTTTACTCTCATACCAAAGAAACACTGCGCCTGCGGTATAACTACGACCCCAAACAAATGTCCCGCGAGAAGTCATGTAATCTGGTAAGTGTAGATCAGAATACCGATGTTGCTCTGTGCATTGTGCGCCAGGAAGGCTCACGGATTACTATCCACGCAGTAGGTCGGTTTTATTACAATCAACATGACAATTCCTGCGAAGCTGCTTTTGTAACCCGTGAAACGCAACAGGGGAAAGGCATGGCCAGCCGGCTGCTGACCAAACTTATCGACATTGCCAGAACACGCAAAATTAATCGCATGCTGGCGTTTTGTCGGGCTGACAACAAACCTATGATTGCCATTTTTGAGCATCATGGCTTTAAACGGCTGTTCAGCGACGATCCCAGTGAAGTGGAACTGGCATTACCGCTACAGGACAGTGATGACGCCAATGCGGCTGAACAAGGACAGCAACATGACCATTAAAATATTTCGTGGTAAGGATTGCGTGCACCATGATGTCTCGGCTGAGCATCCCGAAAACCCGGATCGCCTGTATGCCATTGATGACCAGTTGCTGGCCTCGGGTCTGGATATGATTTGTCAGCATGGTGATGCTGAACAGGTAAAACGGGAGAACCTGGCGCTGGCTCACGACCCGTACTACGTTGACAGCATCTTCAAGCGTTCACCAGACTCAGGAGTGATTTGGTTGGAGCAGGATACAGGCATGACGCCAATCACACTAAGTGCCGCCTTGTATGCGGCGGGTGCCGGTTGTGATGCTGTGGATTGGGTGATGGCAGGAGAAGATCGCCAGGCCTTTTGTGCGGTACGCCCGCCAGGTCATCACGCCGAATATGATAGCGCCATGGGCTTTTGCTTATTTAATAATATTGCCGTGGCCGCCCGCTACGCCATTAAACACTATGATTTACAGCGCGTCGCGATTGTTGATTTTGACGTCCATCATGGCAATGGCACCGAAAGTATCATTGCCGGTGATCGGCGCATAATGATGTGCTCTTCGTTTCAACATCCGTTTTATCCGCATTCGGGGGCACCGGTGTCGGCCAGTAATATTCTCAGCGCGCCGTTAAAAGCCGGGGCAAATGGTGAAGAATTCCGCGCTGCGGTAAGTTATTGGTTTGCTGCGCTGCGTAATTTCCAGCCTGAGTTAATACTGATTAGTGCCGGTTTCGATGCCCACGCTGAAGATGATATGGGACAGCTCCGTTTACGGGAAGATGATTACCACTGGATAAGCCGACAACTGCGAGAGGTGGCCGATGAAGTGTGTCATGGCCGCATTGTCAGTATGCTTGAAGGGGGATATGTACTCAGTGCATTGGGGCGCAGTGTTGTAGCGCATATTAAAGGCCTGCACGGCGACGCACAGAGTCATTAAGTTCAGGTTGTGGCGACTAGATGGTCAGACAGCACAAAAACAGCCTTTCGCGTCGGAGTTAACACTGGCACCAAAGTATTCGCTGGCGGTTGCCAACTGACTAATTTCGGCCACCAGATTATTGCCGGTAAAACAACCATAGCCGATGGCATAAGGGCCAACGTAGCGTAACTTGCCCTGTTTATCGACCACGGCCAAAGCCGGGAATGCGTCGATGTATTGGGTGAGTTGTGGGTGCTCTGTGAGTGACACCTGCGTTACCTGATAACCGTTAGCAGCCAGGGCCTGGCTGAGTTCCTGCTGATGGGGTTCGGTAAGCGTATTGCAATAACAGCGCTGACTGGCCCGAATGTGGACTAATGAACCCGGTTTGACGCCAGCCGCGCTAAGGTCTGCAGTAAACTGCTGGTCAAAATTGGGCTGGCTCGCCGCTTGAGCCAGTTTCATTTGCGGATCAAACATCTTTATTTGATCGAGGTTCGCCAGCATTAATGCCGCCAAAATGGCTACAGCCCAGGCAACAACAGCAATGGTGGTAACCCGGTTCGACATTATATTATGAATCGGGTAACGGTGTTCAGCATGGACTGACACTTCTGCGCCAGTTCTTGTGCTTTGGCTTCTAATTCGGCTGCAGTATCGGCCTCAAGTGTAGATAGCTCATGAATTTTAGCGGTACTTTTGGCAATAGAGCCTGAGGCGGCTTCCTGCTCAACCGCCGACGTGGCAACTTCCATCATGTTATCGCTGGCCGCCTGAATTTGCTCTTCAATGTGTTGCATATAGCTGGCAGCGTTGTCTGAAGCGTCTACAGCCTGATCAACCAGCTCCACACACTCATTCATCTGACTGACTGAAGATGCCGTACTGGACACCAAGTGCTCGGTAATGGTGCTGATTTCATCGGCACTTTCTTTGGAGCGAATTGCCAGGGTTCTTACTTCATCGGCAACAACGGCAAAGCCGCGTCCGTGTTCACCTGCGCGGGCAGACTCAATGGCTGCGTTAAGTGCAAGCAGGTTGGTTTGCTCTGCCACCGCGGTAATTGACCGCATCGATTCTGAAATGCTCGAACAACGTTCATTTAGTTCCTGATTGGTCTTCGCGGCTTTATTGAGCCGATCGCGTAATGAATTAATGGTGGTTTTAGTGCTCTCAACGGCGAGGCGGGAATCGGTGGTGTTTTGTTTTGCTTCCCGGGTGATGTCGTTAGCGGCATTAGTGCGTTCTGCTGAATCCTGCAGGGTTACGGCAATTTCCTCTGAGGCGGTGGAGATAATGCCAATTTCATGATTACTTTGCATAACGTGCCCATTTAGCTCCCGGGTAGACGACTGCATAAAGCCACTGGTTTTAGCTACATCGTTGGCGAGGTTGGTCGCATCGTTGACCAGTTGTCGTAACGCAGCAAGCAGTTCATCAAACCGGCTTAACATGGGGATGGACTTATCAATACCGACTCTCAGGTTGAGCTTATGCTGGTCAGCTAAAATATCATTAATCGCTGCTTCAAGCGCTGCAGCGCCTACCCCTTCTGCATGACTGCGTTTGGTCATGTACATCAGAATAAAGCCTTCAACCAGGGCAAATACGGCATGCAGTAGCAGGATAGTAAAGGTGACATGTCCTTCCTCATAGGCATAAACCCCAAACCCTTCAACCTGTAAAATGAAAAAGCAGATATGGTGTATGGCAATGAATACCGTGGCCGACGCAATGACTTTCCAGTTACGAAATACGGCGAGAACTGCCAGTAACGAAAAAATCTCAAAATGCATTTCAATCAAACCAAACGATTGATGAATATGCAGCGCTGTCATCAGTTGTGAGCCTATGCCCATTGCATGCGCACTGATTTCAGAGCGTTCAGAGGTATAACTCAGGTATAAAGGCAGCGCTATAATGGGTATACCCAGCCAGAAGGCGACCATTAATTCGCCAGTGACCAGCCCTATAATGATGGCAACAATAAACTGCACTATTAACAGGGCCCGAAAAATCTTATGGCCGTCTTGAATCCACGAATACATGCGTAAAGCTCCAGGATTTAGTTTTATGTACAGGGCTGCCCCGGCAACAAAACCGAAGGCCTGTAATATAATTTAAGTGTAGATGAACACGGGGAACGTGCCAGCAATATACGCAGGGTTGCTAATAAAAGATTAGATTTATTGAAAACTTTATTGGGTTAAGTGGTTAAAGCCATTTTTTCCAAAGCATCCCTAACAGCATGAGAGCCGCCAATATGCCCATGGCGGTCATTAAATTGAAAAATCCATCAGGGGTTTCTGTACCCGGCAGCCCTGCTACGTTCATACCAAATACACCGGTTAAAAAAGACAGCGGCAAGAAGATCGCGGTAACCATTGATAACACGTACATGCGAATATTTTGTTTGTCGCTAATTTGATTGCGCAGTTCGTCCTGCAATACGATGGCCCGCTCACGGGCAAGGTCGAGATCTTCGATTGAACGAGTCATACGGTCTGATTGATCGCGCAGGCTAAATGCATGGGCGTTGTCGATCAGCCCCGGTACACGTCCGAGCGCCTCCAGTGCATCACGCTGCGGAGCCAGATAACGGCGAATGCTGGCAGTCTGGCGGCGCAACATTGACAAGTGATTACGATCCTGTTTGTTGAGGGTCTCAGCCGCTTCATATTCGCCGAGGTCCTCGTCGATTTCCTCTACTTTATCCTGAATGCGGTCTGCGATACGAGTGAGCAGCGCAACTAATAACTCCGCACTCGACGCTGGCGCATTGCCTTCTTCAATCTGAATACGGGTATCCTGCACGCTAACCAGTTTGCGTTCATGACGCCGCGCAGTCACTACCAGGGTCGGTGTAATCCATAGTCTTAACGACACCATATCTTCAGGGTCGGCACCAGGATTGGCGTTAATACCGCGTAAAAAGGCCAGCGCGCCATCTGATAAAGGGATCACCCGCGGGCGGGTTTGCAGTGCCATCAGACTTTCACCCACGGAACTTGACAGCCCCATCATGTTTATAAGCTGCTCGGCGTCGGTGCTATCAGATTGCATATGTACCCAGCGATAGCTTTGCGCTGGTACCGGCGAGCTTAGTTGCCCGGCGGGTACATTGCTGACGTTACCTTCGCTATCGATATCAAAGGCCCAAAGTAAGGCGCTGTTTACATTTGTCACTGGGGTTCCTTAGACTGTCTGACCAGTTGTAATGTGCCATCAAGATGAACATCGCGCTGAGGGAACGCAATAACGACGTTATGTTCAGCGAAGATCTCGTCAATAGCAAACCGCACGTTACTGCGAATTCGGCGTAGATCGCGCTCTACCGTCGCGTTCACCCAAAACAGGGTTTCAAAAACCAATGCGTTATCACCAAAATCTTCAAAGATCACAACTGAACCTGGTTCTTGTAGGATGTCTTCCTGAGCATTGACGGCATCTGCAATGAGCTTCGCTACCAGCTTACAGTCAGAACCATAGGCGACACCGACTTTGACAGACGTGCGCGTCAGGTAGTCGATTAAGGTCCAGTTAACCACGGTGTTTTCCAGCAGTTTACTGTTGGGGATTAACATATGCACACCATCAGTACGGCGAATGCGGGTAGAACGGGTGTTAATGGATTCTACCGTGCCCCTGGCACCGTCTACTTCAAGAAAATCCCCGATACGAATGGGCCTTTCCCACATTAAAATCCAGCCAGAAATAAAATTATTAATAATATTCTGTGCACCAAAGCCCACACCTATCGCAACAGCGCCTGATAAAAAGGCAAAGGCGGTAAGCGGGACTTCCATGACGTCAAGTGTGGTGACGATAAGAATTGCACTGGCGAGTATGTAGAAAATCCGTTTAAACAAATGTACAGCGTCGGGACTCGCGCCAGATGCGCGCAAACGAAACGTGGCTATATGGGCAAGCTTTTTCATTAGCCAAATACCGACAATATATATCAGCGGTATTGCAACCAGCACACCTACCGTAATTTGTACATCAAACAGGGTAAATAAATGGGTAGATAAAACGTTTTTAATTTCGCTAATAGCCGTCTGCACGTAGTGTAACTTTTTTAGGTGAATTGTCCTCATGATATGACTCAAACAACATTTCGTCTAGCACAGTATGTAGCGAGAAGGCTTCTTTGGGGGTGTGATGAAAGTGACCCGTTACACTCCCATTTACTGGTGCTGAAACTTCGTGGCCAGCAGGGGCCTTTATAGCGACCACGTTCCCGGTCTGACTCACCTGTGCATGCCGGTAACCAATAATTATGGTAGCCTTGGGCCTCTTTTTACCGAAGAAGTTTACCATGCAGTTGTTTAATCGGGCGGTCATAGCCCTCACAGTTCTAGCTTTTTTGCTTGTTTCCCAGGCCGCGCAGGCGTTTACGATCACACTCTCTCAAAAACAGTTAAACGTTATGGTAAGAGCGATGTTTCCTCAACAGCGTACCTTTGACAATGTGCTGTTTACCTTTTCAAACCCGAACGTAGAACTGGATCCACTGGAAGACGAGATTAATGTCATTGTGACAGTGCTGGCAGTTCAAAATGGTCAGCGATTACAGGCAACTGCCGAGATAGTCGGACAAGTCACCTATCACGGCCAACTGGCGCAACTGCAGCTTAAAGAGCCGCGCCTCGACAAATTAACCATAGACGATAACCAGGCTATGGTCGCTGAGAGTCTGATTACCAGTATCAAACGCCTCGAAGGTAAGCGTATGCCGCTGATACTATTGGTTGATTTTGAGCAACTTAATTTGGCGGCATGGGGATTAAACACGCCAAAACGTATCGACATTACCGCCAATGGTTTGTTGATCGAAATTTGACAGAAGACGCATTATGAAAAAACTCGCTTTTCTCTCCATGGACCCAAAAGAGCTTGAAGCTTTTTATGTTTACGATGAACTGCTGTTTGAACCCTTCGCACAGCTCGGTTATGCAATAAGCACGGTGTCGTGGCATGATGCCGAGCATGATTATTCGCAGTATGAAGCCGTCATCGTTCGCACGCCGTGGGATTACCAGCAGCATGAAAGCGCCTTTGTGGCATGCCTGCAGCGAATCGCCAGCCAAACCCTGTTAGTTAACTCCCTGCAGTTAATGCTGTGGAATCTTAATAAAGTGTACCTTAAAGATTTGGCCAGCAGCGGTGTCGCAGTATTGCCAACACTCTGGTTTGATGCGTTCGACGAGGAGACCGTTGCCGATGCTTTCGGTCATTTTCAGAGTAATGAAATCGTCATAAAGCCGTGTGTCAGTGCCAATGCCGACGATACCTACAGGCTAACGCCTGAGACCTTACCTGCCCATATTCCGGAGCTTACGCGCTGTTTTGCTCAACGCAGTTTTATGCTCCAACCCTTTGTGACCAGTGTTGTCGAATATGGTGAGGTTTCCTTGTTTTACTTTGCTGGTGAACTGAGTCACGCCATTTTAAAACGCCCCAAAGCGGGTGACTTCAGAGTGCAGGAAGAGCATGGCGGCAGTTTACAAGTCATTACCCCCGATACGGCAATGCTAAAAAACGCAGAGGCAGCACTGGCTGCCATGCCAGATGATTACCTGTATGCGCGGGTTGATTTACTGATGTTTGCTGAACAATGGCGCATCATCGAACTGGAGCTGATTGAACCCTCCTTATATTTCAATCTGGCCCCCCAATCACCGACGCGCTTTGTGACTGGCTATCAGCGTTACCTGGCTGGTCTTACGCAGTGTTAGAACGCTGCCAGTTGAAGAATATTGCCAATTGGATTGCCGATTAGCCAGCTAGTGTTCGCGCTTCATTCTTTGCTTACTTTGGCTTGCCGGCCGCTGTGACCTGCCCGACATACTCTGTGAGTTTTTCACCGTGCGGTGAGTTGTCGCTCGTTTGGGCTCGCGCTTGGTTTCACGTTTGGGCGTATAGTCGGGTGTGCGCACGCTTTTAGTTTGTGGCCGGGCGTTATTGTTACGTGGCTGTGCTGGTTGTTTGTATACTGGCCTGGCATCGCGTTTGAGCGCCTCTTTATGAACATTGCGTTGTTTCAATTCCTGACTATTTGGCCGCGTAAGCTTATGTTGGCCGGGCTGATTAACGGTTATTCGGCGGTCACTGTTATCTTTAATACTACCTTTAACACTGCGTACCGGGGGCGCGGTGGTATTGATAGGCTGTCTCGTGGCCTTTACTGGCTTGTGCGTGCTACCCCGCGACGAGAGTGCTTGCGTTGCCGAGTATAGTTTGTGGTGCGCGAGTTGCTTATTCAGTGTCCGGTGTTGCTTAACAATGGCGGGCTTGTGCCGTGTAACCGTTTTAGAGTACCGGGCATGGCGTTGTCCGGCATTGTGCTGCCAGCGATGATACTCTTTTACCGAATAGCGTTTGCGGTAACTCGGCTTGTTGTAATGATATACCGGTGTGTGGCGCACAATGATGTGGCGCTCTGGCCACCAGATATGGCCGAAATAAAAGCTGGCCGACAAGGACACATGCGGCCCCCAGTAAATACTGTGGCCAAGTGCTATGCGCACATTGCCGGGCCAGTAAAACGGTTGGCGACGATGGCGCCAGTGACCGTACACATAGCGGGGGTCATAATAAGGAATATAGACTATCTCGGGACGGCGCGGCTCGATGACAATAATACGCTCCCGGGACGTCGCGTTTTGATACTCAACTTCCTGATATTCGTTACTTTGCAGATTACCGCTTTGCCAGGCTTGTAGCCGTAATGCCTGAACCCTGGCGAGCACTTGATCTTCGTTAGTAATTACTGCGTCACCGAGGGTTTGTAGCCAGGTGAGATCTTCACTCATATGGCGCAGTACCTCGGTAAATGGTACCAGCGCTTTAACACTGGGTTCCCAGTCATAGGCTGCCAGTGCCGCATCGATCTGCGATGCATCGAGATCCTGATTGGCCTGTCGCCAGCGGTCAGCTTCAACGACTTGCAATGGATATGTACTGGCGATCAGAATATGAGTGACCACTGAGTCAGGGTACAGGGCAATCGGTGCGAGCAGGGTATCAAGGGTTTCAATACTGACTTGTTGCGTGCTTGATACCGGCTGCGTTTCAGGGGCGCTCAGGGCGGTTTGCGTGCCGCTCAGGGCTGTTTGTGAATCGCTCAAGGCTGTTTGTGAATCGCTCAGGGCTGTTTGTGAATCGCTCAGGGCTGTTTGTGAATCGCTCAGGGCTGTTGCATAGCTACCATAAAAGAGTGGTAACAACGTGGCTAACAGGATTCGCTTTTGCATACTGACTCTCCCACGCCGTGAGGCGCTACGTGTGTTGTCTGTATGCAGTTATAGCGGCATTTACATTAACCCTGACTGAATTAAGTTAAAACGGGTATTCAGCTAATCAGCTCAAAGCGCTGCTAGGAGTTGATTTATTTACAGAGCGCTAGTCTTTAAATAAATGCGGGTCAAAGGCGTGACCGAGCTTCTCGGTTTTAGTGCGAATATAGTGTTTGTTATCGTCGGTAATACCGTGATCTATGGGCTTGCGCGACACCACGTTAATGCCTAAATCTTTGAGCGCTGCGGTTTTGCGCGGGTTATTGGTCATCAGCTCAACGTTATGGACATCGAGTTTGTCGAGCATAAGCTTACACATGTCGTAAGTACGCAGGTCAGCGTCGAAGCCCAGGTGTTCATTGGCCTCTACGGTATCCATGCCGCTGTCCTGCAAATGGTAGGCGCGAATTTTATTGATTAGGCCAATCCCCCGGCCTTCCTGGCGTAGGTAAAGTAATACACCATAACCGTGGTCAACAATGTTTTCCATGGCACGTTCTAACTGGAATCCACAATCACAGCGGGTCGAAAATAACGCATCACCGGTAAGGCATTCGGAATGAATTCGAATTGGCACAACGTCGCTTGGTTGCCAACTGCCATAAGATAACGCGACGTGCTCGGTGCCGCCGTCTTCAACAAATGCATGAATGGTAAACTCTCCCTTTCGGGTAGGTAGTTTAGCGGCGCTAACAAATCGGTATTGCTGAGATGTACTGGTCATGAAACTCGAAGCCGGAATTAAGATGAAACTGCTATATAGGGATTCAATGCGGATTTACAAGGCCCCTGAGCGCGGCAGTATAGCGCCAATTGGGTAGTTTAGTCTAATCGCGAGGCACTACATTTTGCATATGATGACGAGTTAACCGCCCAATGAGCGCCTATCGTAATTCGCTTAAACGCTGTTCAATGGCCGCCAGCATTTGAGGTGGGGTTAAATTACTTTGCGAGAACCCAATGGGTTGAAGCCACACGGCTTCACATAACCATTCCACGTTGAGTAATAATTCAAACTGCGCGTTATGAAGTTTTACCTGCATGCGGTCAGCGCCCCAGTCAGGTTCGCTGGTTTGAGTTTGTAGTACCTGGGCAATGCGATGACACAAGCTTACCGCGGCCTGTTGGGTAGCAGGCATTGCGCCGTGCCAACTCACTAAGGTGTCTTCAACCTGTAAAAATGACGCAATTTGTTGTGGGGTTAACTGCTGCATGACAAACTCACCTGACTATTGTGTTTGGCCGGTTGCTGAAAATTACGGGTAATCCGGTTATCGCTAAAAGGCTGTTTAACAGCAGCCATCAGGGCTTCTGCCGGGCCAAAATCGCCTTGCTCTGCCGCTTCGATAGCGTGTTGTAAATAGTGAGTGCGGGGGATAACCACAGGATTCAACTCGGTAAGTGATTGCTCACTATTATTGTTTGTTTTTGTTAACCTGCGCTGACGATAATCATGCCACCAGTGGTCAAACGCTTTACGATCAACAAACTGGTCACGTAATGAAGACATTTCCACACTTGGGTCCGCTGTTGCCAACTGTCGAAAACTCAGCGTGTAATCCAGATTATTTTGTTCCAGTAGCGCCAGCCACTGATGTAAACAAGGCTCATTGTCGCTGTTATCGTCTATTCCAATGCGGTTTAACATCTGATAGCGGTACTGACTTAAAAAGGTCGGTTCAAACAGCGCCAGGCACTCGCGGATTTCATCGGTACTCAGGTAATCGGTAAACGCATGTGCCAGTGCATTTAAGTTCCATAATGCAATGCCAGGCTGCCGGTCAAAGGCATACCGGCCTTCATAATCGGAGTGGTTAAACACCGCATCGGACTTAAAGTGTTCAACAAATGCGTAAGGCCCGTAATCAAAAGTAATGCCATGAATCGACATGTTGTCAGTGTTCATCACGCCATGCACAAAGCCAAAGGTCTGCCATAACGCTATCATGCGGGCCGTACGCAGGCTTATAGCGGTGAGTAACGCCTTATGCGGCTTCGCGTGGCGCTGACATTCTGTAAAGTAATTCTCCAGCGTGTAGTTCATTAGTTTGTCGAGCGTGTCGGCCTGGCGGCTACGAAAATAATATTCGAAGTGACCAAAGCGAATGTGGCTTGGTGCCATGCGGATCATCATGGCACCCGGCTCCTCATGCTCACGGCGAATCGAATGTACGCTGGTCATCAGGCATAACGCGCGGGAGGTAGGAATGTGCAAATGATGCAGGGCCTCAGAGGCAATGTATTCGCGTAATGTGGAGCGCAGCACGGCGCGGCCGTCTGCCTGGCGGGAATACGGTGTTTGTCCGGCGCCTTTTAAATGCAGGTCAAAACGCTGGCCATGGCTATCGGTGACTTCACCAAGCAGCAGACCGCGCCCATCACCCAGCCGGGGATTCCACTGGCCAAACTGGTGGCCGCCGTATTTTTGCGCTACGGCGTTGACGGCCAGCTTACCCCCGGATGTAAAAATGGCAGCCATCAGATCATCGCCAGTGGGCAGGTTGAACTGCGCCGACAGTTCGCTGTTATGCCATTGCAACGCAATACCATCAAGTGTTTGTGGTATTACTTTACTGACTGTTTCTGGCAGTGCAGTGGCATAATGATGGCTTAATCGCATTAATACCTCGCTTTATGGGCAGCATGTTAGCTGTTCTTTTGTGGTACGCCGCCAGTGTAGCATTATGTGGCTGATATTCATCTACTACCCCGGTGGCGGGCGCCAAAGGAAGCTGGCTATCTTGTAGGTAAAACGCGCAAAATATCGTCGAAATGGTTGATAAAAAGCATGTATGTCATTTAAGGTTAATCCAATTAGATACTTTTACGTACTGAATACATCGCATTGATGTTTTCTGTGTCTGGAAACGGCGAATAACAGGATTTACTATGACTTCTGAAGCAGCGTTAGTTGTACATCACCTCAACAACTCACGATCTCAGCGCGTACTTTGGCTCTTAGAAGAGTTAAACGTTAATTACACAATCGAACATTACCAACGTGATAGCAAAACCAATCTGGCGCCAGAGTCACTCAAAGCGGTGCACTCATTGGGCCGCTCGCCTGTTATTACACACAATGGCCATACCCTGGCTGAGTCAGGCGCCATTATTGAATATATCATTGGTGAGTATGGCACACACCTAAAGCCCGGTAGCGATAATCCTGCAGCATTGAATGCATACCAGTTTTGGATGCACTTTGCCGAGGGAAGTTTAATGCCGCCGCTGGTGGCCACTCTGGTAATGGGGAAGGCCAGGGATAAAGCTAAGCCATTTTTTATGAAGCCGGTGGTGGGCAAAGTGGTAGACGCTATTAATCAGGCCTACTACGGGCCCAACCTTAAGCGCAGTCTCGAATACGTCAATGCGCACCTAGCAAAGCATGAATGGTTTGCTGGTGACACCTTAAGCGGCGCTGATTTTCAAATGAGTTTTCCGCTTGAGGCGATGCGTGGGCGTATTGGTGGTGGTTTGTACCCTGCCATTGATGATTGGGTTAAAAAGATACACGCCCGTGAAGCCTATCAGCGTGGGCTTAAAAAAGGCGGTGAGTACGCCTATGCGTAACCGCTTGCCAGATCGCACGTGCTGATTTGCACATCACCAATCAGGCATCAATATCCCGTTCGAGGTAGTCGTTAATGAGTTGCAGGAATGGCGTGCCGTAGCGTTCCAGTTTGGTCAGGCCAACGCCGCTGACTGTTAAAAATCCATTTTTGTCAGTGGGTTTGCTGGCCGCCATTTCGGCCAGCGTGGCATCGCTGAAGATAACAAACGGTGGTACATCGTGTTCCTGCGCAAGCACTTTTCGCAGATGCTTAAGGCGAGCAAACAGAACCTTATCGTAGTTTTTAAGGGCGGGCTTAACGGGCTTCTCGGCTTTAATTTCTAAGCGCGGCGTTGCCAGCTCTACCGCAATCTCACCTTTCAATACCGGCCGGGCGGCTTCGGTTAACCGCAACACCGCATGGCTGGCAATATCAACCCGAATTAATCCACGATGAATTAACTGATTAATAATATTATGCCAGTACTGATCATTGTGATCTTTGCCTATGCCCCAGGTTGACAGCTTATCGTGTCCGGCTTCCTGCAAGCGCTTGAGATTTTTACCGCGCAATACGTCAATAACATACTGGGTGGCATATTGTTGATGTAAACGCAAAATGCAGCTCAGGACTTTCTGGGCCACCAGCAAGCCATCGAAAGGCCGGGGTGGGTCAAGGCATATATCACAGTTACCACAGGCTTTATCGCTAAATTCTGAAAAGTAATTTAACAGCACCTGACGACGGCAGGTTTGCGCTTCGGCAAAGGCTTCCATGGCCGCAAATTTTTGTAATTCAATGGCGTTACGGTCGGCCTGGTTGCCTTGTTCTATCCATTGTTTTACCCGCGCGCTGTCTTTCTCATCAAACAACAGCAATGCCTCGGCAGGCAGCCCGTCACGACCGGCGCGGCCGGTTTCCTGATAGTAACTTTCAATACTGCGCGGCACGTCATGATGCACCACAAAACGCACGTTGGATTTGTTGATACCCATGCCAAAGGCTACTGTGGCCACTACGACATCGATTTTATCGGTAATAAACTGGCGTTGCACATAGGCGCGTTCGTCGGCATCCATGCCGGCATGATAAGCCGCACTGCGAAAGCCCTGGCGGTGTAATTTGGCACTTAAGTCATCCACTTTGGCGCGGGAATTACAATAAATAATGCCGCTGCCGCCATCCTGTTGGCGAATATACGTCACGATTTGGTCGAAAGGCTTGTACTTGGCAATAACCCGGTAGCGAATATTGGGTCGGTCAAACGAGCCCTTATACACCAGCGGCGCATCAAGGCCCAGTTGAACCTGGATATCCTGTTGGGTGGTGATATCAGCGGTGGCGGTTAACCCTATTACCGGGATGTCAGTAAAGCGTTGCTTGAGCAGACCAAGCTCGCGGTAGTCCTGGCGAAAATCATGACCCCAGTGTGATACGCAGTGGGCTTCATCAACAGCAAATAAGGCAATTTTGGTTTGCGACAGCATGTTCAAAAAAGAGCGTTGTAACAGCCTTTCGGGTGAAACATAAATAATATCGTAAAAACCCGCCTGCAGTTTTTGCACCGTTGCCTGATAATCTTCCGGTGCCAGAGACGAATTTAAGTAAGCCGCTTTGACCCCCGCTTCATGCAACTGCTCAACCTGATCCTGCATTAACGAAATTAATGGTGATACCACAATGCCGGTTCCCGGGCGCACGATGGCAGGAATTTGATAGCACAACGACTTGCCGCCACCGGTTGGCAACAGCACCAGTACGTCTTTCCCCGTAATGGTATGTTCGATGACTTCTGCCTGACCCTCTCTGAATGCGCTGTAACCAAAAATATCTTTCAGAACTTGCTGCGCGTCAGGCGTTTCAGCGTTGGTGCTCTGTGCAGGTAAATCACTCTGGCCAGCAGGTGTCGCAATAGCACTCGGGCTATCGAACTTATTTTGCTTTGGGGCGGTATCGGGTAGTACTGTCATGAGGTGCAAAGTGTACGCGTTTTTGAGCTCGGATTCACGGCTTTTTACGACCAGTTTTCGATCCGTTTCAACGGGTCGCCAAGGTGACAAAACAGAGTAATACCAGTGCGGTTGGGTTCGGTGATATGATAAAGAAAATTTCGCTGTATGGTGAAGATGATGGCTGAAGCATTACCTGATTTAATTGAAGAGATCGTAACCGATAAAGGCCCCGATGATATTCAGGCTGTTGCCGAATTACTGCTGCCTGCCGAAGATGTGGAAATCGCCACGTTACTGGAATCCTTACCAGTAGAAGAGCGGATATCATTGTGGGAAGTATTACCCGACACACGAAAAGTCGATGTGTTGGTGGAAATGCGTAGTGACCCACGGGAAGTGCTGATTGCTGCAATGGCCGATGAGCAATGGTCTGCCATCCTTGCGGATATTGATGCAGAAGAACTGCTCGAGCTGATGGACTCTTTGCCGGCCCGGCTTATTGATTTGGCCTATCAGGCCCTGGATAAACAGCAACAGGCATATTTTCGTGATGCCACACAGTTTCCCGATGAGCAGGTAGGACACTGGATTTCTCATGAAATGTTGGTATTACCGCTCAATGCCAAAGTCCGGGATGGCTTGCGCCTGATTCGACGTAATGTACCGGACCACTGCGATACGGTGTTTTTGGTGAATCGTTCCGGGCATTTCTCAGCAGCGGTTAAATTAACCCGTGTATTCGGCGCGCCAGAGCACTTGCCGATGGTTGAGCTTACGGAAGAATCGTTACCGGTGATTAAAGGCGCTGACGACGCCACCAATGCATCATTTCAGGTGCAACGTAGTGGCTACGCTGCATTACCGGTAGTCGATGACAGCAATAAGCTGCTCGGGCGTTTAGATGTGTTAAGTGCCAGTGAGCTGGTTAATGAATACTACGAACGTCAGGTGATGGCTACGGCGGGTATGGATGAAGACGAGGATTTGTTCGCACCGGTGGCAAAAAGTGCACGCAATCGCGCGTTGTGGCTCGGGCTTAATTTATTAACGGCCTTTCTGGCCTCCTGGTTTATTGGTTTATTTGAAGCGACCCTGCAACAGGTGGTGGCTCTGGCGGTATTAATGCCGGTTGTGGCCAGTATGGGTGGCATTGCCGGCAGTCAGACGCTGACTCTTATTGTACGTGGTTTGGCACTGGGGCAGGTAACCAGTGCTAACTTAAAGGCGCTGATGACCAAAGAGTTAAAAGTGGGCGGTGTCAATGGGGTTATCTGGGCGCTGGTGATTGGGGTGGTGGCCTTTATGTGGTTTAACGATCCGCTCCTTGGTCTGGTGATATGTCTGGCGATTTTCCTGAATATTCTGGCGGCTGCACTGGCGGGTGTCATGTTGCCGGTTATTCTGGAAAAGCTGAAAATTGATCCGGCTTTATCAGGCTCGGTCATACTTACTACCGTCACCGACATCGTCGGCTTTGTGGCCTTTTTGGGGCTCGGAAGTCTGTTTTTATTGTAATATGAAAAGGATGTAGTGTGGCCTCTGATGTTGTTCAACGCCAGGCATTTTCCGGTATCCTCTACGCGGTAGCAGCCTATACAATGTGGGGTATTGCGCCCCTGTACTTTAAGCAAATTATGGCCGTGCCAGCGCCGGATATTCTGATGCACCGGGTGGTGTGGTCGGCAGCTTTGCTGGCGTTGTTACTCATTGGCCTGGGCCAGGTTGCCAAAGTGCGGATTATTTTTAAGTCCCGGCGTTTGGTGGGCTTATTGATTCTGGCCAGTGTCCTGCTGGCCGGCAACTGGCTGTTATTTATATGGGCGGTAAATTCCGGATTAATGCTTGAGGCTAGTCTGGGTTACTACATTAACCCCTTGTTAAATGTCTTTTTGGCCCGGTTGTTCCTCAACGAGCGTCTGCGCCGTATGCAGCAACTTGCGGTTGTTCTGGCATTGATTGGTGTGGCGAATATTATTATTGCCCATGGCACCTTGCCGTGGGTGGCATTGAGTCTGGCTGGCAGTTTTGCAATATACGGTTTACTGCGTCGGCAGATCCCGGTAGAGCCGTTACCAGGCTTATTTATGGAAACCCTGGTGCTATTGCCTTTTGCGGCGCTTTACTGGGTGTTTTTTGCCACTGATGTGGGGCGTATGATCGGCAATGAGATATCGCTTAATGTGTGGTTAATGGCCGCAGGTGTTGTGACGACGTTGCCGCTACTGGCCTTTAACGCTGCGGCAAAGCGAATTATGTTTACCACCCTGGGACTGATCCAGTATATCGGGCCGACGCTAATGTTTATTTTTGCCGTGGCGTTGTACAACGAACCATTGGAACCTGCGCGACTCGTTACCTTTGCTTTTGTGTGGTGTGGATTAATGTTGTTTAGTGCTGACTCGCTGAAGCTTTACCGCCAGCAACGCAAAGCGCGTAAAGCTATGCAGGTTGCTGAACAGGTTGCTGAGTAGTTTTCAGTTATTATCATGCACAACGCGGTTGCGACCGCTTTGTTTTGCCTCGTAAAGTAATTTGTCGGCGTTTGTCAGCATGAGTTCTATGTTGTGGCCGGGAATGGTTGTAAGACCGATGCTGGTGGTGACCTCAAGTTCGATATTCTGAAAAGGCACAGGTGCACTGCTTATATGGCTACACAAGCTCTGCATTGCCTCCACCGCTTCTGCGGCATTGACATCGGGCATATATATACAAAATTCTTCGCCGCCAAAGCGCGCCACAATAAACTCTGCGCAATGCAGTGCAATACGTTTTGCAACGGCCTGCAGAACAGCATCCCCCGCATCATGGCCGTGGGTATCGTTGATCGATTTAAAAAAGTCCAGGTCGACCAACGCCAGGGCCTGATGTGCCGGTTGGTTGCGCTGATACTTATTAACGGTATAAAAAAAGTGACGTCGGTTTGGCAGGCCGGTCAGGTAGTCGGTGTTAGCGGTGCGTCGAATGATCTCAACGTTCTCGATTAACTCAATATTTTGATTAACCCGACACAAAAACTCTTCGTGACAATAAGGCCTGCGAATAAAGTCATTAGCCCCACTTTTTATAAACCTGGCGGCCAGTAAACTATTCGGATCATCGGTGATGCCAACGATGGCAAGCTCTTCTTTGTTGTAGCGTTTTCGCAAATTTGCAACAAACTGGGTGGCTGATTGATCCTGAATGGCACTGTTAATAAAAAGCAGCTTTACGTTAGTGTGTTCAGCCAGCAGGCTTTCTGCTTCGCGGGCAGTGGCACACTCAAAGGTCATAAAGTTATGGCGTCTGAGCAAAGCCGCGGTGGCGTTACGCTCTTTTCGTTTGGGTCCAACCACAATAACGCTGATTTTTTTGTTTTTTTGCAGTCGGGCGAGCAAGCGCATGAGATAGTCATACATTTGCGCGTTTTCTTTGGGAATGTAATCGACAACATCCCGCGATAACACACCGTGGCGAATGTCTTCGTCGAGTTGCCCGGTTGTGACGATAGTTGGAATATAGCTGTTTATGGTATAGTCAATGGCTTCACCATGGGGCGCATCGGGCAGATCGTAATCGACAATGGCGCACAGATAATCTTCCGGCTCGGTATGCATAAAAACATGGCGAGCGGCGGTAAGACTGGTCGTCAGTACGGGCTCTAGCCCGGCCATTTCGACCAGCTTTTTTAGCAGGCCAATATTTGTCGAACTGTCTTCAATTATCAGCACTTTCATAGGCATGGATATTTTGCCCTCATACGGCCTCTAACTTGGCAAAACTCAGCACCAGCCATTTACTGCCAAAGTCGTCAAAATTTACCTGCACCCGGGCATGATCACCGCTGCCTTCGTAATTAAGAACGACGCCTTCGCCAAATTTACGATGACTGACCCGTTGACCCAGAGTAAAGCCACTTTGCTCCATTCGTTCATGGGACGCTGCTTTGCTAAACCGACTGGGTACTGGTCTTGATACTGTAGACGTCAGGCGAATTTCTTCCACACATTCTGAGGGAATTTCGCGTAAAAAACGTGACGCAGTGTGGTATTTTTCCTGGCCGTAAACACGCCGCATTTCGGCATAGGTCATGTAAAGTTTTTTCATGGCGCGGGTCATTCCCACGTAACATAAGCGGCGTTCCTCTTCCATGCGACCTGGTTCATCGTTGGTCATTTGACTCGGGAACATGCCTTCTTCGACGCCAGCCATAAAGACCAGCGGAAACTCAAGTCCTTTGGCGGTGTGAATGGTCATGAGCTGCACAGCGTCCTGATCGCCACTGGCCTGTGTTTCACCTGCTTCCAGCGATGCATGAGCCAGAAATGCCGATAGCGGGGTCATTTCGTCGGCCTCTTCCGGCACAACAAATTGCTTACAGGCAGTCACCAGCTCTTCTAAGTTTTCCAGTCTGGCCTGTGCTTTTTCACCTTTTTCGGCCTGGTACATGGCATATAAGCCAGACTGCTTAATGGCCTTGTTGGCTTGCTCTTCGAGGGCAAGATCATCACATTCTCTGGCCATATCTGTAATCAGTGTAATGAACTGATTTAACGCATTTGCAGCACGGCCTTTGAGGCCCCCGTCTTGTAACAATTGCAGACTGGCTTGCCACATTGAGCAGTTTTGCGCTCTGGTTTGTTCGCGAATTGTGGCCAGCGTGCGTTCACCCAAACCGCGACTGGGTGTATTGACCACTCGCTCAAAGGCGGCATCGTCGTGGGCATGATTGACCAATCGCATATAGCCGAGGGCATCTTTGATTTCCTGGCGTTCAAAGAACCGCAGGCCACCGTATATACGGTATGCAATGCCCTGATGTAACAGCGCTTCTTCAAGGACCCGGGACTGGGCATTGTTACGGTACAAAATGGCCGACTCTTTGAGCAGATTGCCCTGGTTATGCCAACTGGATATCTGCGCCACAATAAAGCGGGCTTCATCGAGATCGTTAAAACCTGCGTAGATGGAAATGGGCTCACCGTCGTCGCCGTCGGTCCATAGCTCTTTACCCAAACGTCCCTGGTTATTGTCAATCACCTTATTAGCGGCTTTAAGTATGGTGGCTGTTGAACGATAGTTTTGTTCCAAACGAATCGTTGATGCGTCGTTAAAGTCTCGTAAGAAGTGCTGAATATTATCGACATTCGCGCCACGCCAACCGTATATCGACTGATCGTCGTCACCGACAATCATCATATTGCTGTTTTCGTGGCCACAAAGTAAACGTAACCACGCGTACTGTATATTGTTGGTGTCCTGGAATTCGTCGACCAGAACGGCTCTGAAGCGGCGCTGGTAATGCGCCAGTACATCGGGATTTTTCACCCACAGTTCGTGCGCACGTAACAGTATTTCGGCAAAATCGACCAGCCCTGAGCGGTCGCAGGCCTCCTGATAGGCGGCATAAATCTCGCGCATTTTTTGCTGGGTATGATCGCCGTGAGTCTCGATATGCTCGGGGCGTAAGCCTTCATCCTTGTTGCCATTGATGTACCACTGAATAGGGCGCGGCGCCCAGTGTTTTTCATCGAGGTTCATGGCTTTGAGAATGCGCTTGATCAAACGATACTGATCGTCTGAGTCGAGGATTTGAAAGTTCTCCGGTAAATTTGCCTCGGCATAATGAGCCCGCAGTAAACGATGCGCAAGGCCATGGAAAGTGCCGATCCACATGGTGTTTAACGGCCTTTCCATTAAGCTTTCAATACGCCCGCGCATTTCACGCGCGGCTTTATTGGTAAAGGTTACTGCCAGAATGCTGTACGGCGCGATATTCTCTACCTGCATTAGCCAGGCGATGCGATGTACGAGCACGCGGGTTTTACCGCTGCCGGCACCGGCCAGCACGAGCATGTTGGATAAGGGCGCAGCAACGGCTTCGCGCTGATTGTCGTTTAATTCGTCGAGTAACTCAGAAACATCCATAATAATACAAAAACACCTGTATTTTTATTCAGGCTAACAAAAATCAAAGTATGCCATTAAAGCCATTTACGTTAAACCACGCTTGTATAATAAAGCGGGATTCTTGCCTGAAAGTACTCTGCCCTTACACGGGTCTGTTATTAATAGTATAGTTTGCGCTTTAAAACCGCACAGCGACGTTCAGCAGGCCCTGTGTAAGTTACGCCGGTGACGAAATCGAAATGAATGGCGATTGGCGGCAGCTGGTCGATGATAGTTTTTCTATGTAATTGAGCTGATAGCCCTTGAATTAACAGTTTAAATCATTACTTTATGCAGCATTGACGGCTGTCGGGTATTTATACAGCCCCCTGGTAATCTTGCTGACATTGCCAACGTACCCGAAGTTTTGGCACCAAAGTGAATTTCAACGCGTTGGGAGCAAACAGCCCCTGGCTTTGAGTTATTAAGGAATATTGTATGCACGCACTTATTGATACGGCGGATTTTTGGCTTCGTCTCAAGCAGGAAGCGAAGCAAATCGCTGACGAAGAGCCTCTTCTGGCAAGCTTCATACACGCCTGCATACTCACGCATCACAACTTTGAGTCGTCGCTGAGTTTTATATTGTCGAACAAAATGGCCGATGACGTTATGCCTGCGCTGGCTATACGTGAAGTACTCGATGAAGCGTATTTGCTTGAGCCGTCTATCGTTGAAGCGGCGATTGAAGACATCCGCGCCATTTATAGTCGCGATCCCGCTGTAACAAAATACCTCACCGTACTCATCCATTTTAAAGGGTTCCAGTCGGTACAGGTGCATCGAATGGCGCATTATCTCTGGCAGCAAGGGCGTCATCAGTTGGCCTTGTTTTTACAAAGTCGAAATTCAGAAACCTTTGCCGTTGATATTCATCCTGCTGCGCAAATTGGTAAAGGGGTCATGTTTGACCATGCCACCGGCATTGTGGTGGGGGAAACCACGGTTATCGAAGACAACGTATCTATTTTACAAAATGTCACCTTAGGTGGCACCGGCAGTGAAAGCGGCGACCGCCACCCCAAAATTCGTCAGGGCGTAATGCTCGGCTCCGGGGCTAAGATACTTGGCAACATTGAAATTGGCGAAGGCTCCAAAGTGGGCGCTGGTAGTGTGGTACTTAATGACGTGCCCCCTCATGTCACGGTAGTAGGTGTACCTGCAAAAGTTGTAGGCCGTCCTTGTTGCGCAAGACCCTGCGACTCCATGAACCAGAATGTATTAGAAGATAATCCTTACGAGCAATCATAGCGGTTGCTGTACTTTTGTGGTGGTAATGAGTTTGCCACCGCACTCCTGCATTTTTGCATTTCTCTTTATCAAAGGCCTTTTCGGCATCCACCCTCATTAGTCCGTTTTTGTAATGGGTTTGTTGTAAAATGGTTAAAAAATAATGCTACCTTTTATTAAGGTAATAGAGCCATTGGTAAACAGGCGCTACAGTTTAGCCGCTGTGTAGTATCTTCGGCATCTTGTTGTAATGCCATTGTCTTTGCCATCCAGACTCACTCTCGCTGTTTTGACGGTTTGTCCATATTGTTCTTTGGCGGTTGCTGTGCGCATTACACAACCTCGCAGGAGGTAGAGAACAGCGTTTCCATGAGCGGATGGCGACCCACCATCCGAACACGCATAATCCGTATGCCCTCGGCTAATGCGTTGTTAAACCGGCCGCGCAGTGCGGCCGTTTTTTCTCGAATTAGAAGGGGTCAGCCGAATTTGGTATCAGCCACAAAGGGGTTCGATTGCCGCTCCTGACCAATACTGGTGGTAGGACCGTGACCAGGATAGACGGTCATCGACGTCGGCAAGGTAAATAATTTTTCGCGTATTGAGTTTATAAGTTGCGGGTGGTTACCCTGCGGAAAGTCTGTACGGCCTATGGAACCGGCAAAAATAATATCACCAACGATGACCGTGTCACTTGTGCGCTCTACGAGTGCAATATGGCCGGGCGTGTGTCCAGGGCAGTGCAGTATTTCAAGGGTTAAATTGCCCAGCGTGATGGTGTCTTGTTCGGTAAGCCATTGGTTGGGGGTAAAAGGTTGCGCCGGAGGAAACCCGAACATCTGACTTTGCTGCATTAATCCATCAAGCCAGAATTTGTCGCCAATATGAGGGCCGATAACAGGCACCTTATAATGCGCTGCCACTTCTGTGGTGGCACCCACATGGTCAAGATGGCCATGGGTTAAAATGATCTTATCGATATCTACGCCGTTTGCCTGTACCGCTTTATATATCTTGTCGGCATCGCCGCCCGGATCTACCAGTGCACCTTTCATGGTGGCGGGATCCCAAATAAGCGAACAATTTTGCGCAAAGGGGGTAACCGGAATAACAATAATCTTCACAGGCGTTCTCAGTTAACTATATCGCTTTATCTTATCAATAAATCCCGGCGCAACCCAACCGCCAGTGATTTGCCAGCAAGCAGGTGGCGCGTGCCTATTTGCCTGTATTGTTAAATAACGCACGTTATGAGTCAGCGGTGTAAATCTACTGAGCAGAACGTAGTAACCAACAGGGTCTTCAACCTAAAGCGGGTGACGCAAATCATGAGAAAGTGGCACTCATTAAACCGCCAACTTATAAGCAAATTGCTTATTTTTATTAGTCAAAATCGCTAACTAAATAATACGTAAAACTTAACATATTGGAAAATAGTAGTTTTTTTGTTGGCCTCTAATTTGCAGTTGCATTACAGAATGTATCTAAATACAAACCGTGACATCAGCATAAAGGAATCAGTCATGTACACAGACGAAGATCTAGCCAAAGCGGTTCAGCATAATATATTTACCCAGGCGTCGGTCCATGAATTTCGCCAGCATATTAATCAGGTTCGCAATAGTCAGTCAGTTGATGAAGAGAACTTCCGTTTGATCAATGGGTTCAACGACATTTTTGTCGTGATCGCAAGTGCTTTACTATTAACTTCACTCGCTTGGCTGGGGTACTCGGTTGCACCTCCCGTTGCCGGTCTTGCCGTGGCTGCAGGGTCGTGGGGGTTGGCAGAGTATTTCGTTAATCGACGCAGAATGGCGCTACCGGCTATTGCACTACTGCTGTCATTCCTGGGCGGGTTATTCGCTACGCCATTTCTGTTTATGCAACCTGCTTTGAATGAAAATGCATTCATTGGCGCCGGACTCCTAACGACACTGGGTGCGATAGGCCACTGGGCGCGTTTTCGGGTGCCGATTACCGTTGCGGCCGGTGCGGTGACCTTAAGTGCCGGCATCGGGGCCTGTATTGTTTACCTGTTTCCACCGGTCTTAAGCATCATTGATAACCTGGTATTACTATTCGGCTTGTTGATTTTCGGTCTGGCAATGTATTGGGACAGTAAAGATACGGTCAGGCAAACCCGTGCGTCTGACGTGGCCTTCTGGTTACATTTGATTGCGGCCCCCATGATCGTACACCCGGTATTTAATAACCTGGGGGTGCTGGAAGGCAACGGTGGTTTGCTGATTTCGTTGGTTGTGCTGGGGCTGTATATCTTATTGGCGCTAATTTCGCTTGCTGTAGACCGCCGTGCAATTATGGTGTCGGCGCTGGTGTATGTGATTTATACCTTTTCGTCACTGATGGAAAATTATGGCATGGTGACCTATGGTTTCGCTGTGACGGGCTTATGTATTGGTTCATCGCTGTTGCTGTTGTCAGCTTTTTGGCATGGTTGCCGCAAGCGGGTGCTGCAATTAATTCCACAGCCTATTCAAATGAAGCTGCCCGTGGTTAAAATTTAGCGAAGTTGCGCATCAAACAATCACAAAAACAGACGAGCCTGGCTCGTCTGTTTTTGTTTCAGTGTATATTAACTCGTTAAGGCTCTGATTATTGAGCTCTATGAAGACACGCAAAGAAGTGCCACCCGTGTGTCTCATAATGTAGAGTTCGTCAATGACTCTGCAGAACTTCCCTTCAACGCCGCTGAGGTCGTAGAGCCAAATGCCAGGCTCTTAATCGCTAACCCTGACATCCGTGTTAGTATTCAAGGCAATGCCAGCGAGCCGGGTACCGAGCAGTACAATTACAAGCTGGCCATGGACCGCGCAAACGCCGTTAAGAAACTATTTCTTGAGCTTGGCGTCGACGAATCTCAACTGGTCACGCTATCAGTGGGCGAAATCCGCTCTAAAACGACACCAAACCGCTCGGTTGTACTGACATATTAATCTGGAGAGCCAAATGGACTTACTTCAAAGATTTAACGAAAAATTCAGCCGGCAATCAATCAGTATCATTGATCGGATTGGCGCATACGTTGTTAGTGCCGTGGTGTTGTCATTAGGTCAGGACGCCACTAAAGAGCGGGTCATCAATGCGCTGAGCGACCAGAAATCGTTAATAGCGCTGCTTGAGGATGTAACCGATGATGTGCTGAAAACTCGACTTGGCAAATACATCAATAGTGATGAGAGCTACTTTAAGCAGGTAACTACAATGCCTGTGGCAGTATTGAAACAAATATAGGCCCGATAAACCCCAGCCTTCAAATCCTTTCAGACATTACCTGCGCGGTGTATGGAAAATACACCAGCGAAGTGGCACTATGTCATGTACCTACACGCTGGAACACGGGAAAAGGATGTCTTGATATGAAGCTAGTGACGATTATATCAGCCGTTTTGCTTATAAGCGGCTGCGAAACACAAGCTGACAATAGCGAAAATAAGGCTATCCTAGCCGCTCTTCAAGAAGTAAGCGATATAGTTACTGGTGTCACCTGGAGCAAGTGTGTCGATGTTCCTGGAAAAAATATCAAAAATTGCGCGTTTACCTACACATTTGAAAGCGCTAAATATACCTCTGCTGAAGCCGTTGCTGATTTCACGATTTTAGAGTCATCCTGGGCGCTTACTGAAAACCTAGAAGTCATCAAAAGAAATGAGAGCGACAAGTATAAAACGTTTCTTTTATCGGACACGTCAAGGCTGTTAAAAGATGCTGAGTTTGGGCTTGGAGGCATCAAATCTGCAGTAGAAATTTGTGTTTATATGAATCCCAATAGTCCTGAGCAATGCGCTTCAGGAGTTAATGGCGTACCGAAATACCCGAGTGAGAACAATGTCACCATCAAGGCCATTAATGCTAAGGTAATTGTGACATATGAAAAGCTGCTCACTCCTGATGCGACTCCCACTCAGATTATCTATTCTCTAAAAAGTACGAAACCTATTCGTTGGAAAGCTGAATGCAGTGAATACAAGGATTGCGAGGATTTTGTTTTATAGCAAATTCACAGCATAAAAGAGGAAATCAGAGCCACTTACTCAGAGATGCGTATTCAATCAATAACTTTGTCAAAGTCACAAGCCTCAACGGTTGTTTGTTAAACCTTTAATGAGATTAAGTATGGATACACCAAACAAACCAGAAGTAACTCTGGAAGGCAAAGATGTCGTCAACCTTTGGTTAGAAGGCCGGGATGCTTGGAATCGGTGGGTTAAGAAAAATCCAGACGCAAATGTAGACTTCGGATGTATTGATTTTTCGAAATGTCGTGGTACAGGCAAGCATTTAATATCATTTGAACGATATAAATTCCCAAACGGAGGAGTTTCGTTCGTTAATGCTATTTTTGGCGAAGGATGTGTTTCGTTTAAAGGCGCCACTTTTGGCGAAGGATGCGTTTCGTTTAAAGGCGCCACTTTTGGCGATGGCTATGTTTGGTTTGTTGGTGCTATCTTTGGTGTTGGTGATGTTTTATTTAATGGTGCTAACTTTGGCGATGGGGATATATCATTTATTGGCGCCACTTTTGGCGATGGATATGTTTCGTTTAATAGCGCCTGTTTTGGCGATGGATATGTTTCGTTTAATAGCGCCTGCTTCGGCGACGGGGATGTTTCGTTTGATGATGTCACCTTTGGAGATGGGGATGTTTCGTTTAGTGGAGCCACCTTTGGCGGTGGGAGTGTTTCATTTAATGGTGCATCTTTCGGTAAAGGGATGAAATCGTTTGATACGGCAACCTTTGGAACTGGGAATGTCACGTTCTATAAGGCCATATTTGAAAGTGGAAATGTTACTTTCGATAAGGCCATGTTTGGATTTGGAAACGTCTCATTCTATAGAGCAAAATTTGGTAATGGGAATTTCAGGTTTAATAACGTCAATTTCGGTGAAGGAAATGTTTCGTTTTTTGGTGCCACTTTCGGTGTTGGAAGTATTTCTTTTGATAAAGCCGCCTTTGGAACTGGGAATGTCACATTTAATAAGGCCACCTTTGGCGGCACTTTTGTCTCGTTTGATCGTGCTGATTTCGGAGATGGTTATACGGACTTTAGAGTAACACATTTTGGGAAGGGGAAATTAAAGTTAGAGAGAATCAATTGCAAATACATCTCCTTCGAATTACCGATGCAAAAATCTGATACACCATCGCCCGCAATTGATTTAACAACTTTTACTTTGAGAGGGGCAGCTATTGATGGTCCGCTGATAATGAATAACATGGAATTTAATTGCATTCCTGACCTACGAAGCACAAAACTGACTCACCATGTGGATATGGACGGGCTGAAAGTTAATCTGGTTCGGGAAAAAGGCAGTTGGAAAACATGCTGGCATCGGTATGTAAAGGACAAGACCGCTCAATCAAAGCTCGGGCGGATGAAGGAAATCGCGGAGCAGTTTAAACATCACCATGAAGCGCTAAAGTTTAACGCTTTGGAGAATCAGGCGAAACGCTGGGTCAACGAACCCTCTTTCATAAAAAATGTCATGGACATGCTGTACTCCTTTGTCTCGGACTATGGACGTTCATACGTGCGGCCAATGATTGGGTTGGCATTGTCATGGTTGTATTTTGCGATGTCTTACACGCTTATTGCGTTTATCGCAGCGGGGAAATTGCCTAATCTGTTGCATATGCTGGGGTTTGCGGTCGTCAATAGCCTGCCCTTTATCCCAATAGGACGATCTATACGCACTAAAGCAGAAGCTTTATATTTCAGCGGCTCGGTAGATTGGGTCTATGGGTTTATTACCGTACAGAGCATTGTATCCCTGATACTCATCTTTTTAATTGGTCTTGGGCTAAGGAATCAATTTAGACTGTGAAAGAGACAAACCTGGTTAAAACCAGTATTTGCACACCTAGTTAATCGTTTCGCCTAATCTCATCCATCATAGTGCATATACGCGCTTGTGGTGATGATGCTTCGATTAACGCGTAAGCAATATGCTGTATCCGCCCTTTCGATGACTCAGGCGCCGTAGACAGCGCTTGGTGAACCAGCTCACCCACTTCTGTAACTATTGGGTCAGTGCTGATGACCACCAAATCAAACGAACTGTCTGAGTAAACGGGGGCAAGTGAGCACACATCTCAGCAGAGCGAGCAACAAGTGTATTGCATAAGCTTTACAGCTCAGCGTGATGATTCCCCAGATAGGTTTCGGTACCCGGGTGAAGCAGGTATTCGGCCAGGTTCCTGGTGCACGTCATATAAGCCAGAGGGTTTTAAGACTCATGGGTTTGTTTCGAATAGCAATACAGGTCGGCGTAAAGGCCACACAGCAGCTCTTCACCTTTCGAGTTAAAAATGATGTCAGCGTACCCGGTAAGGTTACTGAAGTGTTTGTTTACCCATTTCATAGGCACGTATTTGGCCATAACCGGGCTTGGATTACCATTTATTCAGAGATAAATGGTTTCAAATTGCATACGGAAGCGACATAAAGTAGGCCTTCAGATATTCTGAAGGCACTAAAAATATTTTTTTTTGCTCTAGGCAATGCTACAAAACTTGTCGAATTTTTTACGTCTTCTCAACGAAAAGGTAGCTAATAACGCCATGCCAGTAAGTGCTAATGACGCCGGCTCTGGTAATATAGTCTCTTCGTTATCATCTAATGCCGATATTTCGAACGAAACATTGTCGAGACTATAATATGCATGCTGAGTAGAGCCATCATTGTAGGAGAGTCGAGCGTCATCAACTCGCAGATTGGCAAGTGACAGGTCATTAAAGTCGAAACTGTCTAGTGTTATATCTTGATAGCCGAAATAGAGAGGGCCGACATCAAAGTGTAAACTCGGTAGATAAAATCGGTATGATGTTCCCGGTGCATTTTGGCTTATATGATACAAATCACGATCTAAACCGGAGTAAAAAATGACAGCATCGCTATTGTTATCGTAGTTGGCTCTGTTTTGCGCAAAAAACCTAGAATAGCTAAGGTCAAGGGTACGCCGATTATCTACATCATAGCTGTTGCCTAATGTTATTGGATTGCCAAGGCCATCGAGAAAAGAGTCTGTGTAATACGAGTGCAATTTACTATACCAGGTTACATTAGTTATTGTTTTATCTATGGGGTAGGTCAAGATATCAGTCCTATCAGGAGTATCGGCTGCTTTGAAGATACTCGTAGTATAAATATTTACTCCATCCAGACCAATTACATCTGTTCCGGAGCTTGAATCGGAATTAAAGTTCAAAGTTCCAGACAAATTGACGGTAATAATGTCCGCCTTTAAGTTAAACGATAAAATCAGAGATATGGGTACCAGTGCTTTAATAAACAAACGTGTCATAGTTAATCCTTTATATATTGAGTAATCTGCTTTCGCAGAAATACACGCAGCGCTACGTAAAAACTTCCCCAGACTAGTGATTGCCGAGCAGGAAGATAAATCCCAGTTGCGTAAGTGATTAAAAACAGAGGTGAAACGAGGTTGCAGGTGTGTTTTTGACATCAATCCCTCCTGGATTCAGTGCGCTCAACATGAGCATCAAAGTCAATTCCAATACCTACCATACTTAACTGATTGTTTAATTTATATACAAATTAAAATAAATACAAGATGACCGAGCAAACCAATCTAATATTAAAGATATCATTAAGCATGACCGACTATGGAAAAGTGCACTATGAATGGAAGACACCCTATCGTGACGGGACGTCGGTGACCGGCTAGCCCTGACCTTTCCACTGCAAGGGCTACGTAGAAGCTGGCTAAAAGCAGACGTCCCGTATTAAAGGCGAGGTCGGGATTAGCTTATTTAAGGTTCTTTTTTGGGATATTCATTTTGCTGATTGTGCCGCTATAAACATACGCAACCTGAACGGGTTTTAGTACAGAGGGTTTATCTTGTCCGCGTGGTTAAACAGGCTGAGCGCTATGGAGCGTTAAACCAAGGGCTCCGGTCGTGCTAAACCTGTTAAATAACCACAGCCATTTTTATTCTGGCAGTTTTAACACAATCTGATTATCCCCACTTTGCTCAAGTACAAAGTTGAGTGTGTGTTCACTGCCTTCATGAGTGAAGCTAGCAGTGTACTCTCCGTAAAAACCACGTTCGCTGAATTGGCCGTTGGCATCGGTCTGGCCGTTAAATTCACTGTGCCATTGATTAAAAATCAAATCTTTCCAAACTACTGCGTTGGGTTTTTCACGCCAGTCTTCATCGTACATCGCCGCTTCCGGATACCAGTGTTGCTGTGCCCAGAAACCCCATAGCTGGATCCCCACGGTAGCAGGGTGACTAAAGAAAAGGGTCATAAAGTCACGGGTGTAATCAGCTTGTAATTGTTCGTCGTTGGTTCTGATATCAAATTCAGTAGAACGGAATACCGAATCAGGGAACGCCTGATGGAAACGTTCTAAAATAGCGTACACGGTGGGGATGTCCGTTAAAATATCGCTGAAATGACTTTGAAAACCAATGCCGTCCAGCGGTGCACCCTGCTCAAGCAGGTACGCAATGGTATCCTGGTAATGCTGTTGATGCGCCACATCCTGACCGGCAGACGACAGTATGCTGTAGTCATTAATATAGAGCTTGTGGTCGGGTAAGTTCTCGCGTGTTTGCTCAAACCAATCAACCATAATTTCATCGCCAAAGGCATCCATCAGGTAGTGATTATCAAAAGGCTCGTTCAGGACATCCCACTCAGACAGTAAATCAGCGGTTGCCAGTGTAATATCGTCAATATGCTGCTCAACTTCTACCAGCGCCTGGGGATCGGCATCGTCCGTGTTGTCTGGTAAGTATTGCTGCATCATGTCGGGTAAATTACGTTTAGATGGCCATACCAGCACATGCCCGCGGGCATAAATGTCGTGATCCTTCAGCCATTGTAAGCCGGCCAACGTAGTTTGTTGTGAGAAGTCCTCTCCCCACTCACCAATCCAGGGTGCCCATTTTAAATCGTTTTCAGGCCCTGCCTGATTAAACAGTTCTAACACTTTCTGTTGGTACGTCAGGCTATCTTCATCGGTGCCTATAAGTCGGTTGGAAACGATAGCAGAACCAAAGTGATAAGCATGTTTGGTCAGGGTAACGTGAATGTCTGTGGCAGGGATTTCATTGCCATCGGCATCTTGCAGTGTCAGCGTAAAGTCACCTTTGCGATGGGTTTCAATACGTTGTGCAGCGTCTGCACGCCAGGCAGCATCTGGGTCGCGACCCGCGTAGGTAGGGGAAGTTACCGGTAGCTCTTCCAGCGATTTATTCGTTTGATAGTTATACAGCTCAATGCCACCAATCTGATAAGACTGTGGACGGTCTCCTGCACCCAGGCCAAATTTAATGGCCAGTTCACCCACATCAAAGTCCTGAGTGATTTCAGCCGGAATAAAATACTCAACCCATTCACTGGCGCTATCAACACGGCGGTTAATAAACTGGACAAAATCAGGAGAAGGGCCTTCCAGTACGGCAGAGGTAAATCCGGTACCTGTTTCATACTGGCTGGAGAGTGAACGGAAGTAAAAGTGCAATAACACGACATCGCCACTTTGCAGGCCCGCGTTGGTAAAAATTTGTGCTTGTCCGTTCCAACTGGTACCGCTTGGATTGGTAATATCAAGTTCTAACGCTTTACTGAAATGCTCATGTTCAACATCTACCACAGTCATGGTACCAACGGGTTCACTGCCGTTGCCCGCCCAAAAAGCGGCTGAGCTTTCTGCATCAGACGGAATGATCAGTATGCCACCCTCGGGCACTTGCATAGTTTCCGGTGGGTTTGTTGGAGGCGTGATATCTCTGACCGTAATGTCCACGACATCGGTGCCGGTATCGCCATCGTCATCGGTAACGGTGAGTTGAAAAGTCAGGACTTCATCTGCTGATAAGTCTGGTGCATTAAAGCTGGCTGACTGCATGCCGGCATCGTTTAAGGTAACAGCTGTGCCAGCCGTTTGTGACCAGGCGTAACTGCTGATACTGCCGTCACTGTCTGTGCCTGAACCTGACAGGGTAACGAGGGTAAGTTCATCAACGCTTTGATCTGCCCCCGCATCGGCAACAGGCGCGACATTTGGCGGTGGCGTGTTATCCACTGGTGGCGGCGTTGTAGAGCTTCCGCCTCCGCCTCCGCCACCACCACCGCAGGCGCTTAAAAGCGCAATTACAGAAACTATTGTCAGTCGTCTGCCGGACTTATACATCGTTATCACCTTGTTAACAAACTGTAAAAATCTTAATCTGTCATTGCCAGGTGTCAGATGCAATACTCAAAAATGAAAATGGCGTTATGTTTATAAATATCTGATATGTAAATTGAATCAAGACGTTGTCTGCGAAATTAGCCCACTCTAAGCATACTGATGTCGCGACGTGATTTACTTAAGTGCATTAATCAGATTTTAACGAGTAAGCGTGTTATCGGCGCTAGTACGCTAAATAAACCAGGTAAGTTCGTGCAGGCTTGCAAGTTGCACACTGGGTAACACGCTAACTGGTTCATGTTGTAAATTCATGGCGCGATCGGCGGCAAACCAGGCGCTTTGCAAACCTGCACGATGGGCGCCGAGCACGTCTTTTTCGAGGTTATCGCCCACATGAAGCACATTCTCAGGTGTCAGGTTTAGCAGTGCCACTGCCTCATCAAACATGGCGCGATGCGGTTTGCTCGGGCGGGTAATGCTGGCGTGTAGCGTGGCAGTAAAATAGGCGTCTATACCGGTTTTAATGGTATCCACATTACCGTTCGTGATGGCAATTAATGGAATATGCTGACTGAGCACTTTTAACACTTCCCGCACGTCCCTGGCGATTTCAAAGTCACTTCTGGCGGCGTAAAAGCAGTCAAATAATTGCTGTGCTGCCTGGTGTCGTGCAGTGTCGTCGGGCTCGTCATCTGCCAGGGCAATAAACAGGCTCTCGTACCGCAGCTTACCCATGTCAAAAGCGAGACCGGGTGTGCGCAAGATCAGGGACTGTTTTATGTGTGCCCACTGCGTGGGTGATAATGCCGCAGCCTGCGGAAACTCTGCTGCGATACGCTGATTGAGTGCCCCAGTTGCGTGTTTGATAACCGGCCCGTTGTCGTAAAGGGTGTCATCCAGGTCGAAGGTCATCGCTTTTACCGGCTGGACCGGGCGGTAGCACTGCATGATATAAATTCCTGCTGTTTAGTTTACTGTTACTTCTTACGCGCGCGAGGGTGAGCAGTATCATATACCTTGGCTAAATGTTGAAAATCCAAATGGGTATAGACCTGTGTAGTAGACAAATTTGCGTGGCCAAGCAATTCCTGTACGGCGCGCAAATCGCTACTCGATTCAAGTACATGAGTGGCAAAGGAGTGGCGGAGCTTGTGCGGATTCACGCGCTGCCCCAGGCTTTGACGTTGCGCCATGGCCTCGAGCCGATTGGCGACCTGACGGTTCGAGATACGCCTTTTTCGCTTACTGATAAATAGCGCCGATTCAGTGGTGGCGCCCCAACTACTGCGCACAGTTAACCAGCGCTGCAATGCGGCTTGTGCCTTTCGGCCAATCGGTAACAGGCGCTGTTTGTTACCTTTACCGGTTACCCTTAACTGGCGATCGCTGGTGATATTAAACACGTTGAGGCTGGTGAGTTCACTTAATCGCAAACCACAGCCGTACATTAACTCAAACATGGCTTGATCACGGATGGTGATTTCTTCGTCGTCGGATTCATTCAGCAGCGCTGACATATCGTCTACTGACATTTGCTTAGGGAGCGGCTTATCTGCTTTTGGGGCCTGAATACCTTCTACCGGATCTGCGCTCAGTACCCGGTTTGTGATAAGGAACTGGCAGAAAGTCCGTAAGGCTGACAAGCGCAGGGCAATACTGCGGGGTTTCATGTGTTGTTTTCGGGCAATGGCCATGGCGCGTTTTACGTCGGCCTGATTGAGGTCTTTCCAGTGGTGCAATTCAAGGTTGACGGCAATCCGGGTAAGCTGACGCTGATAATTCTTAACGGTATGATCTGATAACCCGCGTTCATAACGGAGGTGGTCGCAAAACTTGTTCAGCCAGTGCTCGCAGGCGGGAGCCAGTGGTGGTAATTCCGCGGCGTCGCTGACGCTCATCAGTAGCGCATTTTCTCTGGCAACACCACATTTAATACTTCGCGTAACTGATTTAGCAGCAGGGTGTCCATGTCAGGTGTAAAGTGGTCGGCGCTGTGGCTGCCCACGGCAAGTATACCCAACTCATTGTTATCGCCGAGTAATATAAGAGCGGTTGATTCTGCCGTTTGGTCACCAAACATTAACTGTTTTTCATGTTGACTTAAGCGCCCGAAAAAATAGGGGGTTTGCTTAAAGCGCTTTTCCATAAACAACCGTTTTTGTAGTTCGGGCAGGGCATTAGCACCTTTAAACATTTTTAATTCTACCGACGCCAGGCTCAGTTCCTCCTGAAGTGTTTCCTGCAGTCTCAGTAGTATTTCACTGATATCCTTACAGGTAAGAATCCTCAGGTTGAGATCGGCATAGGCGCGGTAGATTTTTTCATTTTGCTTGGCAATGCTAATGAGTTGACTGAGTTTGTAGTTAAGCAGGCGGACTTTCTTACGCATCTGCTCACTTTGCAACTCTACCAGTGACACACTGCCCTTTTGGACGTGAGGAATTTGCAGGCCTTCGAGTATACTTGGGTGTTGAATGAAAAAGTCAGGGTTTGCTACCAAAAACTGGCCTACTTGCTCAGCGGTAACATCACCAACCTCGGGAAAGTCGGTACTAAACTGCAGTGAGGTGTTGCCGTGACCTGATACATCATTCATATATTTATGGTTCCGTCGTATACATGCTCTGCCGATCCGGTCATTTTTAAAGGGCTACCTTGCCCTTGCCAGCGGATCCGTAATCGACCCCCGGGCAAATCAACCCGAACGTCTTTACCTAATTTACCTTGTATTTGACCTATTGCAACCGCTGCGCATGCGCCGCTGCCACAAGCCAGTGTTTCACCAGCGCCGCGTTCAAAAACCCGCAGTCGAATATGCTCACTGGAGAGGATTTGCATAAAACCTACGTTAGCCCCTTCAGGAAAGCGTTCATGACCTTCTAATAACGGGCCAATGGTAGCTACGTCAGCCGTATCCACATCATCGACTTCCAGCACACAGTGGGGGTTACCCATTGACACCGCGCCACAAAAAAATGTGTTGTCATCAGCACGTACCAGGTAAGTTTTTTCTTCTTTGTTGGCACGTAGCGGTATTTCTGCCGGCGTAAAGTTGGGTACACCCATGTTTACCGTTACCATGCCATCTTTTTCAAGATACAGAATCATTTTGCCGGCTTTGGTGCTGACTAAAATTTTGTGGCGGTTAATTAGCCCTTTTAACTTTACAAAACGGGCGAAGCACCGCGCACCATTACCGCACTGAGCCACTTCGGAACCATCGGCATTGAATATACGATAATGAAAATCCTGATCAGGATCGTAAGGCGGTTCGACCATTAACAGTTGATCGAACCCAATACCAAAGTTGCGGTCGGCAAGCTTTTGAATTTTCTCCGGCGAGAAAAAAACATTTTGGGTCACGTTATCAACAACCATAAAGTCATTGCCGAGACCCTGCATTTTAGAAAAGTTTACCTGCATTTATGCGCAACAATATTTATTAGAATGCCTCTAGTTTACGTAAGTTTATGCTCTCCTTTCCAGAGATCTTTTAGAATTTCTCGTTCTCGTACTACATGCACGTCATTTTTATCGACCATAATCTCTGCCGGGCGGCAGCGGGTATTGTAGTTAGACGCCATCACAAAGCCATAGGCACCGGCGCTACGCACGGCTAACAGGTCACCGCTGGCAATGGCTAAATCGCGATCTTTACCAATAAAATCACCCGTCTCGCAAATTGGTCCTACCACGTCATAGGTATGGGTTTCGCGCTCAAGATCCTCTTCTACCGGGATAATGGCCTGCCAGGCTGAATACAGTGAGGGGCGGATCATGTCGTTCATGGCCGCATCAACAATGGCAAAGTTTTTCTCTTCGCCTGATTTTACAAACTCAACCTTGGTTAGCATGATACCTGCATTGGCGGCTATTGCCCGGCCCGGCTCCATAATTAATGTCAGGTGCTCGCGGCCTTTCATTTTAGCGGCAATGGCCTGGGCATATTCATGCGGGTGAGGTGGCGTTTCGTCTTTATAGGTTACGCCAAGGCCGCCGCCCACATCAAGGTGGCTGATTTCTATGCCTTTACTGGCCAGTTCATCGACCAGGGCTAATAAACGCTCCAGCGCATCAACAAAAGGTCCGGTTTCGGTTAACTGTGAACCAATATGGCAATCCATACCAATAACTTTGAGGTTAGGCAGGTTATGCGCCAGGGTATATACTTCAATGGCACGCTCGCGGGCAATACCGAATTTGTTGGCTTTTAAACCGGTGGAAATATACGGGTGTGTTTTGGCATCCACATCAGGGTTAATGCGCAGCGAAATAGGTGCTACTTTGCCCAGTTTGCTGGCCACATCGTTAATACGCTCCAGCTCTGGTTCAGATTCAACGTTAAAGCAATGAATATTCTGATTAAGCGCGAATTCGATTTCCTCAGGCGTTTTACCTACGCCAGAGAAAACAACCTTGCTCATATCGCCACCAGCTTCGATTACCCTGGCCAGTTCCCCACCGGAAACAATGTCAAAGCCTGAACCTAATTTGGCCAGCACACTCAATACACCAATATTGGAATTGGCTTTTACGGCATAACAGATCAGGTGTGGGTGGTCGGCCAGGGCATCGTTAAAAGCATGCCAGTGGCGTTCTAACGTAGCGCGTGAATACACATAAAGCGGGGTGCCGAACTGATTGGCAAGATCTTTTACATTAACATCTTCAGCATGCAGCGTGTTGTGTTTGTAACTGAAGTAATCCACTAGCGAGAATCTCCGGATGAGTCGGGAGACGGGTTTTCGCCTGGCTTGCTATCGCTTGCTGGTGGTGTCTCCGGCACGTATAACGCTCCCCGGTAGCCACAGGCTGACACACTTGATAATAACAACAGCACTAATGCAATACGCTTAACCACGCACCCTCTCCTAATACAAAAAGTGCCGTTATCATCGCAGAGCGAAATTAAAATGCAAGTGACATCAAACGTTCGCGGGTTTTTGGGCCAAATTTAACTTGTTTCCATAGCGCATCGCACAGTGGTTGGGTGTTGTTCCAATTACCGGTTAGTATCCAGTCAAGCATGGGCGTCGGATCGTCCGGAAATTCCAGCCCCTCGCTGTCGGGCTCGCAGAGCCAGTCTTCTACGGTATCGGTATCAAGCTGATAAAGTGGTTGGCATAACCCCAGGGTCATCAGGGTCTTTAAGTTGGACATTTGTTCAAATTGCCCACGCAGCGGTTTAACCAGCAGTTTTTTCTTTAACTGCAGTGATTCGCTGGCCAGTTCGAAACCACCGTTGCTGATCACCCCTGCACAATGTTGCAAGGCGCTGCGAAATCCCGGTTTTGACGGACGGAACCAGTGGATATGTCCTTGCTTGTGTTCGTGGGTTACGCCGGGATGAAAACAAACAAACTTTTGTTCCGTCAGGGGCTCAAGCATGAGCCTGATTTCGTCGATGTCTTCAAAAGGTAAATAGACCAGAATATGGCTGTTCGTGGGGGCCGTTACAGGTTTATCGTTGATAAACGGCGGCACAATGGGTTGATCAAAGTGAAACCAGTGTACACCGAGCTGCACGTCTGTGGGTGCAAAACAACGCATAATTAGTTTATCGCTAAGTTGTTCGCCCTGACGTGGTACATTAAACGTAAACGCGGCCTGATGACTTACCGAAATAGAGGGCAATCCATGGCGGCGAGCTGCCCAGGCAGTAACGGGCTCAAAATCGTTGAGTAATAAGTCATAGCCTGAAACGTCTAACTGACGTATATCACTAATAAGCTGCAGCGGCTTGGCTTGCTTTAAGGTATGCCACTGGCTGACCTGCCCGCGATGAGTCTGAAAGGTCAGGCCGGTGAATGTGCGGTAGTTGCCAAAGCATTGCATATCGAAGTACGCATCCGAAGCGCGTCCGGAAAATACAAAATCCACGTCAATATCACTGCGTCTGGCCATAGCGGCGGCCATAATGCGGGCTCTGGCAATGTGTCCGTTACCGGTACCCTGTACGCCATACAGTATTTTCATATTAAACCAAAATAGTCAGACTTAATTGTGCGATGGTGATGCCGAGCAATAAGCCGGCAATCACGTCAGTAGGGTAGTGCACGCCGAGCAATATCCGCGACAAGCCAATGAGTGAGGCCCAGGTGTATGCAATGAGTGCAAACGACGGATAGTAAAACGCTATGATGGTCGCCATCAGCCAAGCTGCAGCGGTATGACCTGACGGCAGACTGAATTTATCAGAGGGCGTGACATGGGCCTGGAAGTTGCTGAAAAAGTCACACGGCCGGGTACGTTTAAAGGCCTTTTTGAGTACCACATAAATGGGTAGCTCCAGGCCATACGCCATAAGGGCAGTATATAAAAATATTTCGCCGTGCTCAGGCTCAAAAGCCATGAGCAGCAGGCCGATAGCAAAATACAGGTAGCCATCGCCGGTTTTCGACAGCCAGACAATAGCGCGGCAATCACGGTGCTTGGTTAAATCGTACAGCCAGTGAAAAATGGCAGTATCGTATTTCGTTACGCTTTTCAGGCTCATCCGGCGCGACTCCGTTAAATCGACGCTCACAGATTAAAAAAGGCGTATGAATCCAAAGTGACAGTTTTGCGACAGGTTTGTGACAATTTTACCAGTAATTTTGCTAAGACTGGTTATACATCGATTAATCAGTGATAATTCCAACTAGCCCTAGGTGTTATTAGCGGTAGGGTGCTATGCTTATGCGCGATAAGCTTGTTGACCAGTAAGGTACTACCATCATGGACTATAACACTTCTGAGTTATGTGATTTATTTGCCGATAACGTGGATGTGGTCGAACCCATCTTCACCAGTTATGGCGGCCGTTATTCGTTTGGTGGTGAAGTCACCACCGTGAAGTGTTTTGAGGATCGCGAATTAATTGACCGCGTGTTAACCGAGCCTGGCGAAGGCAAAGTGTTGTTGATCGATGGCGGTGGTTCACTACGCCGGGCTTTATTCGACGTAGAGTCGGCACAGCTGGCAGTGGAAAATAACTGGGAAGGCATTGTGTGTTATGGCTGCGTGCGCGAGGTCGATAGCTTGTCAGATTTTGATCTGGGTATTTTGGCGGTGAATGCCATACCGGTAAATGCTGACAGCAAAGGTATTGGCGATATTGATGTACCGGTTAACTTTGGCGGCGTAACCTTTTTACCTGAAGACCATCTTTATGCCGACAGTACCGGCGTAATTCTGTCGGCTGAGCCACTAGATATCGATTAAACCAGCGGCATTTGCAATGCATTGAATCTATACAAAAAAGCCAGGTTGTAAGTAATCTGGCTTTTTTGTTGCCTCACTTACGGTAATATCCGAAGTGCAATTTAACCAATAACCGGGTCAGGTTGGCTGGTTTCAGGCGGTCTTGTCAAAGTCCATTCAGGCAAAGCGTCACATAATTTCTATCTGCTACACTATACAACTTAGTGCATTGAAGCTGGCGTTATTGCTACTAATTTAAACGTAATGTACGGCATTTAAACTGCCGCTACGCAACTTGGGCAAGTTGTTGGTATAAAAAGAAATACTCAACTTAACCGATAATTATGTTACAACGCACAATGGTATAGTGTGCGTCGAAATCGATGACTACATTTGCTACAAACCACGAACACAAAACAAAGGTATACAGTGAGTAAGATAGAGCTTCCCGACAATAACTATACAGTACAAGTTAAACAACTCATTGAAGATGTATACCCTAAAAATGCGCAAATGGCATCGGTGTACGGTGATGCCCGAAACTACTTCTCGTCAATAGCCGCTCAGCGTGCTCACATTGCCGAATTGGAACAGCAACTGGACAACGCTGCTAACCATAAAAAGAAAAAATCTACCGGTGTAGATGCGCTAAAAAGAAAATTAAAAGCCGCCAAAGCCGAATACGATGAGGAACGTCAGGCGCGAATCGACCGTTTGATTGGGACCGCTCACAAAATACTGAGTTTGTGCGAAGGTGACAGTTACGATGAAACTCAGTTACTTAGTTCTAAATTTCTTGGTACCTTAATGCTCATTACCCGAGGGCCAGAGCGGAACTTTGCCAAACTTCACCAGCGCTTAAAGCCGCTGTACAAAGCGGTACTTGTGTTACGGCTGGCCGACAAAGTCTTTGCTAATGATTTGTCTGAGCATGCTTATTTGCGTAATGTTAAAGATTCTCTTTTGCGCTTTAAAGGCGATGAAGAGTGGCAGGAAAAGTGGAAGGTGGAAGTGGCGATCCCTTTGATCTGCTGCGCCTTAATGCAGGATATTGGTCTGCAATCACCAGAAGCGGCGTCTATTTTAGTTGGCCCGGATAATGAACTGGATGAATTTCGGGTACTTGATGATGCCACCCGAACGCAGTTGGTAAAAATTAATTTTAACGGCACCATGGATTATCTTAAAAGTGGACTGGGTATGCCGAAATACATTGGCAATGACAAAGCCGAAAGGGCCCTGTATATAAAACGGCACACTACCATCAACGAGTTTATGCAGACGCTAATGAAAGACGCTTATTTGTCGAAAGTAGGCGTAGGTGAACTGCTTAAAATTCCGCAAATTTACACGTCAATTATTTTGTCAACCAAGTCTGATTTTTCTAAAAAGAACCTGCCGAAGGGTTATGTCCTTATTGAGCAGTTGGCTAAAAAAGGTGCTCTGAATGCCGAGTTAGCCAAATCCTTTGTGCAAATTGTCGGCTATTTTCCACTTGGTTTTGGTGTGACATATATTCCTCGCGATGAGCGTGGGGTTGACCGGGACCGCTATGAATGCGCCATTGTGACGCGTTTAAACCCGCCTCATCCGGCTGAACCTGTGTGTCGGCCTGTCACCAGAAACCTCACTTATATTAGTTCTGGAAATGACGAAGTTGTCAGAAAAACCAGCAACCTTTTCTTTCCTGCTAATCGCAAAAAGCTGATGCGCATTGGCCGGGAGCGCCTCATGGAAATTATGCGGTTGTTGTCCGGAAGCTTCACCCCGGATGCCATTGACGATTTGATCCCCAGTCACTGGGAGCCCGCTGACTTTTTTTCATTTAAGAAAAATCAAAACCTTTGGAATAAATCACGTTGATCGCAAGCTGCTATCGATTATGGCGTGTTGGGTCATTAAAGAAGTTAACGTGACACAGCGATTCGCCACATATTAATTGTCTGACTTATTCTTAGGTGTTTTATCGCAAAATCGCTAATTTTTGAGTGATTCAGGGTACTATTTTCGCTTTGGTTAAAGTGTCAGGAGTACTCACGTTGCGCAATCAAAAGCAGCTGGTTTTGACAGTATTTATGGTAGTGTTGGTCGCGTTTATGACAGCATGTACGCCACAACAGGACCCTAATAAAATCATAGTGAGCGGGCCGTTTGAACCCATTAATTTGGATCCGGCCAGTACCGGCTACATTTTTAGCCGCATGCAGGTGCTCGAAACCCTTGTGGACGTAGGTAATAACGGGGAGTTACTGCCGGGACTGGCAACTTCGTGGCTGAGCAACGACGATTTTACCCAATGGACATTTACGTTGCGTCAGAATGTCTATTTTCATGATGGTCAGCCAATGACCGTGGAAGCAGTATACAAAAGCCTTGCTGTAGCCCTGGGTAAACCCACCCCGTTTGCTAAAAATATTTTAACTAATTTAGAGATTGTTTCTCCTTCCCAAATACGTTTTACGCTTAATCAGAGCTACCGGCCCTTCCCCTCGTTAATGAGTAACTATTCGATGGCCATAATAGCGCCCTCGTCGTTTGGCACCTTTAATCGCATTAAAAATCTGGTTGCTACCGGTCCTTATCAAATTGTGCATTTTGAACCGCCACACAATATTACTACAGAGCGTTTTGAACAATACTGGGGGGAGCCCGCGCACATCCGGTATGCGGAGTATATTACCGGCCACCGAGCTGAAACCCGCGCTTTAATGGTGCGAACCGGCCAGGCCGATATTGTGTATAACCTCGATCCGGCTGCCGTTAACATGCTTGGGAACGAGTCAAACGTGACGGTGCACAGTAATGCGATCCCGCGAACGACACTCATTAAATTGAATATCGGGAATGAAATATTAAGCGATCGTAGTGTGCGGGAGGCGCTAAGTCTGGCAATTGATCGCACGGGTATTGCCGAGGGTATTTTACGTGTGCCAGGGGTCGAGGCGAATCAGATCTTCGGGCCGATGATGGGGGATTGGCATTTGCATAACCTGCCTCCCCCTGCAACTCACACTCAACGTGCAAATCAACTTTTGAATGAGGCTGGCTGGCAAAAGCGTGACGATGGCTGGCGCTATCGCGACAATCAGCGTTTAACGCTGAATATGATCACTTATGCCAACCGGCCGGAGCTGATTATTATCGCCACTGCTATTCAGGAGCAATGGGCACGTATAGGTGTTGAGCTGAATGTGCAAATGGAAAATGTCAGTGCTATTCCTTCCGGGCATGCCGATGGCTCGCTGCAAACGGCGCTGATGGCGCGTAATTTTGCTAATATCCCTAATCCGCTGGGTATTATGCTGGCTGATTTTACTTCAAAAGCTGGTGGTGAGTGGGGGCCGATGAACTGGTCTAACCCGGCGGTATTCAGCGGCGTAAGAACGTTAAGTCAACAGACCGAAACCGAACAAGCCAGCGTGCAAATAGCGAATATATTGAAGCAAATCCATCAGGATTTACCGCTGATCCCAGTCACCTTTTATATTCAGCAAACAGCCACTTCTGCACGGGTGAAAAACTTTAGTTTTGATCCATTTGAACGATCTTTCCGGTTATCTGCCATGCGTTTGGAACACGGCTCGTGATCAGTATTATTGTAAGTCGGTTGCTGCAGGCGGTTTTGATGGCCTGGAGCGTAGGCACGTTAACCTTTGTGCTGGTGCGCTCATTGCCGGGTGATATGGCCTATAAAATAGCGGCGGGGCGCTATGGTGAAGACGCTGTGACTATTGAGGCTGCTAACGCCGTTGCCCAAGAATTAGGGTTAAACCGCTCTGCGCTGGCGCAGTATACAGATTGGATGTGGAATCTGCTGTCATTAGATTTGGGCAACAGTCTGGTGACCGGTGCGCCCGTTATCGAAGAAATAAGAATCCAGCTCGGCTATACGTTAACACTGGCTGCACTGGCAATAGTGATTGCAGCAATGATTGCCTTTCCGGTGGGTATTCTTAGCGGGCTTAAAAAAGAGTCAGTGGTGAATAAAACGGCCCTCGTCAGTTCTACTTTCATTCGTTCGCAGCCTGTTTTCTGCTTAGGTTTATTGCTTATTTTCTGTTTTGCCATGGAGCTTAACTGGTTACCGGTGGCAGGGTTTGGCGGCCCGAGTTACACCGTATTACCGGTGCTGACACTGGCATTAAGTCTGGCTGCTGTATCGAACAGGCTTATTACCAATAATACCCGCCGTGCTGTCACGTCTGGCTATTTTCATTTTGCCAGAGTGAAAGGGCTAAGTCAGCGACGAGCATTTGTGCGTCATGCGTTACCTAATATTCTGATACCGACGCTGGCGTTTATGGGGATTCAGCTCATCGGCCTGATTGAGGGAGTCATTATGGTGGAGAGCCTGTTTGCCTGGCCCGGTATTGGACACGGCCTGTCTCACGCTGTTTTTGCACGCGACATTCCTATGTTGCAAGGCACCGCGCTGTTGATGGGCACATTGTTTGTGTTGGTCAATGCACTGGTGGATATTAGTCAGTATGTACTGGATCCGCGAACACGAGACCAAGAGCAATGAGCGGGTTATCGCGACTTTCAATCAAGCGCTGGGTGGGGCTGGTCTTGCTGGGGCTACTGTTAGTACTGGCCGTTGGCGAACCACTATTGTTGAATGGCGACCCAAATAAGCAAAATCTGTCCGCAGGACTAATTTCACCCAACGTGCAGTATTGGCTGGGCACCGACCAATATGGCCGGAATATGCTAGCCCGTATTGCCGGTGGCTTACGAATTTCTTTTTTGCTGGCGTTATTCTGCGTTGGCACTGCGGCTGTGTCGGGCGTGCTGGCCGGGGTGTTAGCTGCCTGGCAGCGAGGCTGGATTGATATAACATTGAATTTTATTGCCAATACGATTCTCGCCCTGCCCGGACTGGTGCTTATTTTAATCTTTGCGGCATTAATTCCTGGCTCTTTCGCGATGTTGTATCTGGCAATATCGTTGGTGCTGTGGGTCGAGTTTTTTCGCGTGGTGCGGGCGCTGACGCTGCCGGTCATCAGTGGCCCTCAATTACAGTCGTCGCAAATTTTAGGTTTTGGACCCGTTTATTTGTTTAGACGACACATCTGGCCTGCTATTCGTCATGATGTATTTTCACTGGCAGCGTTTGGCGCTGCGACCTCAATAATTGCGATGTCATCAGTCGGGTTTGTTTACGTCGGGCTCAAGCCACCGACACCCGAATTGGGCCTGATGATCGTTGAGCTGTTTCCTTACTACCATGAAGCACCATGGTTGCTGGCCGAACCGATTACGGTGCTGTTCATGCTGGTATTAGGCTTTCATTTACTGGCTGATAAACCACAATGATCGTTGATTTAGTTATAAAAAATCTGGTTATCAAATCAGAGTCGCAAATACTTGTTGATCATCTGAGTCTTACCCTTCGAGGCGGCGAGACACTCACTATCTTAGGTGAAACCGGAGCAGGTAAGAGTCTGCTTGCACACGCCATTCTGGGCGATCTTCCTGATGGACTCAGTGTGTCCGGAGCGGTCTATGTTGGCGGTGTAAATATGTTGTCGGCCGGTACTGTGCAGCGTGAATCTATCTGGGGTAAAACGCTAGGGATGTTGCCGCAAGAGCCCCGACGTGCATTAAGCCCACTAATGAAGATTAGCCGGCAGATTGCTGAAGTGGGTCGCTATGTGCGCGCAAAGCCTAAGACTGATGCTGAACAAAGTGCCAGTCAAATACTCGCATCTATGGGGCTTGCGCAAGATAAAGATAAGGTACCGTCTCAGCTCTCTGGCGGCATGGCCCAGCGTGCTGCATTTGCCTGTGTATGGGAAACCGGCTGTCAGGTGTTACTTGCCGATGAACCGACTAAAGGACTGGATAGCATGCTGCGCGATGAGGTAATTAGTCAGCTTCAAAGCTTTGCTAAACAGGGCAGCTTACTGACCATCACCCACAATATCGACGTCGCGCGGCAACTGGGTGGTACCGTTATTGTAATGCAGCAAGGCCGTGTGGTTGAAACCGCCAAAGCGGAAGATCTGCTGTCTTCGCCCAAATCAACTTACGCCAGAGCACTTATTAACGCCGATGCGCACAACTGGACAAAGTTGCCGACCAGCACAACTGCTCAGTCGCCACTGGTCACTGCCACCAATGTGGCGGTGAAACGTGGCAACAACATATTGTTCAGTAATTTCAACCTGACATTAGCTAAAGGCGAAATTGTCGGCTTGTGCGGTCCCAGCGGATGTGGAAAAACTTCATTAGCGGACGCTCTGCTAGGCGTGCTGTCTTATCAGGGCAATATTGATTTTCACCACTCCCTCAAGCGTCACCAAAAACTCAAGTTGTATCAGGAACCGCCCAACGCGTTTGCTGCGGACGTGCCGTTAAAACGTTTGCTTGCCGATGTGGTAAAGCAACATAAAATAGCAGGAGCGCCGCTTGCATCGCTGTGCGACACACTCGGTCTTGACGCCTCGTTACTTGAACGAACTGCCACTGAAGTCAGCGGAGGTGAATTGCAGCGGGTGGCACTGTTGCGTGCACTGCTGCTGAAGCCGTCGTTTTTAGTTGCCGATGAGCCAACCTCCAGGCTCGATTTGATCACCAGTGAAAAAATCACTCGACTTCTGGTAGACCAGTGCCGGGCCATGCAATGCACATTATTGTTTATTAGTCATGATCACATCCAGCTTAGTAAAGTGTGTGATCGGGTGATTACTCTTGAGCAGTGTGCAAAACGTTAAAAAAGTATCGATTAGAACGAGAGTTAAAGCAGTCTCTGCCCAGGCTCTCTCTACAGCATGAACGTCACGGTTCATTCATGTAACGAGTTGGTGAAGGGCTGTAATACAGCAACAACCTATTGCATGATGACACCGTGGCGGGTTCGCAGTGCTGATATACGAAACGGCGCTACTCAGCTCGCGTGAACATCCGGTATGTACTCTCTTTTTATAACCTTCTTATTTTCAACATGTTATTTTTTGCGTAGCACTATTGCCCAGGCTGTTTCTGAGTGAAATATTGTTGAAGCAACGGACTAAGTATATTTTTACCCTGGTAATATTGTGAAGGCTGATTTTTTGATCTATATTACCCGGGTAAAATTATTAAGGTAAAGCTTCACTATGAATAAACAATATATAGCCATATATGATAAAAGGCTGGTGGCGCAAGGCGAGCTGGCGACAGTTGTGCAGATCGTCAAGTCGCAGTTTCCCGACAGCGAGCCTTATCTGTTTGAAATGGATAACGGTAATCGGATTGATATTGACTGGTCTGGCGATGCTGATCAGGTTATTAAGAACTTGCCCGCTGCACTGGTACCACCCGCCAAAAAACGAGGCCGTCCGAAACTTGGGGTCGTCTCCAAGGAGGTGACGTTGTTGCCTGAACATTGGGATTGGTTAGCAGTACAACGAGGAGGTGCATCAATTACATTACGACGGCTTATTGATGCAGCGATGAATACGATGACCACGGCGCAACAGCAGCGTATTAAACAAGACCAGTTATACCGCATGATGCGAGTTTTTGAAGATGATGAAGGGTTCGAGGCGGCCAGTCGGGCCATGTATCGCTTGGACGGCACCTCATTTAAGGCGGCGATTGCAAACTGGAATACCGACTTAGCGGCGATTTTCCTACAGAAATTTAATGCGATTGTATCTGTAGGAGAAGGCTAGTGAGTCAGATCAAAACAGATAATCCCTATGTTAACTCTCCACTTGGTCAGGTATTTATAAAAACGGCCGCGCCTATCATTTTGATGATGCTAGTGAGTGGCTCACTGAATCTGGTTGATGCCTACTTTATTGGCGTATTTGTTGGGGCAGACGCGTTGGCTGCGGTCACCGCTATGTTTCCGTTATTTATGTTACTTATTGCCTTATCGACATGGATTGCCAGCGGTTTTGCCAGTGTCATGGCCCGCCTAAGTGGTGCCGGAGATTTCGATGCAGCGCGCAACGCCTATGCACAGGCTGTTTCGCTGACATTACTGGTGAGCTTTACTTTAATGGCTTTGTTTATGGTTACTGGCCAGTCACTGGCATTAATGAGCAATAATGGCAATGAGGCACTTGCGGCCATGAGCTTTGCATACATGAGCGTCATTATGCTGGGATCGCCGTTTTTTTTATGGCTGGGTGTCGGAGGAGACAGTTTGCGCAGTGAAGGACACGTTGGTTTTATGGCTAGTGTGTCACTGATCACAACTGTCACAAACGGCATCATGAACTATATCTTTATTGCAATGTTGCAATTAGGAGTAGCAGGTTCGGCATATGGTACGGTCGCAGCGCAACTGTTTGCGTTATTTGCGATTTGGCTATTCAGGCGCAGTCAGCGAAACAAAATGGCCATTCCATTTTTTGCGTTGAGCACAAATCGCAGTCGCTGGCGCTCTTTTCTTAAGCTGGGCGCACCCGCTAGTTTAACCTATATTGGCGTAGCACTGACCGCAACGGCCATCTTATATAGTTTGCAACAGTGGTTACCTGACCGTTACGAGGTAACCGTGAGTGCATACGGTGTTATTACCAGAATTATGACGTTCGCCTTTTTGCCGTTACTCGGCCTTGGTTTAGCGATGCAAAGTATTATTGGCAATAATGTTGGGGCGGGTGAGTTTAGCCGTTCAAACCGATGTATCTGTATCGCTTTGAGGGTTGCTCTCACGTACGGGGTGGTCACGGAAGCTGTTTTATGGTGGTTAAGAGCGGGTATTGGCTCAATGTTTGTGAACGACCAGCGTGTGGTCGACGAGGTCGCGCAATTATTGCCTATAGTCAGTCTGACGCTTTTTTTACTTGGGCCGTTAATGATGGTGAGCTTTTATTTTCAGAGTATCGGTGATGCTAAGCGAGCAGGTATCCTAAGCATTGCTAAAACTTACTTATTTGGACTGCCGTTAATATTTTTGTTACCGCTCGGTTGGGGAGAGTGGGGCATCTGGTACGCTGGCCCTGTTGCTGAGTTTATGGCGCTGCTATTGACCTGCGCGGTATTGTACCAGCGCGCTATTGGGGGGAAATACCATTTTGGTTTGCTGTATCCCAACAATACAGCCGTTAAACAGGGCTCTCAACTGGAAATATGATAAGTACAGGCCAGCTCTGCTCAAAATTTAAATGCCCCCGTGATTCATTGAGTTGGGGGCTAAGGTTTTACATCAGTCGATTTACACCAGAAAGCAGCGCTTTTATAGCCGCCGTAATGATATTGCTGTCACTGGCACAACCAAATGTGGAACCAGCCCCTTGCAGTTTTACTTCGATATAGCAAACCGCTTTTACTCCGGCTCCTTCGCCAATGGCATGCTCATGGTAATCTACCACGTCCACTTGTTTGTTCAGAAAAATACTCAGTGCGTTGGCGGCCGCTTCTAACGGCCCGTTGCCGGTACCTTCAATAGCATAAACTTGCTGGTTTAACGCAAAGCAAATAGTAACGGCTTGCTGGTTACCGCCCACCGAACGAATGGTACTGTCGGTATAGGTAAAGGGTGAGGTGGCGTCAAAATACGCTTGCTCAAAGTGTTTTATAATCTGTTTGGCCGACATTTCTTTGCCCGAACGGTCGTTTTCGCGTTGTATCGTGCGGCTAAATTCGATTTGTAGCTTTCTGGGCAACTGCAAGTTTGCTTCCTGCTCCAACAAGAACGCAACACCGCCTTTACCCGATTGGCTGTTTACCCGCACTACGGCTTCAAAGCCTCGTCCTACATCAGCTGGATCGATGGGCAGATACGGTACGCGCCAGCGATGGTCTTTGCTTTGTACAGCCATGCCTTTTTTAATGGCATCCTGATGAGAGCCGGAAAATGCGGTGTATACCAGCTCACCCGCATAGGGGTGGCGAGGATGCACAGGCAATTGATTGCACTCTTCTACCAACCTGCGCACCTGATCAATATCCGAGAAATCCAGTTGCGGAGAAACCCCCTGGGAATACATGTTCATGGCCAGTGTCACCAAATCTACATTACCGGTGCGCTCCCCGTTACCAAATAGACAACCTTCGATGCGATCAGCACCGGCCATTAATGCCAGTTCAGCCGCCGCCACTGCTGTGCCTCGGTCGTTGTGTGGATGTACGCTAAGCACTATGCTGTCTCTGTTGTTCAGATTACGGTGCATCCATTCAATCTGATCGGCATAGGTGTTTGGCGTGTTCATTTCCACCGTGGCGGGCAGGTTAATGATTATTTTGTTATCAGGGTCAGGCTGCCAGATAGCAACAACGTCATCGACCACTTCCTTTACAAAATCGATTTCGGTACTGGAGAACACTTCCGGCGAATATTGGTAGGTCCAGTTAACTTCAGAAGCTTTGGCCGTTAATGCTTTTACCCAGCGAGTGCCATTCAGTGCAATGTCCTTCACGCCGGCTTTGTCGGTGTTGTACACAATCTCGCGAAAATCCGGCGCCAGTGGATTGTACATATGTAAAATGGCGTTTTTTGCGCCCCGTAAACTCTCCACCGTGCGTTCGATTAAATCAAAACGGGCCTGCGTCAGTACTTCAATGGTGACATCCTCAGGCACATGGCCGCCTTCAATTAACTGCCTGACAAACTGAAAATCAATCTCTGAAGCCGAGGGAAATCCCACCTCAATTTGCTTAAAGCCAATGGCAACCAGTTTTTTAAAAAAGCGCAACTTAGTTTCAATAGACATGGGATCTATTAGCGCCTGATTGCCATCGCGGAGATCGGTGCTCATCCAGATAGGGGCCTGGGTTATGGCGTTATTTGGCCATTGGCGATCAGGTAGCGACACCCCAACGAATTTTTGATATTTGGTTTCTGGATGAGGCAGCATAACAATAAGGCTCCACAGCGGATTAACGTTGCAACTAGTGTACGCTTATTCGATTAGCAGAGGATTGCTAACTCTTGCTCAGCATTCTTTTTGATGGCAATAATATGGCTTATATTCTATAAATATTGATTTATTCTGCTATGTATGGGGCGTTAAGTGGAATTGGATAAGATAGACAAGAAAATTCTGGAGACCTTGCAAAAGGATGGCCGTATCTCCAATCAGGAACTGGCCGAAGCGGTTAATCTGTCTCCCTCTCCGTGCCTGAGGCGCGTTAAGCAACTGGAAGACAGCGGCGTTATCGATGGCTACGTGGCACTGGTCAATGCACGAAAAATGGGGCTGACCTTAGTGTCGTTTATTCAGATTGTGATGGACAAACACACCCCGGAGCGTTTTGAAAACTTCGACAACGCTATTGCGACGTTTCCCGAAGTGCTGGAAAGCCACCTGATCACCGGTCAGTCAGCGGATTATTTGCTAAAGGTTATTGTTAAAGACATGGATGATTTTCAGCAGTTCTTACTCAACAAGCTAACGCGGGTCGAAGGGGTGAGTGGTGTTCACTCTTCCTTTGTACTCAAGTCGCCAAGAAAAAGTACCGCAGTACCGGTTTGACTCTCTAATTTACGCTTAAACGTTCTGTTCACATCATCTGCTTGAGCGAGGTTAGTTCGGGCTGGTTTGTATCAATGTGTCGTCTGGTGTTTGCATCCTATCTGCTACCGCTTCTTTTTACACTCGGAAAAAGTACCAGAGTAAACCTTAGACGGTTTATAACCTTAATGAAATGCCACAAGTTGTGCGAATATTTATTGATCTCTGTCAATTAAACGTCTAAACTTTCAGAAATTACTGAAAGTTTAGAAAATGACGCAATGAAAATGTCACCGCTCGTTATGTCTGCTGTTATTCATTTTGGAGAAATGGGCAGTCGTTGGGGGTTTAATCGCACGGTTGGCCAAATGCTTGCATTAGTCGTTTTGCATGAGGAGCCGTTGTCGGCACAAGAGATTGCCGATGCGCTGAGTATTTCAAGAGGCAATACCAGCATGGGATTAAAGGAATTACAAGCCTGGCAGCTGGTTAAGCAACATCACATTCCAGGCGAGCGAAAAGAGTTTTTTGTGCCAGCAGGGTCTATTTGGGTGCTGGCTAACCGGGTATTTGAAGAGCGCCGTAAGCGCGAGATTGATCCGACTATGTCTTTACTGCGGGATCTTATGATGGACACGCCGAACAGTGAGCAAGACGTGAATGTGCAGGCGCGTTTGAATGAAATTCATGACTTACTGGAGTCAGTAACAGCCTGGTCTCAGGAATTGCAAAACCTTGGGCCTGAAAAGCTCGACACGCTTATGAAACTCGGCGCCGGTGTGGGGCGCATTTTAGAGTTCAAAGACAAACTTCTTCCTGCTAAATCCAAGTAATCAGGAGCTTATCGTGGATGTATTTTTATTATCCAGACTTCAGTTCGCACTGAATATTAGTTTTCATATATTATTCCCTACCATCACGATGGCACTGGGGTGGTTCTTATTCTATTTCAAATTTCGTTCTAATCTGTCGGGGCATCCGGTTTGGATGCGTATATACAGATTCTGGGTACGGGTTTTTGCGTTGACCTTTGCGTTAGGTGTGGTGTCGGGTGTCACTATGTCATTTCAGTTTGGCACAAACTGGCCGGGTTTTATGGAAAAAGCCGGCAATGTGGCTGGCCCGCTATTAGGTTATGAAGTTCTCACTGCATTCTTTTTAGAAGCCACTTTTTTAGGCATTATGTTGTTCGGCATGCGGCGTGTACCAAACTGGTTGCATACACTGGCTACGCTGGTGGTGGCTGTGGGAACAACGTTATCGGCGTTCTGGATTTTATCGCTCAACAGTTGGATGCAAACGCCACAGGGCCATGAAGTGGTCGACGGTATTATCTATGCCAAAGACTGGTCAGCAATTATCTTTAATCCGTCATTTCCCTATCGTTTTACCCACATGATGCTGGCATCTGGGTTAACCGCCAGTTTTCTGATCGCCGGTTTATCAGCTTACCGTTTATCTATCGGTGACGACAAGATAGCCCCTAAACTGGCATTGAAGACCGCTACCTACACGGCTGCGGTATTAATTCCTTTGCAGATTTTTGCTGGTGACTTACACGGGTTAAATACGCTTGAGCATCAGCCACAAAAAGTGGCTGCGATGGAAGGCGTTTGGGAAACCGAAAAAGGTGCGCCGCTGCTGTTGTTTGCGATACCCGACGAAGCGAGCAGAGACAATCATTTTGAAATTGGTATTCCTAATCTGGCCAGTTTTATTCTGACCCATGACACGGCAGGTGAAATTAAAGGATTGAATGAGTTTGCGGGTGAGCATCCGCCGGTAGCGCCAGTCTTTTACTCATTTCGGGTAATGGTAGGAATGGGAATGTTAATGCTTTTCTCTGCCTGGCTGGGGGCATTTTATCTGTACCGGCAAGGTGCTTTGCCTGACTGGTTAAGCAAAGTTTTCATTGGCATGAGTTTTAGTGGCTGGGTGGCAACGCTCGCGGGTTGGTACGTTACCGAAGTAGGACGTCAGCCCTACCTGGTGAGCGGTGTGCTGGCAACTAAAGATGCTGTAACGAGCTTACCGCCAGCTAATATTGCGTTGTCTTTTAGCTTGTATTTGGTGATTTATGCCGTGCTGCTGGTGGCCTATGTGCATACGCTCAGATTGATGTGCCGTAAATCAGTGGGGATTGAAGAAATCGCCCGGGATGATCCGGAGACCCCTAGCCGCAACAAGATGGACGTTGCAACCAAGTAACCAGGAGATCTTTATGCCATTTGAATCATTATCTGCCGTCACTCTGGGCAATATTTATATCGGGTTATTAGGCCTTGCCGTACTGTTATATGCTGTCCTTGACGGCTACGATTTAGGGGTCGGGGTGTTATTCCCTCCCCACAACGAACAATTTAAAGATGACATGATTGCATCAATTGGCCCCTACTGGGATGCCAATGAAACCTGGTTAGTGTTGGCGGTAGGTATCCTGCTGATTGCATTTCCTGAGGCGCATAGTGAGATATTGCAAACCTTGTATTTACCCGCAACTTTCATGTTATTAGGGCTTATCTTGCGAGGCGTATCTTTCGATTTTCGCGCTAAGGTGGCACAAACCAGCAAGCCTAAGTGGGATACCTGTTTTAAATACGGCTCACTGCTGACCACATTATCACAGGGTTACATGCTGGGTATTTGGGTTACCGGGCTACGCACCGATATTTGTGCTCAGGGCTTCGCCTTACTTGCAGCGTTTGGTGTCACCGCAGCCTATGCGTTTATTGGTGCGTGCTGGCTTATTTTAAAAACCGAGGGTGAGCTGCAGGCTAAGGCATTCACCTGGGCCAAACGTTGTCTGTATGTGCTTGCTGGCGGCATCGGAGCAGTTAGCGCGCTGAATTTGTTACTCCACAGTGAAGTTCGCGCGCTGTGGCTCGATAGTCCGCTTGGCCTGGTGTTAATGACGATTCCCGTTGCCTGTTTTGGTTTACTGATATTATGTGGCCTGGTACTCAAAAAACTGCCTGAAGCTGAAGGCAAAGGCGAATGGCTGCCCTTTGCTATTGCCCTGCTGGTGTTTGTTTTATGTTTTGGCGCATTTGGTGTGAGTTATTACCCCTATGTGGTGCCCGGCAAACTGACCATTATGGATGCTGTCAGCGATGCGAATTCCCTGCGATTTTTATTGGTGGGCGCTGTTGTAGTGGTACCCTGTATTCTGGCTTATACGGTATTGGTGTATCGTATTTTTGCAGGCAAGTCAGAGAAACTCTCGTATTACTGAGTTTCAGAGCCACTATCAGATCTGAACAGAGTGATTTCATTGCTGTTTTGTCTTTACGTCACTGTAACCTTCAAACATGCGTAGCTAGCGCCTCTACTCTGGCGTTAGCGCATTGAATCATTATCCGTTTATAACCACAGTAGCGCTGTACCCGCTTGTTTACATCATTTTGAGCTGGTTGCTCACGGCTTTTTGTGGTGTAACTGAACAAGGTATGGCAGTATTTGTTAGGAATAATAGTGCAGAAGAATGTGCTGAGTTTGTAGATTTATTTGATAAAGGACTTTCAAAATGCAAGTGTCTAAATGGTCTTCCAGGTTAAGCATCGCGTTAGCCGTTTCTTTTTTAACAGCTTGTGGTGGCAGTGGCGGTGGTAGTTCACAAACATATGTACCCTCAACGCCTCCTCCCCCTCCTCCGAGCGGACCCGTCACGCCTACCTGGGTGGCTGGAGTCTATGAACCTCAGAGCGAGTTTATCGCTAAGTGTGAAGTACCACGAACCGGCACTGATCCGTTTTCAGGTGAGCCCTACCCCGATGAGGAGGGCACTGCAATGGACGAAAAACTGTGGCTGCGTTCCTGGACGAATGATACCTACCTTTGGTATGACGAAGTAGACGATAACGACCCTGCCAACTTTTCGGTGCTTGGGTATTTTGACCAACTTAAAACCGATGAGTTAACGCCCAGTGGTACGCCCAAAGATAATTTTCACTTTTCGCAAGCTACCGATGAGTACAACGAACTGACTCAAACCGGCGTAACGTCGGGGTACGGAATTGAGTGGGAGTTTGTGCGCTCTGCGCCACCGCGTGAACTTATTGTGCGTTTTACTGAGCCAGATTCACCGGCCAGAGAGGCGGCTATCCCACGAGGTGCCAGGGTATTAGAGGTAAATGGTGTCAACTTTGTGAATGGCGGCTCTCAGGCAGACGTAGACGTCCTCAACGATGGGCTGTTCCCGGCGGACAATGGCACCGTCACCAGTTTTGTATTTGAGCAGGCAGATGGTACCGAGCTTTCGGTGGATCTGACCTCAGCCGATGTTGAGGTTGTGCCGGTGCAGAATGTACGGGTGTTTGATACACCTGCGGGCAAAACCGGCTATTTCCAGTTCAATACCTTCATCAGAACAGCCCAGGGCGGTTTAATTGACACGGTGGAACAGTTTGTAAACGAAAATGTCACTGAGCTAGTGATTGACTTGCGGTACAACGGCGGCGGGTTGCTGGCGCTTGCTTCTCAGCTTTCCTATATGGTGGCGGGCCCAAGCCAGACCAACAATGCTATCTTTGAAACCCTGCAATTTAATGATAAAAACCCAAACACCGATCCGGTTACCGGGCGTGCAATTCAGCCAACGCCATTCTACAGTAATGTTATCGACTACAATGCCGGGGTACTGACTAACGAGATATTGCCGAGTTTATCGTTAACGCGTATTTATGTGCTGACAACCGGATCAACCTGTTCGGCCAGCGAAGCGGTGATGAACTCACTGCGCGGTATAGATATAGAGGTTGTACAGATCGGCGCTCCCACCTGTGGTAAACCCTATGGTTTTTATCCCACGGATAACTGCGGCACTACTTATTTCACTATTCAGTTTCAGGGTGTAAATAATAAAGGCTTTGGCGATTACGCTGATGGTTTTATGCCGACTTCCAGTCCAAATTTTGATTTTGAATTACCTGGCTGTGTTGTTGAGGATGATTTTAGTGCAGCGCTCGGTGATCCAAGCGAAGGGATGCTGGCGGCGGCACTTGAATACGCTGAAACAGGTGCTTGCCCGGTTACCGCATCGCAAATTGTGGCCTCAACCAACGCGTTCGCGGCAAGTAAACAGGCTGAATCGACGTTATCCATTAAGCGCCCCGATGAACTTAAAAATGCGCTGATCCTGCATAACAAAATTAACGCTCCTGTTATCCGGGAACCTCAACAGTGATAAAACGCCAACGGTTTATGTCACTGTTAGCGGTGCCGTTTGCGTGTGCAAGCGGTTGTGCGTCAATGTCGGTACAGTCTGCCCAGGAGGCTCGGTTCGTATCTTTAAGCGAACCACAAAAAGCACAAGTGGAAGCGCAAATCAGCCAATGGTTTGGCGGTACACCGGTGACCTTAGCGGATAGCGTTTTCTCCCAGGCCTCGACAGTCACTATTGAGCGCCGCTCACACACTGACAACAGAGGCTTACCCATAGAGGGGCGGCATGACAATCCTGCTTTTGTTTTTACTTTATTGAAACAAGGTGAGGTGTGTTTACTCAGAAACGATAATTCGGGTGAGCAGGTTGAGCTGAGTGATGTTGAATGCGTTGTTGCCGTTGATCAACCGGGTAGTTAAGTGTTTCTGTTTGGTCTGTCAGAACATTAGCGTTATTACCGCGTAGTCTTGCGCATGCACAGTAAAACCATGCAGACGGTGAAAGCCGCCTGCATGGGATTGGTTGGCTATTGGCTCATGCTGGCTATCTGGCATTATCTGCAAACACGTCATTTAAGTACAAAGCAATACGAACACCTGCCATTTGTAAGCGGCGTTTTAGCGTGGGTATATGATTATACAGGTATTCATAAGACATCCGGTTAGCATCTTCCGGGTAGATGGTATCGCGAATTTGTGTGCTCTCGGTAATCCATATTGCTGGATCAGTGCTGTCCCAGTCTTTGACATTCTGTGGCGTGATTTTTTTGTTCAGCCAGTTACTCCATTCTGAATACGACAGTTCTTTTTGTTCCAGCATTTGTGTGTCCCACACCCGGTGCAGGTTAGAATCCTGCCAGAAAAAACGAACCTTTACATCGTTGCCGCCGCGGTCGGTACCATTACCGGCATGTAGTGGCTGATGTAAATCACCAATCAGATGCACCAAAAAACGCAAAGCCAGTTGTTTGTCTGCCAGGGAGGCATTCTGATCTTTCAGCGTGGCGGTGAAGCGTTGAATTGCTGTGTAGGCATCGCCTTCTTCAGGTGCGCCCACCTCATGATAATGTTTGCCCTTTGGCACCGTTACGTAGTGCCATGGCGATGCCGTATGCTGCCAGAATTCAGCCGGGTCTGAACGCATGTCGTCGGCGTATGTCGCCGCTTCTGCTAATGACTCAAGAGGTAACAACACCTCTATTTGACGTTGTGCTGCCGGACTTAAGTACTGCTCGGCGATAGCGCCGGTAATACGGTGGCCATTTTGACCCCAGCCTAATGCAGGCAGGCTGACCAATGATGAAGCAAGTAAAAGCAGCGCAACAGGTGCGGTGGTAACACGTTTTAGCATGTATTGTTCCTTGGCGATAATGATGAGGTGCTTGCTAGCGGGCAACGCTCAGTATCCTCAGATTATTTATTTTGATATCCCCAGCGGGCCATCAGTGTTTGGTCGACACCGAGGTGATCGAGTACGCGTGCCACCACAAAGTCGACTAAGTCATCGATGTTTTGAGGCTGATGATAAAATCCCGGTGAGGCAGGCATAATGGTAGCGCCAGTTTGTGACAGTTTTAGCATATTTTCCAGATGAATACTCGACAGCGGCATTTCCCGGGTAACCAGTATCAGTTGCCCTCGCTCTTTGAGGACAACATCGGCGGCGCGTTCAATCAGGTTGTCACACGCCCCCACAGCGATTGATGACAAGGTGCCGGTAGAGCAGGGACAAACGACCATTTGTTTAGGCGCCGCTGAGCCTGATGCCACGGGGGAAAACCACTCTTCTTTACCGCATACGCGGATTTGCCCCGGTGCGGCATTGAATCGCTGGGTAAAAAACTCACTTGCAGCCTCGGGCTGAGCGGGTATTTTTAGATCTTCTTCAGTGGCAAATACTACGCGGGCCGCAGACGATATCAGCACGAATACATGGTAGTCAGCCGCGACTAATTGCTGTAACAATCGCAGTGCATAAGGCGCTCCTGACGCACCGGTTATGCCTAAAGTGATGGTTTTATTCATTGTTGTTCTCATGATGCTTTACCGGCTAATACATCAAGCAGCTTATTATGGATCCCGCCAAATCCACCATTACTCATTATTAATACGTGGTCGCCGGGGTGTAGCATGGTTGATAGCTGATGGATGATGGCATCGACACTGCGAAATACCTGAGTAGGGGTATGACTATGTTTAGCCAGCTTGGCCATCGACCAGCCCAGATTATCGGGTTCAAACAGCAGCAGCTCATCTGCCTCTTGCCAGGAATCGACAAGGACATCTTTGTGAATACCCATTTTCATAGTGTTGGAGCGTGGTTCCAGTACAGCAATAATACGCGCATCGCCAACCTTATTGCGCAAGCCATTCAGCGTGGTTTTAATGGCGGTAGGGTGATGGGCGAAGTCATCGTACACTGTAATGCCTTTTATACAACCGCGTATTTCCATGCGTCGTTTTACGTTCTCAAATTCATTGAGTGCTGCCAGCGTATCGGGCAAGGTGACGCCGGCGTGGTGTGCTGCCGCGATGGCCATTAGTGCGTTATCGACATTGTGCTGGCCGAGTAATTGCCAGTTTACCTGGCCTACTACTTCATTCTTATACAACACCTTAAAGGCTGAACCGTCGGCATTTATCAGCTCGGCGTGCCAGTGACGACCAAGAAATTGTTGCTCGCTCCAGCAACCTCTGTCTAACACGGCGTCGAGGTTGTCGTCGGTATCAGGTGACAACACCAACCCGGTTGCCGGTACCGTGCGCACCAAATGATGAAACTGGGTTTGTATAGCGGCTAAATCGGCAAAAATATCGGCGTGATCAAACTCTAAGTTATTCATAACCAGCGTACGCGGTCGATAATGGACAAACTTAGAGCGCTTGTCGAAAAAGGCACTGTCGTACTCGTCGGCTTCTATAACAAAAAACGGACTGTCGCCGACCCGGGCTGAGATGCCAAAGTTTTGTGGAATGCCGCCAATTAAAAAACCCGGCGTCAGTCCGGCATATTCCAGAATCCAGGCCACCATTGACGACGTGGTGGTTTTGCCATGCGTACCGGCAACACCAATTACCCAGCGGTCTGTGAGCAGGTTATCCAGTAGCCATTGCGGCCCGCTGGTATAAGGAAGATTGCGATCAAGAACATATTCTACCGCCGGGTTGCCACGGGACATGGCGTTGCCAATGATCACCATGTCCGGGACGGGTTCAAACTGGGCTGGATCATAACCTTCGGTAAGCGCTATACCCAGCGATTCAAGTTGGGTACTCATTGGGGGATAAACATTGCGATCAGAACCTGTAACGGTGTGACCCAGGGATTTAGCAATTGCTGCAATGCCGCCCATAAAACTGCCACAGATTCCCAAAATGTGAACGTGCATTAACTTTCCTGCATTAATTTCATATTCGGATACTTTACCAGATGCGCGCAATGATGCCTAAACATCTGATTTCCTTTCCGCCCTGTGTCAGTTTACAATCTGAACAGGCTCAATTGCTGCTATGCGGCAAAGGAAGCAGCCTTTTACTACCCTACATATAAAAAAGGCTTATAAAAACCATGAAAAGACTCAATTCTCAAATGCAACAGGATGGTGCGCCGCTTGAGCTCATCTTGCTTATACGAACGTTACTGGCCGGCTGTAAGGAAATATCCTTTCGCGTCAGCCAGGGCGCATTAGCGGGTGTGCTGGGATCGACCCTGAGTGAAAACGTACAGGGTGAAACGCAGAAAAAGCTGGACGTGATATCAAATCAAATTCTAAAAGATATTTTAAAAGAATCCGGCTATGTAAAAGCCATCTCTTCAGAAGAAGAAGACGATGTGGTGCCCTGTGATCCGGAAGGTAAATACCTGGTGAGCTTTGACCCACTGGACGGTTCGTCAAACACCGAAATTAACAGCCTGATTGGAACCATATTTTCGATTGCTCATGCGCCACAGTGGATGGAGCCAAACGATCCGGCGGCTTTTTTACAACCTGGCTCACAAATGGTTGCAGCAGGTTATGTACTCTACGGGCCCTCTACGATGCTGGCAATGACCACGGGGAAGGGAACGCATATCTATACGCTGGATAAAACCCATGGTGGCTTCCTGCTTACACACCCGAATGTGCAGGTGCCTGAGCTAACGGCAGAGTTTTCGATTAATGCATCGAATCAGCGGCACTGGGAACCACCCGTAAAACAGTATATCAGTGATTTACTGGCTGGCGAGGAGGGCCCGCGCGGCAAAAATTATAATATGCGCTGGGTCGCCGCCATGGTTGGTGATGTGCATCGCTTGCTATGCCGTGGTGGTATATTCATGTACCCCTACGACAAGCGCGAACCAGACAAGCCCGGTAAACTGCGTTTACTGTACGAAGCTAACCCCATGGCATTTTTAATCGAGCAGGCGGGCGGCCTGGCGTCGACCGGTGCCGGCCGCATTATGGAAGTTATGCCGGAAGAAATTCATCAGCGCGTACCGGTTATTCTTGGCTCTAAAGACGAGGTAGAGGCGTGCCTGAGCTATTACGACTAATTGGTTAAGTAAAATAATCACTTTGTAGCCTGATACCGCTGGCTACAGGTTTTTATTTTACGTCGATAGCCTTATACTTATGCCCCAGTGCAATTTTAATAATTAACGAAAGGACAACCCAGTATGAGCTTAAACGCCGTACCTGCAGGCAAGAAGCTGCCTGACGAAGTGAATGTAATTATCGAGATCCCTGCCCACGCCGATCCGGTAAAATACGAAGTAGACAAAGATACCGGCGCATTATTTGTCGATCGCTTCATGGCGACCTGTATGCATTACCCAACTAACTACGGTTATGTAAATAACACGTTGTCGGAAGATGGTGACCCGGTTGATGTGTTAGTGATCTCGCCATTCCCATTGCTGGCAGGTTCTGTGATCAAGTGTCGTCCAATCGGCGTACTTAACATGACTGATGAGTCTGGTAAGGATGCGAAAGTACTGGCAGTACCTATTGATAAGCTGTCGACACTTTACCGTGAAGTGTTTGAAACGTCTGATGTTCAACCTTTGTTGCTTAAACAAATTGAGCACTTCTTTGAGCATTATAAAGATCTTGAGGAAGGTAAATGGGTTAAGATTGACGGATGGGCCGATGCTGCCGCCGCCAAAGCTGAAATCGTTGCCAGCGTTGAGCGTTTTAACGCGGAAAAGTAATTTCCCCTTTGTGATAACAAGGCTCGACTCGTCGGGCCTTTTTTAATTGGACGGGCTCTTTTATTAGCATGGTGCGGGAGGTACTACAGTGCTTAAGATAAACTGGTTGAGTCGCTTAACAGCCGCTTTACTATTAATGACAGCCGGATTGGCGTGGTCGCAGGATGCCCAGGAAATATACTGGGAAGATTTGGTGCCGCCTGACTTTAATGAACTTGCCCCGCAATCGACCAGCCACGATAACAAAATGGCTCAGCTCCAGCCTGATGCCCCTGTGGTGGATATTTACAATGGTAAACGGGTAAAAATACCGGGTTTTATAGTGCCACTTGAAGGCACTGCTGAACTCACCACTGAATTTCTGCTGGTGCCTTTTTTTGGCGCGTGCATACACGTGCCGCCCCCACCGTCGAACCAAATTGTTTACGTTAAAATGAACGAGGGCGTGCCGGTAGAAAACCTTTATGATGCTGTCTGGGTTGAAGGCCTGTTTTCAACCACCCAGTTCAGCAATGATATTGCATCTGCCGGTTACACCATGCAGGGAGAGGCGGTTTCCGCCTACTAGCTCTTTTGGTATCAGGGTTGTAACAAGCGTTTTCGCCAGGTTGCTCCGTCCCAACTAAAGTGCTCCCGGTGGTGAACACGGTTAGACATAAATGTCAGAAATTCAACGACATGGGGTTTGATGGTATATCCACCCCAGGACGCTGGCCGCTGCACAGTCGGCGCTGCACTGGCCAGTGCTTGCTCGAAATGCGTTGACGGCGCTGAGTCTGCGGTCCATTCGCGGCTTTGAGAAAACGTGGTAGTCGCCATTTGCGCCTCCCAGGAACGGGTGGCCCAGTATTCATCGGCGAGTTCGTCGGAGATGCGTTCAGCAGTGCCAACTACCCTGACCTGATAACCAATATGATCCCACCAGGCAACCAGAGATACATTAGGGTTAAGCTCTATCTGCTGGCCTTTCGCCGAATCGTAGGCGGTACAAAAAGTAAATCCCGTCGCGCTGACCGCCTTAAGATCAACAAAACGTGATTCGGGGTAGCCTGATTGATTAATGGTGGAGATGCACACCGCGCTTTGTTGTTGTAGCGGCGAAGATTCTTTTGCCTGGTGCCATATATGCTGAAATTTATTGGTGATTAGTTCGTTCATTGATTCACTCATTATACTTGTCAGGTTGCTTTTGTGTTTGTGATTTTTATCTTGTTTACGTATTGCAGGTTTGTCTGATGAGACCGCTAATTACCATGGGTTATTTCAAAGGCGCTACAGATATTACAAGATGAAGTCGTCACCTTTCCAGAGCAGCGACGTCTGCTTTGATGATTATTTGTTGTCATATTGTATAAAAAATGCACTAATATTCGACAGGGTATCCTGACATGGAGCGAACAGTAATGAATAACCCCATTAGTTGGTTTGAAATTTATGTAAATGATATGGCGAGAGCAAAAGCGTTTTACGAAACCATCTTAGCAATTAAGCTGAGCGATTTAACCGATCCTGCCAATGGCAGCGTGCAAATGAAAGCGTTTCCGGCAAATATGGAAAAACACGGTGCATCTGGTGCACTCGTCCATATTGCTGGCGTTGAAGCCGGTAATAACAGCGTACTGGTGTATTTCGCCTGTGATGATACGGCTGTCGAAGAGGCGCGAATTGAAGCGGCTGGCGGTAAAGTTCAGCGTTCTAAGTTTTCGATTGGTGACTATGGTTTTATAACACTTGCGCTGGATACAGAAGGCAATATGTTTGGACTGCATTCATTGGCCTGAACAAGCGGTGGCGTATTCACTTTGCTAACTGTATTTTTGTTATGAGTAAACCAAAAGAAAGGAGCCTCGCTCCTTTCCTTTAGGTTGATATCAGTATTGCTACGCAGCGGTTAAACTACCCGGCAGAAACACGAATCACCTTAGGCTCTGCGTTAGTGCCTGTCATCGCGATATCGTTAATGGTAACAGAGGATTTAACTCTGTTTAGCGGGCTGCTGCGATTGTTTAAGTATCTAAACGTGTCTTCAGCCTGGTACTTGAATGCAAACTGAGCCAGTGGCAGGCCGTTACAGGTTAGGGTATTGATGTTACGTCGCAGGGCATCACCTAATCCCATTCTAAACAGCTGTCCTTTCATGCTTTCAACATTATTGTTGCCAACACTGACACAAAACTGAGTTTCGGGAGATTTATCTTCCGCTGTAAATTGAAATTCTTGTGCACTGATTTGGCTGGTGAATGATAAGGCGAGTGCCGCACCAGCAAGTTTTAAATATTTCATATTGAACCTCCAACAAAAAAATAATCCGTTAGCGATAGTGGCCATCGCATTATGTTTATTTTTGTACATCAGCAGGCGTGTCTAATGCGTATGGCACTTACTAAAGCAAGTCCATTTTGCTTACGGAAACTATAGCGGGAAACGTGTTGGATGTCAGCGTATGTTAATACGAAGTAAACAAAAAACGCGACGAATGTCACATATTGTTTACAAATTGAGCAGTTGCTGTTCTTTACCGTTGAATAAAAGGCCATTACTGCCCAAGAACTTTGGCGATACCAGGGACTGGCGATTTAAACGAGTTGGCGATCCAGCGTATGCTGTCGCCACTCACCTATTATTTTAATACCTGTATCGCTACAGAAACTTATTCTGCCAGTACGCAACTCAGGCCTGCTTGTCTGCTTCAGGCGGCAACAGATGCGCGGCCAGTTCTTCCTTGATATGCGCTGGAATAGGTCCGGTTTTTTGTGCTTTGTAATCAAAGTACACCATGGTCGTGGTGCCCGACGCGCAGCAATTATCATTTTGCCACGCTTCCTGGTAGGTCTCAAAAGAGCTGTTACCAATGCGCTTAACCCAGGTTTTAATGGTAACGGGCGGGCCGTAAAAAATCTGTGCGCGAAAGTCTACGTGATAACTGGCCAGAATAAGCGGCCAGCTTTCGATGTCCATAGTGGGCGCAAAGACCTTAAACAATGGACCGCGAGCTTCCTCAAACCACACCACCATAACGGTATTGCCGACATGGCCGGCACCATCGGTTTCGCTAAAGCGAACGGATAACTCCATTTCAAACATACTAAACCTACTTCAACATGGGTTTCAGGAAATGTCCGGTATGTGACACTGTACTCTGTGCAATCTCCTCTGGCGTGCCTTCGGCAATAATCTGGCCGCCGCCGGAACCGCCTTCGGGGCCAAGATCCACTATGTAATCAGCGGTCTTGATCACATCTAAATTGTGCTCAATGACCACCACTGTATTACCGTGATCCCGCAGTCTGTGCAGCACTGCTAAAAGCTGCTTAATATCGTGGAAATGCAAACCTGTGGTCGGTTCATCCAGAATGTACAAGGTCTGGCCAGTATCCCGTTTAGACAATTCCTTTGCCAACTTAACGCGCTGAGCCTCACCACCAGAGAGCGTGGTCGCAGATTGGCCCAGACGCACATACGACAAGCCGACATCCATTAGCGTTTGCAGTTTTCTGGCAATGGCCGGAATGGCATCAAAGAAGCCACGTGCATCCTCAATCGTCATTTCCAGCACTTCGTGAATGTTTTTGTCTTTGTATTTTATTTCCAGTGTTTCGCGGTTATAGCGTTTACCCTTACATACATCACATGGCACATAAACGTCGGGTAAAAAGTGCATTTCTACTTTAATTACACCATCACCCTGGCATGCCTCGCAACGTCCACCCTTTACGTTAAAGCTAAAGCGACCTGGTTTGTAACCACGAGAGCGGGCTTCCTGCGTGCCAGAAAATATTTCGCGTATGGGCGTAAAAATGCCAGCATAGGTAGCCGGGTTTGAACGCGGTGTGCGGCCAATTGGACTCTGATCAATATCGACCACCTTATCGAGTAACTCAAGCCCTTGCATAGACTTGTAGGGTGCCGGTTCGCCGGTGGTAGCACCATTTAACTCGCGGTGGGCAATGCGATAAAACGTATCGTTGATGAGCGTCGATTTACCCGATCCTGACACCCCTGTTATGCAGGTCATTACGCCTACCGGGACGCGCAGCGTTACATCCTGCAGGTTATTGCCTGTAGCGCCACTAAGCGTTAGCCACTGACCGTCTTTGGCCGGATTTCTGACTGCCGGTATATCGATTTTCTCTACACCAGAAAGGTACTTCCCAGTGAGTGAGTGCTCGCTATCTATAATATCCTGCAACGATCCCTGAGCAATGATTTCACCGCCGTGCACACCTGCACCAGGGCCAATATCTATGACGTAGTCGGCTTCGCGAATAGCGTCTTCATCATGCTCAACCACCAGTACGGTGTTACCTAAGTCACGTAAGTGCGTCAGGGTTTTAAGCAGGCGTTCGTTGTCGCGCTGATGTAAACCAATCGAGGGCTCATCCAGCACGTACATCACGCCAACTAAACCTGCGCCAATTTGACTGGCAAGGCGAATACGCTGCGCTTCACCGCCGGAGAGTGTATCGGCACTGCGCGAGAGCGACAGGTAGTTAAGGCCGACATTAACCAAAAAGCGCAGTCGGTCGAGGATTTCTTTTAAGATCTTGTCGGCAATTTGCGCGCGCTGACCAGAGAGTTCAAGATTTTCGAAAAAGTCGAACGCGCCGGCAATTGACATATCTGCCACAGAGGGCAGGTTAGTCTGGCCAATAAACACATGACGAGCTTCTGTACGCAGGCGCGTGCCACCGCAGCTATTACAGGGTTGTTGACTTAAAAACTTTGAGAGCTCTTCGCGAACGGTATTGGATTCAGTTTCGCGGTAGCGGCGTTCCATATTCGGAATGATCCCCTCAAACGGGTGCTTGCGCTCCATGATATCGCCGCGATCATTGATATAACGAAAGTTAATCGATTTACCTTTTGAGCCATACAGCACAATGTCGCGATGTTTTTCGTCTAACTCACCAAAAGGGCCGGTAAGGCTGAACTCGTAGTGATCGGCAACGGCCTGTAGCATTTGAAAATAGTAGTAGCTGCGCTTGTCCCAACCACGAATAGCTCCGCCGGAGAGGCTCAGCTCATCATTAACCACCACTTTAAACGGGTCAAAGAACTGTCTGGTACCCAAACCATCACAGGTGCCGCAGGCACCAGCAGGATTGTTGAACGAGAACATACGGGGTTCAAGTTCGCTAATGCTGTAACCACAGTGGGGGCAGGCGAAGTTGGCAGAAAAAACAATTTCCGGCTCTTCGGGGTTGTCCATGTAAGCGACTTTGGCATTGCCAGATGCCAGTTGTAAGGCCGTTTCGAATGATTCGGCTAAACGCAGTTGCAGGTCATCGCGCACCTTGAAGCGGTCGATAACCACCTCAATGGTATGCTTTTTATGCAGATCCAGTTCCGGAGGATCCGACAAGTCACACACTTCGCCGTCGATGCGGGCCCGAATGTAGCCTTGGGCTGCAAGACCCTGAAGGGTTTTAACATGCTCGCCTTTGCGGTCTTGCACAATAGGGGCGAGCAGCATTAACTTGGTGCCTTCCGGCATAGCCAGCACGCGGTCTACCATTTGCGAGACTGTTTGCGCATCCAGAGGCACATCATGATCCGGACAGCGCGGAGTACCAACTCGGGCAAACATCAGGCGCAGGTAGTCATATATCTCGGTTATAGTGCCTACAGTTGAACGCGGATTATGCGAGGTCGATTTTTGCTCAATGGAAATCGCCGGTGATAAACCTTCGATATGGTCCACATCGGGCTTTTCCATCATCGATAAAAACTGGCGGGCATAGGCTGACAGCGACTCGACATAGCGGCGCTGACCTTCAGCATAGAGTGTATCGAATGCCAGAGACGATTTCCCCGAACCCGATAAGCCGGTGATCACCACCAGTTTGTCGCGGGGAATGGTGATATCAATATTTTTCAGGTTGTGCGTACGCGCACCACGAACTTCTATATTTTCCATTCGATCCAGTTCAGAAGACAAAAGAAACAGTATGCCATAGTCGGTGGCTAGTTGAATATGGTGAGCGACTAATAATGGATCAGTCGGGTTTGCTCAGTGTGCGTTAAAGTGCGTATGTGATGGTAGGTACGAAAATCAAAATATGCTACACTTTGCGCCCGTTTTAACCCCATAACAGAGAAGATAGCACCTTGAATGCCACAGAAGTCCGTGCCGCGTTAACGTTAGCCATTGTATACGTTTTGAGAATGCTGGGGTTGTTTATGGTTATGCCGGTGCTGGCTGTGGCAGCAACGGAGTTTGATGACTATTCAGTGCTATTGGTCGGCGTGGCAATTGGTGGCTATGGTTTAACCCAGGCGGCGTTGCAAATACCCATGGGGATGTTGTCAGATAAATGGGGGCGCAAACCGGTTATCTTGCTCGGCCTTTCAGTTTTTGCCCTGGGCAGCATCGTGGCGGCACTGGCCGATTCAATGTGGTGGCTGGTTGCCGGTCGAATTCTGCAAGGCGCTGGTGCCATTGCGGGTGCGATTATGGCGCTCGCCACCGACGTAAGCCGCGAACAACAGCGGGCTAAAGTGATGGCGATTATTGGCATCGCTATTGGATTTTCTTTTTATATTGCGGTGGTGATTGGCCCATTGATTGCCAATGCCTGGGGACTGGCCGGTATTTTCTGGGTCACCGGTATTTTGGCAATAACCTGCCTGCCACTGGTGAAGTGGGCCGTGCCTGATAGCCCACAGCGCATTAATGCCGATACCCTGCCGCGAATGGAGCAGGTGTGGCAGCTGTTTACTTCGCGAGATTTATGGCGTTTAAATGTCAGCGTAATGCTGTTGCATATGATGATCACGCTATTATTTGTGCAGGTGCCTGTTACCCTGGTGGCGCTCGATATACCGTTGGAAAGCCACTGGACACTCTATCTGCCGGTACTGCTCATATCGATAGTATTGCTCGCACTGATGATGCGCAGTAGCCGTGGACGTACGCCCCGGGCCATGTTATTGGCTGCTGTACTGATGCTTGGAAGCGCCTTTGCCGTATTCCCTGTTGCGGCAAATAATAGTTGGTTGCTGGCCGCCGGCCTGCTAATTTTCTTTACTGGGTTTAACTATCTTGAAGCGAATTTCCCCGCGCTGTTGTCGAGTATTGCGCCTGCCGGCCAAAAGGGAACGGCGATGGGCATTTATGCCAGTTTCCAGTTTTTTGGTGCCTTTCTTGGTGGCGTGCTTGCCGGTGCTGTAACGACCCAAATGGGATCAGGTGCGGCGTACTATAGTGGTGTTGCGATAGCGATTATATGGTGCGCCATAGTGGCAGGAATACGCTCGGGTGATAAGTTAAAGCGGGTGGTGCTTAACGTAGCAGAAGCAGACGGTCCCGATATTGCGCACCTGCATCAGGTGGCCCAGCAAAAAGGCGTGGTGGACTTTGCATATGATGCGCAGCAAGGGCAGCTTTATCTAAAAGTTAACAATGAGTTTGACGAGCTTCAGGTTCGCGCTCTGATAAAGCGCTGGTAGCACTGAATACCAGCATTAAAACGTTCGCACGAAAAGGCTATGTGCGAACGTTATGACTTAACTGTCTTATACAGGCTCAACATAAAAGGTGCCCACGTCAGCATTCACCACTTCAACCTCGGTGCCTGCCTGGATGGACTGATTGCTTTGCACTTTCCAGGTAATCCCTGAATAAGTATGCTTCCCCGGTGCGGTAGGCCCGATGTTTTCAGTCAAGCGAAAACGCAGGCCGGTAAAGTCGCCGGTAACTGACTTCTTGTCCACTTTTTGTTGCATTGTTTTTAGCGGTTTGTACAGCGCTACCGCGGCAATAGCGGTAAAAAACGCACAGCTGAAAAACGCATTCAGGTAAGTGGGCTCCATGAACCCCAGGTAAAACACTAACGCGGTAACCAGCGCAGCGATTCCGACAAAAAATAAAACAAATGTGGCAAAGCCCAGCACGGCGACTTCAATGGTTAATAACAGCAACCCGGCCACCACTAATGCAGTGGTAATATTGTCGTTAATCCATTCCATACCAATTACTCTTTATTCATTTTATTAATAATTGCCATGGCCTGAGTGACCAGGCTGGCGGCATCGGTGGCGCTATCAGGTAACAATACAATTGACGACTCTTTAGCAATGGCCTGTTTGGCCTCGATGGCTTTGGTGGCCAAATCTAACTGAATGGCTTTTTGACCCTGTTCGGTGTCTGCTGCCTCACCTACTTTGCGTAGCGCCTCAGCCTGCGCTTCGGCAACGGCTAGAATGGCTTTAGCTTCACCTTCTGCACGCAGTACTTGTTCTTCCTTGTCTGCCTGTGCAGCCAGCACCACCGACTGCTTAGCGCCTTCAGCGCGGTTAATCGCTGCTTGTCGGTCGCCTTCGGACTCAAGAATTTGCGCGCGCTTGACCCGTTCCGCTTTCATTTGCGCTTCCATGGCTTCCATTACAGAGTTTGGCGGCACAATATCTTTTATCTCGTAGCGTAATACCTGGATGCCCCAGGGGCCACTGGCATCGTTAATCGAGGTGACGATATTAGTATTTAACTGATCACGCTCTTCAAAGGTTTTGTCCAGCTCCATTTTACCGAGTTCAGAACGCATCGTTGTTTGCGCCAGCTGCGTGACAGCAAACACGTAATTGTCGACGCCATACGTTGCTTTGTAGGGATCTAAAACCCGAAAATACAACACGCCATCAACATGCAATGAAATGTTGTCTTTGGTAATGGCGCTTTGTTCAGGCACATCCACTGCCTGTTCTTTTAAGGAGCGATCGGCGGCAACACGATCAATAAAAGGCACAATAAAATTAAGGCCAGCTTCTTTGGTTGATTGGAATTTACCAAACCGCTCTATCAGGTACGCGCGATTCTGCGGTACAAATTTAATAGAGGATTTAATCAGGATGACGACCAGAATTAAAATAAATAACTGTGGCGTGAGAATATAATCGAGTAATACTTCCATGGCATATGCCCTCTTAGGTTGTGGCGGTGTACCAACGTAATCAATCACCGCCGCAAAAGTATAACGCTGAATGACAGGAAAGGAATCATTTTTAGAACGCTTTCAGCTCAGATGCGAGTTCTTAGTCGCGTGATGTGCTGATGTAATTAAGGTTTGTGACACCATGAGTTGAGTGGCTCAGTACTGATTGAGTGTTCTTCGATTTTTCACTTTTTTGACCAATAGCTCTGACTCGATTATATGCGTTAGAGGCAGCAACGAAAATCACCAAAATCGTTCAGCATTCTATAATTACGTGGCAATCCAGAAATTTTCTGATTAAGCACTATACTGGTAACAAACCAAACAATAAGTTACTTCTATGGCAATTGAGAGTAAGTCCAGACGTCGCTTTCTTGACCGGTCTGTAAAGGCGGCAGCAACAGGTGTGTTGCTCAGCAAAGCGCCCTATGTGTTTGCAAAAAAGCAAGCAACGGTGCGGGTTATGGGTACGCATGTCACACTTCAAGAGGAGCTTAGGCAGATGGCCATGAAGGATCTCGGCATCAACCTGGAATTTTACCCTGGTGGCAGTGCGACCGTGCTTCAGAAAGCTGCCGCAGAACCTGACTCATTTGACCTATACGAGCAATGGTCCGATTCCATAAATATATTGTGGCAAGCGGGGGCCATTCAGCCAATAGACACTGAAAGGTTAACCTACTGGAGTGAAATTAACAGTTTGTCTAAACAGGGCAAAATCACGCCTGAAGTGAAGGTGGCTCCCGGTGACTCACCCAACAAAATCCTCTTCGTACAGACGGATGGCAAGCTTGGCGAAAACCCAACAAATAAGATCAGTTTTATGCCATATGTTCATAATGTTGATTCGTATGGCTATAACACTAAGTTTATTCCGGAAGGTGTTCCCTATCAGTCTGAATCATGGTCATGGTTACTGGCAGAAGAGTTTAAGGGCAAAGTTGGCTTGGTCAATGCGCCAACTATTGGCATCTTTGATGCGGCGTTGGCTGCTCAGGCCAGTGGATTAATGACATTCAATGATATCGGCAATCTGACAATTGCGGAAATCGATCAGTTGTTTGATATTTTGATCGCAAAGAAACAGCAAGGACATTTTGCTGGTTTCTGGACTTCTGTGCCTCAAAGCGTTGATTTTATGGAACGACAACGTGTTTATCTGCAAAGTATGTTTTCGCCAGGCGTTTCAGCCTGCAAAGGTAAAGGTATACCCGTTGTTTACGCAGCGCCCAAAGAGGGTTACCGGGCCTGGCATGGGGTTATGTGCTTGTCTGCTAGAACGCAAGGTCATGTCAAAGATGCAGCTTACGAATATATGAATTGGTGGTTGTCGGGGTACCCGGGCGCGTTTATTGCCCGGCAAGGATATTATATCTCTAATCCGCAGCGAAGCCGGGAATTGATGACCAGTGACGAGTGGTCTTATTGGTATGAAGGTCAGCCAGCTATGCAACAACTGAAGGGAACAGATGGCAAGTATGCCGTAGCGGCTGGAGAATATCGGCATGGTGGCAGTTACATCACAAGAATGTCGAATATAGCCGTGTGGAATACTGTTATGCCGAACTACGACTATAGCCTCGACCGTTGGCACGAATTTTTGATTTCATAATGTCAGCGATAGGACGATCTTTACAGGCAAAGATTAATTTAGCGTTGGGAACGCTGTTACTGGGTGTTTGCAGCTTTTTGTTTGTCATCAATCACGACACGCAAGCGCTGTTTGATGAGGTCGCAAGGGTCGAAAATATTTCAGATATAAACGGGAAAGTACTAGAGCTTACCAAGACCGTTGAATCAATGCAGCGGAATGTAACGCTTTACGGGGTGTCCGGCAGCAAAGCAGTTTTCGATAAACTTATCAGTAATAATGAGCATATACATGCAGGATTAATATCGCTGCAAGAGCAGGTTGCAGACACACAAATGCGGCAGATGATTGATGACCTGCTGATACTTTCGCTCCGATATCAGGAAAACCTTAAAGTGCTTCCCATGCGATATCGAATGAAGGCAAATATTACTAATAATGTCTTGCCCTCGCTTTATCAATCATTAGATGACGTATTTGATGATGTACTTTCCGGCATCATTGGCCCTTCTGACAAATCGACGTTATTACAAGCCCGTGTATTGTGGGCAAAAGCTAATCATTCTGCATTACTGTTTCTTACGCGCAAAGAGTACAGTCAACGACAACGTGTCGCTAGCTATACCCAGCAACTCTTGCTTTTAATTAATGCGATGACTAGTGAACTGTCAGTTGAAAACGGATCACTGAATAAACTCGTTAACAACGGTGTACTGGCCTACCTCGATAACTTTGATAAGGCGACTCAGGCAAATCGGAATTATTTTTCTTTGGTGAATGTGGTTATGGGCGGCGATGCGGCTGAGTTTGCTGCATTGGCGGATAGTTTAACGCGTTATACATCTGAAAAATACGCCGCGATGCAAGAGAGCATAACACTTGCCTCGTCAGAAAACAGAAAGCACATGTTGATTGCCATCATACTTTTTGTTGCTCTTTGTTTGCTGCTTGCAATTTTATTCCATGTGTACGTAATCCGTGCAATTAAAAGCCTGGTAAGAACGTTCGACGCGTTTATTCGTGGTGATTTTTCTGTCGATGTTTCGCTTCAGGATCGTCAGGATGAAATTGGTTTACTAGCTCAGGCCGCTGCTGAATTCAAAGCGGTAAGCTTAAATTTGATTAGCGCAAAAACCGAAGCGGAGCATACAACCCGCATTAAGTCTGAGTTTTTGGCGAACATGAGTCATGAAATAAGAACACCGATGAACGGTATACTGGGCATGGCGCAGACGTTAAAGCACAGTCCGTTAAATGATGAGCAAAAAGAAATGTTGGCTCTGATTGACTCTTCGGGTAAGAGTCTTCTCTCTATACTCAACGATATCCTCGATTTAAGTAAACTTGAAGCGAATAAGGTTGAGTTGGATTATTCAGTATTTTCATTTGCTGATATCTGTTACGAGCTCAAAAACATGTTTTGCTCGCTGGCAGAACAAAAGGGTATTGAACTTAACATACCCGACGACGATAACCTGCGTACGAAAATTAATAGCGACTCACTACGAATAAAGCAGGTACTTATTAATTTACTAAGCAACGCCATTAAATTTACCGAAAAAGGGAGCGTAAGTTTAATAATTGAAGAATTAAAGCTGGAAGAAGACTTTATTACCTACCGAATTAAAGTTGAAGATACCGGCGTAGGTATCCCCGAAAGCGCAATCCATACCCTGACCGATGCATTTACTCAGGCTGATACTTCTATAACCAGAAATTTCGGGGGAACTGGCCTGGGTCTTGCCATTTCCAGTAATATTTTGAGTTTATTAGACAGTAAAATTGAAATTGATAGCCAGCTTGATGAAGGTGCGACCTTTTATTTTACATTGAAATTGCTGCGTGCAAAAAAAGATGATGAAACTATTCAGCAAGATCAAGTGCTATCGACTACTCATCTAAAACAACTGAAAATACTGATCGTTGATGATAATGATATTAATCAGATCGTATTGGAGAACATGCTTAACATTCTCGGTCAGGAAGACATTCAGACCGCTGCCAATGGCGTTGAAGCTTTGGAAATATTGCAAAGAGACGTATTTAATTTGGTTTTTATGGACGTCCAGATGCCGATTATGGACGGTATCAGCGCAACAAAAGCAATCAGAGAAAATGATGCCTTGCAACACCTGTACATCGTTGGTTTATCTGCAAATGTAATGCAGGAGGACAAGCAAAAATGCTTTGAGTCAGGAATGGATGCATTTCTCGGCAAGCCACTTATAAAAGAAGAGCTTATGGATACACTTGAATTGTATTTCACAAATTCAAAGCATCCATGAAACAAAAATCTGGGTACGTAAGTTATTTTGACAGGTGATTTCAAGCTCTTGTAGGCATGTTTAACTATCTGCCGATAGCCTCAACTGTGTCAGCCAGGAATAGCATAATTCCACTACCGAATGCTCTCTGCGGCCGAAACGTCTTCACTGCTGGCCATTGGGTTGACCTTAGTTTGTAATAAGGTCAAAATTTAGCTTGTCAGGAAAAAAAGTAATTGCGTCGTCATATTCTTTAACCAATACTCCTATACTATTCGTGCTTTGTATTCGAAGTGTCTCGGAAAACACACCTCGCGGGAATATTGAGCTTTAAAGTAGATGCATAGCGTAGCGTTTACCATGGCCAAAAAAGACCATATTCGAAGGCATCAATGACGGCGGCAGATACCAACGGTTGTAACCAGTATTTATGTCCCAATAACTATTGTAAGTGGCAGATAAGTTCTGCCGAATGAAACGGTTGTTAAATATTGGTGTACAAAATTGGTTTTTTTTAACTTTCCGGTTGTGTTTCACCACCGCTTCACCGTATCATTTATATTATAATAGTAACAAAGGGTCTTAACACTCATGTCAGCAACAACACAAGTCTCAGCCAACGCTATCCGTATGTTAGCGGTAGAAGCTGTACAAAAAGCTAAGTCAGGCCATCCTGGTGCGCCTATGGGTATGGCAGATATTGCTACTGTACTGTGGCAACAATTCCTGCAACATAATCCGGCAAACCCCGACTGGGCTAACCGCGACCGTTTCGTGCTGTCTAACGGACACGGGTCTATGTTGCAGTATGCACTTTTGCACCTAAGTGGTTATGACCTGCCGATTGAAGAACTTAAGCAGTTCCGTCAGTTGCATTCCAAAACGCCGGGTCACCCGGAGTACGGTTATACGCCGGGCGTTGAAACGACGACTGGTCCTTTAGGTGCCGGTATCGCTAATGCGGTAGGTATGGCGATTGCCGAGAAGACCCTGGCTGCGCAATTTAACCGTGATAACTTTGATATCGTTGATCACTTTACCTATTGCTTCTTAGGCGATGGCTGTTTGATGGAAGGTATTTCCCATGAAGCGTGTTCATTGGCGGGAACGCTGAAGCTGGGCAAACTGATTGCTTTCTGGGATGACAACGGCATCTCTATCGACGGTGAAGTTGAAGGTTGGTTCACGGATAACACGCCTGCGCGCTTTGAGTCGTATAACTGGCACGTAATTAAAGACGTAGACGGCCACGACGAAGCGGCATTGCAAGCAGCTATCAACGAAGCACAATCAGTGACCGATAAGCCAACTCTGATTTGTTGTAAAACCATTATCGGTTTTGGTTCGCCAAACAAATCGGGCAGCCATGACTGCCACGGTGCACCATTAGGTGATGACGAAATTGCCGAAGTTCGTAAGCAACTTGACTGGCCACATGGTCCGTTCGAGGTGCCGGACGACGTTTACGCCCAATGGGATGCCAAAGAGAAAGGCGCGGCGGCACAATCACAGTGGGAAGCTAAGTTTGCAGACTATGCGGCTGCTTACCCTGAGTTAGCCAAAGAATTTGAGCGTCGTGTAGTTAAGCAACAACTTCCTGCCGATCTGAACGAAAAGGCCGATACCTTTATTCGTCAGTGTCAGGCAGATATGGCTGATATTGCAACGCGTAAAGCGTCACAAAATGCCATCGGATTCTTTGCCGGTCAGCTACCAGAAATCATTGGTGGATCTGCCGACCTGGCAGGCTCTAACCTGACGCTATGGCCTGACGCCAAAGGCATTCAGGATGACGCGGCCGGTAACTACGTTTACTACGGTGTGCGTGAGTTTGGTATGAGCGCTATTATGAACGGTATTGCGCTTCACGGTGGTTTTGTACCTTTCGGTGCAACCTTCCTGATGTTTATGGAATATGCGCGTAATGCGGTGCGTATGTCGGCACTGATGAAAGCTAAATCCATCTTTGTATATACCCACGACTCTATTGGGCAGGGTGAAGATGGCCCGACTCACCAACCTATTGAGCAACTGGCGAACCTGCGCCTTACGCCGAATCTGACTACCTGGCGCCCTTGTGACGCAGTAGAAGCGGCAGAAGCATGGCGTCAGGCGCTGATCAAGCAAGAAGGCCCGTCAGCACTGGTATTCAGCCGTCAGGGCACCAAGGCTCAGGCGCGCAGTGAAAGTCAGGTTGCTGACGTGGCGAAAGGCGGCTACGTGTTAAAAGATTGTGCTGGTACGCCTGGCGTGATCTTAATTGCCACCGGCTCTGAAGTGAGTCTTGCTATGGATGCTGCGGCGAAGATGGCCGATGCCGGCACTGCGGTGCGTGTTGTTTCAATGCCAAGTACCGAACAGTTTGACGCTCAGGATGCAGCGTATAAGCAATCTGTTTTGCCTGCAGGTGTGCCAAAACTGGCCATCGAAGCGGCACATACTGATTTCTGGTACAAGTATGTAGGTATTGAAGGTGACGTCGTAGGTATGCAAACCTTTGGTGAATCTGCCCCAGGTGGCGTATTGCTCGACCACTTTGGCTTCAATGTCGATAACGTGGTTGCTAAGGCTTCTGCACTACTGGCATAGACCAGTGTCGATGCAGGTAATGACTACCTGCTCGTAGCTCAAAAAAACGGTGCTCTTCAGCACCGTTTTTTTATGCGTTTTTTTGCGTCTGTATTTACCCTCCTGCTACATTCCCGTTTACAAACATAAGCCAGCGTGGGTGTGTTATTTTCTGCCAGGTAAACATCGAATACCGGTTATGTAAAACCTTCATGGCCTGTGCAAAAGTCTCCTTGCTACTGCATTTTTCACTTCCTTGAATATTAAAAATCTCTTTTAAAACAATGTTTTGAAACTTAGGGGATGTGGTTTGCTATTTGCAGCTTTACTGTTGTCTTACACGTAAATGTTCGCGAGCCAATGCTTGCCATGCATTCAGTAAAAGGAGAACGTTATTATGACTAACAAGCAAAATCTTAAGCGTAAAAAGATCGCCATTTTGGCCACCAACGGCTTTGAGCAAAGTGAATTAGAGCAACCTAAACAGATGCTGACGGAGCAAGGCGCTCAGGTTGATGTGCTGTCCATTGATGATCAAAAGGAAATAACCGGCTGGGACACCGACAACTGGGGCAAGAAGGTCAGCGTTGATGCACAGGTGTCATCAGTTACACCCGAGGATTATGACGCAGTCGTACTGCCGGGTGGGCAAATAAACCCCGATATACTGCGCACCAATGAAGAGGCGATTTCGTTCATTAAAAAGGCCTATGCAACGCCACGCATTAAAGCTATAGCAGCGATTTGTCACGGGCCATGGCTACTTGTTGAGTCAGCACTGGCCAACAATAGCAAAGTGACTTCCTTTCCGAGTATTAAAACCGACATGATTAACGCTGGGGCGACATGGCAGGATCAAGAGGTCGTGCACGATGGCAAGCTGGTGACCAGTCGCAACCCGAACGATATTCCAGCCTTTGTTGAGAAAATCAGCGAACTCGTAGCGTAAAGTAAACTGACATAATCAGGAGTACGAATGAGCAAGCAACACACAAGTGATGCCAAAATTATTGTTATAACCGGCGCTTCCAGTGGCATCGGCAAAGCAACCTCTGAGCGCTTAGTCGAAGAAGGGTATAAAGTTGCCCTGCTGGCTCGAAGCGAAGATAAACTCAGCGGATTAGTGGATGAACTGGGTAACAATAATGCCTATGCAATAAAGGTCGATGTGAGTGACTACGATGCTCTGAACGACGCTTTTGCTAAGGTCATCGATCATTATGGCCACATTGATGGTGTCTTTGCCAATGCGGGTACCGGGGCCAAAACGCCGGGCATCGAAAACGGCGATGTTGATGACTGGAGCACAATGCTCGGGGTGAACGTTAATGGGCTGCTCTACACGGCCAAAGCCAGTTTACCGCTGCTAAAAGAGCGCCAGGGGCACTTTCTTTTAACCAGCTCAGTAGCCGGGCGAATCGCGCTTAAGGGATCTGTATACGGCGCGAGTAAATGGTTTGCCTATGGCTTTGGGCAAAACCTGGCCGAAGAAATGCGTGAGTGGGGCGGCAAATGCACGACAATTTGCCCGGGTATGGTCAACACGCCATTTTTCGATGAGCCCAAAGAAGATAAACTCGCCCCACAAGACATTGCTGATGCAGTGGTATACGCATTATCAAGCAGTAAAACCGCCTGTGTGCGGGAAGTCTATGTTATGCCAAACGACTAAACAGGGCACCAGCATAGTCATGGCCACTGTGTACTGGAGCGCGCCACGCTGAAAAATGCGTGGCGCGCATCATTTCGCACAACGAATGAATTGCTAAATAAGACTGAGTTTTTGCACTTATGATTCGCCGCCACTGGCGGCAAGTAGTTAACTGCCAGTCAGATTAGGCTGCCCGTTTGAGGCGCTCAAGCCGCCGTCTACCGGAATGATAGTGCCATTGACAAAGCTGGCATCGTCGCTGGCTAAAAAGGCAATCACTGATGCAACTTCACTTGGCCTGGCAGCACGACGCATAGGAAGACGTGCCTTAAACGCTTCCATCACCTCGTCGTTGTTGATCACATCGGCTGCCATATCGGTGTCGGTTAGACTCGGCGCTACGGCGTTAATACGGACGCCCTGAGGTGCTAAATCCAGAGCCATGGCGCGGGTGAAATTAGAGACAGCGCCTTTTGAAGCGTTATAACAAAAGCCGTTCCAATCGCCGCCAATACCTGACACAGACGATATATTGACAATACTGCCCTGTGACTCGCGCAGATAGGGCACGGCTGCCTGGGTCATCAAAAACACACTGCGCACATTGATATTCATCTGGGTATCCCAGTCTTCCGCAGCAAAACCCTCGATAGGCTGAAAGGAGGCGATCGCGGCATTGTTTACCAGTAAATCAAGTCTGCCGAACTGTTCAATTGTTGCGGTTACCAGGGCGTTCACATCATCTTTGTTCGAGACATCACCGGTAACAATATAAGCACTGCCGGCGGGCATCTTTGCAGCGCTTTGATCAAGCTTTTCGCGGGTTCTGCCGTTAAGCACCACTTTGTAGCCGCGCTGGCTCAATAACAGTGCTGTGGCGGCGCCAATGCCTGAGCCTGCTCCGGTAACAATCGCTATTTTTGGCTGTTCTGACATGCTTCGCTCCTTCTTTGTAATAAAAATTTTATCGTGGGTCTGTTGATCTTTGCTGTTCACCAAAGGTCAACAGACCCTAGCAGTTTTATGCTGACAGAACCACTACGTCAGCAATGGCCTCACGGTTCAAGAAAGTTTACGCGTATAAAAGGAGCAACAGACCGATACCGATTGCCTTTTGTGATGCTGGTGGAATCAAACTGGCCAGACACTGATACATATCAATATAAATGCAGCATTATGCCGTTAAAGTGTCAGTATGAGCTAGATAAAATACCAGTTGATGCCGCTGCCTCATAAGAGTACCAGTTGGGTGTCTGACTGAATCAATATCTCCTAAAGCCCCTTCAATTACGCGTTCAAGGAGGAAAGGCCATGTCCATTTCTATTGAAACACTCGCCAGGTACGGTATATCTGATGTTACCGATATTGTTTATAACCCCAGCTATGAACAGCTGTTTATAGAGGAAACACGTCCCGGACTCAGAGGTTTTGAGCGTGGCGTGGTTACGAAGTCGGGGGCCGTAGCAGTGAGTACAGGCGTATTTACCGGCCGCTCACCCAAAGACAAATACATCGTACTCGACGATATCAGTAAAGAGCACTTATGGTGGGACAGTAGTGCCGCGCATAACGACAATAAGCCCGTTTCACCTGAAGTGTGGGCCGATCTCAAAGCGCTGGTCAGTAAACAGTTATCCGGTAAACGCTTGTTTGTGGTAGACACCTTTTGTGGCGCTAATGAAAACGCCAGAATGAAAGTGCGCTTTGTCATGGAAGTGGCCTGGCAGGCGCATTTCGTTAAGAACATGTTTATCAGGCCCACGGAAGAAGAGCTTGCTGATTTTGGTGAACCCGATTTTGTGGTGCTCAACGGTTCTAAAACCAGTAACCCCAACTGGCAGGAGCAGGGTTTAAACTCCGAAGTCTTCACGGTGTTTAACATGACCGAAAAAATGCAGGTAATCGGTGGCACCTGGTATGGCGGCGAAATGAAGAAAGGCATGTTCGCGATGATGAATTACTACTTACCGCTCAATCATATGGCAGCCATGCATTGTTCTGCGAATATGGGGGAAGATGATGACGTAGCTATTTTCTTCGGCTTGTCGGGCACCGGCAAAACGACTTTGTCGACTGATTCAAAACGTCGCCTGATTGGTGATGACGAGCACGGCTGGGACGAACACGGTATTTTTAATTTTGAAGGCGGTTGCTACGCTAAAACAATCGATCTTGATCCTGACAGTGAACCGGATATCTATAAGGCTATCCGTCGTGATGCACTGCTGGAAAATGTTACCGTGGATGCGCATGGAGAAGTAGATTACTTTGATCACTCGGTCACTGAAAACACCCGGGTATCCTACCCAATTTATCACATCGATAATATCGTTAAGCCAGTCTCTCGCGGCGGCCACGCCAGCAAAGTCATATTCTTAACCGCCGATGCATTTGGGGTCTTGCCACCAGTGGCTAAACTCGACCCGGCGCAAACTCAATATCACTTTTTGTCGGGTTTTACGGCCAAACTGGCGGGCACGGAACGCGGCATTACTGAACCTACACCAACCTTTTCTGCCTGTTTTGGTAAAGCGTTTTTAACCTTACATCCGGTCAAATACGGCGAAGAACTGGTTGCTAAAATGGAAGCTGTGGGTGCCAGGGCATATTTGGTGAATACTGGCTGGAATGGCACAGGTAAACGTATTTCCATCAAGGATACCCGGGCGATTATTGACCGTATACTGGATGGCTCTATCGAGGACGCGAAGTGCCATACTCTGCCAATCTTTAACCTGGCGATCCCCGCACAGCTGCCCGGTGTTGATAGCGGGATTCTCGATCCGCGCAAGACCTACAGTGACAGCGATGAATGGACGCAAAAAGCCACCCAACTGGCGGGCCTGTTTATCGACAATTTTGCTAAATTTACCGCTACAGATAAAGGCAAAGCACTGGTGGAAGCCGGGCCCCGGCTTTAGTGGTGTGATTCAAATAATACAGCTGGTCGCAATGGCCAGCCGCGTGTAATTGTTAAGCCAATACTTATTTAAGCAGTGTTGTAAGATTTCTTCCCAGCAATAGCTCTTTAATTTCCGGGTGATGGTCAGGTGCAGTACTGGCGTTAAGCTGTGTCACAAAGTCCAGTGAGGTGACACTTTTGGCGCCAGGTTCGTTGCGTTCAAGGAGTTGCTTTAGTACCAGTAAAATCGTTTCATCACCTACCAGTTCCCGCAAGCGGGCAAACACCAGCGTCGCGCGTGAGTACACATCTGCACTGCTGGTAGCATCGATAATGGCAGTGGTTGCTGTGAGATTGCCGCGCAGGTAGTGCTGATAGCGACGTCGCTCATAATCGACCAGTGCCTGCATAGCAGCTTTACCAAAGCGCTGCTCAATGATCACCAGTTCAGCGTACTTGGCGAGTGACTCGATTAAAAACGAGCCATCGGCATTCACACCATACCCAATAGTATGGCCAAACCACTGGTGGGCGGTTTCGTGCACCATACGCCGGTAGCGTTGATCAAATCCAGCGTCGACCGAAGGTGTAGCGCGCATGGCCAGTCGGTGGGAAAGTAAAATCACTTGTGGCAGGGCGTAGCCACCAGGGCCAAACTCGGGGGTAAAGACCACGGATAATTGCTGGTAGGGATAAGGCGTGAGATGTTGAGTAAACCATTCAAGGGTATCGCTCACTGCCTGGGTATGCACCTCCTCATTGCCAACAGGGGTGTTATGGGTACGGCCAGCGGTAAGGTTAATAAAGTTCAGTTTGATGCTTTGTGCTGCAACGGTCAGCGTTTCTGTGCTGCTCACGGCGGTGGTTGCCAGCCAAACCGGAATCTTACGGATAGGATGTTGCGTGACATATTCACGGTACCAGCGGTTGTCCTGTTGCCATGATCTAACTAGCTGTCCTTGGGTTAGCCCCTGCTGACCAATCGGTGTCGACACCACACTTCTTAATGTGATCGGGTGCGAGCCGGGATCGGTGTCAGGATTTGTCGTTGCAAACTCTGTGGGCGCCGGTAATGAAAGTGGCGGCAGATCGAGTTCGGTGCGCAGTGTTTCGTCGCGCAGGGTAAATTGCTGTACAAAACCTACATTGGGCAGCAGCGGAATTCCTCGTAAGTAACTAAACTCGTTAAGCAATATCTGATGGGTCGAGGGCAGCCACATGTTTAGTCCGTTAACATGTATATTTGCCTGTAATTGTACTGAGTCACCAGGACGCAGCGGCGAATTGAGCGCAAATATCTGTTGATTAAGGTCGCTATCCTGACTGACGAGTTTGGCCTGTTGCAAGGTAATTCGCTCGGGCACGAACTGGTAGTGACTGCCAATAAGGACGTCGGTAATGAGCTCCTGACTGGTGTTAGTTAATTGCAGGGTAAAGGCCAGTGTGGCGTAACGCTGGCCAGGATAAAAGTCGACAGTAGCATCAATGTGGGTAATGACCGGCTGGGCTCGCTGAGCCCAGTCACCATAGCGCTTTTCGTAGTTGGCCCTGAGTACTTGCCGCGCATCAGGTGTCATGTAGGGCTTTTCCTGTTTTAATGCCAGGTGAAAATCGCTGAGCGCCACTACAGCCACGCTCAGACATACCCAGCCACGAAGCGGCATTTGCCGCCAGTGGTGAAGCGTAAAACCGGTGCCGCGATGGGTAAGCAGGCTTGCAATTATTAGCAGGCTAAGGGTAATAACTGCCCACAGACTAAAATAAGGCCAGAATGTATGCATACTTCTGCCAAAATCAATCAGGTGGTCGGCTGGCTGCAGTGGTGTACCGGCAATATCCAGCAGCGGATGGGACACACCTGCCAGTGCTGGTAGTGGCGTAAACTTAACGAACAATAGCAGCAAGCACACACTGCCTGCTTTGATTGGACTACGCAGCAAGTGATGTATGGCGATACATAAGTAGCCAAACAATAAAATCGGTAAGCCGCTAACTACCAGTGTGAACAGGTAAGTGGACAGCTGTACAGGGCTGTTGGCCAGGACTTGAGACATCATGGTTGCCACACCGGTGGTGGTTAGCAATATCAGCCATACCAGGCTGAGGGCAGTCAGTTGCGCGCCAATCAGTTGTATATTGTGCGCAGGCGTTGCGGCGATAAGTTCGGCGGCATGGTTGCGCTGGTTTTGCCAGCCGAGCTGCCAACTCCAGAGTGCCATTAACACGCAGCCGGTAAAGGGCAGAATATCCCATACCACACGGTTGAGTGCATCAATACTGGTGGGCGTAATAACCGCCATCGGTTCGGCATAATCAAGACCCGAAATCACTTCGGTAAATACAATAGAGGCAAAGATAGCCAGCATGAGCGCAATGATCCGGTTATATAACACGGTTTTTACCGACGCTATAATCAAGGTAGCAAAAGGAGAATAGCCAAGCTGATGCGGAGTCGTTAAGTTATTGTTTTTAATTATTTTGTTAAGCGCAGAGCGTATAACGTGTATTAATGTTGAGCTCAGTCTCAACCACAGCGACGAGTTGCGAACAGTAGGGCTGGTGCGCAGGGATGACTTCACTAACAGGGTGCTTATTGCCAGCCAGATCAGGCAATTTATAACAACTGTAGAGTCAGGTTGCCAGTGTTGCTGGCCGTTACCAAACTGGTGAAATATGGCCGTTAATCCCATTGGGTCAGCAAATAGCATTGTATCGTAAAGCAACGGGCTGATGATTTTGCTGCCAGCAAGTATGGGGGAGCCGTTAATTGCCCCCAGTGTTGCATAGCCCATCCAACACAGTGCAAAAAACACATACACCGGCAGTGCACTGTGTACCCGTTGAGCCAGAAATAATGCTAAAGCACTGAACAACACGCACGCTGGTATAACGATAAAAACGGTGTTCAGCGCGGCGGTGGTCGCCACAGTCGCAGTAAACAGCGGGTGGTGCGACAGTAGCAGTAATTGCAGCATCGTACCGGTCAAACAAATAACGGTAATCAGGCTGAGATAGGCGATAAACTGGTTAAATCGGCGGTTAAACAACGTGGCCGGGGTAACGTCGATAAGTTCATGCATGCCACTTAACCGGTCGCGTAGCAATAACGGTGGGGCTAAGGCTGCAACCACGATAGGTAATGCAAGCATGATTATTGTTGCATTGAGCATGGTCACGCGTTTTGCCAGTAACAGGCTCTCTCCGGTTAACCCCTGTACCAGCAATACTGCAAACATGGGTAACCCCAGCAAACATAACCACACAATTGGTTGGCGAATAGACAGACGCCATTCGTTGCTAAAGATCATTGTGACTTTCCTGCCTCGCCAGTTCAAAGAAATACCGGTCTTGTAGCGTTGCCTGAACTGACCTCGCGTCCTGGCTGGGCGTGTGAGGGTGATAAACCCGCCACAGAGCTTTTCCAAAGTGGTAGCGCTCGCCCAATATCTGGCCGCTAGCCGGCGCGTGCGTTGTCTCCCAAACTTTATGCTGCATGGGTGCGATAAGGTTTTCCATCGGTCCGCTGTCTACAATGCTGCCTTGCATTAATATTGCCGCGTGCGGACAAAGGTGCTCAATGTCTTCGACAATATGGGTAGACAACAACACCAGCTTATTTTTACTGAGGGTGATTAGCATACTGTGCAGCCGCTGGCGTTCCAGCGGATCAAGCCCGGCAGTAGGTTCATCCATAATAATCAGTTTCGGATCGCCAAGCAGCGCCTGGGCGATACCAAAGCGCTGACGCATGCCACCAGAAAAGGTACTTACCCGTTTGCCCGCAACATTGGTGAGGTTAGTCAGGGTTAGCAGCTCTTCAATTTGTGCACTCGCGCGATGGCGACGAATGTTTTTTAATGCCGCGATATGATGCAGCAGCGCCGTGCAGCTCATGTGCGGATACACACCAAAGGATTGGGGCAGGTAACCCAACTGCTGACGAAGCGATTGCGAAGCAGTCAGTACATTGACATTATTAAACACGATGTTGCCGCTATCCGGTGTCTGCAATGTTGCCAGGGTACGCATTAATGTAGATTTTCCGGCCCCGTTGGGGCCAAGTAACCCGACCATGCCGACTGGCAGTGATAACGAAATATTGTTTAGGGCGCGCGTGCCATCGGTGTAGGTTTTACTGACATTGTTGAGGGTGAGCATGACAAACCTTTAATAATTACTTTGGTATATTGCCAAACTTACATCAGTGTTAAATTTCGCGTAGTTAACAATGACCAACGTGCAGAGTTTGATGATAAACGGCGCCAGAGCGCTCGCGAGTAATGATGAAGGGGCGCAAATTTAAACGCGTATTGTGCGCTGAATGTGTAAAGTGGGGATTGACGATGTTGTGTATATAACATATTAATGAACATGTATGCATGGAGTGCAAAACATCGCCAGGGAGAATTTATGGCCAGTTCGATTGATTATTCTAATTATTCCTTTGAAGAATTACTTAGTGCCCGTCAAAGCATTAATGAAGATGCTTACCCAGAAAACGTTGCCGAGCTAGACCGTTTGATTGCGGCGCAACAGAATGGAAGGACTGTTCCTTCTAAGCTGGTGCGTTCCAGCAACGTAATATTTTCGGGTAATACCAGCGAGTTCTTTTCAATTTGGATTGTGAACTTATTGCTGAGCATTGTGACGCTGGGAATTTATTCCGCGTGGGCGAAAGTGCGTACCAACCGATACTTTTATGGCCATACGTCCGTCGATGGTCACCGCTTTTCATATTTGGCTGATCCCCTGCAAATTCTGAAAGGCAGAATTATTGCTGTTGGATTGTTCGCCTTGTACATGCTGACCTCCACATTTAGTCCTTTTGCTGGCCTGCTGATGGCGGTTGCTTTAATGTTTTTATCGCCGTGGCTGGTGTGTAAGAGTCTTAATTTCAATCTTAGAATGACCGGCTACCGTAATGTGAGGTTTGCGTTTAACGGCAACTATTGGAATGCCCTGCTGGTATTTTTGATTTTTCCGGTGTTAACGTTGTTTACCTTATATCTGGCGTTGCCCTGGGCGTTAAAAAAGATGGATGAGTTCATTGTGAATAACACCCGTTTCGGTAATCAGAAATTCAGCACATCATTACGCACCCCCCCCTATTTTGCTGCGGGTTATGCTGCAGCTTTTGTCGCCATCGTCATTGGTTATGTGGGGATATTGGGACTGGGCGTTAACCTGCATGCTGATGGTGAAGAAGCTGCCCCGTTATCTGGCGGAATGGCAGTCGTCATGATGTTTCTGCTATATGCGGGGGTCTTTGCTGTAAGCAGCAGTTTTTATCATGCAGTAGTGAGAAACCATATTTACGCGATGAGTAAGCTTGATGGAGTTGCTACTTTTGGCTCTGATGTGTCGGTACAGGGGGTACTGGCATTGCGGGTGGGTAATTTTCTTGCAGTTGTGGGCACATTGGGGCTGGCGATCCCTTGGGCGAAAATCAGAGCCGCGCATTTTTATGCTGCGCATACTCAGGTAAATATATTGCCCGGGATAGATCAAGTAATTGTTTCACCAGAGCAAACCGCCAGCTCGACTGCTGATGAAGTTGCCAATGCTTTCGATTTTGATGTGTCGTTAGGGTAATTATTATGCCTACCTACAGCAATGGTACCTTATATTTTGCAGGCAGTGCTGGCTACCAGCAGGTTCAGGTTACGCTTTCAGGTAATGGTTTGGTGGTATTGTCAGATGATGGCGTCACGCAATATGCCCGCGCCAACCGTGACGAAATTTCAGTCGCCAGTAAAGTTGCTAATCTGCCACGCGAAGTTGTATTACCGAACAAAGATCTGCTGAATATCGAAGCTGATGAAAACCTTAACCACTGGCTGGATACCCCAGCGGGCAGTAAACAATCGATAGAGACTGTGGCGGTAAAACTTGAGAGCAGCCGGGTATGGTTGATAGCGAGTATACTGCTATCCCCCTTATTGCTGTTCGGGACCTTTAAATATCTGGTGCCAGCGCTGGCAATTACCTTTGCCGATTATGTGCCGGACTCGTTAACGGCGGTGACGTCGAGGCATACACTGGCAGTACTGGATCGTACCCTTTTATCACCATCGACATTACCAGATGAAACCGCCAGTAAAATAAGAGCCTCATTTTCGCCATTGTTGGCAGCATATAGTCGGGATGGTAGGCGTTACCGGGTTTTGTTCCGACAGACTGATGCTATGGGGGCTAATGCCTTTGCATTGCCAGATGGCACCATTGTGTTTACCGATGACATCATTGAATTGATGGGGACTGAACCGGGCGATTTACAAGCTATCTTATTACATGAAATAGGCCATGTAGAACATAATCATTCTATGCGCCTGGTGGCCGAGTCGCTGGCGACAACATTAATTATTACTTATTTCTTTGGCGACGTTAGCGGCCTGATAGAACTCTTTATGGGGGTATCGGGTACGGTAGTAGAAAATCAGTATTCACAGCGTTTAGAATGGGAGGCAGACGGTTTTGCACTGGAACAAGGAGCTAAATTTAATCTTGAACCCAAAGCCTTTGTCAGTGCCATGAGTAAGCTTGCTGATGCTCTGCCGCCTGATAGTCAGAGTGAGCACTTTTTTAGTTCCCACCCGTTGCTACAAGAGCGTATTAATCGCGCGCGTGAAGCACAGCAAAATCAGCATTAAAGTGATGAAAAACGGGAGGCAACTGCCTCCCATTATATCATTATTGCGTTATTCGTTGTTTGCGTACTCTGTTGAGTTAGTACTGCCAGGTGAGTGACAGCAGATAATTGCGCGGCGCACCGTAATAACCTTGTTCCCAATACAGTGATTTCAGGTATTTCTCGTCGGTGACATTATTCACATTTGCTGTAATCGTAATGCTTTCGTTAACTTCATAACTCGCCATCAGGTTAACCAGTGCGTACGCATCCTGCTCAATAACAATATCGTCACCGGCATTCGCATAGGCAGCGGGCACCGGACCAATATAGCGTGAGGTGGCTTCCTGCCAGCGTACTGATGTACCGACTTTAAGCTTCGGCATCGACTGGAACTGGTAGGTTGCGTTGATATTCACTAGCTTTTCTGGCGTGTAATCGGAAACCAGTTTGTCACCACTGATATCAAATACGGTCAACCCTAAGTTAGTTTGCAGACCTGGCAGTAGCTCACCGGCCAAATCCAGTTCCCAGCCTTTTGAATTAAGGCCGTCGGCACCACGATATACCTGCTCTTCAACGCCCGATGCGGGGTTCTGAGCAAAGCCATTCGCCACCGCAACATTGACCTGATCAATATCAAAATATGCCACTGTTAACAGGGCTTTATCGTCCATCAGAGATGCTTTAATACCAATTTCCTTGGATTCGCCAGTGATAGGATCAATGCGTTCAAAGTTAGCGTTACGTTCGGTTTGTGGTGTAAACACTTCGGTATAGCTGACATAACTGTTGATGTTGTCGGTGATGGCATAGACCAGTCCGGCATAAGGAACAAAAGCATCTTCGTCCAGCGTCTCATCGATATCATAAGAGATACCGTTTACTTCAACACTGTTAAAACGTCCGCCAGCCAGTAAAGAGAGCTTGTTGGTAAGGGTAAAGTTACCACCAAAATAGGCTGCCGTTTGTTTTTCTTCCACATCACTCCCGGTCGCGCCGTCGGTGAATTCCGGGAATGGGGTATCACCGGTCCATTCTTCCATCGCTGGCAACAACGGGAAGCCGTTACCGGTGTGGAAGTCGTACAAGGAAATATCGGTATAGGCGACCTTGGCATAGCTGGCGCCAAACATCAGATCGTGCGACTGGCCGAAGGCATCAAAGGAGCCATTCACGTAGATGTCGGCATAGTCGTGTTGATCGTCCAGATCGTACTCACTACCGTAACCAATCAAACCAAGTCCTGTGGTAGGGTCAAGGAGGGTGGTACCAGTATCCGGATCGCGATCTACGTAGGTGTAAAACAGCTCTGAGTCTTCGTCGGTTTCGATACGGGTGTAGTCGGCTTTCAGCGACCAGCCAGCGCCAAGTTCCTGCTCCAAAAAGGCAAAATAACGGGTATCGGTGACATCCCAGTTTGACCAGTCGGCTGACGTATTGGTGCTGCTATCGAAGTTTGTAGGTGTGCCATCGGCATAATAGAGGGTTAATGCGCCCCACATATTACCTTTTGCATCGCTGGTTTGCTGGCTTGCGCCGACGGTTAGTACAGTGGTGTCGGTCAGCGCTGCACTAATGACGCCGTAGGCAACCGATTTGTCCAGTTCATAGCGATCGAGGTAGCTGTCTTTGGTTTCTTTAGCCACCACGATGCGGGCGCCGACGTTATCTGATAGGGGCGTCGATGCATCGACGTCTAAACGTTTGGCACTCCAGCTACCAATTTGCCCTCGTACCGATACCTGCGTGTTTTCGGTAGGCTTTTTACGGACATAATTAATGGTTGCCGAGGGGCTGCCCGTGCCGGTCATCATACCGTTTGCACCACGCAATACCTCGACCTTTTGATAAAGAGCAGTATCAACATCACCGTGCACGTTGCCATTGAGAATAGGTAAACCCAGGCCATCAACCTGAAAATTGGTGATGTCGAAACCGCGAGCCGTGAAATAGGTACGGTCGGTTTCGACTTCTTCTACGTTGAGCCCTGTTACGGTATCGAGTACTGCATTTACACTATTTAATGCAAAGTCGTCGATCATCTCTTCGCCAATCACGCTGATTGACTGAGGTAAATCTTTAATTTCCAGATCTAAACGCGATACATCATCGGCTTTCTTATACAGGTAGCCACTCATGCGATCGCCGCTCACTGTCAGCTTTTCGATGTCTTTATCGTCTGGCGTCGCATTAGCGACTGCCAGTGAGGAGGTGAGAGTCAGTGCAGAGGCTAAACCAAGGTAGATCGCGTGGTACTTCATGTGATTTCCGTAAAGTTAATGAGAATAGTTCGCATTATTATATTCATTGGAGGTTTGAATGCAACTACAGTGTGAAGTGTTGATCGTTTGATGACGTTCTATTTAGGCAAATATCAACAGGTAAATTTACTTTCATCACCAATTTGAGTACGTTCATCACTGAACAGGTGCAGCTTTACAAGCCATTCGGCAGGCTAACCAATAATCAGACCTTCAGGAGTTTTTAACGATGCCAGTGAATTGGCGCGGGCGCTTACTTGTACTGCTACCGATAATTGCAGCAACGCTGCTGGAGTCAGTAATACGTTTCTTTTCGTATCACCAGCCTGAGTCAGACGTATATGTGGCTGTGCACCTGCAACTACTGGCAGAAATGCTGCCTTTTTTCATTGCTCATTATCTGGCGTGGCGAGTGAAAGGCCGGCGTACGCTGATATTCTGGCTAAGCGGATTTGTTGGCTATCCATTGCTAATAACAATGCTGGCACAGCACAACAGCTATTTTAAAAGTTGGCATTTACTGGGTATCCAGGGCTTTTGCCTGGCCGCTGGCGCGAGCTTGTTGTGGTTTTCGCATCAGCTGTCAGGTCGAATTCTACAGGGGCGTCAAAACTGGTTATCGCGCCTGCTATCGCTCGATACTATGGTTGGGCTGTGTTTGCTGATCTGGACATTTACCTGGGCAGGTGTGTTTTTGCATACCGACGACCCAATGGTAAATCAGCCGCTTGAACTCATTATCGACTTTGCGCAAATCGTCAATGAGTTCGGGATGTTCTGGCATTATTTCTGGCAATTTGGTTGCCTGGCGGTAACCCTGTTTGGTGTCTACTGGTTTAATCGCTATGTGTTAATTCGGCGGTTACTGGCCAAACATGGCGTGATACCTTTTTTGGCTGGCGCCATGGTATTTATACTGGCAATGAGCGCCCCTGTATGTGCCGTGTTGTTGTACCTGCCCGTGAACAATGTGGCTGAGTTTACGTTGCTCCCGTCAGGAAACCGCAACCCGTTTGACCCATTTAATTATCAAATGACTTTTTGGTGTCTGGCCTTTAGCTCGCCTATCATACTGGCTTTTGAACGTAAGTCTCAGGATGCCCGGCTGGCCGATATTGCGCGACAGAAAACCCGCACTGAACTACAACTTCTGCAACAGCAGGTTAACCCACATTTTTTGTTTAATACGCTGAATAATGTATATGCATTGTGTCTGGAAAAGTCATCGCAAGCACCTGAAATGGTTGAAAAGCTGGCCAGTTTGCTGCGTTACACGGTGTATCAGGGCCAGTCGGAGCAGGTATTAATCAGCGATGAAATTACCTATTTGCAGGATTACCTCGCACTACAGAAAATACGCCATACTGACAATTGCCGTTTCAATTGTCAGTGGCCTGACGATACTCAGCAACAGACGATCCCGCCACTGCTTCTTATTATTGTGCTCGAAAACGCGTTTAAACACGGCATCGAAAAAGTGGCACAACCCTGTGAGCTCAATCTGGTGATAAAGCTTGAAGGTAATCAATTAGTTTTTGAATGTGATAATCCCATAGCAGAGACTGTTGCCTCTTCGACACTGTCCGAAGAAGCGCTGGTTACCGGTGATGCAGGAGGAATGGGGTTGGACAATTTGCGGCGGCGTTTGAAGTTACAGTTTAATGGTCGTCATCGTTTATACAGTGCACAGCGCGGAGATCGTTGGGAAACCCGTTTAGAAATGGAGTTGTCGGCATGATAAAAACGCTGATCATCGATGATGAACCGCTGGCACACAAAGTCATCATGCATCATCTGGCAACGCATACCGATATTAACGTCGTAAAACACTGTTATAACGCCACCGAAGCGCTTGCCTGGCTCGCTTCTGACTACGCAGACCTGTTTTTTTTAGATATTAATATGCCAGCACTCAATGGCATGGATATGCTTAAAGTGCTCGCTAATCGACCACAAGTGATTATTGTGAGTGCTTATCAGGAATTTGCATTAGAAAGTTACGAGCTGGATGTAACTGATTACCTGTTGAAACCGGTCAGCGCCGAGCGTTTGTCAATCGCGTTGGACAAAGTACGCAGCCGCGTTGAGAGCACACTTACCCCACCAGAGCTGCAGGATATTATTATTAAAGTCGACCGCGAGCAGCGGCGTGTGGCACTCCGCGATATTACGTATCTGGAGGCCTATGGTAACTACGTAAAAGTGTGGTGCGACAATGACATGCTGCTGGCCAACAGCACGTTAAAACAGATGGTGGCACAATTACCCGATACTGAATTCAGCCAGATCCATAAGTCTTTTTTGGTCTGTAATAATGCGGTGATCGGCAAGGATCACGAATCGGTATTGCTGAATAATAAGACCCGTTTGAAAGTCGGTAAATCATTTAAACGTGTATTGGGATCATTTTTATAATCACAAATTTTAAGTAAGCCGCGCCGCTGCCTGCAGCCTGGATGGCCCGGTAGCGAAAATGGCGAACAGCGAATACCGCAATGCCTTCATGACGGTTACGGTAAACTGTGCAGCTGTGTAATGGCCGAGGGAAAGCCTTTTGTTGCCATCATTATTGCCAGGCCAAAACCAGGCCCTTCGTTTTCCAGCGAGGACGATGGCAGGTAATAGCGAGTGTTAATGTCTGTTGTGTATAACGCTGCATCAATGAGTTGCCATTTACCCTGATACCACACTTCTGTCCATGCGTGGCCGAATGCGCCAATCTGGCTGCTTTCATCCATTATTACCGTGCCTAATATGAGTCTGGCGTCGAGCCCCAATGCTCTGGCCAGTGCAGTGGTGAGTACGGCGTATTCTGTGCAATCGCCCGAACGCTGCGCTGCCACGACCGAAGCAAAGTTAAAACCATGAATATAGGTGGGCTCGTTAATGTATTCGTTTACATAGGCGGGAATAGCTTGTAGTGATGCAAGTTGGCTTGGTTTGAAACCGTCAATAAAAGCTTGTGTTGGCGCTTCATCAATGTCGATAACAAAGCTGCTTTGACGGTGCTGCGCTTGCCTGTTACCACTGAATTGCGGCTGTTTGCCCATAGCAATGGCCAGCGTTTGAGGATTGACTTGCGTGGCGCTGATACCTTTGTATTCCAACAGTTTTGCCAGAGCAGCCGGGGCATCCTGTACTGATAGTTCAAAATGGATGATCTCACCTAACGGCGCATACTGCGGTGTACTCAGTGAAACAGGAATTTGTGCCATTGTTGGCACTGATTGAGCGCTGGTGCTGCAAGACAGTACCAGCAATATCAGGGCTATTAAAGGCTTCATGGTTGCAGCGGCTCGCCTTTTGCGTATATGCGTTTCATCAGCAATGTCATACCTGCCTGTTCCAGAGTGCCAACGTCAAACATACCATTGCTTTGGGCTTGTAGTTTCATGGTCAGCGGGCCCATATCGAGTTGTAAATTCGCGTTAGGATTATCACTAATTTTACTCACCTTTACCTCAAGAGCCGCGGTCGGGTCAGCATCTGACACCCACATGCGAAAAGACGCCGACTGCTCCTCGCTGGCCAGTAAGCTGGCGGTTTCAAGATAGCTACCATACTCTGTTAATAAGGCGCCGTTATAATTGAGTGGCGCATTGATCGCTTTGCCCTGCATTTCGCCACTGACGACCCAACTTTCTTCACCTGCCTGAACAGCAAAATTAGCCGATAAGGTGCCGTTATCCACAGAATACTCGGTGCCGTTAATGAGCGAGCCATCAGGGCGGCTCCACGACGTGCCTACGCTATCAGTGCGGGCCACTGAAACTTCGTCGACAGGCACCAGCATTGCCGAATGAACGTTAATTTCGATATCGCCATCCTGATCAACGCTAAAACGTTCACGACTAAAACCCAGGGGCATGTCGTTGAGCGTAAGCTGATAAACGGCATCGAAAAACGCCGGGCTGTCCTCAGATTGGTTAAAGGCCTCAACAAAACTTTCAAATACCGCAAAGAAGGTTTGCTGGTAGCCTGTTTCGTTATGTACACATATCTGCAGGCTTTGTTCGGTTTGAGCAGAGAAGCCTTTTAGTACACCCGATACTGTCTCACTTCCTTCGCCGAGATTATAAAGCGTATCGAGTTGCAGGTAGGGGGTGCCGCCGATAACACCCGTATCAACCGCTAAATTGAACTGGCTGGAAAGCGTTTTTTGATTGAGCGCTTCTACGCCATTCAGACTATGTTGCAATATGGCATACAGAGAGTTGGAAGGCCCGTCAAACTCGGTAAAAGCGTAGCACTCCACCGGTGAGTCTGAGCCGATATCAATGTTGTAGTACCAGGTACCTTCGGAGCTTTCCTGTTGGGTAGCTTTACCTTTAATGCTGGCGTCAACATTGAGCGCTGCAATGGTCAGCGGGCTGGTAGATGTAATGTCGGCTTCACGTTTCATGGCTTGTTTGAACCATTGAGGAAAGTCGTTCATATCGACCAATAGGTGTGCATTTACGCTGGCGCTGGATAACGATGCTAATGCACAAAACATTGCCGGTTTTAATATTTTCATGATGGGTCTCTCCTTGACGTTTAACCACCTGCTTGTGGTGACCGCAGCGGTAAGTAATGTAAATAGATTTAAGCGCTAAGATAACGGATGCATGGGGGGTAATCCAGTCTATTGCAGAACAAAGTGGCGCTATACAAGCGATTAGCTGTCTATTTTTAAGGGCTGCGTATAGTTTTTGACGCCCATCTGTATAACCGGTCGTCTGTTACGCCGGTGTCAGCTACGACAGCCACCAAATGGTTATAGCTGTCTTGTTCTTAAACTGCTGATGTTTGCTTCAACGTCGGCGTAATCAGGGGGAAAGCGTGTGCTGTATTGCAACCAAAACTGCCAAAGTAGTGTATTAACTGCTCTCTGTGTTATTGGTCGTGCGGTGACTTGTTAACGCTATCAGGCTCGGGTAATTTATGCAGCCCAAATGCGATGCAGCAAAGGTAATTAAAATGGCAATGAATGTAACGTCAATTCAGCGAGTGGTAGGGGCTTTTTTACTCACAATGGGTCTGAATACGCAGGCTGTAGGAGCAAAAAGCAATACTGGCGTTATCCAGGCGCCTCAGCAGTTTGTATCAGAGCATAAGGGCCAGTTTAATGGCCAGAAGATGAACTATGATGCCATTGCCAGCGAAACTTACCTGCGCGATATTGACGGTGAACCCACGGCCAGTATCTTTTCGTTTGCCTATATTAAACAGCGTACCGATACTGCAAAACGGCCGGTCACCTTTGTTTGGAACGGTGGGCCCGGCTCTGCGTCGGTATGGCTGCACATGAGCGGATTAGGGCCTTCTTTTGTGGAGGTACCATCTGACGCGTCACATCCAGGGCTACCGCCATATACGCCGACAACGTCAACCAGCTCGATTATGGACGTTTCTGATCTGGTGTTTATTGACCCGGTCGGTACCGGTTTCTCCCGCGCCGTTGGTGAGCATGAAGGTAAAGAGTTTTGGGGCCTCAAAGAAGACGCCCAGTCTATGGCCGCGTTTATTCGTACCTGGATGACTGAGAATAATCGCTGGGGTTCACCCATTTTTATACTGGGTGAAAGTTATGGTACAACCCGTGCGGCTTACGTGGCCAACATTCTGCAAAAAGAGATGAACATTAATCTCAACGGTCTGATATTTGTTTCCCAGGCTCTGGACTACCAGGGCTCGTCGCCGTATATCCCCGACAACCTTATCTCTTATATTACTTATGTACCTACAATGGCGGCGACTGCACTTTACCATGGTAAAGTGACTCCAACACCGCCCGAGCAGGCTGCGTTTTTGCAGCAAGCCCGTGATTTTGCGACTAATGAGTTGTTACCCGGTTTGTTTGCAGGCAATCAGTTAGCACCAGCAAAACGCCGCCATTTGGTTGAGCGCCTGGCGTATTTTACCGGGCTGAGTGAGGCCTATGTTGAGCAGGCAAATTTACGCATCAGCGCGCGCCGATTTGCCAAGCAGCTACTGCGTGATAGTGGCGAAACCGTGGGATTGCTGGATGCCCGTTATATTGGTGATGAACGCGACGATACGGCCGACTCCACCAAGCGGGACGCAGCTTCGGCTGCCATTTCAGCCGCTTTTAACAGCGCGCTGCAAGTATATATGCGCAATCAACTCAATATTGATTGGACGCGTCCGTATTTGTCACCTTCTGATCCAAACCTGCGTCGGCACTGGCGTTATCGCACCAAAAAAGACGGCAGTGCCTGGGAACCTGCGTATGTGAATACTGCCGGAGAGTTGTCAGAAGCGCTGCGTATAAACCCTGGCTTAAAAGTGCTGGTCGCCTCCGGTTATTATGATCTGGTCACGCCCTTTTTTGACGCGGAATATACGCTTAACCGCCATGCTATTCGCAGCGAGCAACTGTCTTATACCTATTATCAGGGAGGCCATATGATGTATGTAAACAGCGAAGCAAAAAATCAGCTCTTTGGTGACATCCGGCAATTTATTAACAAGCAAACTGTTACCGAGTGATACACTGGGCATTAACAGAATCAAAAAAATCCGGCTCGCGTGAAGCGTAAGCCGGATTTTTTGCTGTTAAACGTTGCTCAGTAGTGACTTATTTCGCTAAGTCTGTGAGCATTGTTTCAAGCGTTACCTGATCGGCAGCGAATTGGCGTATGCCTTGAGACAGCTTTTCAGTGGCCATTTGATCTTCGTTCATGTCCCAGCGGAACTCTGGCTCAGTCAAAGCTTGTGGTGCGGCCTGCGGTGCATCGTTTGGTGCAAGCTTACGCGGCAAAGGGGCAGTAGTATTCGCCAGTTCGTCAAGTAACCCGGGGCTGATGGTTAAGCGGTCACAACCTGCCAGCTCCTGGATCTCGTTGATATTACGGAAGCTCGCGCCCATTACAATGGTGTCGTAGCCATGCAACTTAAAGTAGTCATAAATACGGGTCACCGACTTAACGCCCGGATCGTTCGCACCACTAAAGTCGGCTTCAGGCTGATCCGCTTTATGCCAATCTAAAATGCGCCCTACGAAGGGTGAAATCAGAAACGCTCCGGCTTCGGCACTGGCTCGCGCCTGGGCAAATGAGAAAACCAGCGTGACATTGGTTTTAATGCCCTGAGTTTCGAGCAGTTTGGCGGCTTGAATGCCTTCCCATGTGGCGGCAATTTTGATCAATACCCGGTTAGTATCGATACCTTGATCACGATACAAAGAAAGTAGATGATTGGCTTTTTCGACAGTCGCTGCAGTATCGAAGGAAAGTCGCGCATCAACTTCGGTCGACACATAACCCGGTACCTGCTCCATCAGTTTAGCACCAATCAGAACAGCGAGCTTGTCGGCAGCCACGGCTGCAGCGTTGTCTGTAGCGCCTTGATCTTTGGCCCAATTTACTGCTTCGATGGCTAATGGACGGTACTTTTCAATTTGCACAGCTTTTAACAACAGCGACGGATTTGTGGTGGCGTCCTGTGGTTGATACAGTTTGATTGCTTCAAAGTCACCAGTGTCAGCGACTACGGTTGTCATCGATTTTAGTTGCTCTAACTGTGTCGTCATATTTTCTCACACTCTTAATATTTTCAATGGGTTAAGAAATTTTCAATGCCTGCAATTGCGAATTGGTTACAATGCGCCTGTGCACTATTTTTAACCAATCTAAAGCAAAAAATTGTAATGGTGATATGTTAATATTAATTTTATATTACCTTTACATTTGTCTATTATTGATATTATCATACAATTAAAATTTATTGGCTAATTTTGTTAGCAGCTAGTGGAATTAAATTATTATGTCTCGTTATACATTAGGGCTCGATTACGGCTCTGATTCAGTCAGAGCATTGTTAGTAGACGTAACAACCGGTGCAGAGCTGGCCAGTCACATGGTCAATTACCCGCGTTGGGCGGAAGGCCGTTACTGTGAACCGTCGCGCGATCAATACCGCCAACACCCTTTAGACTATGTAGATAGTCTGGTAGAAGTGGTTAATGCGTTGTGGACTAAGGTGCCTGCCGGTACAGCGGATAAAGTGGTTGGCTTAAGCTTCGATACCACCGGCTCTACGCCGGTGCCGATTAATGCTGACGGCGTTCCATTAGCACTAACTGAAGCGTTTAGTGAAAACCCCAATGCCATGTTCGTGCTTTGGAAAGATCACACAGCCTTAAAAGAGGCCAGCGAGATCACGCAGGCTGCCAATAACAACGATGTTAACTATTTGTCGTACATGGGCGGTATTTATTCGTCTGAATGGTACTGGGCTAAAGTACTGCATGTGTATCGTGATGATGCGGCAGTGCAAGCAGCCGCGCATAGTTGGGTAGAGCATTGTGACTGGATGACGGCGCTGATGTGCGGTACTACTCATCCTTCACAATTAAAAATGGGACGTTGTGCCACAGGCCACAAGTTAATGTGGAATGAAGCATGGGGCGGCTTCCCGCCAAACGATTTCTTTACATCAGTGGATCCGCTACTGGATGGTTTGGTTGATACGCTTAACCCGGCGACGCAAACCAGCGACCAGGTGGCCGGCAAACTAACGGCAGAATGGTCACAAAAACTTGGCCTGCCGGAAGGTATTGTTGTTGGTTACGGCGCATTTGACTGTCATATGGGCGCTGTAGCGGCCAATGTACGTGAAGGTGTACTAACCAAAGTAATGGGTACATCAACCTGTGATATCACAGTGACGACACCGGAAACACTGGGTGAAACCTGTGTTAAGGGGATCTGTGGTCAGGTTGATGGTTCAGTTATTCCCGGGTTCGTTGGATTAGAAGCCGGTCAGTCTGCCTTTGGCGATTTATATGCATGGTTTAAAAATCTGGTGCTGTGGCCAACCACTAACTTATTACATGAGCTAATGGAGTCTGGCGCTGATGAGTTGGTCGAAAAAATCGAAGCAGTAACCCTGCAGCGTTTATCGGCTGAAGCGGCGCAATTGCCAGTCAGCGCTACCGATATTACCGCGCTGGACTGGGTTAATGGTCGTCGTACGCCTGATGCGGACCAAACCGTGTCAATGGCTATCACCGGCATCAAAATGGGCGCCGATGCGCCGCAACTTTTTAAAGCACTGGTTGAAGCCACAGCCTTTGGTGCCCGTGCAATTACTGAACGGTTCCAGGAAGAAGGCGTGCCGATTAATTCAGTCGTGGTTATTGGCGGTATTTCTAAAAAGTCGGATTACGTGATGCAAACGTGCGCCGATGTCTGGAACTGCCCGATTGATGTGTTGGAAAGTGAACAGAGTTGTGCCCTGGGTGCCGCCATTATGGCTGCTGTGGCTGCCGGCGAATACCCAACCGTCGCCGCCGCTCAGGAAGTAATGGCGTCACCTGTTTGTAAGCAATATCTGCCTGATTCATCGCGGGTTGGCATTTACGACGTGCTGTACCAAAATTATCAGACCCTTGGTGCCTATGTCAGCGGAGGTAAATCATGAGTTATACAGAATTAAAACGTGAAGTATACGAAGCCAATATGGAGCTGGAGCGCCGTAATCTGGTTATCTATACGTTTGGTAATGTGTCTCAGGTTGATCGAAATAAGGGCGTTGTGGCTATAAAACCCAGTGGCGTGTCTTATGATCAGATGAAACCAGAAGATATCGTTATCGTTGATTTAGAAAATAATATTGTGGAAGGTTCAATGCGACCTTCTTCTGACACCAAGACACATACGCACCTGTATCGGGCTTTTGATTCAATTGGTGGAGTTACCCACACGCACAGCACCTACGCCACAGCGTGGGCGCAAGCGCGTCAGAGCATCCCGTGTCTGGGCACCACTCACGCTGATTACGTGCACGGCGAAATTACCTGTACCCGGGACTTAACCGACGAACAGGTCAATGGCGACTACGAGGAAGAAACCGGTATACAAATTACTGATGCCTACGTGGATCGCGACCCCGCTGCAGCACCAATGGTTATCGTTGCCGGGCATGCCCCGTTTACGTGGGGTAAGGATGCGGCACAATCTGTTTATCACGCAGCGCTACTCGAAGAGATAGCCAAAATGGCGTATCTCACACGAACATTAGATCCCAATGCCGCGAAGCTTAATCAGGCTGTATTGGATAAACACTATTTACGCAAGCACGGTAAAGACGCCTACTACGGCCAGAACTAACACCCTGCAAGCCCTTTATTAATAGAGGACACAAATTATGACTACAGTACAAAAAGAAGTTTGGTTTATTACCGGCTCACAGCATCTTTACGGACCGCGCGTGCTGGAAGAAGTTGCAGGTAACAGCCAGGCTCTGGCTGCTGGCCTGAACGAAAACAACTTGCCAGTTAAAGTTGTTTACAAAGACACGGTTAAATCGTCAACTGAAATCCATCAGGTATGTCAGGCCGCTAATGCGAGCAGCGACTGTGTGGGTGTGATCCTGTGGATGCACACTTTCTCACCAGCCAAGATGTGGATTGCTGGCCTGAACGAACTGCAGAAGCCTTGGTTGCATCTGCATACCCAGTTTAATGCCGGTCTGCCGTGGAGCAGCATCGACATGAACTACATGAATACACACCAAAGCGCTCACGGAGACCGTGAATTTGGCTTTATTGGCAGCCGCATGCGCAAAGAGCGCAAAGTGGTTGTTGGCCACTGGCAAAACCCGAAAACCGTTGCTCAGATTGACGGCTGGTGTCGTGCAGCATTAGGTTTTGCTGAGAACAAATCACTGAAAGTGGTACGTTTTGGCGACAACATGCGCAATGTAGCCGTAACCGAAGGCGACAAGGTTGCAGCGCAAATTACCTTTGGTTATGAAGTTCATGCTTACGGTCTACAGGATCTTGCCGACGTAGTGAACGGTATCAGTGACGGTGATGTTGCGGCGCAGTTAGATGCATATCATCAGGATTATGATGTCAGCAAAGAACTAATGACCGATGACTATCAGCGCGACCGACTAATGAAAGAAGCGCGTCTTGAACTGGGTATGGAGAAGTTTTTCGTAGATGGCGGTTTTGGTGCCTTCACCAACTGCTTCGAAAACTTAGCCGGCCTCACAGGCTTGCCGGGCTTAGCCACACAGCGACTGATGTCGAAAGGCTATGGTTATGGTGGTGAGGGTGACTGGAAAACGGCTGCCATGGTGCGCACCATGAAAGTCATGGCGCAGGGGCTTGAAGGTGGCTGTACCTTTATGGAAGACTACACCTATAACTTTACAGGTGGCACTGATCAGGTGCTGGGCGCGCACATGCTGGAAATTTGCCCGTCGATTGCAGGCAAAAAGCCACGTCTTGAAGTGCATCGCCACACCATCGGTGTGAAATGCGACGTACCACGTTTGTTGTTCGCAGCAAAAGCCGGTCCGTCAATTAACGTATCGCCAATTGATATGGGTAACCGTTTCCGTATTCTGGTTAATGAAGTTGAAACGGTTGATCAACCCGAATCAACACCTCATCTGCCAGTTGCGTCAGCACTGTGGGAGCCGAAGCCAAATCTTGAAGTCGCAGCTGCAGCCTGGATCCATGCCGGTGGTGCGCACCACTCAGCATACAGTCAGGCGCTGAGCTCAGAAATTATTGAAGACTTTGCTGATATGGCTGGTGTAGAAACCGTTATTATTGATGGCAATACCGATCTGCGCTCGTTTAAATCTGAATTACGCTACAACGCGGCTTACTATCAGCTTAAGCAAGGCATCTAATCACCATGTTGTTAGCTCACTGGTGAGGTGAGCTAACGATATCAAAAAACGCGACAACGTAATATCACGGCAGACATAATCTGATAGGTTTGCCGTTTGTTGTTTGTTTCGTACAGATGAGGATGAAAAATGGTCGATCTCAGCGCCTATGAAGGCATTATCTTTGACATGGATGGCACGCTGGTGGACTCCATGCCTGCGCATATGGAAGCCTGGCGCCAAGCCTGCGAACACTTCGGCTATCCGTTTGATCTGGATTATATGAACTCACTGGGTGGCGTACCGACCCGTCAAACAGTGGTCGTACTGAACGAAAAATATAATATGGATCAGGACCCGACTGCGGTTGCAAAGTACAAGCGAGAGGCCTGGGAAGCGATGGATCTGGAACCCGTAATAATCCCCGCCACTATGGCCGTTTTTGAACATTATCGTCCACGTATGGCAATAGGTATTGGCACCGGCGCTGAACGTCCTCATGCCGAGCATTTATTGGCAGCGCATGGCTTGCTTGAGATAATTGACTCACTGGTTACGGCAACAGATGTCACGCACGGTAAGCCTCATCCTGAAACATTTTTAACGGTCGCCAGACATATGGGCATTGAACCGGCAAAATGTGTGGTGTTTGAAGATACTGAAATTGGTTATCAGGCTGCGCGAGACGGTGGCATGGATTGTATTATGGTTAAAGGCGGTGAAATACAGGCCCAATAAGCTTGCAAATGCCACTAAAATTGTAATATAAAAGTATAAAAATTATTATGGGAATGTAAATCATGTCGCTATCTACATCATCACTTCAGATCTCCACACTCTTCTCCCGCTCCGCAAAGCAACGCAAGTGGTTGCTTGCCGGTGTGTTAACTTTTACTTTCGGCTTTGCTCATCAGGTGATGGCCGACCAAGGAAAAACTATGACTGCTAAGCCCAGCGCTTCGGTTAGCGCTTTTGGCGTGCTCAGCGATGCCACGCCTGTTCAGAAAGTTACCCTGAAAAACAGTAATAACGTTGAAATTGACGTGATCAGCTATGGCGGTATTATTACCCGCATGCTGGTGCCCGATGCCAAAGGTAATCTGGATAATATTGTTTATGGTATGGAAAGTATCGAAGAATACGAAAATGGTAATCCATACTTCGGCGCTTTGATTGGTCGCTATGGTAACCGTATTAAAGATGGAAAGTTTTCGCTGTTTGGTACCGAGTATCAGCTAGCTAAAAATGACGGTGATAATCACTTGCACGGCGGTGTGCAGGGCTTTGATAAAAAAGTCTGGAAAATGACCCCCTTTGCCACTGAGCAAAGCGCTGGCGTTACCCTGAAATTAGTCAGCCCCGATGGCGATCAGGGTTACCCGGGAGAGTTAACCACGGAAGTCACCTATACGCTAACCAATAACAACACTTTGGACATGCAGTATATTGCCACAACCGATAAACCTACCGTGGTAAACCTGACTCAGCACTCATACTTTAACCTGGCTGGCAAAGGCACTATCTTAGATCATGAACTGCAAATTAACGGCGAGTACATTACGCCGGTAGACAGTGGTCTGATCCCGACCGGCGAACTGACTCCTGTTGCCGGTACGCCTTTTGACTTTACGTCGCCAAAAACCATTGGTCAGGATATTGAAGCGGATAACGTACAATTAGCGCGTGGTAAAGGCTATGACCACAACTACGTAATTAAAGACACTGTAGATGATGAACTCATTGAAGCAGCCAGTGTGTATGAACCGACAAGTGGCCGTGTACTGCGTGTTTTAACCGAAGAGCCTGCGGTGCAGTTTTATTCGGGTAACTTCCTGGAAGGGGCCACATCAGGTTTCGGCCAGAAACATATCTTCCGTGGCGCGTTTTGCTTAGAGCCGCAACATTATCCTGATTCACCCAATCAGGCAGACTTTCCCAGCACTACTTTGCTGCCAGGCGAAGTTTACTCAACTCGCATTGTTTATGAGTTTGATACCAAGTAATCCGGTATCTGCCCGGTAACGACTGTAACAAAGAGTTTAACATCATGCTTAAAAACCACCACAGGCTTGCCTTGCTGGTGGTTGTTACTGGCCTGTGCTCGCAGGCCATGGCAGCCACACATAATGTGTTCACATTAAAAAGCCCGGATCAGACTTTGACAATGAATCTGGTTCAGACCGATTCAGGTGCATTGCAATACCACTTGGCCCGCAACGGCGAAGCCGTAATTGCACCTTCTGCTCTGGGTATTGAACTTCATAATACGCAGTTTTCAGACGATTTAACTATCGCTGAAATGAACGCGCAGCGCATGGTTAGCAGCCATTATGAACTTATTCACGGCAAGCAAAGCCGTATTGACTATACAGCGGCTGAACAAGCCGTAACGGTAACCAATAACGAAGACAATCAATTAACGCTGCGATTCCGGTTAAGTGATGATGGGCTCGCTTACCGCTATGAGTTAAACGGTGAATCTGACGATGTCAGAGTGGTGCTCAAAGAACACTCTGCAGTGAACTTCTACCCGGCAACCGAAGCATGGCTGCAGCCAAAAGCCGTTGTGCAGTCAGGTTGGATGAATACTAATCCGTCCTACGAAGAAGAATACCTGCATGGCAAGGTGTCTGAACTGACCTCGCCTTTTAACAATGGTTGGGTGTATCCGGCGTTGTTTAACTATAAAGAGCACTTTGTGTTGTTGTCAGAAGCAGGTGTGCCGAGTGGTTATGCTGCGTCGCACTTAGTTTCAGATAAGCAGGGTGGTTTTACGCTGACCTTTCCACATCCCGCTGAGGCCGTGACAAATGGCGCCGTGCTACCGCAAGCGAAACTGCCATTTAATTCCCCCTGGCGATTAGTGCTGGTTGGCGATTTAGCAACCATAACAGAGTCGACACTGGGCACCGATCTGGCAGAGCCAGTAGCGCTGAAGCATACTGACTTTATTAAACCGGGTGTAGCGTCATGGAGTTGGGGCCTGCTAAAAGATGATTCGGTGATTTTCCCGGTGCAAAAAGAGTTTATCGATTATGCCGCCGAAATGCAGTGGCCTTATGCCCTGGTTGATGCTGACTGGGATCAGAACATCGGCTATGAGCGTATTGCAGAATTAACCGCTTATGCGAGGCAAAAGAATGTTCGCTTGTGGCTATGGTATAACTCATCAGGGCATTGGAATAAAACCGTTTACAGCCCCAAAAGTGCGTTATTAACCCGTGCTGATCGCCGGGCAGAGTTTGCCCGTTTGCAACGAATGAACATCGCCGGCATTAAGGTGGATTTCTTCCCAGGTGATGGTGCTTCGGTATGGGATTACTTTAAAGGTATTTTGACCGACGCCGCTGATTTTAACCTGATGGTGAATTTTCATGGCGTAACGTTACCACGGGGATTACAGCGCACCTATCCTAACCTGATGACCGCCGAGGCAATAAAGGGTCAGGAAATGATTACATTTTTCCAGGATTTTGCTGACCGTCAGGCTTACCACGCTACCATGCAGCCTTTTACCCGTAATGTGTTTGACCCCATGGATTTTACGCCATTGGCATTGGGTGATATTCCCAATATAGAGCGGCGCACCAGTAATACCTTTGAACTGGCCGAAACCGTTTTATTCTACTCAGGCGTACAACACCTGGTTACCACACCAGCTCAAATGGCTGAAGTCGAACCCTACGTAAAGGACTATCTGAAAACGCTGCCTACGAGTTGGGATGAAACCCGTTTCGTTGCTGGTTATCCGGGCAAATATGTAGTGATGGCCAGACGCAAAGGTTGCCAGTGGTATATCGCTGGCATTAATGCGCAGACTACACCACAGAAAATAGCGATTTCACAAGCCGATTTTCCATTAGCTCAGGCAAAGCTGTTAACTCAGGGCAAAACACCACGCGATACCTTACAACGCATTCATGCCAACGGTGACGTGGCGCTTTCGATAGCACCAAATGGTGGTTTTGTACTCACGACTCAAAGAGAGAATAATAATGATTGCAAAGTCGATTAAACGACTTGGAGCAGGTGTGTTGCTATGCGCAACCCTTATAGGTTGTAACAGCACGGAGCAAACAACGGCTGCCAGGGCGGAGTCAGTTGCTAAAACGGCTGACGAGAACGCTACTCAGGCATCTGGTATCTTTACCAACCCACTGTTCCCTAATGGCGCCGATCCATGGTTGGAGTATTGGGACGGTAACTATTACCTGACAACCACGACATGGACTTCGCAACTGGTCATGCGCAAAGCACCAACACTGGCTGGTCTGGCTGATGCCACACCGGTTAATGTGTGGTCATCCACTGATCCGGATCGTTGTTGTAATTTTTGGGCTTTTGAGTTCCATCGTTTGAAAGGTCCCAACGGCTATCGCTGGTACATGATGTATACCGCCGGTCGCGATGGTACGCTGGATTACCAGCACTTAAATGTGCTTGAAAGTGTGGGCGATGATCCAATGGGGCCGTACCAGTACAAAGGCGCGTTAATGCCGGGGATCTGGAATATTGATGGCAATTATTTAGAACACAACGACAAGCTTTATGTGATTTACTCGCAGTGGCGCGGCGATACCCAGCTCAATATTATTGCCGAGATGGAAAACCCCTGGACGCTGAAAGACGATCAGGAACACACGGTGTTAACCACGCCTGAGTTAGATTGGGAAATCAGTGGCCGTAAAGTGACAGAAGGCGCGGAAATACTGCAGCGCAATGGCCGCACGTTTATGACCTATTCAGCGAGCTTTTGTAACACGCCAGACTATAAACTTGGCTTGTTAGAGCTGGTGGGTGACGATCCCATGAACCGCGAGCACTGGAAAAAATTCCCTGAGCCGGTATTCACCCGCACGGAAACGGTTTTTGGCCCGGGCCACAACGGTTTCTTCACTTCACCTGACGGCACAGAAGAATGGCTGGTATATCACGGTAACGACTCTGTGGAGCATGGTTGTAGTGCTACGCGTTCGTTACGCGCACAAAAGTTCACCTGGAATGATGCCGGTGTGCCAGAGTTTGGCGAGCCGCTAACCCCAGGCGTTGAAGTTGCTCCGCCTTCCGGTGAAAACGGCCCTTTGGTGACGCGTGTACAGGGTCAGCGCTATCAGTTAGTGAACTCTACCAGTGAACTGTGTCTGGATATAGCGGCTGATCCGGAAGACGCGCGAGCCGTTCAGCGCGAGTGTGCTGGCACCAATGGTCAGTGGGTACTGGATGCCACCACTGAAGGATTTGTTCGTCTGGCCAATCGTGAAGACAGCAAGTTTCTCGAAGTGGCAAGTTGCAGTACTGCCGATAATGCGCGTGTGCAATCGGCTGCCTGGCGCAATAATTATTGCCAGCAGTGGAAAGTGGATGCGGGGATTGATGGCAACGTGACACTCACCAACCGATATTCTGGTAAGCCGCTCGCTATAGCCGGCTGTTCTGCCTCGGCCAATCAGGCGGTATTACAGCAAAATGCGGATAGTGCCTGTACCCAATGGCAACTGCGCCCAATGGGCGAAGTGGCGCTGATGAATCAACAAAGCGGTAAAACACTGGCCATGCGTGGTGACAATGTTGAACAGCAGGCATTTGATTATAAAGCTTCGCAGCGCTGGCTATTTGAGCCTACCGACACAGGCTATTTGTCACTTAAACAGGCTTCTGAGAGTGAGCGTTGCGTAGGCGTCGCCGATAATCAGGTTGTCCCGGGCGCCAATGTGGTCATGGTTGACTGTGGTGAAAAAACAGCGCAATGGCGCCTGACGCCTAAAGCGGGGGGGGGCATGATGTTATTTAACCGATACACTAAGTTACCGCTGGGTTTAACCAATTGTGGTCTGGCAGAGGGCACTAATATTGCCCAGCAACCAGACTTGAGTAATCGCTGCCAAATCTTCTATTTGCGTGAGCCTCAGTAAAATCTGACGGACTTGACGAAGTACCAAAGGGGAAGCATCGTAAAGCGCGGTGCTTCCTTTTTTTTTGCCACCATGGTTTGATGTATTATATTAATCAGTCGCGTACTGTGATTTCGCCTGTAATTACTGTTAGGCTTAATTAAACTCAATATGTTATTTGATCACTCCAGGGAAAGGCATGCATCGTCAATTTTGGTTATTTTTGTTTGCGCTGGTGTTTTTCGCACTGGCAACGGGATGTGTTATTCAGGTAACCCCCCAAAACCTTATTTATCAGTCATCAACAGTTGAAAAGCTCGACCTAACGGCGTTTCGCAATAAAGCGTATCAGGATGAAATGTCAGTAGCTGTGAAAACAGTGAGTGTCACCAGCACCGGTGGGTACAAAATACGAGGTATCCAGGCGTTGTATCATAACGCCAGCGTGAACATCCTTATATTCGGTGGCAATGGCATGACCATCAATAAATCAGCCAATATAGTCCATCGCTTTGGCACTATACCGGCAAATGTGATGTGGTTTGATTACCCGGGAGTGGGGATCAGCGACAAGCCCGTTAAACTCAACTCTGCAGCGATGATGGCTGATGCGCTGGCCGTATATGATTTTGCGTCAGAAACATTGCGTAATGATAAGCCCTTTATTGTGCACGGCATTGAACTGGGTTCGGCAATAGCCGCTTATGTTGCTTCGGAGCGTAATCTTGACGGCATGGTGTTACAGAGCCCCATCGTGAATTTATCTCAGCTTATCCATGATAACTCACCTGGCTTGTTTACACGCTGGCAGTTGGCTGATGAACTCACAGCGGTGGACAATGCCTATCAGGTGGCGAGATACAAAGAACCTTTGCTGATTATGGTGGGTGAAAAAGATTTAACGACTCCTCCTAAATACAGCGGAATTCTTTACCGGGTGTCAGGTTCTGAGAACAAAAACATGGTGGTCGTTGATGGCGCAGGGCATCACAAACTCATGGACAGTCCGTTAGCCGTTGATGCCTACCGTCAGTTTATAAAAAGTTTATAAGCATAGAGCGTATTGACAAACTGCTGCAAAATTGTACCGCCAAGGTCAATACGCTCTAGTCAGGTAATGCCTGCTGAACGATTAAAAAGAAGCATACTGGTTTACGTTTTATTATCTTATTAACACTAAATTTACTTATTCCATGGAGCCATATTTTTTTAATGTTAGGCTCTCGGAAGAAGTATTTTACAGTGGAGTGTTATGTGCGTTTTTTAGCCTTGTTTGTTTCTTTTATAGTGAGTGTTAGCGCTGTCGCCGTTCCCGATTTTAGTGGTGAAGATGGTTATAACCTTTGGCAACGCTATAACGTGATTGAAGCCAGGCTACCCGCTGCCAGGCTGAATGTTGTCGGTGACTCTCAGACAACAGACATAATCCGGGATGAGTTTAAGCGGGCATTTGCCAACCGGGTAAGTAACAACCAGGGCACGTTGATAGTGCAGCAACTTAATAGTGAACTGGCGGGACGCTTTAAGCTGGCTGACAATGTCAGCAGTAAGCTCAGTGACGAGGGATTTATTATTAAATCCTATGGCGGCGATACATTGATCACTGCCAGGACGGATATCGGCCTGCTCTACGGTAGCTATCATTTATTACGTAAGGTGTTTACCCAACAGTCACTCAACGACATCAATGTTTTACAGAACCCCAAAATTAACCGGCGTGTGCTGAATCACTGGGACGATCTTGATCGTCACACTGAGCGCGGGTATGCGGGTGAGTCTATTTTTGACTGGCACCGCCTGCCGGTAGATAAAGACCAGCGTTACTACGACTATGCACGCGCTAACGCCAGTATCGGCATTAATGGCATGGTTCCTCTTAATGTTAATGCTAATGCGTTAATTCTAACGCCAATGTACCTGGAAAAGGTAAAAGCGCTGGCCGATATCGTGCGCCCTTACGGTATAAAGATGTACCTATCGATCAAATTCAGCTCTCCGCAACAGCTTGATGGCCTGCCGACTTCCGATCCGCTCGACCCGGCTGTGCAGCAATGGTGGCAAGACAAAGCCGCAGAAATCTATCAGCTTATTCCGGATTTTGGGGGCTTTTTAGTTAAAGCGAATTCAGAAGGGCAGCCAGGACCAGGTGATTACAATCGAACTCACGCTGAAGGCGCAAATATGCTGGCCAAGGCACTCAAACCCTACAACGGCGTGGTGTTTTGGCGCGCATTCGTATACGCCAACGATTCGGATAAAGAGCGTAGCTTGCAGGCTTACGATGAATTTGTGCCCCTTGACGGCAAGTTTATGGACAACGTCATCGTGCAGGTTAAAAACGGTCCTATTGATTTTCAGCCGCGCGAGCCGTTTAGCCCGTTATTTGGTGCAACCCCTAACACACCATTAGCCATGGAGCTGCAAATTACCCAGGAGTATCTTGGCTTTTCTACCCACCTGGCGTACTTAGGGACCTTGTTTAAAGAAGCAATGGATGCCGACACACATGTGCAAGGCCCTGGTTCTACCGTTGCTAAAGTGGTGGATGGTTCATTATTTAATCATCAACTTACCGGTATTGCCGGGGTGGCCAATACTGGCATGCAGCGTAACTGGACCGGGCATATTTTTGCGCAGTCTAACTGGTATGCGTTTGGTCGTTTGGCCTGGGATCACACCTTAAGCGCTGAGCAAATTGCTAACGAATGGATTAAGCAAACACTGACCGTTGAGCAAGAGGCAGTGGCGCAAATTGAAGCGATGATGATGCCTTCCAGAGAGTATGTGGTGGAATATATGACGCCACTGGGACTGCATCACCTGATGGACTCCGGTCATCACTATGGTCCTGGCCCATGGGTAGATAATTTAGGCAGAGCAGACTGGAATCCGGTGTATTATCATCGCGCCGACAAACAAGGTATTGGCCTTGACAGAACCGCATCTGGCACCAACGCAATAAGCCAGTATTCACCCTATTGGCAAAAACGTTTTTCTCAGCCAGAAAGCACCCCTAAGGCGTTATTACTGTGGTTTCATCACTTACCCTGGGATTACACAATGGAGAATGGCGAAACTCTGTGGAATGAATTAGTGCGATATTATTATCGAGGAGTGGAGGGCGTTACTGATATGCAAAATCGCTGGCAACAGGTAAAGCCTTACATTGATGCTAATCAGTTTCGCCAGGTAGATATGGCGTTGCAAATTCAGCAGCAAGAAGCAAAATGGTGGCGGGATGCCAGCGTACTGTATTTTCAAACCTTCTCAGAGCGCCCGGTACCACAAGGTTTAGCGCAACCTGAAGGCAGTCTGGAGTATTACAAGTCGCTGAAATTCCCGTACGCGCCGGGACAGGGCTAAGGCTACAAAAGCAGTGTCACAGGCATTAAAAAGGCGACACCTTACCAGGTGTCGCCTTTTTATGTGATAACTCTGCCTTTAGTGCAGAAGCGGTCACGATAGACTGGTGCCGCTCGACACAAATATCAGGCTAGAACTGCCTTCATGGCTTTTACGCAGGCATCGGTTTCTGCTGGTGTGCCTACGCTAATGCGCGACCAGGTGTCGTAACCCGGCCAGGTGCGGCCAACAACCTTAATGCCCAGCGCACGCATTTTGTCTGAGAATTCCTGATGCGGCATGCCGGTATCCATATAAATAAAGTTACCCTGCGGGTTTTTAGCATACGCCTGTCCGAGTTCTTCGGCGGCAGTGGTCAGTTTGGTGCGCTCTGTTTTAACCCGCTCACGCATTGTACTAAGGTTTGCGTGGTCATCCATGCTTGCCATACCGGCAACCAGACCTAAGTAGTTTACGCCGCCCATGCGCAGTTTACGGCCTAATTGCTGTGCTTGCTCAGCAGGCATAATGGCATAACCTAAACGCTGACCCGCCATAGCGTGAATTTTAGAGAAGGTACGGCAAATCACCACGTTGTAACCATCGGCGGCAAGTTGTGACTGCACATTAGCAGGATAGTCATCGGACATTTCAATATAGGCTTCGTCAATGAATACCTGGGCTTTTTGTGAAACGCGTTTGGCAAAAGCAGTCAGCTTGGCAGCATCAACGGCGCGACCGGTCGGGTTGTTGGGATTACACACATAGACCGCGGTGGTATCGTCGGTGACTGCTGCTTCGATAGCATCTAAGTCGAAGTCCATGTTGGCATCAAGTGGTACATAGGTTACTTCGGCACCCATAAATTCAGCGCCACGAGGCACGCCTTCGTAGGTGGCTTCAGACGTAACCAGCTTGTTGCCGTTTTGCGTGATCCACTCAGCATAACCGAACAGGATAGGTGAAGAGCCATTGGTTACTACGATCTGATCTTCAGATACGCCTTCCTGCTTAGCAATCTTTTTCTTCAATACATTTGTTGTTGGATCAGCATAGCGACACAGGTTAAATAATTCACCCTGCATTGCTTCTACTGCTTTCGCGGACGGGCCAAACGCATTCTCATTTGATGACAAACGTACCAGGCCATCATTTAAGTTAGGCGTCGCCGATGGGAAATGCTCGGTTGGCATACCTGCCGCGTTGAGTTCTTTTACACCTGAATCTACACAAGCTGACAACGCAGCTGCTCCTGCACCTAAACCGACTGTTTTAAGCCATTTACGGCGCGAAGAATCCAATGGTTGGTTGTTTTGCATCTCAGCTTTCATTTCAGTTTTATCCTTTGCTCTTTTTTTAATTATACCGTATACGGAATACTCAGATTAATTAGTAACTAGTCAAGATGCAATAGCAGGATAAAAATCAAACAGATGAAGTGCCAAAATTTGTAGACCGACAACCAAAGACAAAGCTAATACAACGCAAAATTCACGAAAATGCCGCTGCCGGGCAGGTATCGCTGTCAGCAAGCGGGCTAAAACAGCATAGAATGGAAAGCGGTATAAACACATTAAGTGGCTGTCAGTCATCGAAGCCGTTCGTTAACTGCGTTAAACTAATGGCACTGCGTCACACTTAAGGCTTTTCTTTGCATAACTCTGTACTAGCGCTGCGTCAGCGTGAACTCGTTAAATCTACCCGGCCATTTTTAGCCCGCGGCGGTAAGGTCATCCGTTGTGATGCTTGCCTGCTGCCTGAGCAAAATTGTATCTGCGCCTATGTACCCGAGCCAATGGCAGAGAGTGCCTTTGTGTTGCTGATGTATAAAGGTGAATGTTACAAACCCACTAACACCGGGCGGCTGATAGCAGATGTAGCCAAAATCAATTTCGCATTTACCTGGCACCGTACTGAACCAGACGATCGTTTTTTAGCCTTAATCAATGATCCACAGTATTTGCCGATTATTGTTTTTCCGCATGATTATGCTGAGTCACAGCGATGCATTCATCAGGTACCGTCAACAAGCAGAACGCCCTTGTTCATTATGCTTGATGGCACCTGGCGTGAGGCGCGCAAGATGTTTAGAAAGAGTGAGTACTTGCAAACTTTGCCGGTAATAGGCATAAAACCTCAAACGCAATCTGATTACAAACTTAGAGAGGCAGCACATGCTTATCAATTGTGCACAGCCGAGGTAGGAGTAGAAGTGTTAAAGGTGGTCGGTGAGCAGCAGGCTGCAGCAACACTGGCACATTATTTTAACGTGTTTCGGCATCATTATGTAAAAGGAAAGCCTCACCTGACTGATACCCATTCGGCGGCAGATTTAGGTTTGTGAAACTTAATGATAGCGAAGTCCGGCCAGATATTTTGCAGGAAAAAAAGCGCAGCTAATATGCTGCGCTCTGTATATGACGGATTAAAACTGTTTGAGCTCTGCAACCAACACCGATTTAGCTGGCAACACAAAGTTGTCGGCGTCAGCACTAAACGCGGTCGGTTTTACCTGCTCCTTGGCATCAAAGGTGTTCTTTGCTGTAATGGCCTCAGCAGTGAGGATTTGTCCCGACAGGGTCGTAAAATCTGCGCTGCTCAGGTTCAGGTTAATGTCAGCATCGACACTGGGATCCAGATTAACCAGCGCAATGTACACGTTGCCATCTGTCCCTTTAGCGATTGACGCGGTGACCGCAGGTAAGGTTTGCTCACCGTTGCTGTATTCATCGCTTTCGATAGTGTAAGGAATGGCTGTGGCATCCTGGAACACCTTATACATCCCATAGACGTGATAAGTCGGCGTGAGCAGCATATCCGCGCCATCGGTAAGGATCATAGCCTGTAACACGTTAACCATCTGGGCAATGTTAGTCATGTGCACGCGGTCGGCGTAGTCATGGAACAGATTAAAATTCACTGCAGTTAATACCGCATCGCGCAGGGTGTTTTGCTGATACAAAAAACCGGGTTCGCGATCTGGCTCCGGATCATACCAGGTACCCCACTCATCCACGTAAAAGCCGATGTCACCATCGGGATCATTTTTCTCCAGCTTGGCAATATTGTCTTTGAGGTACTTATTCATGCGGTAAGTACGCTCCATGGTTTTAAACCAGTCGTTCTCGTCAAACTCAGTGGCGTGGCCTTTATTATCCCAGTCACTGTTAGGCAGGGTGTAAAAATGATAGCTGATACCGTCCATATTGCGGTCAATGCTGGCACTTAGAACGTCTGTCCATTCGGTATCTTCAGTATGGCCGCCACTGGCCACCAGCTTGGGTTTTTTACCCGGTGGAGTTTTAATAAAGGTGGCAAACTGACTATACAGATTGGCATAGTAATCGGGTTTCATATGACCACCACAGCCCCAGCTTTCATTACCAATACCAAAGTAGGCAATGTTCCAGGGTTCATCGCGGCCATTGGCACGGCGTTGGTTGGCTAACGTGGAATTTTTGTCGGAGGTCATGTATTCAACCCACTCGGCCATTTCCTGAATGGTGCCGCTACCCAGATTACCGTTGATGTAAGCATCGGCGCCAAGTAACTCAACAAAGTCGAAGAACTCATGAGTACCCACTGCGTTGTTTTCTTCAACACCGCCCCAGTGCGTATTAACCTTAACCGGGCGTTTAGCCGGATCGCCAATGCCATCACGCCAGTGGTATTCATCGGCAAAACAGCCGCCAGGCCAGCGAACCAGGGGGACTTTGATATCCCGAAGTGCATTCAACACATCGTTACGAAAACCTTTGGTGTTGGGAATATCAGAGTCTTCACCTACCCAGATGCCTTCATAAATACCGCGCCCAAGATGCTCGGCAAACTGTCCGTAGATGTCTTTATTAATCGTCGGGCCTTGTTGGCCAACATCTGCTTGTATAGTCACTTCATGTTGTTTGGATACGCATCCAAATGATAAGCCGACGCCGACTAGTGCGGCGACGAGTAGTTTCACTTTCATCGTGTTTCCCCTTACTTTTGAATACCTTCAGTGGTCATAATGACGCGCTTTAGCGAACCATCATCGTTATAAATTAAAGGATCAATAGCGACCGAACGACGGAAACGACCGCCGCTGGGTTTGCCATCTTCAGGCGGTAATGCACCAGTGTGGTAAATAAAGTAGTCTTTACCTTTGTAAGAAATAACCGACTGGTGGTTGGTCTCTGAGTTACCGGCCACTTCGTTGAGAATGCCTTTATATTCCCAGGGTCCATGAATACTTTTACTCATGGCGTAGCAAATCTTTTCAGGGAACTCACAGGCATAACTAAAATAGTAATTATCGCCTTTCTTGTGTACCCAGGCGGCTTCGGTAAAGTTGGGCACATCAATGGTTTTTATCTCGCCATCAAGCGCCAGCATATTGTCTTTGAGCTTCACATATTTGGGCATCAGGTTACCGAAAAACATATAGGTATCACCGTTTTCTTCAATAAAGATAGCCGGGTCAATGTCATCCCAGTCGTTGGGCGTATGCTTGGTCATATCATCGGTAACTAACGCTTTACCAATCGCATCTTTAAACGGGCCTGTGGGGGAGTCTGAGGTGGCGACACCGATGGCAAAGCCGGGTTTGTCGTCTTTGTGACGAACCGTTGTATAGAAGTAAAAGGTACCGTCTTTTTCGACCATATGGGACGCCCAGGCATCGCCTTTGGCCCACTTAAAATCGGTCGCTTTCATGATTGGCCCATGGGCTTTCCAGTTAACCATATCGGTTGAGCTGAACACCAGCCAGTCATGCATCTCAAAAAACACATCATTGTTTGGCGCTTCGTCATGACCGGTATATAAATACACTGTATTGTTGTGCACCATTGCCGCGGGATCAGCAGTAAAAACGTCGGTGATAATGGGGTTTTTTGCCTGTGCAAATGGCGTGGCTACCAGCAAACCCACAAGAGATAATGATTTACGTAACATCGTTAATTCCTCGAAAAAAAGCGAGGCGAACCTGTCGCCTCTATCGTACTTAAGGGGCAGTAAATAACGCAAAGACTTCGTCACCGTTAAGTGACTTATCGTAAACTCGCAATTCGTCTACCTGTCCTTGAAAGAGTGCATCCTGAGCAAAATAATTGATACCAAACAGGAAGTCTCCCGGGTTACCGGTAAATAAGTCCGGGAATTCTGAGCTGGTGAACTTTGCTTCGCCGTCGATGTACACGGTGACTTCACCGCCGTTCACACTGAACGCCAGGTGTGACCAGCTGTCGAGTGGGATTTTTTCGTTGGTTGTGCCGTCAAACCAGCTGCCATTATTATTGCTCCACAGCATGGTATTGCCATCCCAACTCACAGGTACCAGGCTAATCCAGCTATCATCGTCAATACCGGCGAAAAACGTTGGAGTGAACTGGCTGTCTGCCGCAGGGTTAACCCATACGGAAATTGTATATTGATTACCGGTGATCAATTGCCCCGGGAAGCGCAGTCCACTGCTACCATCGAGCACTGCTGCGCTGCCATTCACGCCGTCCGCAAAAGCAATACTGGCACCAGAGCCGGTGTAGACGGTACCTGTACCGGTGGCATCATCAAACACATTGTTGCTGTCGGACAATGAGTTATCGAATGCATAGTGCGCGAGTAAACCTGAGCCAGAGTCGGCTCTGACCGTGATCGCAAACGTATTGGTTTTGGTTACAGTGTCGAGTGAAACCGTCACTGTGAGAGTAACTGTGACGTCACCTTCTGCTGCGGTTGGCCGTGTCACAGTGCCGTCGGTGGCAATATACTCAGGGTGCGATGAGTTCCAGTTTAATGTGGCGCCTAATAGTCCTTGGGTCGGCAGAGTAACACTTGACGTAACGACTGCAGAAAATTCAAGACTATCGATGATGGCTGTTACTGCCTGGTTATAATCAAAGACAGGCATTCTGGTTCCCCACACGGCGTTGCCGTTATCAGAAACAAGTGTAAACGCTGGCACCAAAAGCGCTTCCTGTTCATGCCACTGCCACAGCGCTTTACCTGAATAAGACGTCGATGAAGACTGTATCGTCAGCGTGTTATTTTCCAGCGTATAAGTACCCTCTATGGCGCCCGACACATTGCCTTGGTTGTCCAGAGTCAGATAACTGGCTTCTTTAACCGTGCGGTTAATATCTTTACCGTGGTTTATTACCTGGTAAATACCCAGAATATCTTCTTCATCGACAATATTTTCGCCCTCTAACGGCGAATACCGGTGCGGCGCAATCAATGGCCAGCCGTCTTCGCTAAAGCGCATTTCGTGCACGCGTACTTCATGGAACTCGCCGGAATTTGGAAAACGTGTATGGAAGAAAGTCAGGTATTTACCCAGCTCTTCGGCGTAGATTGCAGAGCCGTGACCCGGAGCCATGTAGCCATAGTCATTGCCGGATAACCCCAGCTCTGAGGTGAATTCGAACCCACCAATGACTTTGTTACCGAAAGGCGCGATGGCCTCATAGCCGCCGATGGCGCTGATCATATCCTGGCCGAGAGAATCGACAAACGGGCCATCGGGCGTGCGTGAACGTGCCACGCGCATGTTGTAGCCACCATTTTGATCGTAGCCGCCATAAGAAGTGAACAGATAATAATAGTCATGTTCAGCGTTATACAGCATGAACGGCCCTTCGATGGAAGAATAATTACCTCCGGTTAACTTGGTGCCGTAGCTGGCTGGATTTAAAGGTAGCCCGGTTTCAGCGCTTAACTCCATAATAAAGATGCCGCCGGAATATGACCCATAAACCATCCATAAACGGCCTTCCTTATCGAAGAAAACATCCGGGTCGATTGCATTGGGATGAATGTTACCGTTATAGGTTTCACCATTGATGCCGGGGCCTTCGTCGTCGCGGTGACCGCTCTTTAGAATCAGCTGAATATTCTCATAAGGGCCTTCAACGCTGGCCGATTTGGCCACACCAAGATAGGAGCGGGAAATACAGTTACCGTCTGGCGCTTGTGCACAATGGTTGTAATAAAAATAGAAGTTGCCGTCTTCCAGTTGAATCACGTCTGCCGCCCACGAGCCAACAAATCCGTCAGTCCAGGCAATACCCTCAGCCGCTTCCTCTGCATAAGTATCGAACAATGGATTCGCATCATTAACCAAATCTGCAACACGAGTCCAGCGGGTTAAGTCTGCGGTTCTGGCGGACGATAGATGCGAGCCAAATACGTAGTATTGATCATCAGCTTTAACAACTGACGGGTCGTGGACACCAATATCAAGGAACACAGGTGTCTCACTTATAGTCGGGTTTGCTACAGGGCCTTCACTGCCACTTCCGCCACCAGTAGTTGGAGGGGAGCCGCCGCCTCCATTATCGCCACCACCAGTTGTAGGCGGGGCAGGGACTTCAGCGCTTCCTGAGCCAGAGCTTCCACCACAACCACTGAGAATTGCCGTCAAAAACATTACCAATGTCAGTTTTTTCATAAATAAGCCCTGGTAAAATAATATTATTGTAATACATATTTTCGAGAAAGGAGAATAGCACAGTTTTTCGTCATGTAAATACTATGTAAAGCCTTTGGCCAATGATTTGTTGCAGGCTGTTATCAAAATGCAGCACGAATCTGACATGTCTGATAAACCGAGGGGTTGTTGCTCAATCATACGGTTAGCATTATTACCTGCGAGTAGACGCGTGCACTATTGACTGGCTATTTGAATGTAATGATAAGTGTCTATCAAATTGTTTTTACACCGGTGTGTGACAAATGCAAAAAATTTAACATTTGGGCGTTGACAGTTTATATGTCATACAATAATATGATAGTGAATAACAAAAAGTTAACACAAAACACAATAACGTAAAGAAAACATTGGAACCTAGTGCATACCAGCACACGGTAGTTCAGTAATCACATTCGAAAATCATTGTTCAAATCGGATGAATTAAACTGGGAGATAACGCTTATGTTCAAGCGAACGCATATTGCCACAGCCATTGTTATGGCGATGTCATGGCAGGCCTCATACGCTCAGGACACAAATAAACAAGAAGATACAGTAGAAATCATAGAGGTTTCTGGTGTACGAAGCAGTCTTAATAAAGCTATCGCGATTAAGCGCCAGGAAAAGCAAATCGTAGATTCGATTGTTGCCGTAGATATCGGTAAGTTCCCTGACAATAACGTGGTAGAAGCGCTACAGCGTGTAACAGGTATCCAGGTGACCGACCGTGGTGCTGGTGAAGTCAACACGGTCACCATTCGTGGCTTGTCAGACGTAACGACCACAGTAAATGGCCGCAATATTTTCACCTCCGCTGGTCGAGCGGTTGCGTTAGCAGACATCCCGGCAGCATTACTCGAAAGCGTCAATGTTTACAAAACCCGTTCCGCCTCGCAAATTGGTAGTGGTATAGCTGGTCAAATCGATGTAAATACCCAGCGCCCGTTCAATTTCGACGGCGCAGCGGTAGTGCTGGCTGGTCGTATGGTTAATCAGGATCAGGCAGATAAAACCGATCCACAATTTAGTGCGTTGGTATCAAACCGCTGGGAACTTGACGGTGGCGGTGAATTTGGCGCGTTGTTGAACGTAGCATATACCCGCACTAACTTTCGCGATCAATCTATTAATGCGGGTGCCATGGTACCCTTTATGACCGAGCAGCCCGCAGATGGTTTTACACCTTTGCAACGTATCTTCCCGGATGCGTGTACGCCTAACTGCTGGGAGCCAGGTCTGGAAGAGGGCTTGCCCTTTAGCGCAGGCTCAACGCTGAACATCAATGGTGTTGAAACACCTTACTACTTAGCTCGTGATGCAGTATTTGCCTTTGACGGTACCGGTAAGCGCGAACGTCCTGCAGTAAACTTATCACTGCAATATGCGCCAAACAGCTCGTCTGAATATACCTTTGAAGCCTTCTATAATGGCTTTAAAACTGAGAACTTTACTAACCTCAACTTTTTCTTTGTTGACTGGTGGGGCTCGGTTGACCCGAATGATCCGATTGAAACCATCGAGGGCACCAATATCATTCAGTCACGTTATATCAACGATGCGTTCAACTTTAACTCTGCTGACTACGTAGAATCGAGCACCGATAGTTACTTGTTTGCTTTAGGTGGTAAATGGTTCATCAATGATGACCTTACTCTTGAGTCTGAGATTTATTATCAGGATTCTCAGTTTGAAACTGACTTTTTGGCGCTGCGGACTAACGCTAACCAACCGCGTATCTTCAATAACGTTAATCCGACAGGTAATGGTGTCCCTTCTATCGAAGTTATTGACGGTAGTGTCACTAACCCTGCGCAATACTCTGTTGCTGAAATGTATGACAACGGTGGTGCATCACAGGGTGACGCACTGACCTTTACGTTTGATGGTGAGTACTTACTCTATGGCGATCTGTTTGAATCAATAAACTTCGGTTTATTTTATGACAAACGTACAGCAACCGAAGGCAGCCGTGAAATTAGCGGCGCTGCGGGTGCAGGTCCAATGACTGATTTTGACGAGTCTTACTATCGCTCTAACAGCAATTTCTTTGATGGACGTGCGACATATCCTGATAGCTGGGTGTCAATGGATGCTGTAAGAGCGTTTGGAGAACGTGATGTGTGGCGTGATCGTTACGGTTTCACCGGCGACCCGTTACTAGAGACTTTCTACAACTTCGATATCCAGGAAACCACATTGTCGTTGTATGTTGAGACGGATTTCGCAACGCAGGTTGGTGGTTACGATGTCGATGGTCAGCTTGGTTTACGTTACGAAACATCAGAAGCTGACATGCAGTTCTTTGACCGAGCGCTCGATCCAACATCTGCCGACCGTGATGACGCAACACTGCTGCCAAGTGCTGTTGTTCGTTTCCACATCACCGACGATCTGATTGCCCGTTTCGCTTATACTGAAACAATTCGTCGCCCGGCTTTCGCGCAACTTAACTCATACATTACATACTTCCCGGATGTAACAAATATTGGTTATGGTACAGCCGCGAGTGGTAACCCTGACCTTGATCCGGTTGAGTCGGTTAACCTGGACTTCTCACTGGAGTATTACTTTGGTGAAGGCAATACAGTCTATGCGACCTACTTCAACCGCGACATCGAAGGCCTGGTTTACGATTCAGTACGTAATATCGTTGCCCAGGGCCCGCAGGATGACGAACCTTATCCGTACATCCTCAGCCAACCGGCTAACACGTCAAATGCGACACTGAGTGGCTTAGAAGTTGGTGCCGTTTATTTCCCTGAATGGCTGCCGGATATGCTGGATGGTTTAGGTGTACAAGCCAGCTATACAGCACTGGACTCTGAGCAGGACATCCCAATCTTTGACCGGACATCAGGCGAGTTAGAACGCTACATCACACAACCGGTATTTGGTGTGTCTGACAGCTCTCACTCAACGGTACTGGTTTACGATAAAGATGACCTGAGCATGCGTTTATCCTACGTATGGCGTGAAAACTTCCTGCGTAACTATGAGGCTCGTTCATTCGCGAACCCGCTGCCAATTTACTCGCAGCCAGAAAAGTCGCTGGATTTCCAGTTAACTTATGACGTAACCGAACAGGTATCGGTAACCTTCGATGCAACCAATATTACTGAAGAGATTTTCTCGCAGTACTATCAGTTCGAAGATACGCACAATCATACCAATGCGCTGTATAGCCGAACGTTTGCCTTAGGCTTCCGTTACAATATGTAAGTGACTCAATATTAGTGTGCTAAGTAAAACCCCGGCTCGCGCCGGGTTTTTTTTGTCAAAAACAAAGCATTTGCCAAGTTATAGCACCGGGGTATCGAGTTTGTTAAGCAATGGAGGCTGACTGTAAAACATGGTTGTTTTAAAAGTATGATAATAGTATATTCTCCATTAACATTTGATTTGCAAATGCAGCAAATATGGAGCAAACACTCGCTCCCTGTTTTTATTTTAGTAGGTCTGGTTATGCCGGGCTGTTAACCGGAAGCGTTGTATGGTTTCGCAAAAGTTATCCCGATTAGAAAAGGTTGGCTTCGGTGCCGGAGACATGGCTGTTAATGTCGTGATCTCGTCGATGATGTTAATCATCACATTCTTTTATACAGATGTTTTTGGTCTTAAACCATCTGATATGGCTCTTATGTTCTTACTGGTAAGAATTCTTGATGCCGTGAGCGATCCATTGATGGGTATCGTTACCGATCGTTACACCAGCCGATGGGGAAGATACCGCCCGTATTTCTTATTTTTATCGGTGCCTTTCGGCATTTCGGTATTTCTCACATTCAGCACGCCAGACGTTGACTATAACGCTAAGCTGGTTTGGGCCTATTCAACGTATATCTTTGTCACCCTGATGTTTACGGCGGTGACAATTCCGTATATCTCGCTGATTGGCGTAATGACTGCTGATCCCAAAGAAAAACTTTCGGCCAATGGTTATCGTTTATTCTTCGCTAAGGTTGCGGCATTTTTAGTCACTATCATTGTGCCCTGGATGGCGGGTGCGGAATACTGGGAAGGCAATATTGCCGCCGGTTATCAAACTGCAATGGGCTTAATGGCTGGCCTCGCTGTGGTGATGTTTCTGTTTTGCTTTTTTACCACCACAGAACGACTGGAGCACGAAGTAGAAGAAAAACCGCTTAAAGAGCAGCTGTCCTTATTGTTTAAGAATGACCAGTGGCTGATCTTGTGCGGTGTATGTGTACTTGGCACTGTGGGTTATGTGGTGCGCGGCTCTGTTGCGCTGTATTACGCTAAATATTATCTCGGTGCTGATGCAGGCTTACAGTCTATGTTTTTATCGACCGGCGTTGGGGCCGCCATTTTAGCAATGGTAGCGTCAACGTGGATCACCAAACGGTACTGTAAGGTTAAGTTATTCCGCTTTAGCCAGATGGCGGTTGGTCTCTTAAGTGCTGCGATGTATTTCCTTGTTGGGCCGCAAGATGTCATTCTGGCATTCATTCTGTTTTTCCTAATCAGCTTTGTGGTTGATTTGCACGCCCCAATTTTCTGGTCGGCGATAGCAGAAGCGGTAGACTATGGTGAAAGCAAAACAGGTAAACGTGTCGCAGGCCTGGCATTTGGCGGCATATCGTTTTGCCAAAAAGCAGGTATGGGTGTAGCCGGTGCTTTAGTCGGTTGGTTACTTGCTTATTTTGAATACGAGGCATCAGCGCAACAATCTGAATTTACGTTATTTGGTATTGTTTTAATGCTGACTATAATCCCCGGCGTGTTTCACTTTTTGGTGGGCTGGTTAATGGGACGATATAAAATTACTGACGATGAATATAAGCAACTATCGGCAGTTGTTCAGGCCAAGCGTAATGCAATTATTAATGAGCGAAAGGCAAAAGGGGAAAGTATTGACCCAGCCGACATTGCTGCTGACTTGAAATAGAGCGCAATGCTGAAAGCGCATAATTAGTCATTTTATGGCGGCAATTTTATGATTGCCGCTTTAATTTTTTGTGAAGGGAATGAACAAAGCATGCAGAAACAAGCAAGAGACTGGCGAAAGAGCCGACGTATTTGGTATACCTTCAGCCAGTACATCGTTATTGATATGTGTGCTGCATGCGAATATTTACAGCCCGACAGGCTGATGCCTCTTACACAACCTACAACTACTCAAAATGGCCCTCTGTTATGAAATCTACGACTGTTAAGCAATGGTGTCTGGCAACATGTATCGGTGCGACACTTCTTGGCATTAATGGCTGCAGCCAACCGGCTGAAATGAGTCAGCAGCCCACCAACGCTGACGCGAATGAAGTCAGTGCTTCATCGGTTCAAACCACAAATGAAGCCCAACTTTTTGATCTGCAACAGGTTAGATTAACCAGCGGGCCCTTCGCCCATGCTATGCATACCAATATCAATTATCTGTTGGCGATGGACGCAGATAAATTATTAGCACCTTATTTGCGTGAAGCCGGTCTGCAGCCAAAGACAGAATCTTATGGCAATTGGGAAAATAGCGGTCTTGATGGACATATAGGTGGCCATTATTTAAGCGCTTTAAGCTTAGGTTACGCCGCCAGTGGTGATACATCGCTACTGGAGCGCTTAGATTATATGCTTGATGAACTTAAAGCTGCACAAGAGGCAGGTAATGGCTATTTAGGTGGCATTCCAAATAGCGCTCAGATGTGGGCAGAGATCAAAGCCGGAAAGATTAAAGCCGATCTTTTCAGCCTTAACGACCGTTGGGTACCGTTGTACAACATCGATAAACTATTTCATGGATTGCGTGACGCTTACGAAATAGCGTACAGACAGCAGGCCAAAACCATGTTGCTGGATTTAGGCGAGTGGATGCTTGATATCACCGCTGCTTTAAGCGATGAACAAATTCAGCAAATGCTTTACTCTGAGCATGGTGGACTCAATGAAGTATTCGCCGACATGGCCAATGTTAGTGGTGACGACCGATACCTTGTACTGGCCCGTAAGTTTACTCACGAAAAAATACTCAACCCATTAACTAAGCAGCATGATCAACTCACCGGTTTACATGCCAATACACAAATTCCAAAAATCATTGGTGCTCTGCGAGTGGCTGAGTTAGACAATGATCAAGTATGGATTGATGCGGCAAAGTTCTTTTGGCAAACCGTCAGTCAGCGCCGCAGTGTGAGTATTGGTGGCAACAGTGTGCGCGAGCATTTTCATGACGAGCAGGACTTCACACCGATGGTCGAAGACATCGAAGGCCCCGAAACCTGCAACACCTATAATATGATGAAGCTCAGTAAAATGCTGTTTTTGCACACGGGAGAGCAGCGCTATCTCGACTTTTATGAGCGCGCTACCTATAACCATATTCTTTCTAGTCAGCACCCTGAACATGGCGGCTTGGTGTATTTCACGTCCATGCGCCCTGGCCATTACCGGATGTACTCTTCGGTGCATGACTCTATGTGGTGTTGTGTGGGCTCTGGCATCGAAAATCACAGTAAATACGGCGAACTGATATTTACCCACACAGACGATGCGTTATCGGTGAACTTGTTTATGCCCGCCACGGTCAACTGGCAGTCCAAAGGTATCATTATTGAGCAACAAACGCAGTTTCCAGATCAAAACGAAGTAACGTTAAGCATTAATATGCGAAATGCGTCAACGGACAGGTTTACGCTGAACATTCGCCAACCAGAGTGGGCCAGCGATGCGTTGGTCGCAAAGGTAAACGGTCAGCAAACTGATGCAGCAGTAAGCGGTGGTTATGTGCATATTAACCGCGTATGGCAACACAACGATAAAGTAACATTTACCCTGACCCCGGAGCTAAACGTTGAACAGTTGCCAGATGGGCAGGATTACTACTCTGTGCTCTATGGGCCAGTTGTGATGGCCACGCCAGTCAATGCGTTTAAGGACGAGGTACTTAATTTTGTCGCCGATGATAGCCGTATGGGTCATGTCGCTGCAGGCCCGGTTTGCCCACCCGAAGCGTTGCCCTTTATGTTAGGTGAGCCACAAACATTTCTCAACAATCTACAGCGGGTAGACGCTGAACAACTGGCCTTTGTAGCACAGAGCAATGTTGCCATTGCAGAACCAGTAGCGGAGCAATCAACGATGCGTTTAGTACCGTTTTTCCGTCTGCATGACTCTCGTTATCAGGTGTACTGGCCGCAACTGAACAAATCTGAATTTGACCAGTTTGTCAGTGAGGCCACTGCGAAAGCCGATGCCGAGGCGGCGCTTGCGGACATGACCGTCGATACAATAACGCCTGGAGAGCAGCAACCAGAGGTTGAGCATAACTTTAAGGGTCAAAACACACAGGCTGGTGTTAATAATGGCCGGCACTGGCGTGACGCCTCCGGGTACTTCCAATACACGCTCGCAAATCCTGAACAGCGGGCTACAGCGCTGCGTCTGACGTACTTTAGTGGTGATGCTAATCGTGAGTTTGATGTGTTGATAAATGGTGAAGTGTTAGCCTCTGTGGCTTTGCCAGAAGGTAACCCCGATGCAGATTTTTATACTGTTGATTACCCCCTCAGTCAGGCGATGACTAAAGCGCAGAAACTGACGCTTAAGTTTGAGGCTAAGCCCGGTTCGGTAGCGGGAGGCATTTACGGTATTCGGCTGATTGCTAAGTAAATGTGCCAGTAACACCTGAAAACCGGCCAGCGTAAGGCCGGTTTTTTTGATTCAGAGTGATTATAATAAACAGCTAAAGTCATCTTGCGGGTATAAATCATGGCTAAACGAAAACAATCCAAAGGCTCTCGCGGGAGCAATAAAAACCTTACTGAAGAAATCATTAGCAAGTTTCAGCAGCGCGCTGATGTCACCGCAACGGCCAGTGGGCTGCTGTATCGAATTATTGAACAAGCTGAAGGCGGTGAAGTGCCTGGTATGCACAATAGCGTTAAGGTACATCAGCGTATTAAACTCGGTGATGGCAGCGTTATTGATGATACCTATAAAAAAGGCCTGCCCGAAGAATACGCCGTTAGTGAAGCGATTGAAGGTCTACAGGAAGGATTTCAGTTGATGGGGGTTGGCTCGCGGTATGAGTTTGTTATTCCGCCGGAACTGGCCTGGGGCAAGCGCGGTAACTCAGGTGCTATCGGCCCTAATGCAGTAATGATTGTTGATGTGCGCCTGGTGAGCTTTGAATAAAAGCGACTGCGGTTTTAATTAGTACAACCAGGATTCATCGCTCTTTATTCTTGCTAAATGACGTTGAAGAGGTTGCTAAGTGACGCCTGGGAAAATAAATTTGACGGAATGTTCGAAAGTCCTTAACAAACGGTAAACCAGCGCTTCCAACTCTGCATAGAGACCGTTGCTGCTTTCGTCGAATCCCCCCTCAAAATAGCCTATAATTCGCGCCCCCAAATCGCAGGCTGTTGAATATTGTTGGTGTTATACGCTGCCAATTAACGGCAATAATATACCTGCGCCATTGTCGATATTTTGTTGTAGGTGTTTGTTTTGTTGTCAGTGTTAAAGCAACACGGTTTGCTATTTCTGTTACTCAGTATGTTCACCGGTTTAATTGGTTCCTTTGTGAATCCGTTAATGAACTTATTCATTGTTGAAGGGCTAAACAGCCCGCCCGTCTTTTTAGGTATTTATACCGTGGCAGTGACACTGGCAGGCTTAGTGTTTAGTCAGTGGCTTGGTTCACTGGCTGATAAAGGCATTAGTGCCCGTAAGATGTTTATGATTGCCGTCAGTGGCATGGCCACGGCACTACTGATATTTGCTAATGCGACATCGTTTTGGGTTGTGCTGGTGGCAGGCGTACTATTATTTTCAATGGGAAATGCCGCCATTCCGCAGGTACTTACCCTGGGCAGGCAATGGGCGGTTCAACAGCCGGGCATTAACCTGGCGCAGTTTAACGCCAGATTACGAGCTGCGATATCTTTTGCGTGGGTTGGAGGGCCGCCACTGGGCTATGCACTGGCTGCAGGCGTTGATTTTGATCGCTCTTTTTATATGGCGGCATTTTTCGCCTTAGTGGCTCTGTGTTTTGCGGCGTTGTTTATTCCGGAAATGAGCAGGAATTCGCAGCACAGCTCACACCAGGCTGCTCAAAAAACGCCTTCGTACTTTTGGCTCATGGTACTGGCAATCACCTTTGGGTCGGTAGGCAACATTATGTACTCCTCTGCTCTGCCATTGTATGCAATTAATGAACTGGGCTTTGCTGCGCACACGCCGGGTCTGTTCATGGGGCTGGTGGCGTGTCTGGAGATCCCGGTAATGTTGTATGCCGGTAAACTGGCACAACACGGCAATAAGCTTAAAATGTTTGGCGTTGCCTTTATGTGTGCAATGCTGTTTTATAGCGGTGTGTTCTTTGCCACAGAGGTATGGCATTTAGTTGTGTTGCAGTTTATAAACGCGCTGTTTTACGGGGTGTTTGCCGGGATCGGGCTAACAATCTTACAAGATGAACTACCCTCAAAAATTGGCTTTACCGCAGCGGTATATTCCAATGCCATAAAAGTCGGCATGATGCTTGGAACAACAGCAACTGGCATCATTGCTCAGGTATTTAGTTTCCGTTTTGCGACTATTGGCGCCTTTTGTGCCGCGGGAGCGGCGCTGAGTTTCTTATTGCTATTTAATTATCGGAAAAACCTTGCCCGCTACAAACAATTTAACCCCAACCTGGATAACGGTAACGCCGGCTCGTTAGCGAGTAGCCAGGCGCAGGCGTAATCCGGCAACCTTCACGGCAACACTATTTAGCCAGTGAATTTAACAGAATATGGAGCGGCTTTCGGTACTGGCGTTCTTTGCATTATCAGCAGCCCAAATCACTGCGCTTTCTCGTCAGGTTTTGTTGCACCGTGACCGCGCCACAACGCCAAACCTGAACAAGGCCAACGCCTGAACTACCATTGCAATCGCTCCATACTGTCAGGAGCAAATAGCCGGAACCATTTTCCTTATAGTAATAACTATCGCGAGAGATAAACCTTAACTCTGCCGGTGCTGTATCACGTCGGCGGTGAAATTGATGTGGCGACAGCCAACGCACAGCTCGATTATCAGCGTATCGAACATGTGCCGGTTGCCCTGGAAAATCAGACTACTACCGGATGAATATTTTTGCTGCTGACGTACCGCCGAGGCGAGAGGTTGGGCCAATCAGTAACAGGGTATTTGAATATCTATAGCAGCGTAGAGCAGCTAAGTGACATGTTTTTATTTTTGTTCTGAGGTTGTATGTTATGTGTCGTCCATGAGGGGGGGTAGGTATTTGTTTTTATTTGTTTATTTTCGTTTTTTGGAGTCCGCCTTTACAACGTTCTGCGCACCGTGAACGTCAGGATAGTATACGATTCTGAAAGCCAACTGGAAATTATTACAGAATTGTCATATACTGAAAATGCAACATAACTAAGGAGGATGGCATATGAAAGCGTTTAAACGTTTCTTCAAGCGAGCACATCCATACACTGTTGCTTTTTATCTAGGCAGAAAGAATACCCAAAAAATCTTAAACTGTAAGATTAAGAAGAAGTCAGAACTATTCGACGAACAGCATGGTTAAGGCTTGAAGGCAAGAAGGCTCCAATAAGACGGGGCCTTTTTTGCGCCTGTCATTCAGGCGCAAATCACTTTATAAGATAGTATAATCGCCCGCAAAGTAGCAGCAAGACTGGCTTTTTTGCTTACACTGCATGCAACGTGACATGCGCCACTACTTTTTACATTGTGCGTGGCCCTGGCCTGCAGTCCATTGCAAAGCATCTTTAAGCAGCTGAATGTTTTCTTTGTTGTCGTAGACTTCTTCACGGTGGCCAATCGCTGTATACATTGCTCTGCCTTGCTTAACACAGTGTTGCCAGGCAATTGGATGTACTCCGCCCATAGCCAGATTACCCGGCTGATAGCTTGATTCATCGATAGTAATCACATAGTCCACATCTTTAAGTTGGGGCTCTTCGGCAAATGAATACCACTCATCATTCAACGACCAGGTAGCAGGCAGTGAGGTGCCGATTTTGCCTTTATTGCTATGAGTGGAAAGTGTGGCTGTTTGAAATTGTGGGTCCATTGGGTGGCCAATAAACTGGGCACCTAACAAATTGTCACGATACCAGTCCCAGTAATACACTGAGTCTCCGCCTGAAGCGTGGACACCAAGAAACCCACCGCCATTATGAATATAATCTTCGAAGGCCTGACGTTGTGACAAAGTTAATGTGTCACCACTTACGTTGTTCCATACCACTACATCAAACTGTGCTAAATTGCTGGCTACAAAAGCGCCGCCGTTTGCCGTAACGGTCACGCCATATCCCATGTCTTTTGACAAACGCTCAAGTGCTTCAGTGGCAGCCGTGACCGAACGTCCATGGTCGTAACCATTGATCTTTTGAAATACCAGAATCTGTACTGGTTCGTCACCAACAGAAAAATGCTGAGGCTCGGCGTCAAAGCGGGCACACCGGGCGGTCTTATCGGCGGTGGTAACGGGTAATGCTCTCAGTTCTGCATCGAGTTTGTCGATGGCCGCTTTTGCCGGGTCCATGCGGGCGATTAGTTGCTCCAGGGTGAGAATCGTTCCCAGTGACGGTACGGTATCGCTGAGTAACCAGGCCGGCAATGTAGCAAACAATCCCGGATAATACTGTTCTGCTAACTGTCGGGCTGCCGGGCGGGTCATAATGTCATAGGCCGGTAAACTCACACTAAAAGGCGCGCTGCGCAGAGCACAGTCAGCAACGGGGGTGTCTTTTGCAACCGCGTTACCGCCCATAAGCGAACCACTGATAAACAGAACGCCGAGGGCCAGTTGTTTTGGTAGTGCCGATACAATTTTCATGGTTTATCCTGATTTGTTCACGTTTAAGCGCGCCAATACGAATAGTTTACGTGATGTAATGAGTGAAACAATTGATTGTTAGGCGGCTTAACAATAAGTGCTGCTAACGATAACTGGGCGTCAGGGCAAAGAGAAGTCTTATTGTTAAAAAAAATTATATTTCATAACTATTCTGCAACAAATGGTCATGCCATCAAATTACTGCAACTGCTCAGCGGCTATCATCTGAAGCGCAATTTACCAGGGGAAAAACCACGGAATCAAAAAGTAGCAACACAGGAATACCCAGGCCAGCATAGGCATGCCTAGTTTAATGAAGTCAATAAACCGGTACTTACCTGGCTCTACAATTAAGGTAATAATGGGTGAGGCAATAGGTGTTAAAAATGCTGCCGACGCGGCAAATATTACGGTCATCGCCATTGGGTAGGGGGATACTCCGAGTTGGTCTGCTATGCTAATAGCAATAGGTGCCATGAGTACCGCCGATGCCGTGTTCGACAGAATATTGGTAAGCAGAGCCGTAATAATAAAGAGCATAACCAGCAAGGTTTGTGGCGATGCGTCGGCCGCAGTACCAATTAAGCTACCGACAATAATTTCTGTGCCGCCGGTTTGTTGCAGTGCCTCTGCCAGTGGCAGCATTCCGGCCAGTAATACCAGGCTTTGCCAGTGAATAGCGCGGTAAGCGTCAGCGGCGCTCAAACACCGCGTGACCACACCCGCCAGTACGGCCAGCAGCACCGCTGCGACCAGCGGCATCCAGTTGAACACCGAGCTCAGTACCATTAATGCGGTAATGCACAAAGCAATCGGCAAGCGTTTATAGGCTGGTACAATGTCATCAGCTTCAATGGGGGTTTCCAGTACCACAAAGTCATGTTTTTGTTGTTGAAGCTGAGCTATTTTGGCCCACGGACCGGTAACTAACAGGCTATCGGAGGCTTTTAATGGGGTGTTCTGGTAATCGCTCAGCACTTCACGACTCCGTCTAACACCAAACACATCGAGGTTATAATGGTCCCGGAAGCGCGCGTCGCGCACTGATTTACCAATTAATCTCGAGGCAGGGTGAATCAACACACTCACTGCCCCAAATTCCCAGCTGCGCTGCTGGGTTTCACGCTGGGACGGATTAAACGCAGACAGTCCTAAACTCTGTATAGTCTGCTCTTCGTCTTGTGGCGGCATGGCAACGTGTAAGATATCGCCACTGTGTAACATAATATCCGGTGATACCCCGGCTTTTAGCTCCCGCCAGCCACGGGAATGCTGGGCAAGATCAAGTATTCGGATCCCAAATCGATCGTAGAGTCCACTTTGACCAATGGTTTTGCCATGCAGTGACGATGCCTGGTTAATACGTAAATAGGTGAGCTGATGGTCGACCTGATAGTCATGCCATAATGCCTGAATGGGGCGCTGCGTCGATTGCTGATCCGTTGTGCGATTATCGGGTAGCCAGTGACGTCCCCATACCAGCATATATGCAATTAACCCCGCTAGTACGATAAAACCGGGCAGAGTAAACGTGAAAAAACTAAGCGGTGCGAACCCAGCTGTGTTCAGCGCCTCACTTACCACCAGGTTTGGTGGTGTGGCGATGAGTGTCAGCATACCGCTGACCAGCGCGGCATAAGACATAGGGAGTAGTAACTGACTGGCACTGTGGCCGGTTTGTTTGGCAATACGCAATACAATAGGAATAAAGATAGCCACCACCGCGGTGGAACTCATTACTGCGCTGAGCAGGGCACTGGCGAGCATCAGCATAACCAGTAATTTATTCGCAGAGCTGCGACTTTGCCGCCCAATCCAGTCACCTACAAAACGTGCAACGCCGGTCCGATCGAGCATTTCGCCGACCACTAACAGCGCCGCAATAAGCACTACAACCGGGTTACCAAAACCTGCCATAGCCTCGCTGACCGAGAGAATATTACCAAGCAATAAAGCCAGCACAACACTGATAGCGATCATGTCATACCGCACACGGTTACTGGCCATTAACACCGCAGCTAAGGTAATGATCATAAACACGTATTCAGCATGCCAGGCATGAGGAAGGGTGAACATGGAAGCTCCCGAAACAACAACCTTGTAACGTCGAGATTGCACAGATCAAAAATTATACTAACAGAGTACTGAACCTATCAGATAATTAACAGTGCCCTGGATCAATAGAAGTGAGTTTAAGGTGTGTTGTTTGGCTGGCTAAAGAAAACCCCCGTGCGCTGGGTCGATAGATTACGCTGTAATCTCGCACGGGAGTCTGGGCTCGTTTAGGCAATCAACCTATCGTGTTGTTTGCCGGTGTGTACCGTAGTCGCTAACTTACTTATTAATAAGCGTGGTTGAGCGTTCGTTCAGATCGGCGGGGTCAACCACTGGCCAGTTGTCGTCCCAACTAATCGGTAATATACGAAGTTTTTGCACTGCGTTATCAGCTGTCTCATAAGCATGCAATACCAGGTAGTCGTTGCCATCGAAGGTATAAGCGGCATTGTGGCCCAGGGCCACCCAATCGTCATTGCCTTCAATGACCAGAGTGCCGCCGCCTGCGTTGAGCGGCTTGCCATCGCGATCCAGGTACGGGCCGGTTACTGTTTTACTGCGGCCAACCCGGACATTGTAGGTACTGTCCATGCCACGGCAGCACTTATCAAAAGATACAAACAGGTAGTAGTAACCGTTTTTCTTAAAGATATACGGCGCTTCGATCGCTCCTTCACCGGGATCAGCATCGTTGCTGATATTAGACCCCGGGCGTTTGGCAATGGAATACCATTCTTCGGGTTGCGCCAGTCTGACCAGGTCGTCATCTAATTTTACTAGCTTCAGGCCGTCCCAGAACGAACCAAAGCTCATCCAGGCGTTACCGTCGTCATCTTCAACAATGGCTGGATCGATGGCATTCCAGTGGTCACGGTTAGGAACTGACTCCACTACGATACCGTAATCAATCCACTTATAATCCGGTGAGTCGGGATCAAGCGTCTCATTAACCGTTACGCCAATAGCTGAGGTATTCTTACCGAACGCTGATACCGAGTAATAGAGGTAAAACTTACCGTCTTTTTCGTATACATCAGGCGCCCACAGGTGGCCGTTAAAACTCGGTGATATACGCTTTGCCCAGCTTGGCTCATCAGGGAAGACCCGGCCGGTAAGCGACCAGTTTTGCATATCTTTGGATTCGTAGTAGGTAATGCCTGGCCCCGTACTGAATACATAATAGGTATCACCTTCTTTGGCCATTACGGGATCGTGAACTTCAACCTGCTTTGCCTGAGCACCACAACCCATCAAAAAAGCACCGCTGATTAAGCCTGTTATCGCAGTGCGCAGGACGCTGGCACTTATTGTTAGTTTTTGACCTAAAATCATTTTTACCTCAACACAAAAAGCATTTGCCTACTATAGCAATAATAATGTTAAATATGTAATACAATATTAATAATCGATTAGCAATTGATGATTGTCAAATTCAATTGTATGAACAATGAAAACGGAGCAACCATGTTTATTGATAAAAACGTGTCAACCAATACGATTCGTTTTGCCTGTCTGTTACTGACCTTACTGAGCATATCAATCAGTTGGGCGAAACCGCTGCAACCCATTGATAACCCAATTGTAACTCAGCGTGCTGATCCATGGATTGTGCGCCATGAAGATGGTTGCTATACCTTTATTGGTTCTTCTCCGAAGTTCGATGAAATCGAATTGCGCTCTGCGTGCCGCTTGAACGATCTGAAAATTGCCGAGCCCAAAGTAGTGTGGCGGAAAAAAGATAAAGGCCCCATGAGTGTTAACATCTGGGCACCAGAGCTGCATAAAGTCGATGGCGACTGGTATATTTATTTTGCCGCGGGCGAAGTCGAGAAGCCCTTTAGTATTCGTATGTATGCACTTAAAAATACAGCGGAAAATCCTATGGATGGTGAGTGGACTGAAGCCGGGCAAATTAATACCCCGGTAGACTCGTTTTCACTTGATGCCACAAGTTTTGAGCATAGAGGAACACGCTACCTGGTTTGGGCGCAGCAAGATGCCGATCGCTCTTACAACTCGGCGCTGTGGATTGCCGAAATGGACTCGCCGATTTCTATTAAGTTTGACACCATAGCGGTCATTACCGAGCCAACGTTAGATTGGGAAGTGCAGGGTTATAAGGTGAACGAAGGGGCCGCAGTGCTGGTTCGTCATGGCAGGGTCTTTATTACCTATTCTGCCAGTGCCACCGATCACCGCTACGCAATGGGATTACTATGGGCCGATGACGATGCTGATTTACTTGACCCGGATAGCTGGCACAAAAAGCCTGAGCCTGTTTTTACTACTAATGCAGCAGTGGGGCGTTTTGGGCCCGGTCATAATAGTTTTGTCAAAGCCGAAGATGGTGTTACCGACTTAATGATTTATCACAGCAGGGATTATAAAGCACTGCGAGGTACGCCGCTGACCGATCCTAATCGTCATGCCAGAGCCAGGGTAATCTATTGGGATGCCGAAGGGTTTCCTGTATTCAGCGCCGATCTTGGCGACTAATTAAACGTTATTCCCCTGCATTTTTAACCGCGAGCCACATTGGAGTGAGTCTCGCGGTATTATCTTTGGCCATTCACTCTTACCCGGGTTGTATGCAGGGTTAACGATATTAGATTGATTACTGCGTGCCACATTGCCTTTCCAGCCTGCTTACACTGTTGGCAAATTCATTGCCTAAAGTAAGGTAATCTTTGGAATGATAATGCCAGCCGTCATCAAGATGGGTAAAGCTTTCTGTAACCGTCACCAGCGCCGCACAGGTATCCTGCTCAACAAAATCAAGCTGGGCTTGCTGTACCACGCTGCCCCAATTCATCCGCAAGCCATCCTCGGGGTCCATTTCTGAATCGGTGATTTTGCCCAGCACTACAGGCAGTTCAGGTGCTCTCAGCGCGGCGCGAAACAGTGCCATAGTGCGTTGTAAATTTTCCAGGTAACGATGGGCGGTAATGTCACTGTCATAGGCATCGGACTCACCCTGCATCCAAATTATGCCGGCCGGAACAAGTTTGTCGGGGCTGCCATCACCATCGATATCCGCTTTCGAAAAGGCGTTGTTCAGGGTCGATAAAAAGTGATCATACTGATTAATGCCGTTTCCACGACGGTAGTCAGGAAACCAGTTATTACCTACACCATAGCCCAGGGCTGAACCACCCAGCGCGTATTTAATAATGGCGACAGCGTGCTCTTTATTAAGGGCTGCAATGTGATGCCCAAAACTCAGCTCCGGACCAAAATGCCCAGACAGTATTATGTCTTTACCATCACTTTTATAATTCAGCCCCATACCCGGTTGCAGGCTACTCCATACACCAAGGCCACCGTCTCGTTTAAAATCAGGCATTGGATTACCAGTAAAGATTTTCACATCGGAAAGGGGCGTTTGGTAAGACTCGGGAAGCTCGTGGTTATTGCCGAAGCCTTCCATATTTGATTGCCCGCCAAGATAATACACCTTGTAGGTTTTAGCCTGTAAAGCCGGGCTTATTAAAAGCAATAGCAGAATAAGTCGAATCATAGGATGTCTCTGTTCTTGGTTGCAGTGAATGCAGTAGCGACAGGGCTAACTGCTTTTTAGTTATGCTGACAGTGACGAAACAAAATGTATCATCGCTATAAACAACAAAGCCGGTAACAGCATGCTGTTACCGGCTTTGTTCCTAACACTTTGTCAAAGCTCTACCAGAAGCGGATATAGATAAAGGCGGTAATACCTAATATACCCACTGTGTGGATGTAGTCCCACCTATCCAGTCCGGCAACCACTTCACTCATCGTGCCCTTACCCAATGTGCGGAAGGTCAAACCTTTCAGTTTTTCCTCACTGGCGCGCGCGGTGAACATACTGATACCAATCATTATGACGGTAACCAGCACAAATAACAGAATACAATAGTACAGCCAGTTCATTTCAACAATCCAGGCCACACTGGTACCAGTGAGGCTATCTCTAAACGGCAGCAATACTAAACGGATCATACCGAGTATAAATCCGGATACCAGGCCATAATAACCGGCTGCAGGCGTAATACGGCGACTCACCAGACCAAGCAGGAATACTGCCGCGATACCCGGTGCGATCAAAGACTGAACGCTTTGTAAATATTCATACAGAACGTCGGCAATCAGGCTCATTACCGGAATCCACAGAATACCCAAAATAACAATCACTATAGTAGCCAAGCGGCCTACCTTAAGCAGGTGTTTCTCGGTCGACTCAGGCTTGAACTTTTTATAAAAATCGATGGTAAACAGTGTTGCCGATGAGTTAAACAGTGATGCCAGAGAGCTCATTAACGCTGCAACCAAACCACCAATAACGATGCCTTTAACCCCTGAAGGTAAAAGTTGCGCGACCAGAGTAGGGAAAGCCTGATCGGCGCTGGCATAATCAATAATGCCTTTTTCTTTTAAAGCCACGGCAATCATGCCAGGGAACAAGAAGATAAAGACCGGAAGAAGCTTCAGATAACCGGCAAACATAGTACCACGACGGGCTTCTTTAATGCCTTTAGCGGAAAGTACACGCTGAACGATATATTGGTCGGTACACCAGTACCAGAAGCCAATAATAAAGGAGCCAAATATAATGCCCGGCCACGGGAATTCGGCATCGCTGGCGCTGCGAATGAGGTGCAGGTTGGCGTCATTAATACGCTCAACTTCAGCCCAGCCACCTACCTGATCGAGGCCGACTACCAGTATCACGACAGAACCTATAATAAGTACTGGCGTCTGTAGCACTGAGGTCCACATGATGGCTTTCATACCGCCCAGTACGGTGTATATACCGGTGATAATGACCAGACCTAAGGCTGATATCCAGAAGAAATCGATGCCAAACATGGTATCGATCCCCAGAATCGTTTTAAAGGCAATACCACCGGCGTAAACCGTTACTGCCACTTTGGTCAGTACGTAACTTACCAGTGAAATAACCGACAGGAAGGTGCGGGCTTTAGAATTATACCGGCGCTCCAGGAACTCTGGCATGGTGTACACTTTACTGCTCCAGTAAAAGGGTACAAAAAACCAGCCGAGTAGCAGAATAATCCAGGACTGAAGTTCCCAGTGAGCTAACGCCATACCTGACTGTGCGCCAGAACCCGACAGTCCAACCAGGTGTTCAGAACCGATGTTTGAAGCAAAAATCGACGCACCAATGACTAACCAGCTGGCATTTCGACCTGCCAGAAAATAATCAGCGGTGTCCTCTTCCTTTTGACGCATGGACATGCCCACAACGCCAATGAGTAACACAAAAAAGCCGGCCAGTACGAGCCAGTCCAAAGTACTTAATTCAACCATGAAAAAACCTTGATACCATGATGATCAATTTAAACGGATATAAAAAATATTATATTACAAAATTCCTAATGGGAAGCTTTTTGTTAAAACTGCGTTAAAACCGTAGTTTATAAAATATCACACTTTTACTGCGAAACAATTCATAAAGGCTTGCACGCAGAGGCCTTACAACTCTATGATGGCGCTAATGATGTTAACAATACAGGCTACATGAATCATTGATGGTCTATGATAGTATTAATGATTACAGCCGTGAGAAGAAAGATAATTACCTATGGCGCGAATTGAGAACCTGAACTTATCGCAACGTGTAACCAATGAACTTGGCAAAGCGATTATCGCGGGAGTATATGGCGAAGGCTCCGGGCTTCCCACTGAAGCACAGTTGTGCAATGAGTATGGTATAAGCCGAACGGCCGTTCGTGAAGCCGTGAAAATGCTGGCTGCGAAAGGGTTGATTTCGTCCCGCCCTCGTCAGGGCATCCGGGTTGAACCGCCAGAGAACTGGAACTTATATGATACCAGTGTGTTGGGCTGGATGTTTGAGAGTAGTCCTTCGCTGCTGGTGTTGAAAGAGTTTTTGCAAATGCGCCTGGCTATTGAGCCGCAAGCCGCCGCTTTAGCGGCAAAACATGGCACCCCACAAGCTATTGCGCAAATTGAAGCCGCGCTCAATGCCATGGACCACGCCGCTCAAACGGATGGTTCCATTCATACCAGCGATGTTGAATTTCATACCGCAATCCTGCTTGCCAGCGGAAATCGTTTTTTCTATCAGCTTCGTGACTTCATCAGCACGGCCTTGAATGTGAGTTTTCAGTATACGACTAACGCGAAAGACAGCTTGCAGACCATTGCCGACGAGCATAGAAAGATATTTCAGGCGATCCAGAATGGCGAAGCCGAGCGAGCAAAAAATATGATGGCGTATTTGATTGATGAGGCGATGGCGTATATCGAGCTGAAAATTTCAGAAGCAGAGTTAACAGCTTAATATTACTTAACGGAACATTAGATCAAGTGAATACAGTGCCAATATTAATGGTGAGTTACCTATGACTCAGTCGCCTGAATCTGCAGCCCAATATCCCAGTTTGCGAAACCGTAGTGTGTTTATTACTGGCGGTGGAACGGGTATTGGGGAAGTAATGGTAGAACGCTTTTGTGCGCAGGGCGCAAATGTGTGTTTTGTGGATGTCAATCTGGAAAAAAGCCAGGCATTGGTAGAGCGTGTTGCCCGGCAGGAAGGCGGCAATGCGGCTTTTATAGCGTGTGACCTGCGGGATATAAAAGCACTACAGGCTGCCATTGCCGAAGCCGGTCGAATAAATGGCGATATTAGTGTGTTAATCAATAATGCTGCTGACGACACGCGTCATGAATTCGAAGAGGTCGACGAAGAGTACTGGAACGACCGCGTGAATGTGAACTTACGTCCTAGCTACTTTGCTACTCAGGCTGTAATCGAACAAATGCGTCGCTGTGGCGGCGGCAGCGTGGTGAATATGGGCTCGGTAAGCTGGCGCCAAAAGCAAACCTGTATGCCCGTTTATACAACCGCCAAAGCCGCTATTGATGGCCTTACGCGCACACTGGCGGCAAAGCTTGGCCCCGAACATATCAGGGTGAATACGCTGGTGCCAGGCTGGGTAATGACTGAACGCCAAATGACCCGCTGGGCGAGCCCGGATATTGTGCAGGAAGTGCAACAAGCACAATGTATTCATGAAACGTTGTTACCCATTGATATTGCCAATGCGGCATTGTTTTTAGCCGCTGACGATAGCAAGATGATGACAGCGCAGACGTTAATTATAGATGCCGGTTGGGTTTAACAAACGGCATCGATGTTACAGTTTTAACTGCTTTACACCTTTCAGGTTAATTTGTTCCTCGCTTTTTATTTAAAACAACAACGCAAAAACGCATTTTTGTCATAGTTGGGTAACAACAGGCATGTTGCTAAATTGTTTACATTCTGGCAATGTGCAGAAATCAAATGTAATATAATATGTAAATATAAAGTGGCCGCTGTGTTGGGTGTTCGTATAGGATTGTTTGTTTGACCGATTTCTTTTTGGTGTATCTGGTCTTAATAATAGGCTCTTGTTTACAAAGCGTAATTGGCTTTGGACTTGGCCTGTTAGGTGCACCGCTGATCTACTTGCTAATGCCAGAATTAGTGCCTGGGCCCATGATACTTAATGCGCTGTTACTCACGACATTGCTGGCGGTCAAGCACCAGTATGATATCGATTTAAAGCAAACCGGATTCTCAATTCTTGGCGGCACAGTCGGCGTTGTCGTGGCGGGTAGTGTGTTGTTGTACATTGATGCGCACCAGTACCAGATGCTGTTGGGAATTTGTATTATAGCTGCGGTCATTTTATCGCTGGTGGGTGTTACGCCGCGAATAAGCATCGTATCTAATCTGATAGCAGCAATGATATCAGGCTTTATGGGCACCACTACATCAGCCGGTGGCGCCCCCATGGGGCTGCTGTATCAAACTGAAAACAAAGATAAAATAAAAGCCAATTTGAGTGTGTTTTTTGTTTATATAAACATGTTTGGTATTGCAGTATTGTGGTTTACCGGCGCTGCCGGGCATGATGATCTGGAACTGTTTTTAAAGTGCATTCCCGCCATATTAATTGGCTGGTTTATATCCTTCTTTGTAAACCGTCGTATTGATGAAATGTTCGTCAGAAAACTAATTCTCGCCGTGGCCGCATTTGCGGGCACCGTACTGATAGTGTCAAACGGCTGATGATGGCTGTAGCGTCGTCAATTTACCGCTACGCTTGCGCAAAAATACCTATCCGGATTTCTTTATTTAAGTGTTCATCAGTGCCATATTGTGCGCAATAATTAAAAGTATGACGTATAGCCTCAATATGTTGGTCTGTACCGTTGTCCATCTCTGAAAGCGAACACCATTACAAGAATGTCTGCTGCAACCATAATTACTACTTATCCTGTCGGCTGTGAATTGGGCGAGGGGATATACTACAGTGTCAGATTAAACTGCATTTTTTGGGTTGATATCAGACTCCAGTTGTTATTTAGGTTGACGCTCGATACCAATGAGATTTCCCGCTTCCCAATGCCTGAACCCATCGGTTGGATCAAAGAAACCCGCGCGGGATACTTTATTGCTGGGTTGCAATCAGGTATTTATAAATTAACCAGCGAGTACAGGTGCGCCGAGCTGATCTGTGCACCCAGAGCAGAGCCGGCAACGAATCGCTTAAATGATGCCAAAACTGACCGACAGGGGCGCTTATATTTTGGTTCGATGGATAATGACGAATCGCGACAATCGGGCAGCTTATATCAATTGTTCTGCGCTAATGGTGCGGATTCTCCGCGGTTAATTGATAGTGACTACACGGTGTCTAACGGGCCTGCAGTGAATGTAGCCGGCGATAAACTGTATTCAGTCAGTTCCCCAGCACGTACGATTTTTAGCTTTAATCTCGATACCAATGGCTGCGTGACAAACAAACAAGTGTTTGTTCAGTGGCCAGCGCAATGTGGCTTTCCTGATGGCATCACCGTAGATAGCAAGGACAATATCTGGGTAGCGTGCTGGATGGGCAGTGGGTTGTGCTGCTTTAGTCCGCAGGGCAGGTTGCTCAGTAAAGTGATTCTGCCGGCGCCGCTTATTACCAATATTACCTTTGGCGGGCCAGGGTTGGACAGAGCTTATGTTACCTCGGCCCGAACAGGCCTGAGTGACAGGCAGTTGCAGCAATACCCGTTATCAGGCAGTGTATTTGAGTTATCGCTGAATACTACCGGATTACCTGAAGCTCTTGTCGCAAGCGAATAATACGGCTAGTTTATAAATTCGAGCCAGCTTTCCAGCAGGTGGTTAAATTCGACCAAACCACACCCGGCAATGGGGCCGTCATCGTAGTCATCCTCAAACTCACTATGATTAGTTTGATTGTTATTAAGAAACAGCTCAACTTCATCATCGGCTATACTAAGATGATAGATTTTACCGATAATATCGACGTCTGTACGCTGATTATTGTGTAATTGCTCAATGCTCTGTAGTAATGAATTAATGGCGTTCTTGTTGGTGCCAATATCATGACTTAGCCAGTCTCCTAAAGCTTCACTTTCGATATCACACTTTGCCAACGGCTGGCCGGTTACGTCAGTCATAAATTCAAAATCCATCAGACATACTCCACAGAAGCTGGGCGATTAAAAACGTATCCGGTGGTATCCATCTCGGTCAGGTATACGCGCACGTCAAACTCAATTTGGTGGTAATCCGGTAACATATGCCGGCACAGTTGATAAAACGCCTTATTATGCTCCTTCTCTTTAAGATGTGCGAGCTCATGCACCACAATCATATGCAAAAATGGCTCTGGCGTATTTTTAAATAAGTCACTGATACGCATTTCGTTTTTACTCTTAAGCTTGCTACCTTGCACTCTCGATACATAGGAATGCAGGCCCAGAGCATGGTTTACAATGTGGATTTTATTGTCGAATATCACCTTGCTCAGCGGCTGTGTTTTCTTCATAAACTGGCTTTTTAACCCTTGCGCATATTCACGGAGCTCTTTGTCATTGTTAATGTTATGAATCGTTGGATAACGTGACCGCAACCAGTCTCCAAGCTGATTAGCTGCCTGCATTTGAGCAATTTTATCTTGCAGGTGTTGTGGGTAGTGAGTCAGGTATGTCAGTGGCTTAGTCATGGCAACATGTCTGTACGTGAAGCGAGACCATTATTATACACATCAAAACCTTGTTAGCAGGCGGCAAAGTTGTCGCGATCCAAAAACTATCACTATAAACATGCGTGAGGTGAATTTCTCGTCACAGCACTTGGGGAACCAATTGACCTGCTCTTTTTAGCTGTTGAGCCGTTGCCATAACTTTGACGATTTTTACTGTGTTGTTGTTTTATTACTAAAAAATGTGATTTTGGGGGTGACTAAACTGGTCAATCACCAGTATCATGCGATTCGTGGGTTGAAACATGTCTTTTACAATTATACGCCAGATTAGGCGGCGTTTGTGTAAATTGTGTAAAAAAGTAATTTTGTTACGTATTAAAATTACAATAATTTAGGGCGCAAAATGAAAATAGAAACACTCGATATAGTGCTGTTTGCAGTCTATGTTATTGCTTTAATCAGCATTGCATGGTGGGTATCACGTGAAGAAAAAGGTCACGAGAAAGACACCAATGACTACTTCCTCGCTGGTTCCAGTTTGCCATGGTGGGCAATCGGGGCATCCCTTATTGCTGCGAATATATCCGCTGAGCAAATTATTGGTATGTCCGGCTCTGGTTATATGGTTGGTCTGGCTATCGCTTCATACGAATGGATGGCGGCTATAACGCTGATCATCGTTGGTAAATACTTTTTGCCAATCTTCCTTAAACATAAAATCTATACCATGCCGCAGTTCCTTGAGCAGCGCTATGACCACCGTGTACGCAAGGTTATGGCCGTGTTCTGGCTTGGCGTTTATGTGTTTGTGAACCTCACCGCGGTATTGTGGCTGGGTGCATTGGCCATTAACACGATTGCGGGTATTGATTTAATGTACGGCATGATTTTCCTTGGTTTATTCTCGCTGGCCTATTCACTTTATGGTGGCTTAAAAGCGGTTGCCATGACGGACATTATCCAGGTAGTACTGTTGGTGTTTGGCGGATTATTTTTGTCGTATACCGCGCTCAATCTGATTGGCGATGGCAATGGTGTACTGGCTGGCTTTGCTACCGTCACCAGCGAATTGCCAGGTAAATTCGACATGATTCTGAGTGAAGATAACCCTCATTACATGGATTTGCCGGGCTTATCGGTACTCATTGGCGGGCTGTGGATAATGAATCTCAGCTATTGGGGTTTTAACCAGTATATTATTCAACGCACACTGGCTGCGAAAAGCGTGAGTGAAGCTCAAAAAGGGATTGTATTTGCCGCATTCTTAAAAGTACTTATGCCGCTGATTGTGGTGTTGCCAGGCATTGCCGCTGTACTGTTGGTACCCGGCCTCGACAAAGCTGACCAAGCGTATCCGTCGTTAATGACACTTATGCCGGTTGGTTTAAAAGGCATTATCTTTGCGGCGTTGGTGGCTGCGATTGTGTCGTCACTGGCGTCTATGACTAACAGTGTGTCGACTATCTTTACTATGGATATTTACAAAGACAAACACCCGGACAAAAGCCAGCACCATTATGTAAAAGTGGGCCGTATTGTCAGCTTTTTAGCGCTTGTCATTGCCATGCTTGCGGCTAAGCCATTATTAGGTCAGTTTGATCAGGCGTTCCAGTATATTCAGGAATTTACCGGTTTCTTTACGCCGGGGATTGTAGCGTTGTTTGCGCTGGGTATGTTCTGGAAGAAAACCACCGCTACGGCGGGTTTGGTTGCAGCTGTAGGCTCTGCAGTGTTCAGCCTGGCATTTAAACTGTTGTTGCCAGAGCTTCCCTTTATGGACCGTGTAGGCGTTGTGTTTTTACTGTGTGTCGGACTGGCTGTAGCGATATCACTGTTTGAAGGCAAAGGCGATCACCCTCAGGCGATTGAACTTAAAGAAATCGAGTTCTCTACCAAGCCAGGCTTTAACGTTGCCTCGCTCGCAGTCATTATTGTAGTGGCTGCGTTTTACATCACCTGGTGGTAACGCTGCCGGTAAACAAACGGACTTAAAGAGTAAGCCCTGTTAACCGTGACAGGGCTTTTTTATTGGCCAGTACTCAATGTATGATAATCAATCCGCTTGTTCAGGTTTATTACCAGACCAATTACGTTAGCCTGAAAGCGAACTAATCCACGTTGCGTAGCGCTATAACACACTAATTTAGCCAAAGCTTAAAAAGGCGCTGAGCAGACGCAAAAAATGCGTTATACTGGCAAGCTTTGGTATAAGACGTTGCGGCGCATCAGGCGCTGTGTATATACAGCTATATATAAGCGTGAACAGATTTTAGGAGACATCCATGGCAACTCGAGGCGTTAACAAAGTCATCTTGGTCGGGAACCTAGGTAACGACCCGGAAGTACGTTACATGCCCAACGGCAACGCCGTTGCCAACCTGAGCCTGGCAACCAGTGAAAGCTGGAAAGATCAACAAGGTCAGATGCAGGAACGTACCGAATGGCATCGTTTAACGATGTATCGTCGCCTGGCGGAAGTTGCTGGCGAGTACCTGAAAAAAGGCTCACAGATTTACGTAGAAGGTAAGTTGCAAACCCGTAAATGGCAGGATCAGCAGGGCCAGGATCGCTATACAACTGAAATCATCGTAGACCAAATGCAAATGTTAGGCGGTCGTGACGGTGGACAGGGCGGCCAGGGTGGTGGCTATCAACAACGTCCTCAGGGCGGCCAGCAGAATGCACCTCAGGGTGGCGGTTATGGTAATAACCAGAACTACGGTGGTAATCAGGGCGGCAACCAGGGTGGTGGTTATCAACAACCTGCTCAGCGCCCGCAAGGCGGTAGTGGCGGACAAAACCCGCAAAAGCCTCCAATGGCTGAGCCAGACTTCGACTTTGATGACGATATTCCGTTCTGATGAGTAACAAATTGAAAAATGCTTAACAAACCATAAGAAGCCCGCTCATCCAGCGGGTTTTTTATTTTGTTTAAACCGATTAGTATCGAAGAGAAAAATTATTTAAAGGAATGAATAATAATGATTTATGGATTTACTCATAGGATTTTCATCACACTGATCGTTGTTTTCTCTTTAAATGTTGCTGCATCAGATAAAGATTATCAGCTCCAAATTCGCGTGCACTATCAGCAGAATTCTGATTCATGGAACGTTAATTATGAACTGCCGATTGCTGTCGAGCATGTCGCCTTTAGTCGGCAAAGTAACTTTGATCGACGAAAGCTCTATAAAATAGATGAGTCTAAATTTAAGTGGGAGCAAGAGGAAAATGTACAGCTAATAAAAAGTGTTGATGGCAGTACATTCGATTCATTAAATATTGAATTTACCTCACAGTATGACGTTATTCATAAAGACTACACACCTAATCTAAAATACACTGACGGCAGCGTACTGCTTTACACCAATCATTTAGCGCTTGACGCCAACCTGATTGAAGATGCGGCTGTTAGTCCTATCGGGGCTTCATTTAAAGGGACAAAATTTCATTTTTATAGTCCGAATCAAAATATAGTTTTCCTCGGGAAAACCTATAGGAATAATGCCCAGTGGACTCTGGAAGGTGAGGGAACCTATGTTTACTTCGGGAATATAAAACCGATTGAAAATGCGAATATGATTGCTCTGGTAGACCCTGATTTACCTGAGTGGGCCTGGCATAAAACCAAAAAATATTTGCCAGAACTTTTTGCGTTTTATGAGAAAAAAACAGGCCACCCCTTAAATTTCAAACCAATCGTCTTTTTCAATTATAACCAGGTGGACGCTGATTATTTGCATTACAGTGGTGGAACATTAAATGGTTTAGTGCAACTCACTATAACTGGGAAGCATTGGAATGCTCCAAACGAACAACAGTACAATTTGCTATTTCACTTTTTAGCTCATGAAGCTGCCCATTTTTGGAATGTGCAAATGTTTGCTTATGATGAACAAAACCATGCTTGGATGCATGAGGGTGGGGCAGATACGTTTGCCAACATTGCAATGATGGAGTTCGGCTTAATAAGTTATGAGCAGATGATCCAAAAGTTCGAAGACGCTGCGAATAGCTGTTTCTTAAACAAAGGTAAGGAACCTCTGGAGCAATCAGCAAAGCTATGGAGATACAGAAGTTACTATAACTGCGGGGCAGCAATGGGGTTGGCAAGTCATGCTGCTGTTAATGCAAGCAATTCAGGTAAAACTGTTTTTGATGTCTGGAAGCATATTTTTGATGCAAACATTGAAGACAGAACCTATAACCAACAGGATTATTTAGACGCATTAAGCAGCCTCATCGGATCAACAGAGTTGTCATTGGCATTTGATAGATTTAGCAGTACCGCTGATTTAGACAATCAAAAGGAAGTCGCTTCGTGGTTTGAAGGTTCAACAATATCAACTCAGTACTCAGAAGATTACCCAATATCAATTGTCAGGCACTGGGGAATACAAGTTATGCGTAACCTGATGAGCTCGCACTGTAACAAGCGTATCAGTTTTACTCGCTATGATGACTATTTAAAAACATACCCACTTGATGGCTGTTCAGCATTTGAACAAAGTATGGAAGTTCAGTTTGTCGACGGGTCAGACATTTTTAAAGAAGGCATTAGTGTATACCGCTCATTTGAAGCTAAATGTGAGCGTGGTGAAGGGATAACCTTGCAAGACAGAAATAAGAAAACTGTTGCCGAAATAAAGTGTTTGGCGCAAACACAAAGACTGAAACCGTATCTGACGCTGGAAGCTCAGCAATAATATCGTCTGGATGGTTTCAGCCCCACGGAGTAGTCTATAATTGCTTCTTTTACATTTTACAGTTTCCTGCGTGCGTCTGGGTACTACGTTGCAGGCCAACTGCTTGCAGTTACTCCGAACGGAATGTAGCTATGCCGTTTTAACGTTGTTTCTGCCTGCTTTTTTCGCTTTGTAGAGGGCTACGTCGGCCTGTTTCATTGCCTGGTCGAAACTGTTTTGTTTATTTTTGACTGCGACACCAAAACTCATCGTTACGTTAACCGTTTTTCTGCTGCTTGTTGGCTTAGTGGGTTTAGCTTGTGCGCCAGCCTTAGGCTTACGTTTTGGGCGGTCTGGCTGACGAATGACCAACGGGTATTGGGCGATGCTTTCTCGCAATGCATCAACGGTTTCAATCACTTGTTCAGGGCTCTTTCCGGGAAAAATTAACGTAAATTCTTCGCCGCCATAGCGAAAGGCTTTGCCGCCTTTACCGACTCTATTGAGTTGCTGGGCCACCATCTTAAGCACCTGATCGCCAACATCGTGTCCGTATTTATCGTTAAACGATTTAAAATGATCCACATCTGCCATGACAACTGTGTAATGGCTAAATAACGATTGGCTAAAATGCATCAGTGCCCGACGCGAAGCAATCTCGGTTAATTCATCTTTAAAAGCCATTTTGTGGCTATTTAATAACACCACCGTCAGGGTAAACAGTGCAAAGAGATCTGCAGCGAATGCCAGTAACAACAGCGAAAAATTTGTATCGATAATCAATACGCTCGCCATGGATACCGCTAATAAAGAGTGACTCAGGTTCGGGCTAACAAAGGTTCGGACCAGCGCTGAAACAAAAAACAGCGCATACAGGCAAATTTCGAGTAAAGAAAAGTGTTGTGCCAATACAGGCATTAACACCACATACTCTTTACTGCTCTGTTGGTATATGGGTAAGGCGGTTAAAAAATCCGCATTGAGTACCCAGGCTAGGGCCGCGGCAACGCCAAGAATTAAGGCGCTGGTAAAGATAAAATTAGACAGCCTCAGACTTTTGTCTTTTTGCCATATCAGTAAGCTGCTTGCGCCACAAAGCATGAGCATTAATGTGCCTGGTGGAAATGGCTGAGCGAGTAATGTTGGCGAGTCTATGCTGGTAAATACAAGTAACCAAAGCAGGCAGGCATAAAAATAGCGGCTCTGATTAAATTGCGAAGCAATGAGCGCCGAAATGCCAAGCAGCGGGTACGGCAGCCAGTTTTTTTCCTGCAACCAAAATAATGTTTCTACCTGGTAGGAGGAGATTAGGGTAAAGCCAAAGATAAGTGCAATGACCGGTAATAATGTGTGGTTAAGTAGTGTCGGGAGATACTTCATTACGCGACAACAGATTCCTTTTTACTACATGAAAATAAAAAAGCGTGTATTGATGTTGTTCCGGCACCTATTCGCTTTTGTTAACAAGGGGGCCTATGCATACCAAACGATATTGCGCCAGCGTCAGTTTTGTTGAGTTAAATCCGGTGTTATCACTTTTGCGCCTGAAACGTTCAAAAACAGTCGGATTAGTTCGCGAAAACGTCTGCCGGTTGCAGATGGTCATCATACCCGCAGAAAGTGTTATATGTGAAGCCATAGTTTGATTTACTGAAGCGACCTGCAAGGTTGAACGGCCAGCCTGTGGGCAACCAATGATGTTCGCTGGCGCTCAATTTCTGGCGCTGTATCTATCGACAACTATAACCATTGAGGATATCGCCGCTGAGCATGCGAGCCCGGGTAAATCCGTCATCAGGGCTGCTGACTGTTTAATCTCAACCTATATGCAGATATAATTGATTATTACTTTTTTCTCGCTTGCTGAGCAAGCAATGACACTACGGACATAAAGCAATCCATGTACTCTGATAACGCAATTTCCCTGATGATTCCGGATACTATTCCTGCCAGCACCGAGTTAGAAGAACAATATCCACCCAGGGAACTGCCTGCTGACGCATTGGTTACCCGGTTTGGTCCTAGTCCTACAGGCTTTCTGCATATTGGCGGCGTTTATACGGCAATGATTTCGAAGAACGTTGCAGAGCAATCTGGCGGCGCCTACTTTGTGCGTATTGAAGATACCGATAAAAAGCGTGAAGTGGCAGGTGTACAGGAACATTTCGACGAGGCCTTTGCGTACTTTGACATTGCGCCAACCGAAGACGACAGCAACGGCCAGTATGGCCCTTATAAGCAATCGTCACGTCAGCACCTGTATCTTTCATTTGTGAAAGAACTGCTGCGCAAAGAAAGAGCTTATCCTTGTTTTTGTAGCGAACATGATCTGCAGGAAAAAAGCGATGAGCAGCGTCGCGAAAAAGTCGACACCGGTTATTACGGCCGCTGGGCGACCTGCCAGTCGATGGACCCGGCCGAGGCTGAGCGCAGAATCGCCAATGGTGAGGAGTATGTCATTCGTTTTCGCTGTAACGGCGAGCCGGGGCCATTTGTATTTGAAGATAAAATCCGTGGCAAAACGAAAGTTAAAAATAACATTAACGACGTAGTTATTTTAAAATCCTCTGCCAATGCAGAGCGCCTACCTACTTATCACATGGCGCACGCCGTGGATGATCACCTGATGCGGGTGAATCTGGTTATTCGCGGTGAAGAATGGCTGGCGTCGGTGCCTTTACACACGCAACTCTTCGACGCTCTGGGTTTTGAGCCCATTCCATACGCGCACATCGCGCCATTAATGAAAATGGATGGCAAATCACGTCGCAAGCTGTCGAAACGAAAAGATCCGGAAGCCTCCGTTGAGTATTACATGCAACAGGGGTATCCCACTACCGCTGTACTGAGCTACCTCAGAGGCTTGGCTAATTCTAAGCTGGCCAATACCACTGTGGAAGAAAGCCTGTCATTACCGATTTTATTAGAAGATTGTCAGGTTTCCGGGGCGCTGGTGGATCTAATTAAACTCAATGATGTGTCGGCAAATACCGTGGCAACAATGACTGCTGAAGAGATCCGCGAGCAGGTATTTAGCTGGGCCAAACAATTCGATGAAGAACTCGAAGCGTTAATGACTAAGCACTGGGACGCGATACCGAGCTTTATTGATGCCGACAGATTTAACAACGGCCGAACCCGGAAAGATCTCACCAAGTGGTCTGACTTTAAAGCTTTATATAGTTTCTTCTTTAATGAAGTATTCGAATATTGTGAGTCGGTCGACGACGCGCGTTTCGGTGGCGTGCCTGGCGAAGTTGTCAGCAACTTTTTGTCGCTCTATAAAGATGGCTACACCCATGCGGAGCTCAATGAAGATTGGTTTGAAAACCTTAAGGCTATCGCCAAAGAGGCTGGCTTTGCCATGAATAACAAGGAATACAAGCAAGCGCCAGAGAGCTTTCATGGCACCATGAAAGAGGCGTCGTTAATTTTGCGTATCGTTATTACCGGCCGCAATAACAGCCCGAGTCTCCATGAGGTATGTCAGTTAATTGGTAAAGACGAAGTGCTTAACCGACTTGGTAAGGTTCTCTAATCCTGAGTTGCTCAGATTCCGTTAACTGAGAAGACAATGGCAGCAAAGCAAGGCTCTACGTACAAAGGCAGGTTTGCGCCGACGCCGTCGGGCAACCTCCACTTTGGCTCTTTTGTGACGGCTGCTGCCAGCTATCTTGACGCGAGAAAAAACCAGGGACAATGGTTTGTCCGCATTGATGATCTGGATATCGCCCGCGAGGTGAAAGGATCGGCGCATGCGATTCTCAACACCCTTGAACGTTTTGGTTTTGAATGGGATGGCCAGATTAGCTATCAAAGCGCGCATTCTAACCGCTATCAACACTTTGCCGATGAATTGCTCAGGCAACACAAGGCGTATTGGTGCGAATGTTCCAGAAAAATCATCACCGCTCGCTGTAAATCCGGTGAATATGGCCCGGTATATGACGGTTATTGTCGTGACAGAGCGGTTGCACCCGGTAACAATCGCAGCCTGCGTGTGAAAGCAGAGCAATCCATGGTCATTGCTGATGCGCTTAAAGGCGAAACGTCGATTGACCTGCAATCATCATTGGGTGATTTTATTCTAAAACGGGCCGACGGCATTTTTAGCTACCATCTGGCGGTGGTTGTCGACGATCTTGATTTAGGCATTACGCATATCGTAAGAGGCGGCGATCTGCATCCGCTTACCAGCCAGCAAGTGTTTTTGCAAAATTGCCTGCAACTGCACACCCCACAATACGCTCACTTACCTATCGTGCTGGATACTCAACAGCGCAAACTCAGTAAATCCTCAAACGCACCGGCCATCGATAAAGCCGCTATGAACACGGTGTTATTTGAAACACTTAAATTGCTTAACCAGGCCCCACCTGATGCGTTAGGCTGTGCGCCACTTGATGAAATCTGGTCCTGGGCAAAACGTCACTGGCAACTGGAACGGGTTCCGGGTCAGGCGAGCGTGCCGTTGCCCGCGCTGCTCTCCCCGCCTGCTAAGTAGGCGTCGTTTACTTTTTACACCCCTGACGACGGCGGTGTAACACCAGGCTAATAGTCATAATGGAAACTCCAATACTGGTGAATACCGGGGTAAGATTGCGATCTTCTGTTGGATACACTGCACCGGCAAAAATCAAAAACAGCACACCCGACAAGAAGTAAAAATAAATAAGCTTATTGTTACGCATAAAAAACACTCCTTAGTCGTTAAACGCTAATCGAAATGTCAGTGAATATCAAACAAACCGCGGCACCGTTAACATGCTCTGGACAGCACTGTGCTTAAGGATTTCCCCCACCAACTTTCGACCCCGTCAGTGCTAATCCGGTAGATTAGTTTTTACTAAGCGTAAATATACCGATAGCTGCTTTTCTTTAATAGAGTGGCTGGCATTAAAAAAGGCGACGGTCCAGGCGCGCAGTGGATCATTGTAACTGGGCGTTGATGTCCAAAAGCTATCCTTTGGTGTGGCCGGAAAAATGCCACTATTGATGGCCGGTCGCACGCAGTTACGCTCGGTGAGCGAAGACAGTTCTTTTACGTTGGGTACGCGCCAACCCTCCAGTCTCTCACTGTCAAATTGCTGGGCGTAAGTAAGTGCTTGCTGCCATGTCATAGGTTCAGCCTCGCCAGTACAGGTGTCACCATCCCAGGTTTGACCCACGGCGCAGCGTTGCCAAACCAGGTTGGTCGTAGTATGCAGAACGGTTTCAGCAGTGTCCGTTTCTGTAAAAGCATCTTCCGGGGTAGTTTCTACTGCGCTGGACAGGCATTCCTGGGCCAGCGGTGAGGCGGATATCAATATTATCAATAAAAAACGTAATTGGAGTTTCATGCTATCGTCCTGCTCTAACCAGTCGAATGGCAACTGGTTCAGACTTATTCAAGAAGTTATCTACACCCGAAATGAAATCAATTGCCCAGGCATTCTGAGCAGCATCATTGCTGACACCATCTGCACCGGGCTGCGACGTCCAGTACCATAAGGTATTCTCTGCACTGTTGCCGGTATTCGGGAAATACCGGCTATCGACCCGGGGCAAATCTTCGCGGCCAAAGTGAACAATAGAGAGCAATTCCTGGTGAGTTGGCAAGCGCCAGTCGTAAAAACCACATAATCCAGCCGTGTTTACGGCAGCAATATAATCAGCAGTGTTGCACGCTGTAATTGAGCAAACGGTATTGGGTCCGTTAGTATTACCCTCGGCGCCACCATTGTTCTCATCGGCATACCAACTATACCTGTGATCCAGATCCCGTAATCCGCCATCAGTCGTTTTGACTTCCCAAACCAATCCGGTGACATTGTCACGAACACAGCTAAATTGTGCAGCTTCATCATCTTCTTCGTCACCGTTGCGGTTGAGCTTGGTAAAATCAAAACCGGCCTCACCGCGACCTGCTTTAGGGAGCACTGCGCTCTGGGCGAGTACGTCAGCACCGCGCTGACCATCCTGTCCCGGCCAGGCATTTTGTTGTGTCGAATCTAATGTGGTATTGGTCGCCTGCAATGTCATGCCGGTATCGTTAATCACCCTGACAGGAAAGGGTCTCACTACTACGGTAAGACTGTCGGTAATCTCGTTACCAAAGCTGTCTTCGGCGTTTAAATAGAGTTGCAACGTTGTTTCTGTGTCTACTTGCGGCGCAACTGCATAGGTATCGGCGGTGGTCAGGTTGGCAATTGTTGGCTCGGCATTGCCTGTGTAAGTCCATAATGTGCTAATGGGGTAGGCGGCCGGAACCGAACTGGCGACGGTTCCTCCCAGCACCATACGCTCACCACTGAAAACCGCCTGATCAACCCCGGCATTAACCGTTGGGGTGGTTTCTGATGCAGACAGTATCGTATAAGACTGAGTAACGGTGTTAGTCGCGCCTTCATCATCGGTTACGGTGAGCGTAAACGTGAGTGTTTGTCGGTTTTCGGCAATGGGCGTTGTAAATGTCAGCGACGGCGTACTGGTATCGGTACTGGTAATGGCCCCGTCTCCGGCGGTCTGCTGCCATTGCCAGGTGCTTATTTCAGGGTTAGTGCTGGTATCCTCATCAAAACTGTTACTGCCATCCAGTGTAATCGCGACGCCTGCAGGATAGGTAGCAGGCGCTAACTCTGGCCATTCAGGGGCTGAAATAACTGCGGTAGGAGGCAGGTTCTCCGGGGTCACGGTGAGTATAAAACTATCTGATGCGGTTTGTCCTGAACTATCTGTTACCGACACGGTAATCACATAGTCGGTATCATCAATTGCGACTGGCGCCGTTAGTGTAGCGTTTGAGGCAGTGGTATCGCTGGGGGTTATGACCAGTGCGGGTGAGGCTGACCAGTTATAGGTGACGTCACCGGAAGGATAAGACACTTGTGCAGAAAGGGTTACCTCAGATTGCTCCGCGACGCTACGATCGCGTCCGGCATTCACTGCAAAGGTTTCATCCCGGTCTTCTGAACTTAACCCACCACCGCAAGCGACCAGCATGCAGGAAGCGAGTAGAACGCTTAATGAAGTAAGTCGACACCAACGATAAAAAGCCATTATATATTGTTACCTATCGGGTATATTTTGATGTGTAGAAGGTATCGGCAGCGAGTGCGTTTTTATTGAGTACTTTGTTCAATCTTACGTATCGTACGTGCCGGGTTACCAAAACACAGTGCATTGGCCGGAACATCCTGTGTAACGACACTTCCCGCGCCTATTACTGCATTGTCACCAATGGTCACCCCTGCGCACAGAGTGACATTCGCTGCCAGCCATACCCGATGACCAATTCTGATCGGGCGAGCTGCCTCTGAGGTAGCCTGTTCATTGATCACTTGGCGGCCGATAACAGTAGAAATAACCGTATTGGGCCCCACTAATACCTGGTTGCCCAGTGTTACCGGGCAAGCGTCGATAATGGTCACGTTGTAATTAATAAAAGTGCCTTTGCCAATGGTACAGTTAAAGCCGTACTCAATGTTGAATCCAGGTTCAATCTGGCAGCGTTTCGCTGCGGGAATTAACTGCTGCAGCGTTGACCAGCGAGCTTGATAATCATGTAACGCAGTGGCGTTGTAGGTGTGACAAAGCTGCATTGCTAACTGGCGGGCACGTTGTAAAGTATTGTCTGATGGTGCGTAGGGTTCGCCGCTTGTCATACGTATAACCGCGTTATGGCAGCTAAATTCTTGTGTGGTGATATCCAAAATACACTCTTGGGTCAGTCAGTTATTATTATGATACAAAAAATGACAGGCGCCAGCTAAATATAAATCGACGTGTCTGACTTTGCAGAATCAAGCTTCTGCGACGTCATTAGCGTAAAGTAGTATATAATGAGAAGCGTCAGAACTAAGTGTGCCCTTGTGATCATTACATACCGTCAGCAAGGTGCAGGGCGTGAAGTGCCATGAATTATTTTGTTAATGCTAAGTATCATTGATATGTTTAAGCGATTCGGGCTCTCAGTTGTGTGATTGTAAAGAAACTATTGCATATGACAGAGCGGTTTAATTGCAGAGGTAACACATTGATGGCTGGTTGGAGACCTATACCGCAATGTTAGATTTGATAAGCACTATCAAGGGGCAGTAATAGTGAAATCGAGGAATGCTAACCAAAGCAGTCTATCGCGGACAATGATTAATTTATTAGTTGTTGTAGTGTTTGTGGCGCTCATGGGGGCCGGTATTTGGTATGTGTACGAAAGTGAACCGGATATCGAAGCCGAAATGATGCAAAACTACGCGCAGCAATTTACCTCGAGTGCAACCAACGCCCACTGGCAATGGCAAGCGCAGGGGCGACCTGAAATGATCATGTTGGTTCATTACAATGAAGAGGGTAAAGAAGTCGGGCGTCGCCCGGTCAGAATGGCCCATTTTGGCTGGCCAAAAGTAGAGCCAAGTTCCGCCAGTTGCCTGCAATTGTGGGAGCAGCTGTTGAATATTCCTAGCCGTGTCGATGGATTCAGAGTACTGGCCGATTATTATGACAGTGATAGTGATGAGGCCGACTCCCTCAGCACACGCTGCCGCTATCGTGTTAGTACCGGCCCCTATTTTGATTACTTTATTTATACTGGCGAAGTACAACAGTCAGGTAATGATTAATCAATAACCTGTTGACGCGCTGTCGAGGCTGATACCGATATTTTGAGCTACTTCAGTGTACCATTTGGTTTTTGGTGTTCGCTTATAAACCGGGTGAGTCGTTGATAATTAAATTACCCATCTGGCATTTGCCTGTACGGGCTACAGTACACCCTCATTATTGTGTGTTTATTGAGCACGCTACGGTCAGTTATGGGAACATTAACCCAAAACCTGGCAGGAGCTGTGCTTTTTTTTGCTTTAGCTAGGGAGTTTGCTTGCTCAAAATAGCCCCCATTGTTAAAGTGTGCAGAATGTTGTTAACTCATGTCCAGCCGCCAAATTTCCACACTTCGAGGCGCAGCGACCAATGCTTTATACAGGAAATATCACCGCATGTTTAAAAAACTTCGAGGCATGTTCTCTAACGATCTGTCCATCGACCTCGGAACAGCAAATACGCTGATCTATGTGAAGGATCAGGGCATTGTGCTGAATGAACCTTCCGTTGTTGCAATTCGTCAGGAACGCGCGGCTGGTCCCAAAAGTGTTGCAGCTGTAGGGGCCGAAGCCAAACGTATGCTGGGCCGGACACCAGGCAATATTCGCGCCATACGGCCGATGAAAGACGGCGTGATTGCTGACTTTTACGTGACCGAAAAAATGCTCCAGCATTTCATAAAACAGGTGCACGACAATAACTTCCTGCGCCCGAGTCCGCGCGTACTCGTGTGTGTGCCATGTGGCTCTACCCAGGTGGAGCGTCGGGCCATTAAAGAATCTGCGTTAGGCGCTGGTGCCCGTGAAGTGTATTTGATCGACGAGCCTATGGCGGCTGCTATTGGTGCCGGATTGCCTGTCTCTGAAGCAACAGGCTCTATGGTGGTCGATATCGGTGGCGGTACTACTGAAGTCGCGATCATCTCCCTTAATGGTGTGGTCTACTCTTCATCAGTACGCATTGGCGGCGACAAATTTGACGAAGCTATTATTAATTATATCCGCCGTAATTTCGGTTCATTAATTGGTGAAGCGACAGCTGAACGTATCAAACATGAAATCGGTGCTGCTTATCCAGGCGAAGAAGTGCGAGAGATTGAAGTGCGCGGCCGTAACCTGGCTGAAGGTGTACCGCGTGGATTCTTGCTTAACTCCAACGAAATCCTTGAAGCGTTACAAGAGCCGTTAACCGGTATTGTGTCAGCAGTCATGGTTGCTCTTGAGCAATCACCGCCTGAGCTGGCTTCAGATATCTCTGAGCGTGGCATGGTGTTAACCGGTGGTGGTGCGCTGTTAAAAGATTTAGATCGCTTGTTGATGGAAGAAACCGGTATTCCGGTGGTGATAGCCGATGATCCGCTAACTTGTGTGGCTCGTGGCGGTGGCAAAGCCTTCGACATGATTGACATGCATGGCGGCGACCTGTTTAGCTACGAGTAAATAAACAAGGCAACCCTCGCGGTTGCCTTCTTGCATTATGGATACCATATTCACTCGTGGACTCTCGCTCAACTTACGACTGACATTAGCCTTGGCAATGTCGGTTATGTTGATCGTGTTAGATTATAAAATTGATGCGTTTTCAACAACGCGGGTGTTTCTTAATTCATTAATAAGCCCGGTGCAATACCTTGCCAACTTACCGGGGCAGCTATTAAATGTCAGTGCTCAGCGACTGACCTCCCAGCAGGCACTAATTAGCGAAAACGAACAGCTAACCAACCATATTTTATTGCTCAACGAGCAACTGCAACGTTTTGAAGTACTCGAAAAAGAAAACGCCGAGCTGCGTCGTCTTCTTGGTGCACCGGTACGCAAAGATATGCGTAAATTGGTGGCTGAGCTAATGGCAGTAGACAATACCCCTTATAGCCAGCAGATTGTCATTAACAAAGGTGCCATTGACGGTGTTTACCTTGGTCAGGCAGTTCTCGATGAACGGGGTATTGTAGGGCAGGTAATGGAAGTGGGTACCACTAACAGCCGGGTGCTATTGATCAGCGATGTGACACATTCGATTCCAGTCCGTTCAATTCGTAATAACAGTCGTTTTATTGCTACCGGAGCTGGGGTTATCGACGAGCTGTTTTTAACTCACGTACCGCACAGTACCGATGTTGAGGTGGGGGATGTTCTGGTATCTTCCGGTCTGGGCGAGGTGTTTCCTGAAGGCTATCCGGTTGCTGAAGTAACGCAGGTGCTGCGTGATGAATCGCGCCCGTTTGCGCAGGTTAAGGTGGTCCCTCGTGCACACTTAAATCGCATAAAATACCTGCTGCTACTGTGGCCCGAGTCGGCGCCGACAGAACCAGAACTTGGCGAAGAAGGCGAATCGGATGATTAAGGTACGTCATTATGCCATTGCACTATCTTTGCTGGTGGCGATGGTTTTTCAGATAATTCCGGTACCGGTGCAAGTCGATTTGTATCGCCCTGACTGGGTGTTAATCGTGCTGTCGTACTGGGTGATGGCGTTACCGCACCGTGCGAACGTGGGTGTTGCCTTTGTGAGCGGACTGGCGTTGGATTTGTTACTGGGCACAGCCATGGGTGTGCACAGTTTTGCACTGAGTGTGTCAATTTACGTGTTGGCCGCAAATTATCAGCGTTTACGCAATTATTCGGTCTGGCAGCAGGCGGTCATCATTGGGGTGATTTCAGCGCTTTATCATTCACTGTTGTATTGGCTGTTGCGTTTACTCACAGACGTGGCATTCAGGTTTGAAGAGTTATGGCCAGTGCTTACCTCCATGGCGTTGTGGCCATGGATGTTTTGGTTATTACGTAAAGTAAGACGCCAATTGAGGATCACATGAAGCAACAGCGTCAGTTGATACTGGCTTCTGCATCGCCACGGCGCGCCGAACTTTTAACGCAAATTGGTGTCAAATTTAATAAGCATCCGGTTGATTTAGACGAGTCTGCGCTGCCTGCAGAGCGTCCCTATGAACTGGTTATGCGCCTGGCCGGCGCTAAGGCAAAAGCGGCGGCGAAGATGTTAGCCGGTAACAGTGATGTCATGCTTGCCTCCGACACGATAGTTGTACTGGATGATCAGGCGCTCGGTAAACCCGTGGATTTTGCCCATGCTAAACACATGTTGTCTTCGCTTAGTGGTCGCTCGCATCAGGTATTAACTGCGATCAGTCTATTAGACGCTTACCGACAAAAAACGGTTTGTGTGTCCACTGAGGTACAGTTTGCCACGCTCAGTGATGACGATATTGAGGATTACTGGGCGACAGGTGAGCCAGCAGATAAAGCCGGTGCGTACGGTATTCAAGGTATAGCCGGTCAATTTGTACGGTCTATTCAGGGCAGTTACAGTGCGGTAGTCGGTTTACCGCTTTACGAAACCGTGCAGTTGCTTAAAGAGTTTGAGGTTATTAAATGAGTGCAGAACTACTGATTAACGTTACACCGTCGGAGTCTCGTGTGGCGCTGATTGAGAATGGTATTCTGCAGGAAGTTCATGTTGAGCGTCATACCAAGCGTGGTCTTGTAGGTAATATTTACCGCGGTAAAGTAAGTCGCGTACTGCCTGGAATGCAAGCCGCTTTTGTTGATATTGGCCTCGACAAAGCGGCTTTTTTACACGCTTCAGATATCGTTATCCACAATGAAGTGGTTGGTGAGGTTTCAACCAGTCATATTGAAAAGCATGATATTCGCGAACTGGTGCGGGATGGTCAGGATATTGTTGTACAAGTGGTTAAAGATCCTATTGGCACCAAGGGCGCCCGTCTGACCACCGACATTACCATTCCGTCCCGTTATCTGGTCTTTATGCCGAGTGTTACCCATGTAGGGGTTTCACAGCGTATCGAAGATGAAAAAGAACGTGAACGGTTAAAAGAGCTGGTCTCCGAATTTTGTGACGAGCAAGGTGGATTTATTCTGCGCACGGCTGCGGAGGGAGTCAGTCAGCCAGAGCTAAAAGCAGATGCTGCGTTTTTACGCCGGCTATGGAGTAAAATACAACAGCGTCTTAAAAAACGTAAGTCACATGTATTGTACGAAGATCTGCCTTTAGCGCGCCGGGTTCTGCGTGACTTTGTTGGTACAGAGCTCGACCGTATTCGCATTGATTCGAATTTATCGCATCAGGAGCTAAGTCTGTTCACCAAGGAATACGTGCCGGAAATGCACCGTAAACTTGAGTATTACCCGGGTGAACGTCCCATTTTTGATCTGAACGATGTTGAGAACGAGATCCAGCGCGCATTAGAGCGCCGTGTCGATTTAAAATCCGGCGGGTATTTGATTATTGATCAAACCGAAGCCATGACCACTATCGATATCAACACCGGGGCTTTCGTTGGCCACCGTAACCTCGAAGAAACGATTTTTAATACTAACATTGAAGCTACGCTGGCGATTGCACGTCAATTACGCCTGCGTAATTTAGGTGGCATGATCCTGATTGATTTTATCGACATGACAAATGCCGATCATAAGCGTCGGGTGTTGAGTAGCCTTGAAGCAGCGACCGCCAAGGACAGAGCCAAAATAAATATACATGGTTTTACGTCGTTGGGATTAGTGGAAATGACCCGTAAACGCACCCGGGAGAGCCTCGAGCATATCCTGTGTAGTGATTGTCCGGTATGTAAGGGCCGTGGCTCGGTTAAAACCATTGAGACCATCTGCTTTGAAATCATGCGTGAGATCGTGCGGGTTAATCGCGCTTATGATGCGGACATGTTTGTTGTGTATGCATCGCCAATTGTGGTTGACTACCTGCTCGGTGAAGAGTCGCACATGTTGGCCGAATTGGAAGTCTTCGTTTCTAAACAAATAAAAGTACAAACAGAAACCTTGTACAACCAGGATAAATACGATGTGGTAATGATGTGAACCGCCCTCTGATTATCGCCACTTATATTATTAAAAAACTTTGGCTGTTATTTGCCATTGTACTGGTTCTGTTTGCAGTTCTCGTCAGCGCATTGCGTTATACGCTGCCCTATCTCGACGAAGAAAAACAACTACTTGAAAATTATCTCAGCGATCAATATGGCATTCAGCTTACTATTGAAAGCTTATCTGCCGCATGGCAGGGAACCGGCCCCAGTATTGTTTTAAATGGCGTTAAGTTTTTGCAGGGCGACTTATCACCGGTGGAACTGCGCCTGGAGCAAGTGTATGTTGAAGTAGATTTTTGGCAGTCTATCCAGCAACGTGAGCTATCCTCAAAACGCTTTGACCTAGTGGGTTTGCATGCGCAAATCGATACGCAGCGGTTGGAAAAAAGTGGCGAAGGTGAGTTTCCTATCGTTGAGGCTTTACGCAGTCTGTTTTTAGATCAGCTACAAAGCTTTTCCTTGCGCAGCGGTGAGGTGACGTTAGTCACGCCAGATGAGCAGCAAATTATTGAGCTATCGCAATTATTCTGGGTGAACCGTGATGAACGACACCAGGGACGTGGCGAAATCAGGGTGCAGGATCTTACCAATAACTCCGCCTCATTTGTGCTCGACCTCTATGGTAAAAAAACAGATTTATCAGGTACCTTGTATGTTAAAGGTGAGGCGCTGGATATTTCACCGTGGGTCAGTGCCTGGCTGCCAACCAACTCACCGGTTAAACACAGCCGTGGCAACTTTGAGTTCTGGGCCCAACTGGACAGTAGTCAGGTAAATGCTATTCAGATTGAATTTACTGACAGTGATATTGCATGGCAACTTACCGAAGAAGATCACATTCTTGAGACCCAAATTCTTGGTGGCAGTATTCAGGCGCTACCAATCGAGTCTGGCTGGTCGTTGCGCGTTGACCAACTTATCCTTCAGGCTGATAACAATACACTAATTACCGATTTAATTGGCGAACTGGATAACAACGGCAACGTAATAGTCAGTACGGTTAAGCCCATTACACTGGCGCCAATACTGGCAATGACTCCCATTGTCACCGGGGGCGATAAGTTATTAAGAACCCTGGACCCGAGTGCTGAATTGGCCACTTTGCAATTACAATGGCAACAAAAGCAACTGTCGGTGGCGGCGAAAGTCTTTGATATGCACTGGCAACAAAGTGGTCACCTGCCGGGTGTGAACTCATTGGATGGCGATTTTTACTGGTATCGCAATCAAGGTGTTCTGGAGCTGGATGGCAGCAATGTTGAGCTTGCAATTGACAGCCTGCTGTCCAACGATTTAACACTGGATAGCATGCGTGGTACAGCGTATGTCTATGCAGCTGCACCGGGAGACTGGGTGGTCGAGATCGATGATCTGCACATAAACAGCCCGCTGGTAACGCTTTCCCAATCTTATCGATACGAATTTAGCAGCGGCTTATTTGTTGCTGCGCTGGATGTCGGCAATATGCCTTTGTCGAGTGTACCGCTGTTGTTCCCGGAAGATTATATGGGCAGTAATACAGTGGGTTATTTACGGCGGGCTTTTAGTGGCGCGGGTGAAGTAAACAATGCCAGTATCCTGTGGTACGGCAATCCCGCACAGTTCCCCTTTTCAGACGGTGAGGGAATCTTTCAGGCTGCTGTAGAGATTACCGATGCCGAGTTTACGTTTGCACAGCAATGGCCGGCATTGTCTCAATTAGACATGCAATTGCTGTTTGAAAATGACGCGCTGATCATGACCAGCGAAAACTCTAAACTGGATGACATTGAGCTGTCAGACCTGCGGGCAATAATCCCTCGGTTAGCGGGCTCTTCAACACTGACCATAGAAGCTAAGGGTACCGGGACAGGCGAGCAGTTAGCCAATTTAATGTTGCTTTCGAGCTTGCAAAGCTCGTTAGGAAAAGTGTTGTCTGAAGATGTTGTGGTAAGTGGGCCGCTTACCAGTGATATTAAACTTGAAATTCCGCTTAACGGCAACAATGTGCAAGCGTCTGGTGTGGCGAGATTGGCAGGCAACTCGGTTGATATCAGTAGCCTTGATTTAACGTTTGGCAGTGTTGCCGGAGAGGTAGCGTTTACCAATGCTGATATAACTATTGATACACTCTCTGCTCAACTTTTTGAGCAACCGGTAAATGTTAATCTGACTGGGGTGCAGCAAGACGCTGGTTATATGCTCGACTTGGCACTTGACGGAAACTGGTCGGTGCAACCACTTATTGAGCAACTGCTGCCATCCTACAATGAATACCTGTCAGGCTCCGCCAACTGGCAAAGTGACATTGCGGTGACACTGGGTAAAGAAGGGTTTGAATATAATGCCAATTTAACCAGCGATTTGCATGGCGTCGAGTCAACATTGCCAGCGCCTTTTAGCAAAAGTAGCGAGCAACGTGAGGCACTTGTTGTGCGGGTAAATGGCAATACAGATACCTCTGGCATTAACTTCAATATTGGCTCAGATATTCAATTTACCGGTGTTCTTCCCCATGCCGATAAACAATTTTCACGGGCGCACCTGGCATTAGGCAACAGCGATGTGGTTGGCCTGGGCACGGGGTTTAATATCTCTGCCGGGCTTGAACAGGTAGATATGTCTCAGTGGTATCGGGCCATTGAACAGTTGGTGAATGATCTGCCTGCAGCGCCTGAGCAAGCAAATAAAACGACAACACCGGTATTTACCGTGCCACAACGGGTATTTGTTGAAACGGTAAATCTCAATGTCGGTGGTCAGACGCTGACAGATGTGACACTTTCTGCCCGTCAGCAAGACAGCAACTGGCTGCTGAATGTGGTGTCTTCCCAGGCAACCGCACAGGTTAAACTGTTCGAAGACTGGTTAGAGCACGGCATTGATGTCGATGCTGACTTTATTCGTTTGAGCGAATGGCACAGTAACGAGAGTCAGGAAGACCCAATAGGCCACCAGCTTGCTCCCGATTCATTACCGCCTCTACGATTTCAGTGTGGTTCTTGTGTCATTCTTGATAAAGACTTTGGTAGTGTCGATCTGGAAGTCACTCGAACCGAAAACGGGATGCAGTTAAAGCGATTGTCTGCCACCAATAACTTTGGTGAACTGTCTGCAAAGGGCACTTGGTTAAAGACCGGTGGGGACGGTTCTCATACGCACTTTGAAGGTGATATAAGTAGTCAGAACATTGGTGGAATGTTGGCAGGACTAGGCGTTAACTCCGGCATTAAAGACTCGCAAGCAGACATTGAATTTAGTCTTAACTGGGATGACTCGCCATTTAATTTTACGTTCGACAGTTTGAATGGCTCAGTGAGTACGGAGTTAACCGACGGTTATCTCACCCAGGTTAGCGACAAAGGCTCGCGTATATTCACGCTGTTTAGTCTGAATTCCCTGATTCGTAAACTCAGTCTCGACTTTCGGGATGTGTTTGCCCAGGGGTTCTTTTATGACGATATAAAAGGCAGCCTGGAAATTGTTGACGGCGTGGCCAGTACCAATGATACGGTAGTCGATGGTGGTGCCGGTGAGATAGTGATTAGTGGCTATACTAACCTTGAACAACAAACGCTTAACTACAACGTGAGTTTTGCACCGAATGTCACCGGTAATTTACCGTTTTTAGTGTACTTTATGGCTAATCCCCCTACCGCACTGGCGGCACTTGCTCTTGATCAGATGTTGACGTCAGCGAAAGTCATCTCTAATGTGAATTACCGAATAACCGGAACCCTGGACGAGCCGGAGCTAGAAGAAGTAGGCCGCAATAGCACTGAAATCGAATTGCCAGCGCGGCAAAAGCCCAGTCAGCCCGAACCCATCGACGGCGTACCTGTTGAACCTGTTAACCCGGAGGAACCTGACAATGCAGACAGTTAACTTAGTCGCTTTGCAAATGACATCCGGCCCGGATGTGGACACTAACCTGGCGTTTGTTGAGGCCCAACTAGCTAACGCAAACCTGCCACCCAACTCGGTGGTGGTATTGCCTGAATGCTTTGTTTGTTTCGGCACTCGGGACGGTTTTTTGCTGACGATAGCTGAAACGCCGGGAGAGGGCGCCATCCAACAGCGTTTATCTGCTATGGCAGCGCAGTACCGCTGCTATCTGGTAGCCGGCACAATGCCTGCTAAAAGTGACGTTCCGGACAAATTCACTGCCAGTTGTTTTGTGTATGCGCCCAACGGCAAAGAACTTGATTGTTATCAGAAAATACATTTATTTGATGCCGCAATTGAGGACAATACGAAAGCGTATAAAGAATCCAAGTTTACCCAGGCGGGTGAACGTGTGGTTGTGGTCGATACAGACGTAGGTCGCATTGGTGTGGCGGTGTGCTATGATGTGCGCTTTCCAGGCCTGTTCAATGCCATGGGTGATATCGATATATTAGTATTGCCTGCTGCATTTACCCAAGTGACCGGGGCGGCCCATTGGCATACATTGTTGCGGGCCCGAGCCATTGAAAATCAGTGCTATGTGGTAGCCGCAGGTCAAACTGGCACCCATGATAATGGCCGGGAAACCTACGGCCACAGTCTTATTTATTCGCCCTGGGGTGATCTGCTCGCAGAACGACCGACGGCCCCCGGTATTGTTCACCAGGCAGTATCAATAGCAGATATCAACAAATACCAGCAGGCCATGCCACTGGCTCAACATAATCGATTCAGGAGTCACATTGATAAATCAAGTTGAAACACATTTGCTGGCTGATTCGGGCCTGACCCGACAATCGCTGGATTCTGCACTTGCTTCGATTCACTCTCATCAAACTGATTACGCCGATCTGTATTTTCAATCCAGTCAGCATGAAAGCTGGGTAATGGAAGATGGCATAATTAAAGAAGGTAGTTTTAATCTCGAAAGAGGTGTGGGTGTACGCGCTATCAGTGGCGAAAAAACCGGCTTCGCCTATTCTGATGAAATCAGCATTGAAGCCATTACCAAGGCATGTAAAGCCGCCCGTAGTATCGCGCCATCCGGTGGCGAGGTAAAGGTTGCGGCGTTAAGCGATGTTGCCCCTGCAGCGCGATATGCTTCAGATAATCCTATTCTGGCGATGGCTGAAGCTGAGAAAATTGCGTTGTTAAAGGCGGTGGATGCTTACATACGCAAGCAAGACAGTAGTATTAACCAAATCGTCGTGTCTTTGACCGGAGTGTATGAGGAAGTGCTTGTGGCCGGCAGCGACGGCACGCTGGCCACTGATATTCGCCCGTTAGTGCGCCTGAACTGTTCGGTATTACTGGAAAACGGTGATCGCCGGGAGCGCGGCAGCGCCGGAGCTGGAGGGCGTCATACCTACGCTTTTTTCGAACAGCAGACTGACGCTAAACCACTCTATGAACAAATCGCCGATGATGCGCTGCATATGGCGCGAATTAATATGCAGGCCATTGCGTCGCCAGCGGGCCTAATGCCTGTGGTATTGGGTAACGGCTGGCCGGGCGTATTATTGCACGAAGCAGTAGGACATGGTCTCGAAGGTGATTTTAATCGTAAAGGTGCGTCGACGTTTTCTGGTCGTATGGGGCAGCAGGTCGCGGCGAAAGGCGTGACGGTTGTTGATGACGGTACCCTGGATAACCGCCGTGGCTCACTCACCGTCGATGACGAGGGTACGCCCACGGCGCACAATGTGCTCATTGAAGACGGTATCTTAACCGGCTTTATGCAGGATAAAATGAATGCCAGGCTGATGGGCGTTAAACCCACCGGTAATGGTCGACGTGAGTCTTATGCGCACTTACCGATGCCGCGCATGACCAATACCTTTATGCTGGAAGGTCAGTATAGTCAGGAAGAAATTATCGCTTCTATTGATAAGGGCATTTACGCCCCTAATTTTGCCGGCGGTCAGGTTGATATTACCTCGGGTAAGTTTGTGTTCTCAAGTGCTGAGGCCTATCTCATTGAAAACGGAAAGATTACTGCGCCAGTGAAAGGCGCCACGCTGATAGGTAACGGCCCTGAAGTGATGCAGAAGATTTCCATGATCGGTAACGACGTAGCACTCGACAGGGGAGTGGGTGTGTGCGGTAAAGACGGTCAGAGTGTACCGGTTGGCGTGGGTCAGCCAACCCTGAAAATTGACGAGCTGACCGTTGGTGGAACCAGTTAATCCTGGTCCACTGTGTGTTCTTTTAAATACTGAAATAACTCGCGATAGGCCTTTGGTGGGGCATTTTTAGCCCGCTCTTTGCTAATTGCACGGTGGAACTGACGCAGCTTCTGACGCTCCAGAGCAGGATGCTCGTCAAGGGCTTCCTGAATGGCGGTATCGCCTTTATCAGCAATAGCATCGCGAGTTTTTTCGAGCTGATGGAAACGGGCATTTTGCGCCTGATGTTGATTTTGAAGTTTGGCCAGGCCTGCTTCAATAGGCGCTAAATCACGGTTACGCATTAATTTGCCAATAAACTGTAATTGGCGGCGAAAGCCATCTTTTTTACGGTTTATTTTGTTAGCCAGTGCCACAGCACTTGCCAGTTCATCGTCCAGCGGGATGGTCTTCAGGTGCGCATCAGACAAACTTACGAGTTGTTCGCCAATCTTCTGACATAAAGCAGACTGGCGTTTTAACTCAGATTTACTAACGAATTCGTCTTGGTCGGGATAGCTCTCGTTATTATCCCGGTTGGCGTCATCATTCTGACTTGGGTCGTTCATAAGACTCTCGTGAAACACTGATAATACGTCAATTGTAGCCATGAACAACGGACATTTATAGCGAAACTTCTATGCAGATTGAACAACAGCTAGCAGAAATACAATCGAAAGTCGCCGACACGCTGAAATTGGCCCTCCAAAAAGGCGCTACACAAGCCGAGGCCAGCATGTCTAAAGTAGAGGGCATTGCCGTGTCGTCCCGACTGCGTGAGGTTGAAAATATTGAGTTCACAAACGATGGTGGCCTTGGCATTAGCGTGTATGTGGGTAAACATAAAGGTAGCGCCTCTACGGCAGATTTGAGCACCGAAGCGTTGGCGCTGGCAGTCGAAAAAGCCGTAGACATCGCCCGTTATACCAGCGAAGACCCCTGTACCGGTCTCGCGGATGCAGAACTCATTGCCACTGAGTTTCCTGATTTAGATCTTTATCATCCTATCCCTTTGGATCCTCAAAAGGCCATTGAGACAGCCATAGAGACAGAGTCGGCAGCACTTGAGTATGACCCGCGCATTACCAATTCTGATGGTGCCAGCTATAATGCGAATATCGGCATGCGTGTTTACGGCAATACCCATGGTATTAATGCCGGTTATACCAGTAGCCGATACAGTTTGAGCTGTATGGTCATCGCCAGCGAAAACGAAGATATGCAACGTGACTACGCCTATACGGTGAGTCGTGATGCAAGCAAACTCGACTCAGCCAAAAGTGTGGGGCTGGAAGCGGCTAAAGCAACTGTTGCACGGCTCGGTGCCCGAAAAATCAAAACGGCAACTGTACCTGTTCTTATTGATAAGCAGTTAGCGTCAAGTTTGTTTGGTCATTACGTCGGGGCTATCAGTGGTGGTTCATTGTACCGCCGTTCATCATTTTTGTTGGATAAGCTGGGTAGTCAGGTTTTTCCTGAGTGGTTGAATATTGAAGAACGACCGCGTTTAAAAGGCGCCTTAGCCAGCAGCAACTTTGATAATGAAGGTGTAGCAACGAAAGATATGACCATTGTTGATGGCGGTAAATTATCAACGTATTTGTATACCAGCTATTCGGCACGCAAGTTAAACCAGGTCAGCACCGGACATGCTGGTGGTATTCACAACTGGATAGTGGGCGACTCAGGCCACTCCGATGCTGAATTGCTAAAAACAATGGGCACAGGCTTACTGGTTACAGAAATGATGGGGCAGGGTGTGAGCATTGTCACCGGAGACTATTCACGCGGTGCCGCAGGTTACTGGGTTGAAAATGGTGTCATCCAGTATCCGGTTCATGAAGTCACTATTGCCGGCACGTTACAGGATATGTTTGCCAATATCGTGGCGATTGGCGCAGAACGCGATGATCGGGGCAGTATAAGTACTGGCGCGGTATTATTAGAAAAAATGACTATTGCCGGCGCCTGATCAGTTAATAGCATCGGTTGCTGTCGAATAATTTTACATTCGCCACTGACTGATTGCGATATAATGACGTAATACATGATATATCAGTCGATTGTAATAATGGAGCGATTCTTGCAATCCAATACGTAAGGCAGCACCCTGTGCTCTTAATTTGCTGTACTATTGAATTATATAATGTGTGTTGTTTTTCAGAGGTTTTTTGAGTTGAATTTTTCGCGAGTTAAGTATTTATGTTTCTCTGCACTCTTTGTGCTGTCAGTGCCTGTGTGGGCCTCAGTAGAGAACGTTGGTACTTATAACCTAATCTTAAAAAATGATCTCAGTACTTCAAGTGATATTGAAGGTCGGATCATGATTGGCGGAAATATCAACGGCTCCTCAACGGATGTAGGGAGTCGCATTCCTTTAGACGCAGATGTTGATGCTGTGACTGTCGTGGGCGATATTAACGCTCCCAGTCTGAAAGCCCAAAACGGCCATATTGTGTATGGCGGAAACGCCAATACCAATAATCTCATTACCAACAGCAGTACCGGTCAGGTGATAAAAGAAGACCAAAGTTTGTTGCAAACCCGTTTCGATGAGATCTATCAGAGTGTTATTGATGACAGTTACGATTACAAAAACTTAGCGTCTAACGGAACGTTTAATACGTCAGATCAAAACAAAAAGTTATTCGAGTCCGACTCTACAGACGACGTTTTAGTCTTTAATATTGACGGTGATGATTTGCGTTATGGCGGCCTGGAATTTAATTTTATGCCCACCGTGCCCATTATTATTAATGTTGCCGGCACTGGGGAATTAAATATTAACGCTAAAGCTCAGGGTAATTATTTTAATAAAAACACTGTATCACCACTGGTGTTATGGAACTTTTATGATTACACCAAGCTGAGATTTAATGGTGATGGTTGGAATGGGTCCGTACTGGCACCTTACGCTGATATTTCCAGTTATACCGGCAGCCTTGATGGCGGTATTGCTGCATTGTCTTACACGGGTGGCGTAGAACTTCATAATAAGTTATTTACCTTTGAACCCAACACCTCCGGACCGAAAGACGAAGAGCTGCCGGTACCTGTGCCTTCAACTTGGCTTATGTTTACGGGCGGCTTTTTATTGCTGTTACGCCAGCACAAACGACATAAGCCTGCTTAGTACCGCTGTTTATTTGACAGGTAGTACTTAATTAGTTGCGATAAAATGCAATAATACCTATCAGTATTTTTGTACTTTGTGAGTATCATGTCTCTGCTCAATGTTATCGTTGTCGTTTTCTTTTTGGTTACATGTCTCGTGTCGCCAGTTGTATCTGCGCAAGATGAGAAACCCGCAGGTGTCATTGAGTGTGAAAAAGCAGAACTCGCCTACCTCGATAAAAAAGTGAACGAAGCGCTTATTTACTTGCAGCGCTGTAGGCAGGCCTTGCCTGATTATCTGCCCGCGCTGACCCTGTTAGGTAAAATTCAAAGTGAATATTCACGGCATGAGCTCGCGGTAGTGACGTTTTCTCAGGCGTTGTCAGAAGGCGCTGACGCAGCGCTATTTGCAATTCCCTGGTCACGTTCGCTGTTAGCCAGTCGCAACTATAAAACACTCACCGATTTCCAAGGTTATCACGAGTTTGATACGCCAGTTCGTATTGAGTGGCTTAAAGCACGCGCTATTGCATGCCTTAAGCAAAATGAACAAACCTGTGCCCGTTCGAGCTACGCAGAGTTAGCAGCAATAACCACTGATATCACGGTGCCGCTTGGTTTTGCCGGTTTAGCGATACGCGATAAAGACTGGCAGGAAGCCACCAGGCAACTCGATATCGCAGCGGCAATGGACGAAGATGATGTCAGAGTCTGGCTGGCCTATAGTCGGTTGGCACTCGATAGGCAAAAGCATGATGAAGCTCTGGATTACGTCAATAAAGCCTTCAAGATGGAACCGGAAAATCCCAGGGTGCTGCGCATGCTAGTGGACGTGTATCTGGCTAATGACCAACGCGAACAGGCCACTGCAACGCTTAAGATGATCATTGGACAATCACCTGACGATCCATTTGCCATGCTGGTCAGCAACAGCCTTTCTTACAACGAAAAATACGCCGCAATGCTTAGCGAGCTAAAGGTGCGTATTGACCAGTTTAGCCGCGAATCAAAGGCCGATAACAAAGAGCTGTACTATCTTCAGGGATTAATTGCATATCAGGAAGGGCGCTACGAGCAAGCCCTGAAGAATTTCCTGTACCTGCACACCGAGCGAGCTTATCTGCCACAATCTTTAATTATGCTTGCCAGAACCTATGTTGCGCTGGAAAAACCGGCCGAGGCCATTAAAGTTCTTGAGGGTGAGCAGGAGATGTTGCTCGATGGTGCGCCAGAATTAATGTCAATGTTAATTGAACTATTCATAGAACAAGGAACCGTTTTTAAAGCATTACCCAGCTGGACGAAGTATGCTGAGCGTTATCCTGACCGTCTGGATGTTCATTTGCTGGAGATTAAAATCCTGTTTAAAAGAGGTCTCCCGGGGGCAATGGATAAGCTCGACGCATTGTACCAGCGCTATCCTGATTCAGAGGAAGTAGCACGCGTATATGCGGTAATGTTAACGCGTACCGGCGAGTCCGAGAAGGCGTTGGAAATCGTTGACTACATGCTCGATAAAGCGCAAAACGAGGCGGCCTGGTATAACTTTAAAGGTGCACTGCACTTAATGCTTAAACAGCAGGATGAAGCGTACTCGGCGTTGAGTAAGGCGCTGTCTTTAGATGAAAGCCTGTTAACTGCGCGGCTTAATCTTGCCTGGCTGCAGTATGAACAGGGAGAGATTGAAGAAGCGCTTACGGAAGTGGTTAGCCTGATTGCCCAATACCCGTCTAAATTGTCGATCAAACAACTTTATGCAGGCATGCTTCTTTCAGCCGGTCGATTCGTAGAAGCCCGGACAGAATATGAAGCACTTTATGGGCTGGACAACTCACAGCGAAGTGTCATTGAAAGCCTGATCACCATTTATCAGCGGGACAACCAACAGAGCCGGGTTATAGACTTAATCAGCCGTTTAATTGAGCTTGATATTGATGTAGGCAGTAACCTGATCCGTCGGGCGCAGTTATATGTGGCCGATAAACAAATGGCTCGCGCTTCGGTCGATCTGTATAAAGCCTTGTCATTAGCTGATGATGACAAAGACATAATTTTAAGTATTGCGAATGTGAGTCTGCAAACTGGCAACGAAAAGTTAGCGGTTCGGTCTTTAAAAACGGCTATAGACGTTGCGCCCGATGACACTTTAGCGCCAATAAAACTAGCAGAGTTATACTTAAATATTGAGCAACCCAACAATGCAAAAGAATTGCTGGAAGCGTCACAGGCACAATTGAGCGACATTCCTGAGTACTGGATTTTGTTAGGTCGCCTTGCTGAACAGCAAGGGCAAGTCGAGTTAGCAGCAAAACACTATCACCATGTACTTACCTTAAACCCGTCGTTTGATTTAGCCTTTGCCAAACTGTATACATTAACCCAGTATAACGTAGGGGTTGATACCTTTGAAAAGGCCTTAAAAAAACGTGTTGCAAGCGACCCCGAAGGGAGTTTCAGTCGTAAACTGTTGGGCCAGTACTACTATTACCGGGGGCAGTTTAAAGCCGCTGCTGAGCAGTATCAGTATTTAATGGAAAGTACTGATGAGGATCAGCGCAAAGCGGCTTTAGCCAGAAGGTTAGCTCAGGCGTACTTTCATTTTGATAGCGTTAAAGCCCAGGCAGCCGTTGCCACTGCGGTGGAACTTAACGCAAGTGATCCACAAATTATGGCACTAGATGGTTGGTCGATGGTACAGCAAGGAGCATTGGAAGAAGGCCTTAAACGTCTGCGTGAGGCTTACACATTGTACGGCGACAATCCGGACACCCAGTACTTTATTGCTTACACACTAAATGAACTGGCGTTATACGATGAAGCCAGAGAAGTCCTGCAGCAGTTGTTGAACACCAACGTACATTATTCTTACAGGGATCAGGCGCAGGCGTTGAATACGGCGTTAGCTGCGCGCTAAAAACGCATATAAAGAGTGCGTGTTTAAATAAACAGCAAATTAAAATACATGCGTCAGCGCCTGTGTGACAGGCGCTGGCAACATGAGAATGTAAATGAGCGTTTGTTAAGTAATTAGCTGTCTACCGAACCGCAGAAGCGATAGCCTTCGCCGTGGATAGTCACAATCAATTCTTCATCATTAGGTTCTGATTCAAAATGTTTGCGGATACGTCTGATGGTCACATCGACGGTACGGTCATTGGGTCGCAGTTCCCGGCCGGTCATTTCCATGATCAGCTGTTCACGAGTCAGGATTTTACCTGGATTACTTAAAAACAGGTGCAATGCTCTGAACTCACTGCGCGGTAAACGAAATTCATTACCACTTGGTGCAATTAATGAACGGCTGTCACCATCAAGCGTCCAGCCATTAAAGCTTACGCGGCTGGGTAAGTCATCATCTTCGGTACTGCTGGTGGTTCTACTCAGCAGATTGCGCGCACGAATAGTCAGCTCGCGAGGATTGAATGGTTTAGTCAGATAATCATCTGCACCAATTTCAAGTCCTAAGATTCTGTCAACATCGTTATCACGGCCGGTCAGGAATATTAAGCCAATATTCTTGCGGTCACGTACTTCACGAGCCAGAATCAGTCCATTTTTACCCGGCAGGTTAATATCCATAATAACCAGGTTTATGGTATGGTTTTCAAAAAAGTCATGCATTTGTTCGCCGTTTTCAGCTTCGAAAACGTTATACCCTTCGGCTTCAAACAAACTCTTTAGTGTGGTTCGGGTGACCACTTCATCTTCTACAATTAATATATTGGGCGTTTGCATGTTTACACTCTATTTACAAATATTAGTACTCTGTACAAAGTTTATCAGATTTTATTGATATCGATCTTTTTATCTTGTAAATAATTGGCCAATTTCGTAAAAATATTACCAATGACCGATTGTTTCAAGAAAATACCGGCAAATAACCTTATTGCTTTTTCAAACCGACTGGAATTATCACGGTAAATTCAACGCCTTTACCTTTTTCGCTGTGAAGCCTTATATTGCCATTAAGCGCTTGAGTTACCAAGTTAAATACCAAATGCATTCCTAGTCCGGAACCGCCTTGCCCACGTTTTGTTGTAACAAAGGGATCAAAAATACGGTTTTTTATACCATCGGGGATGCCATTACCATTGTCACTGTAAATTATTTTCAGCTTTTGTTCATCCGTCAAACTGACTTTTATATCAATATGGCCAACTTCAATATTTTCAAAGGCATGGATTAAAGAGTTCATGACTAAATTGATTAATATCTGATTCAACGGGCCGGCTTTACAGGTGACGTTAAGCGTGGGGGCACATTCAATACTTATCTGATGGCTGACTTTCTTTAACCTTGGCTGCAAAGACATTAAGGTTTCATCTATCAATTGCCGTACATTGATATCCCGCGGCTCTTCGCTCGATTGGTCGACAGCCACTTGCTTAAAGCTTGATATAAGCTGCGCAGCCCGATCAAGGTTGCGGTAAATGATATTCAGGTTTTCACGGCTTTCGCTAATGAATCGCTGCATACTGCTGGCCTTGAGAGTTTTGTCTTTGAATTGCTGATCAATGACGGCGAGCCTGTCGAGCATCATAGTGGAAGCTGTTATACCTAACCCTATTGGTGTATTAACCTCGTGAGCAACGCCGGCAACCATATCACCCAGTGATGCCATTTTTTCATTTTCGACAATTTGATGCTGAAACTGGTGAAGCTTTTCCAGTGTGCTAATGAGCTCTGAATTGGCGCTTTTAAGTGCGACAGTCCGCTGACTTACTTCATCTTCTAACCGACTGTTGAGTTCCCGGTGTTGATGCTCTGCGAGTTGTTGTTTTTCTACATACTCCTCAACTCTTGATAGCAACAAATTGATTGCATCCAACATGAGGTTATATTCGCGGATATGGCTTTGTGTAAAACGAATGGAGTAATCGCGTGTTCGGCCTACTTTTTGTAGCAGCATAACAATGCTTTGTATGGGACTAATTAGCATTTGGCTATACTTAAAGGCAATCATAATTGCGATCAGCAGTACCAGTATAAATACGGTCCCTTGTACAATTAAAATGTCGGAAACAAAACGGTGGTAAAAGTCTGCTGAGACTCTGAGGTAGACATACCCGAGTGTTGTTTCGTTTTGATTAATCGGCCTTACAATTTCAACAACATTTTCTTGTTTACTTATTCTTGCCGTAAAATATCGAGCCATTTCATTGATTTTACTGTTTACAGGGGTGGCCGCTGAATTCGTGTAAGGCGCTCGTAATTCGGGAGTGTCCAATTCTTTTGCACTGTAAATATGTGCATTCAGAACAGCAGGATAACTTTCTAGTCCACTGAGAACTTGCGCCAAGTGTTCATTTTGCAGCAATTTCGCCTCAAAATTAGCAGAATCAGTGAGTAAAATGGGTTTCGCTGTTGCTGCCAGCATGGCGGCCAGCGAATGGACATTATCTAGGAGTTGCTGTTTAACCTCTTCGTGCTGAAGGTAATTTGTAATGATTGTGGAGACCAATAATGCACCGCCAGCACTAGTAATGACTAGCCACAACAGCGTGTTTTTTATTGATAACCTGGCGCGAGACTGCGACATTGCGTAAGGAAAACCCAAGTAAATGCGTACGTTAATATTGGCCTAAAAATGGTAAAACTGCAAAAAAGAAAGCGACAACCAAACCCATAGTGTATTGCGATGTGTGTCTGATTTGCCTCGTTCTATTGTAAGCTTTGATACAGCGCTAAATATTGCTGCGCAGAGGCCTGCCAGGTAAAACGAGTTTGCATACCTCGTTGCTGCATGGCACGAAACGAAGCCGGACATTCATGATATGCCAGCAATGCGCGTCGGATACAGTTTAGCAGTGCATCCGGACTAGGTTGGTCAAATACAAAGCCAGTGGCTTCCTGTGGATGATGCTCAGGATCGATGACAGTGTCTTTTAAGCCCCCTACAGCCCGAACTATCGGTACGGTTCCATAAGCCAGACTGTACATTTGATTGAGTCCGCAGGGTTCAAATTGTGACGGCATGAGGAAGAAGTCGGCACCGGCTTCAATTAGGTGAGCATGCTCTGTGCTGAAACCATTAATAAACGAGAATTGCTCAGGATGTTGCTCCGCAAACTCGCCTAAGTCCTGACAGACTCTGGGATCGCCGGTACCAATGATAACCAATTGCAGCTTGTGCCTGATGAGCCGTTCAAGGATAGGAACAAGATAGCCAAATCCTTTTTGTTCGGTTAACCGGCATACCATACCAAATAGCGGCACCTTAGCGTCGATTGTCAGGCCCGTCTGACGCTGCAACTGACGTTTGCATTGCGCCTTACCGCTAAAATCGTCACTGCTATAATGGTTTGGAATATAGTCATCAGACATCGGATTCCACTGCGTGTAGTCGCAGCCATTTAAAATACCCGACAAGTCATGTTGGCGCTGCATTAGACGATCGTGCAGACCGTGACTGCCTAAGTCAGTGAGTAATTCGCGTGCATAGTTGGGACTGACGGTGGTAATTTTGTCGGCGCACTCTATGGCTGACTGCAGCAAGTTGATATAACCGCCATGAACCTGACTGCTAATTGCCGGGTGATGATGCAGAAGTGGGATCTCATCAATACGATGCACGCCCTGAAAGGCAGCATTATGAATGGTAAATACCGATTTTGTGTGGGTAAAGTAGCCGCTGTTATCGTTGCGCATTAAAAAGGGCAACATGGCGGTATGCCAGTCATGGCAATGAATAATATCTGGCTGGATACTCAACGCCTGAAGTGCGTTTAATACTGCCGCACAAAAAAAACTAAACCGCTCGCCATTATCACGATAGCCTTCGTAGCCGTTATTGTAGAGCCCTTCTCGATCAAAGTACTCAGGGTAATCAATAAAGTATAGAGTAATGCCATGCCAATTAAGTTGGCGGATAGTGTAATGATAGACTTTGCTTTGTGCGAACACCGTTTGACTTGCGCATGACTCAGATAGCGGAAATTGTTCGGCGATAGCACGGTAGTAAGGCATAAATATACAGACGTTTTGCGCCATCTCTTTAAGTGCTATGGGCAACGCTTTGCCGACATCTGCCAGGCCGCCGGTTTTTACCAAATCCTCAACTTCTGAAATAGCAAAGACGATGTTCACACTGTTCTCCTACGTGGTAAATCCTGCTCATCGCTGTTATCAAATTACCACATAAGACGGTTTTTGAAAGGTTAACTTTGCACAAAGTATACCGCGAAGCGATTATCCTGAGCCAACATGGCCGGTTGAGCGAATTGCTCTTCTAATAATTCGCTGTAAGGCAGAAAACGGTTTGCAACAAGAAACAGTTTGCCTTTGGATATAAGGTGTTGCTTCGCAGTGTTAATAAACTCACGAGTAATGCGATAGTCAGTTTTTACGCCAGTGTGAAAGGGCGGATTAGTAACAATGGTTTTGTAGCGGGTTTCTACACCTTGCAAGGTATCAGCTGCAATGATGATGCCCTGACAGTTGTTTAAAGCCAGTGTCTGGGCACTGCTCCACAAGGCTAGTGCGCTGACATCGAGCAATTCAAAAGAGGCTTTGCAGTCTAACGTTTGCAAGTAGCTGGCAATGACCCCCGCCCCACATGCAAAATCCAGTACTTTGCCAGACAGTGTGGACGGTAGTTTATTTAGCAACATGGCAGTGCCATGATCCAATTCGCTATGGCTGAATACGCCAGGAAGAGAATACACCTGCCATTGGTGACCGTTATGGGTGTATGTATCAATGGCTGACCAGTGGTTAATGTCAAACTGTGCAGGGGCGGCTGTAACATCGCAGGTTAACCAACTGCAATGACGCGCTGAGTCTACTTTACTGACATCGCCTAATGGCTTCAGGACTTTGCCCGCACTTTTAATGCCACCCTTATTTTCGCCCACAACATGGACCCGACAGCCATTTCCACACAGCGCTGCAGCCATGTGTATCAGCATCGAAAGATGCGCTTTTGACTTCGGCATGAATATTAGCACATCGCTGGTTTGCACTGCGGATAGATACGGTGCAAATACATGGGTGTGCAGGCCGTTTGTTCTTTCCACACACAGGTTACTGCTGTCGGCAACAATGTCGCGACTATCAAAGGTTATTGCTGATGTTGTGCCGCCAGCCTGGCTGAAGACATCAAAATACTGATGCAATACCGTTAGCTGAACGGCTGACAGCAAGCTAAATAATCCGGCATCGTCCGGATTAATAATAAGCCAGTTACCGTTGTCGAACTGTTCAATATTACGTTTTATTAACTGGCTTTGTGGTGACAGGTTCATTGATTGCGCTCGAAAATAAGATCCCATACGCCGTGACCAAGCTTTTGACCACGCACCTCAAACTTGGTGATGGGCCGATACTCAGGGCGGTCTACATAATCACCTTCGCTGGCAGTGTTGCGATAACCGGTTGCGCTATTCATGACAGCTGCCATATGTTCTGCATACGGCTGCCAATCGGTTGCCATATGAAATGTACCGCCAATGGCCAGCTTGGTTCGCACCAGTTCGACAAATTCTGGTTGCACAATGCGGCGTTTGTGGTGGCGCTTTTTGTGCCACGGATCAGGAAAAAACAGCTGTAATCGGTGCAGGCTGGCATCTGGTATCATGTTTTTGAGCACTTCAACGGCATCGTGTTCCATTACCCGAAGGTTCTCTATACTAAGTTCCCCCGCATCCGCCAGACAAGCGCCCACACCAGGGCGATGTACTTCTATACCAATAAAGTCCAGTTCCGGTGCCTCATGAGCCATTGTGACTAATGATTTACCCATACCAAAGCCAATTTCCAGTACTACTGGTGCTGAGCGGTTAAACACCGCACTAAAATCAAGCTCAGAGGGCTCGTAGTCGATGCCTTTAGTGGGCCAGAATTCATCTAAAGCGCGCTCCTGAGCCTTAGTTAAACGGCCTTCACGCTTTACAAAACTTTTTATTTTACTGATGTAGACACCGGCAGCTTCTGCCTCGGCCTGAGATTTAAATTGTCTCATGGTAACCTGTCACCTGTTAATTGCAGCGGCATTATCCACGTCGCGTATAAAATTGCAACGATCAACGGCTATAACCCGCATATACGCTAGTTTAAACGTAAGCCAAGGTAGAGGATTATACCAGCATGTCGAAGAATTATTGCCCGCGTTGCGGTAGCCTCGCGTTGAGTAGTCATGATGGCAATCAATATTGCTGCGAGCAATGTGATTTTGAACTATTTCGAAATGCCGCAGCAGCGGTAGGTGTGGTGTTGGTGCATCAACAACATATATTATTGGTTAAACGCAGCAAGGCACCCAAAGCTGGTATGTGGGACTTGCCCGGCGGCTTTGTAAATCCGGGAGAGACGGCCGAACAGGCATTATTCCGCGAGTGTCAGGAAGAACTGGCATTTGAGTTGAACTGCCCACTCCGGTATCTTGGTGCCTGGCCTAACCTTTATGCTTATAAAGCGCTGGAATATCCCACACTTGATATTTTTTATACTGTGACATTAGCCAGCCGACCAAACCTCACTGCCGATAAAACAGAAGTGCAAGATATAACCTGGGTAAGCACGGCACAATGTGGCGCCTTAGACATGGCGTTTACATCTGGCGGGCAGGCTATTGCGGCTTACTTAAAGCGGCCGCAATAATGTTTCAAGTAACTCAGCAACGGCCCTGGGTTGTTCAAGATGCATCATATGGCCGCTATTTTCTATTACCGTTAAATTGGCCCCTGTAATTTGTTTACAAGCGGCTTGCATTGCCGGCAAAGGGGCCACGTTATCCTGTCGGGCAGCAACAATATTTACCGGGCATTCCAGCTGACGTAATGCCGTAGTGAGATTTTTGCGTGGCGTGGTACTTTGAATATGTGCTTTCAGCGTGGCGCTGCCTAAATCATCCGCCATGTCGGTGAGTACAGGCAGCAGTGCCGCCTGATGCTGCGCCAACAGCATATTCTGCAAATAGCTTTTTGCAGTGACGTTGATCTTGCCTGTGGAAAGTTGCTGCAGGAGTTGTTTGCGGCGGGTCACTTCGTTCTCTGGCAAGCCTGTGGGGGAATAGCCCATAAGGGTTAGCGAGGCAACCTTTTGCGGATAAGTGAGCGCCCATAAGGCGGCGATATACCCGCCCATGGAGTGACCAATGAGATGGCTTCTGCCGTCTGGATCGGTGCGATCAGAGGTAAGCGCAAGCATTTCTTCTAACGAGTTTGCCCATTGCAACGGAACATAGGCACGGCCGGGCAGACTCAGTTGCTTCCATACTGGTAACCATACCCGTTCATCACATAAGGTACCGGGTAAAAATACGTAACGCATAGTCTGTCCTTTAATTTTAACAACGCGAGCGTATCAGGCACTACGGTATTGGTGCAATCACTGATACACTCAGGGCCGAAATTAAACGGGCCGTTATTTAAAGAGGAGCAGTGTGAGTTCATTTTCAGACCGGGTTTTAAAATGGTTCGACACCAATGGCCGTAAGCACTTGCCCTGGCAGCAGCAAATTTCAGCGTATCGTGTATGGGTGTCAGAGATTATGTTGCAGCAAACTCAGGTGACTACCGTTATTGGGTATTTTGAACGCTTCATGCAGCGTTTTCCTGACGTTGTAACACTGGCTAATGCACCACAAGATGATGTACTGCACCTGTGGACGGGTCTTGGCTACTATGCACGGGCGCGTAATCTGCACAAGGCGGCACAGCACATTGCCACTGAGTATAACGGTGAGTTTCCGCAGACGTTAGAGCAAGTTATGGCGTTGCCGGGGATCGGGCGATCCACGGCGGGGGCTATATTGTCGATTGCCTGTGGGCAGTCACACCCCATTCTGGATGGCAATGTAAAGCGCGTTTTGGCCCGGTATTACGCCGTAGCAGGCTGGCCAGGTAAACGTGCGGTAGAAGATACCTTATGGCAGCACGCAACTGCAAACACCCCAGCTACCCGGACCAACCATTACACGCAGGCAATGATGGACTTAGGTGCCATGATCTGCACCCGCAGTAAACCTGCTTGTGATCAGTGTCCGTTACAAAATGATTGCATTGCCTACGCCCAGGGTAAGCAAAGTGAGTATCCCGGCAAAAAGCCTAAAAAAACACTGCCAGTGAAAAGTACCATTATGTGGATTCCGTTTTATCAGGGAAGTGTGCTGCTCACCCAGCGACCACAAAGTGGTATATGGGGCGGCTTATGGAGTTTTGTGGAAGGCGACTTAGACGGCGGAGTACCGCGTGATCTGATGCAGATAACGGGTAATGATATTAATACAGAGGCTTTACCGGCTTTTCGCCATACGTTTAGCCATTACCATTTAGACATTCAGCCAGTGCTTATACAATGTGGTGCTTTGCCGGTTGGAATTAGCGAAGACACGCATCGCTGGGTTGATTTAAGCCAGTCACTGACAGTTGGCGTACCCACACCAGTAAAAAGAATCCTCACAGGACTAACCAAACAGTTATAATGAGGGCAAAGCCCAACGGAGAATTAATATGCCTAGAACTGTACATTGTGCCCATTTTGACAAGGAAGCTGACGGGCTCGATTTTCAGCTATATCCCGGTGAGTTAGGGAAGCGAATTTATGACAACATCTCTAAACAAGCATGGGCTGACTGGCAATCAAAACAAACGATGTTGATTAACGAAAAGAAGCTCAATATGATGGAACCCACTGACAGAAAGTTCTTAGAAGAGCAAATGGAAGCCTTCTTATTTGAGGGCAAAGAGCCGACTATTGAAGGTTACGTTCCACCAAATAAGTCAAATTAAGCGCGATTTGACTAAAGAACGCGCAGTCGAACAAATTTCTTCGAAAAAACGGTTGACTTAAAAGCGCGAAACTCGTTAAATACGCACCCACAGCGAGACGGCAACGCCGAATACGCTAACCAGTTTCGCCTCGATAGCTCAGTTGGTAGAGCAGCGGATTGAAAATCCGCGTGTCCCTGGTTCGATCCCGGGTCGAGGCACCATTTATACGAAAGCCCTGATCAGAAATGGTCGGGGCTTTTTTGCATTTATAGTTCTTGTTTATTTCTAAAGTATATTTTATAACGAGAAATTGGGTGCTTCAACGCCGCTTAGTCGCAGCTAATATTAATGACAATTCTTCCCCGTCGTCCGCTCGCCGATAAGCGTTGAAATGCCTGTTGATAATTTGCTAAGGAGTAAACGCTATCCACAAAGGGTTTTAGCTCTCCTTGTTCAACCAGCTTGGCTATTTTCTCTAGTTTGCGTTTATCGCCTCTATCGACATATAGATATTTCGTTTTCTGAGTTCTAATTAAGCTAAGCAGGAGGTCAACGAAATGTTTATTCGCTTCAGCTGGAATGAACGTTCCATTTTCTTTAAGTAAAGATTTAACCTCTTTAAATAATTTTTTATTAGAGAGATCTAACACAACATCAAACTGTTCAGTTAACTGTTCTAAAGGCGTTTCTCTATAGTTAATTACACGTGCAGCACCAATTGATTTAAGAAACTCTTCTTGATTGTCCCCGGCAACGGCGGTTACGGAAGCTCCAAATATTTTAGCAAATTGAACCGCGTAAACACCAAGTCCGCCAGAGGCTCCAATGATAAGTATTTTGGTACCTTTGCTGACGCCGCCAAGCTCTGTTAAAGCTGCATGAGAGGTTAATGCGCCAAGCGGCAATGATGCAGCTTCTTCAAAACTAATATTCGTCGGCATCTTAGCAAGGAAATTAGCATTAATATTGAGATATTCCTGATGGGCTTTGCAGCCTTTAGTTAAATGCACATAGCCAAAAACAGGCTCTCCTTTGTAAAAGCCGTAACCATCTTCAGCAATGACACCTGAGAACTCTATGCCTGTTTTAACGGGATGATTGCCACCTGATAACTTAAGAAGCCAATCGTATTTACCTTGAGTAACTTCCTGATCTATTTGATTAATTGAAGAGCTAATCACTCTTACCAGAACCTCACCTTTGCCTGGTTTAGGGACTTTTAAATCATGTTTTAAAATTAACTGCTTGTCTTTTACAATAAGACCTTTCATCTGCTACCTCATCATTTGCAATAACTTTGGTCACCTGACCTAATTTTGCAATTTAAGGTCACTTGACCTAAAGTGTCAAGTGCGATTTTCTCTTAGCAACACATACGAGCAGTAAACCACTGAAAGTTAAGAAGCTATATGCAAAAAAAATCAAATAAAATAGACAAGATTCTCGACGAGGCAACCCTACTTTTACAAAGTCATGGCGATTTTAGTGTAACAATGCGTAAAGTTGCCTCACTGTGTGATATGTCACTGAGCAACCTTCAATATTACTTTAAAAATAAAGATGAGCTTCTTAAAGCGATGGCAGATAAATACTTTCAACAGTGTCTGAACGGACTTCAAGAATCACCAACCGTAGAATCTGAAGACGACTTGAAAGCATTTATCACCGCGCAATTTTCTGCTGTTATGGAAGTGTCCGATATGTGTCGAATATTTAGGGAATATTGGGCGATTTCCAGTCGAAACGCGCAAATAGAGTCTTACCTTAAACGTTATTACACTAATGTAGTAGACATATTAGGCGATAAGCTCAACCCTATCGCAAAGGACAAAGAATGTCTGTCTGCAGCCATTGCTTTGTTAATTTCACTCATTGAAGGTTACTCGGTAACGGCTCACTCAATGCCAGTCAACCACGATGGCATGGTTGTATTAACCCATAAAACGACACTCAGTATCTTGCAAGGCAGCTGAAAACCTAAAAATTGTACACTATCTTTTATGCAACATTGTGCAATACATTCTGATACAGATATGAGTTTGCCGAATATCTGCAAACTCATTGGTAAGCCGCGAATGATAAAGTCATCGCGGCGTTTTAATTTTTGTTTAAATGATTACTTTCGCTTTGTAAGCATCATTTTAGCGCCGAGCCCTGCAATTAAAATGAGTAATAATAAGGTTAATACAATAGTACTATCGCGCCACATTCGACCTATAAAGGGGGTGAGGTGGTTCCACTTGTGCAGTAATGAAAACGACAAGCGCTCTAACCTATCTTGATTGCGACTTTGATCAACGAGCACCCCTGTGACTGGATCAACAAACAGCCAACTTGCATTATCATTGTTCACTTTTACGTTCCACACTGGTAAGCGCTTATTTCGAAAATCGTAATCAGGCCCATAATGTGTGACAAGCTGAATATCCTCGATGGCGCTTGTATCACTGCCGCTAAAGCGCTCAGCTAACAACTCAGCTTGCTGTTTATCATTAAGATCGTCACGCTCTTTACCCGTATAAGGGTTAATATATATCGCCTTACTTTCACTAGGCATTCCTTTAAAACGGCTTTCACGGTTTGCATTCACATCCGTTTTAGGTGCAATGCTAATACGCAACACTGCTTGGTTTTGCCTATCTTTTACCACACTGACGCTGCTTAGATTATAGTCTTGATATCGTGCAATCCATCCATTATTTAACCCTTGTGTTGTATCGATCTGAGCTGTCTCTTGTAGCCTTAAACCACTGACCTCTTGCGATTGTGATGAGTATAGTAAGTGATAAAATCCGCTTGCGGACCAACCCAGTAAAGGTAACCAAAGCAGGTAAGCCAAATACCGATGGTAACGACGACTAGCTTGTTTGATTTTGCGCTGCTTTAGCACAATAACTAAACCGAGGCCCGTTAAACTCATTGCCAGTAAACTCAGCATAAACAAACTTACGATCAGCAGCCGACCAAACTCAAATTTATGTAACCACTGAAAGGTATGCAACTGTATAAAAATCGCCTTTAAATTTTCTTTAAAGTCATTGGTGATACTTGCCAAACTATTCGTTTCAGTGAATACATAGGCACGTGTACCGGACGAAAAATCGACTTGGTAGACAGGCAATAGCCGATTAACAGAAGGATAGTCAGTATTAAATTCATTAATTAAGCGAACAGATACAATGTCAGTTTGCGCTGCTCCGCTGTAATAACTGGCAAGCCATTTTGCTTGTTTTTGGTCGAAACCGTTCAATTTTTGCTGTGTCTGTAAGTGATAGTAGTCTCGTTCGGTTTGCCCTGATCGGGTTACTTGCAGTAAAGCGCCGTACTCTGCATTTGCGACCAGTTTTATAACTTGTGCATTTTTATGAACCTCAGCTTGCCGCAATAAAGCATTGAAGCCAGCCACCTGAGTGTGGTCAATAACCAATTTAGGCGCAAAAAATGCCGCTGTTTGAGGTCCAAACCAAGACATAATAGGATGAGTCAGACCACTTAAAACCCATATCGATAACGCTGCTAATCCCCACCATCCCAACTTCTTGTGCCACGTATTTATTAAACGTTTCATAACTTACCTTACAAGCTATATCTAAAACCCAGGAAGAAACGACGTGGCTGCCCAGGACGATAACTAAGGTCAGGGTCGCCGACTTGATTTGATGTATAGGAGGAGTAAAGTTCGTCGGTTAAATTTATCACCCGAAAGTAGGCTTGAAACTGATCGTTAATATCATAATTAAATCGCAAATTTACCAGGCTAAAGCCATCATCCATCTGCGTATTCGTTTGGTCAGTGTAATAACTACCTAAGTAACTGTACTCAAGCTCTGCACGTAAACCTGTCAACCAGTTTGGGTAGTACGCGATACGGGCATTACCAATATGTTCTGGCGCTTTAGCTATTTGGTTACCGGCAAAATTAAGCGCTTGTGTACAAAAACAGTCGGTAGAAAAATAGACATAACTAAAGTCTTTATAGGTTTGGTCAGTATATGTATAAGAAAGCCCAAGTTGCAGCTGTTTACCAAGCATCGTATCAAGCCCCAACTCAATGCCTTTGTGCTGAGTTTCACCGGCATTCGTTGTAACTCGGGAGTCCCCCTCTATCACTGAAACAATATCGTCTTCTGTATTCATATCATATATGGCAACCTCATAATCAAGTTGTCCGGCAATTTGACCGCGAAAACCTATTTCAGCACTTTTACTCTGAACAGGCTCAAGCTCTGTACTTCCCTGCGAACTACCAGGGCGAAAAAGGTTACCCACTGTTGGAGCACGAAAAGCATACCGGTAGCTGACATACATATTATGATTGTCATTGAATTGATAAATCACACCTAGCTTCGGACTCGTATTATCATAGGTTATCGTTTGGCTTTGCGGCCGTAAGTGCGCATAATCGAAAGTGGCATCGCTCAAATTATTTGTATAATCAACCTCAAAGCGATCAAAACGCACGCCAGCGTTGACTCTTAATTGTGGTGTTATTTGATACTCACCATGCACATAAGGAGAAATGGTTTGCTGAGTCGCATCATAGTTATAGTTATATTGCTCCGTTACACTATAGTCGGTATAAATGTCGCCTTGTTGCTCTACCGTGATTTGTTGCTCTTTATAAGATGCCGGCGTACTGTCTATATCAATACCCGCGATAAATTCGACGTTGCCGGAATCGCTGCGATAACGATATTTGCTCATTAGCCCGAAAGACTGAAAGTCTGTTTCAGCAATATTGGGGTCGTAAGTAATCATCCAACTTGGCATCATTTTAGAGTCATTTTGACGGTAAAATGGCGTAAACGAGAGCAAACTGCGGCTACTTACTTGGTAGCTTAATTCTGCCGAAATGCGGCTTGCACTAACTTCTCGATACCCTATATCACCGTGATATAAATTTTTTTCTGTTTGGTTGATATAATCATCAAATTCAAGGGATGAGCTACCGGATTGATCGATATTAGAATGTGAAGCAGTCAATACCATTTGCCAGCTTTCACCCAAATCCGCATCAAATCGACCATTGACTGAATGTCTGTCATATGAAGATTCATCTCTAAAACCATCACTCTTCGTGTAGTTGTAATCAACTCTGGCAGATGCATTATCACTAACACTATTACTCCATGACACTAAGCCACGATGCCAGCCATCACTGCCTACTTCAGCATTGAGCCCAAGCAATAAATCAGTGGTTGGTTGCTTTGTAATACTATTTATCACGCCGCCGATAGCATCACTGCCATAAAGAGCAGAAGCCGGCCCTTTAATCACTTCTAAGCGACTACTTTGCGGCACGTTGATTTCGTATAAACCGTTATGATTAAAAAAACCTGTTGGCCGAGTTGGTATGCCATCCTCCAAAAACAGATACACACCTGAAGTGCTAAGTGGTTGGCGAATTGCTGTCATATGACCTTCACCACCTAAATTATTAATGTAAACACCAGCAACGCGGTTGAGCGCTTCAGAAGGGTGCGCAGGAGCGATGTCTGCAAGCATTTGTTCAGTGACCACACCGACAGATTCCGACAACTCTAGAGTTGCTTTCGCTTCACGGGTACTGGTAATAACAATATGTTCTACATTGTCATTACTTTGAGTTTCAGTACTTATCGCAGAGCTGACAACGAGCATGATGATAGATAACTTCTTTACGTACATGTGGTTATTTAATCTAATTATTTTTAGCGGATGGTACTTTTTTAGATAACCTATGTCGCTGCGGCAAATCGTCGCATCAGGGGAAAAGAAGGGGGGTAAAATTTAATAAGTCAATTTGACGGCACCAGTATCAAGAACTTGAAAACCGGGTTAGGGTTAACTCAGAATTGTCGACTTTCGCTCTGTATACGACTTAGAACCTACAACTACAGCTATATTTATCAAAGACACCGCTAAAGATCACCAAACTGCATATAACGATCAATACAAAGTTATAGATCAATATACGCAACTGCTGTTAATTTGAACACTGTAATAAACTGTTTAAGTTATTCAACCAAGACCTCTTGCCTTAATTCTAATCTGACTTTGCGGTTAAACAAGCACGCAGAGTTTGCTTCTGACTGCACCGTAATATCCTGTTGCACCCTTGACTCATAAGGGTTTTTGTTGAGTCAAAGAAACGCTCAATTCCTCATAAACAGGGGAGCAATACCGTGCTTTGATGCTCGCAAAAGCAAAACGTTAGGCCGTATATTTTAATGTCAATCTGTATTTTTTTTCCCACTTCTTTAACAGGGTTTATTCTTTTGGCTTAGTATTTACCTTTCGACGACGTTGGGTAAATATTACGCACTATTGGTTAGAGGTGGTTTTAAATTGTTACTCTCCATTTTATGGAATCGGCAACGAAATATACGCCCCCGGCCGAAAAGGCATAAAAATCAAATTTATAACTAAAGATTCGGCGCTGTATGCCGATATAACATACTGCGTTTGGTGTTACTGCTATTGCGGGCAGCCAGAGGCGTTGTTTACTACCTAATTAGGAATTCATATGAAAAAATTTAGTAAAAATTTATCGGTATTGGGTGCTGCGTTGATTGCCACTATGGCCGGTTCAGTTTCTGCAGAAACATTAACAGTACCGGTTGCAGTAACGGTTGATAACACCATTGACTTTACCCTAACCGGTACACTTGATTTTGGTACTATCCGCGCAACAGCAGATGGATCTGCTGCGGTAAACTGTGTTGGTTTAACAATGCCAGCAAACCCGGCTTCACCCCTGAATGCGACGCTTGGCACCGCTGGTGCGCTTGCTTGTACAGCTGATGGTACAGCGGTAATTCAAAACGTTGGTGGTACACCTACACGCCCAGAGTTTGCAGTAGCAGGTCTGGCTCCTTTTACAGCACTTACCCTGACATTACCTTCCACAGCAGATTTAGCGCTTAACCCTGCTCCTGCAGGCGCGCCGATCTTACAGTTAATTGACTTTACTGCGTATCAGTCTTCAGGTACGCCAGGTGCGGCAACCACTACTGTTACTGCTGATGGTACTGGCAACATCGCCTTTACGGTTGGTGCGACGATGATTACAGATCCGGGTACTCCCACACTTGCTTACGAAAATACAGCCTATGCTGGTGAGTTTGATGTAACAGTGAGTTACTAATAGCTAAAATTGTGAAAACACAGGCTAAACGATGTATGCTGTAAAGCATCATTCGTTTAGTCTGTTATATTATGTGGTTAGGTAACAATCGCACAAGCTGGATAAGTTTATTTGGACTGTTTTTATGCTTTCCTGTATGTGGCGAGTTATTGACAGACAACGCTTTTAGTTTCGGTAAAATAGCGGTGACTAACAACAGCTCCGTGAGCAGTATACAAATGTCACGCTCAGGCCGGGCAAGCGCAACGAATAACATCTACATTATAGAATTGGGAACGCCAGGCGTATACTCTCTTACCGATATGCCGCCTTATACAGTCATTAATTTCTCTGCTAATGTGCCTGCATATTCATCTTCAACCATCCCCGGTACACAGCAATTTATTTTACGAGCCGTTGATATGCCATCGTCAGTGAATACCGGTCAGGCAGGTATCGCGCAGTTTACTATTGGTGGTGTGCTTGAAACATCAGGTCTGGGGGGGACATATATTAGTCCTGCGTCCTATAATATAGACTTGGCAATTGATATTAGTTATTGAAGGAACAACAATGAAAAAAATAACAACACTTCCTTTTTTCCTGGTATTAATGCTCTTCGCAGCGTTTGATACCGCGGCGAATTTATTGATTTATCCGGTGCGGGTCTCATTTGACGACACAGAGCGCACGGCCGAGTTGTCACTCACCAATACCTCGCAAACAACCAACACCTACAGATTAAGCTGGAGAGAGAATATTGCCTTGCCGGACGGCGGCTATGAGGTGGTCAAAAAAGAAGACGCCGGCGGGTTACCCTTAGCGAGTCCTATGCTCAGATTTGCGCCACGTCAGGTCACCCTTAAACCGGGCGAGAGACAGACGATTAAGGTAGCGTTACGACGCCCACGCGATCTGGCGGCCGGTGAATACCGCTCGCACTTACTGTTTAAAGCATTACCAAACCCGAAAGACGAAGAGCGTAAAAAAGCAGGTACGTCAATGCAAATCAATATGACCGTTAGCTTCGCTGTGCCGGTATCAGTGCAACAGGGTAATTACGACAGCACGGTAGCGCTGGAAGAGACCACCTTGGCTTATTATCCAGATAAAGAGAGTGGTTCAGTTTCGGTCAGGATGTCCAGGCAGGGGTTACATTCTTCCAGTGGTGATATTTCTGCTTTCTGGACACCAGATGGTGGCAAAGAAAAACTGATTGCCAAACGGGCTGACTTCAATTTTTGGGCGGAACTTGATGAAGTTAACACGCAATTGGTTTGGGCAAAAGCCGACTTTGAGCCTCAGGATGGTCAATTGCGGATTGTTTATGAGGGGGTCAGAGACTTTCAGGACAAAGTATATATTGATGAAACTGTTAGATTTAAAAAATCAGATATTGATGTAATATCGCAATAACATCTTTGCGCTCATGTAACTGAATAACTTTGAATATACTTCGGTTGTCCTTGCGATTAACGATACCAGTAACAAGCAGGTTACTGGGTGCTGTCGTAGTAACTGCAGTTGTAGTTATTTCTCCGGTAGGCGCACAAACTGTGTTGCCGGCAGATATTAAGCAAACCATCAAACGTATTAACACCATTTATCAGGAGCAGGATCAGGCCCCTGCAACTACTCAAACTGAAAAAGCTAACGCAGCCACCGCGCCCTTGCAAACTCAAGACGAAGCCTTGCAACCTAAGGCTACCCCCGATTCCCTATTTACACCTGAACCTCAGCAAGCACGTCAGTCGTCACATGATAACACGCTGACAACAACTGCGAGCGAACAGACAGAAAGCGCCTCGCCAGATATCTTCGAGAGCCGCTTTGCTGTGGGCGAAGAACTTATTTTCTCATTGCAACTTGGCGATTTATTTCTCGGTGATCTGTATGCTATACGCAGTCCCGGTGGCTATCGGATCGGCCTTCTGGAGTTTGCGCAACTGGTCGATTTTGCCATAGATGTAGATCCCGAAGAAGCCACCGCTTCAGGGTGGTTTATAGCACAGCAGAATAGCTTTGCCTTGCAGCAACAGCCAGATGAGTCATTGACGGTTATGGCTGGCTCCGAGCTTTTTACCATACCTTCCTCCCGCTACGATATTCAGGACGATATCTACATTGAGCTGACCGATTTAGAGCAATGGTTTGGCGTGTCCGCGCTTTTTGACGAAGGGCAATTAAATATTGTGGTGAATTCAGATCAGCCTTTCCCTATCGAAAAGCGCTTGGCCAGACAGAGAAAGCGTTTCGACAAAGATACGTCTTTTTCAAAGTCAGTGCTGCCAGTTAAAGAAAATGGCTACAAATTGCTTTCTACCCCGTTACTGGATGTTCAGGCTTCTGCCCGGATTAATGAATCGAATACTGATTCGTCATACTCTCTTTTGTCCAGTCAGGACGCTGGTTATTTTTCCAGTCAGGTCTTTTTGTCAGGAAATGATAACAGTGGTTTGGTGGACGCGCGCCTCAGCTTATCACGACATTCTAATAACGCTGACCTGCTTGGCCCTCTAAAAATGACTGAGTATGCGTTTGGCGATGTTACACCTGTGAACATCGGCGCCGGAGCAACACAAGCACAGGGACGAGGCTTCAGAATGAGCAATGCTCGCTATGGAATTGTCGATAACCGCCGGGTTAACCTGGTCGGCGAAATTCAGGTAGGCTGGGACATTGAGTTGTATAGAAATGGTGTGCTTATTGACAACCGCACCAGCGTTGCTGAGGGGCGCTACGAATTTAACGACGTAGAGCTCGGATATGGACAAAACGATTTTGAATTTGTTTTTTATGGTCCGCAAGGGCAAATAGAGCGGCGCCAGGAATCGTATTATGTTGACTCCAATATTGCAGAGCAAGGCGAGAGTTTAGTGCAGTTCTCGGCAGTGCAAAGTAATGAGTCGGTATTAGGTGTGGGAGACTTTACTGATGATCCTACCCGCCTTGGACCATTAGTAAGCTTATCCTACGATTACGGTGTAACCGATTGGCTATCATTTGGGGTTGGTGGTTCATACTTTGCCCCGGAAGAAGGGGACAAGGTTGAAAGTGTTGCGCTGCGTTCCAATCTGGTACTGGGCCGTTTCGGGTTAATCAATAGTATTTTCCAGCTTGAAAATGATGAGCGCCGTGCCATGCTCCATTCATTCCGTACGCAGGTGGCTGGTGTGAGTATTGATGCCACCTACCGCAGAAGTGAACTGCTTGATGAACTATTGCTTGAGCGTTCGGAGGTCAACCAGCTAGTCACCCAAGATGTTAACTTACGATTTACCGGTACCTTATTTGCCAGTTCTGGTACGCCTCTTAGCTACCAAAATGTGTGGTCTCGTTCAGAGCTGCCCAGTGGCGGTGTAAACCAGCAGTTCCAGAACTCATTGGGCATTAACTCCTCTTTTGGTTCGTTTTCACATGGTGTTCTGTGGCAAAAGGATACGCTGCCTGTGACAGAAGCAAATAGTGCAATGTCCGTTGAGTCGACGCTTGGCTCACTGGCTTATCGTAATCGTTTCGGGCCCGTCTTTACGCGTGTCTTTGGTGAATATGAAATCGATCCGGATACCCGGTTTAATTCCGTAGGCACCTCACTTAATTACCCCATTACGAATAAGCTTACCTCGGAATTACGTTATACCTATGACGTAGCTTCAGAGCGTTCACGCTATGATCTTCGCTTAAACTGGTTAGGTGACAATGTATCTCTTAGTGGTATTGCCAACTATGCAGAAGGACAGGACTGGAGTATTAATCTGGTCCTTCGGTTTGGGTTAGGTTACGACGCTGCTACCGACACCCTGTTTACGTCGGGCCGCGCCCTGTCACAATCGGGGGCTGTAGTGCTGCGCATGTTTGAAGACGAAAATCTCGATGGTACGTTTAATGAGGGTGAGCCAACGTTAGAAAACGTAGAAGTGAGCGCCGCGCAAGCCTTCAGAGATGAAAAAACCAATGAGCAGGGACTGGCGGTACTTAAATCACTGCCCGCTAACAGACGTACCGATATTATCGTTGATGAATCGACATTTACACATCCGAGTATGACTGTTGCTACCGATGGCTTTGCTGTGGCCAGTCGGCGCGGAAGTATTCAGCAATTTGATATTCCGGTAGTCAGAGCCGGCGAATTGGATGGCACATTGTACTGGCGTAACGAAAACAATGAGGAGCAAATTGCGCCTTACGTAAGAATGAACATGGTTAATCAAAATGGAGACGTGGTAGCAACCACGCGCACCGAGTTTGATGGCTATTATCTGTTTACAAAAATTATGCCCGGCACTTATGCTATAGAAGTTGATACGTCCAGCGGCCGACAGCGCGGCATGACACCTGAACGTTTTAAAAGTGTGACCGTGTCGAATAAAGGTGATTTAATTACCGGTGTCGATATGACCTTGCGAGAGTTAATGTCGGCCGATGGTTTTGTTGCAGTGGCAGGAGAGTTTTCTTCATTATCCATGCTCAGGCTTTATCTCAAACTACTGGACCGACGTCTTGATTCAGATTTACTCAGCAATGCGTTTTATTACGTTGCGGAGTCGGGTAAATATGTATTGGGTATCGACTATCAGGAAAGACAGAGCGAGCAAGACAAAGCCAGTATGGTGGAAGTTTGTAAGCTAATGCGAGCGAAGAACGTAGCTTGTAACGTGAATACAGTAGAGTTTAACTATTAGGATAACAATGAAGACACAGTATTTCACAGTAATTGGACTTGTCCTGATTGCCATGTTGAGTGGATGCGCCAACCAACCGGCGAGTCATCAGGCGCCTAAAGCTGATTCGGCCGTTCCACCGCTAACCGCTGAAGAGCGCCTGGCAATAAGAACCTTGCTGGCGAACTATCCGCAACATAAAGAAGCGATTAATGCGTGGCGGGCAAATCAAGACGGCGTAGAGCGTCTGTTGGTGCTGGAAGACGAGTTTAAAGTGCTGATCTCGCAATTGAATGCGTTGGCTGAGTCGTCAGAGTCTGCCAGTACTGGCAGCAATAAACCGGTGCAGACCGGCTCTGCGCCAATCCCACCCAAAATGGCCCAGGTGCAGAAGCCCGGCAGCAATATGGCGGCTAATTCAGTGTCTGAGGATAATACCGACAGTGACACGGGGAGCGACACGACAGAGACCATTTCAGGTCAATATGGTGTGCAATTGGCCGCGATGGGAGAAAAACAAACCCTGGTGGTGTTGTGGCAACAACTCGCCACTCAAGCACCAGCGATATTTTCCGCTAAGATACCTCGTTATCAACAAGTTATGGTGAACGGTAACGCAATATTCAGATTGAAAACGGGTCTTTTCGCAACGCGTGAGGGCGCTGATGAGATGTGCCGGCAAATCAGAGCATTACAACGGGTTTGTATTGTGACGCAATATGACGGGTCAGAGCAGGCACTAACCGACTAAGTATTACCGCGCTCTGAGCCGACCAAATTCTTCAGCAATAAAATAGGGAATTAGCTGGCTATTAGAGGCCAATACCCGCTTTGACTGTAACTCCAAAAGTTTGGTATTAACTTTAACCCCGCGACGCTCGTAGATAAGATTGCCACTTAGCACACAACAAATGTCATCAGCAAATTTGCTCGAATCACGGTTAAACGCGAAGCTACCACTGTCGTTCATCAGAATTGAATTGCTGGTGGTAATGTCCATCATAGGGTAGCCCATGTTTGACATCTCAATGAGTACTGCTTCCGCAAGCTGGTTGCCTAGCCCGTTAGTGGTCTTCAGGTTGTTATCAAATTCAACGTAAGACGCCACGGCGATGGGCTTGTCAAACTGGCCCTGAAGCTTTAATTGCATGACAATCTGCTCGGCGTAGTCAGACAACACTTTGTTGTGATGCATAGGTGTATATACCGAATAATCACGTGCTGGCGATGTGTTATTTGCCGCAGGGGATGCTTGCTCACTGGTAAGAATACTCAGCACCGCATCTTCTGTTTTGCTCTGGTCAGCGCTTTGGTCTGAACTTTGGCAGCCTGCCATAGCCAGAGTTAATAAGACGACACTGGGTAGACGTTTAAAATTGGGATTAACTCTCATAGTGGGATCCACTTTTTCTTGGGTTGCGAGAGACATATCGCAAATATTCTGGCGGTATTGTGGTTTCGCCGGTTGCCAGTACGGTTTGCGATGAGAGTTCTACGATACGGGCGTGAACACTGATACCATTATGCTGAACCAAATAGGTACCCAGTAGCGCATAGCTTGCAGATATATTCTCTTTGAGTTCCAGATAATCACGGGTCATTACAAAGTCGCCGTTGTCAGTAACACGAATGTAGTCTGCTGCTTTAAAATCAACAGTTGTCAAACCAAAACGATGTAACTCTGACATAAACGCTTCGGCAAGCTCTAAACTCAGTGCTGAGGTTTGCGTGAGATCTGAATCAATCCGTACAAATGTCGTGACGGCAATTTTGGCTTCGGGATCCAGGTTGCGCATGTTGATGGCCATATCATCGACCATTAATTTGGCATAGCCTTGTATATTTTGTGCCAAATGTCGGTCTTGGGAATGTTGCATGGTGCCCGGCTGATATAAGTGTGCGGAGTTGTTAGCCGGTGAGCTATCCCCTTTATTGTCTGTAAGACTGCAGCTTTGCAGTGCAACTGCAAGCATCAAAAGCACCAGCTTTATATTCATTATCGAACCTATAGCAGTTAGTGACACGCATTGTTAATATTAGTAAGAATAGCAGAAAGCATGCCATATATATTTTAAAGTGGCGTATATCTTGCGTAGCGATAAGCAGAGATGTACTTATAAATAGTCAAAATTTTTACAGGAACTGTCTTAAATGTTACTTACTCCCATGTACTATTGCAGGGGCCGATCACTGATTGTTCTGAGTCTTTTTGCATGTGCGGCATTGGGACTACATGGCTGTTCGACCACTGGGCCACAACGCACCGCGATGCAGGAACCCATGACAACTGAAGAAGTTACGGCATTTATTAAAGAATGGCAGCAGGTTAAGCCTCAACTCACAGAGTTGACTGCGCTGAAAGAGGATCTTGCCATTATTTTAGCTGAAGTGGACATGCAAGCCGACCTGAATAATCTGCCACCGCAATATGCTGGTGAACGCCAGGTTGATCACATTGAGGCGGAAGAAGATGATTATCTGTACGATGAGCTATTTGACAGTGATGCTTCGGTGTCACAACAGGAGGATGAATCTGGCGAAGAGTCATCTGAAAGTGGCATGCCGATGCCCGGCCAAGAAGATAACCAGGTGCCTGAACGGCAATTCTATGCCGCTCATCTTGCTTACTTCATGAGTTTATCTGCAGCCAATCAGGGCTGGAAGAGAATTACCCGGCAGTTCCCGGCACTAGTAGAGACAGTTCAGGCAAAAGTGTTCACGCAGCAGCAAGGAGGGCAAACATTGTATAGCCTGAGGGTAGGCGCTTTTGAAACCGAAACAGCAACGAGACGGGTTTGTCAGGTATTCAATACCCTCAATTTTCAGTGCATGGCAGTAAATTTTGAAGGCGAAAATATTACTGCTATGAACGGATATAGTAATATTATTCAATAGCAGTCAGATCGCTATTGTACTCGCTGCTGCACTATTGAGGCAGCTTATCTATTATTACCGCTTTATTCATGTTGAAACTCGTTGAGCAATCTATACCTCTCTCCGCTTAGCTTTTATGAAGCGTTTCCCTATCGCAATCAATAATCGTTTTTTGAAGATTTATAGTTGTTAATAGCAACGACTACCAGAAAGTTGATTTATAGCAAAGGTAGTGCGTAAAAAGTACCAAAAATCATTCTTTAGTTTATTGCAAAAGACCAAATCTGTGCCAAGCTTTCTCTACGATTAGCGTTTCAGAGGTCTTGGAGCGATCCATGATTGACTTTAGCCAGTTCTCAATAAGAAATAAATTTGCACTACCATTAGTACTTATCACTGCGCTTTTTGCTGTTGTGGCCCTGTTATCCATATTCATTCTTAACAGTATGGCAAGCAATGCTGAGCTTATTACGCAGCGATACCTTAATGCAGTGGGCCTTACTTTGAATGCGGACCGCGACTTATATCAGGCTCACACTGCCTTGCAGGATGTCATTATTCTTAGTAACACCAATGACAACTTTGATTCGGCGGTTACTGACTTTGAAGATAATGCCCAGCAAGCGTTGGACAGAATGAACCAAGCCAGGGCACTGGTTGACGGCGAGTTGGCCGGTGTAGGCAGTAGCAGTGAATTTAAACGTGATTACGAACAGTGGCTAAGCGGTGCCAAGCTGGTTGTTTCTATGATCCGAAATGGGCAAACTTCAGAGGCGATGGCGCTTCGGGCTAACCGGGTTTCAACTGAGTTTGAAACACTGCGCGGACATTATGACAAATTAGGTGAGCTAATTAATAATGCAGCTAATGCACTTGACGCAGATATGCAGGATGAATCGCAAAGCGGACAGTTCACGCTTGTCATAGTAGTGGTTCTGGTACTGGTGGTATGTGCTTTGTCGATCATTTATGCTCCCCGTTTGATAACGGATCGTTTAAATACCTTGATTGCTGTAATGCGGGACATTAGCCAGGGAGATGGTGATTTACGTAGCCGCCTGGATAGCAAAGGCAAAGATGAACTGGCTACGCTGGCGTCAACGTTTAACCAGTTTATGAGTAATTTACAAGAACTGATCATTGTCATTCAGCAGGATACAGAAAACTTAAAAGGCTCTGCAGCTAATCTTAATGACGCATCAGTGACAGTGAAGTCATCCTCACATAAACAAAATGAAAACCTCGAACAAATTGCCACTGCAGTAAATGAATTAACCCATGTGGTGGCGGATACAGCCACCAACAGTCAGGGGGCCATGGAAAAGGTTAAGGTTGCATCGGAAATCAGCAGCAGCTCTAAGGTAATAGTGAATGACTCTGTGCGCAATGTATCGAACTTGTCGACATCAATTAGTAACGCCAGTGACGTTATCTCCAGCCTTGCTAAAGAGTCGCAAAATATCATTGCCGTGTTAGATGTCATCAGGGGAATTGCTGAACAAACTAACTTGCTTGCGCTTAACGCAGCCATTGAAGCCGCACGAGCCGGCGAACAAGGGCGTGGTTTCGCGGTCGTTGCCGATGAGGTGCGCACATTAGCTAGTCGAACTCAGCAATCAACTGAAAACATCAATGAAATGCTTGGCCGCCTGGAACAAAGTGTTAGCAATGCTGTATCTGCAATAGAACAAGGTGCTAGTGAAGTAGAGTCAGTGGTGTCCATATCAGAACAACTAGCGACTGCCTTTGAGCAGGTCAACGAAGCTGTTAATCAGGCCAACGAAACTATCTACCAGATTGCCGCAGCCACCGAGGAACAAAGCCAGGTGGTAGCTGACATTAACACCAACGTGAGTAATCTCAATGCGCTTGGCCATCAAAACCAGCAAACGATTGAAGACACCGATGGTATCGCCAACGACGTTAATAGCACTGTACTCCAGCTAGGCCAGAAGATAAGCCGCTTTAAAACCTGACAGCAAAGTCAGACCTTAAACCTATAAAAAAACCCAAAGTGAAGTAACGGGAGACACCGCATGAGATCACTTTACCCAAAAATTACCAAACAACTCAGTATGGGAGCAATCATACTGGGGCTGTCGTTGCCAGCTTTGGCTGAATCTCCAAAATTTGATGTGTCGGGACAGTGGAATTTGCGCTATGAGAACTTAACTAATCCGTTTTTCCCGACCACTGACGAACGCTTTCATCAACATAACCAGCGGCTTTCTTCAAAGTTACAAGTGAAGGGCGTAATGACCTGGTCGCGTTTTGAACTGGTTGGAGAGCTTGGTGACTCAAGAGTATATTTAGATAATGACGATCCTACGTTGGGGCGTTCACAGGTGAACACGCTGGAACCTGTTCAACTGCATGTTTCATGGTTAGGCGAAGCAAACACCAATAGCGATTTAAGCATGAAAAAAACCAGTGTTGGGCGTTTTTTGCTTGATCACGGCAGTCGCCGTTTGATTGCCAGCGCCTACTTTCGCAATGCGCTGAATACGTTCGACGGTGTAGTCAGTGATTGGCAGTGGCAGGACTGGAATGTAAGAGCGGTCTATCTGCGCCCCGTTACCCGCTTACCCGGTGATGCTGCGAGCATTGATAGTAATGAGCGGGCATTGGATAAGTCTTACTCAGAGCGTCAGTTATATGGTTTTTATGCTTACTCTCAGAACAAAACCTGGCAGTTACAAAGCTATTGGTTAGATGAAGATGACGGTCCTGATCTGAATACCGCCAACCGACAGTTTTTAACGGTAAGTGCCCATTATACGTTACCGAATACCAGTGACTGGCGCGCCGATGCGGAAGTAATTTTGCAGTCCGGCACGCGCCATCAAACGTCGTCGCCCAGTGACACCACAGAAATCGATCAACGCGCCTGGTTATTTCATGGCGCTATCGGACAGATGATAACCGACAATACCTCGCTGCAGGCGGTGGCAGATATTATTAGCGGCGATAATGACAGCAGCGACGGTACCAACCGCAATTTTGACGGTCTGTATGGTGTTCGCCGTTTCGATTTTGGTCCTACCGAGGTTTACAGAACTCTGCCTCGTCGCAACTTAGTGTCGCTGGGGCTTAAAATGGTAAGTAAATTCAGCAAGAAAGATAATTTGTTAGTGCGTTATTTGAATTTTAGTTATCACAAGACACCGGTTGGCAGCGCCGATGATATCGGTAACCAGATCGAATTTCGCTGGCGTCATCAGTTGCTGCCTAAATTCCGTTTGGAATTTGGCGGAGCGTACTTATTCAAAGGTGAAGCGTTAGAGCAGGGGGATTACCCGGATGATACGCTTTATGGTTATACCGGTTTTCAATTAAAGTTTTAAAACGCTGACGTGTTTGGAATACACCATCGACGCTAGCCGAGACATTCCAAACCTACGTGCAGATAACATAAAGCCGATGAAATTCATCGGCTTTATGGTTTTTACAGGTCGAGCTAATGCGTTTATGACGCTTTGCGTTCAGCAATCCAGTTATCGACCATACGTTCCAGTATGGTTAGCGGCACTGCGCCACTGCCCAGAACCACGTCATGAAACGCCTGGATATCAAACTTATCACCCAGTTGTTGTTCTGCTTTGGCGCGCAGTTGTTGAATTTTCAGCATGCCAATCTTGTAGGACGTTGCTTGTCCTGGCCACACAAAGTAGCGCTGAACTTCGGCTTTAATCGCACCATCTGAAATAGGTGAGTTATCCTTAAAGAACTGCTGTGCCTGCTCTTCTGACCAACCTTTGGCATGAATACCGGTATCGACAACCAAACGAATCGCGCGCCACATTTCAGAAACCAGACGGCCAAAATCAGACATGGGATCCTGATATCCGCCCATTTCTTTGGCAACAGACTCGGCATAAAGTGCCCAGCCCTCTACGTAGCTGTTAAAGAATGACTGGGTACGAAACTTGGGTACGCCTTCAAGCTCTTGCGCAATGGATATCTGCATATGATGGCCGGGGTTGCCCTCGTGATAAGCAATGGCTTCCATTTCGTTTTTGGGCATGCTGGTCATGTCCAGAAGATGCGCATAATACACCCCGGGCGTGCTGCCATCTGGTGAGCCTGGAAAATAATGTTGTGGTGCGCCGGCTTGCTCACGATATGACTCTACGCGCTTCACCACCAGTTTGGCTTTAGGTAAAATACCAAAAAACTCTGGCAGTTTACTTTCTATGTTATCCAGGTAAGCGGTGGCATCATCAAGATACGCCTGTCGACCTTCGTCGGTATTAGGGTAATAGAAACGCTCATCGGAGGTATCTGATTTGATGTAAGCAAAGAATTCCTGCAATGACCCGTCAAAGCCTTCCTGTTCTTTGATTTTTTTCATTTCACCGAGAATACGGTCGACTTCAGCTAAGCCAATTTGGTGGATCTCATCAGCAGTAAGGTCGGTCGTAGTGCGATACGCTAACATGGCATTGTAGTACGCCTCTCCTTGCGGCAATGCCCCGGCGCCTTGTGCTTCGGTGCTGATATTAGGCAGATCGTTTTCAAACCAGGTGATAAGCTTGCCATAGGCTGGCATGACGTTTTCCAGCAATGCGGTCTCTGCCTCCTGAATAAGCGCTTTTGCCTCATCTTTGCTCAACTTACCAGCCTCAACCAGGCTCGCTATTTTGCTTTTAATATCAGCAAGTAACGACGCGTCAGTATCACTGTCCGGGTCAAAGGGATAGCCGGATATCACCGCCTTACTTTGCTTGATAACACCTTCATAAGCGAAGTAAGGTGCTTTAACGCCCTCGTCTGCATTAATCGCAACCCGGTCAGTCAATTGCTCAATTGCGCGACCGATGCCTTTTAGTCGCGATACGTATGCATCGACATCGGCTGGTTCAGATACTTTGTGGTAGTTCATGATAAGCGTCGGTAACATAGACTGCATACCGCTCATCTGCGTTAATACATAATTGCGGCGTAAAAACTCAGCTTGTTGTTTTGCTTGTTCGTACTGAAATATCCAAAGGTCATAAGAGATTTTGGCATTTTCATCCAACTTGTCGTAATCGAACGTTTCTTTCAGTTCCCTGACTGATGCCGCGCGCCAGGCAAGTTGCTCGGCCTGAGCCTGCTCAGACATATCATCGATTTGATCATACAAGTCTTTGCGGCCCTGGCGGGTAAGTGACAGTGGTGAAAACTGCAGCTGTTCTTCGTATTTCTCTTCAAACCAGGCGTTTAATCGCTCAGTCTCGGATACCACTGCCGCCGCTTGCGTTACCGGCACCTGAGTTGTGGCGCTGGGTGGTGGAGCTTCTGAACAGCCAGCCATAGCTAGCGATATGGCACTTAATAAAAATAGTCGTTTCATAGGTGATTGGAGTTCCTGGTGAGTTATTATTATATTGTGATATTAACCGATGAATAGTTAACGCTTTTCTACAGCGAATATCAATAGCTTGCTGATGCTTGTGAGGGGGCTATAAAGTATTCACAAACATGCCAATACGAGAAAGACCTTCGGTCAGAGCTGATTCAGCAGTGGCATAAGATAACCGTACATACTTATCGGCATCTGTAACACCAAAGTCGTTGCCCGGGGTGAGCGCGACGCCCTGCTCATCGAGCAAGCGCTGACAAAACGTCATGGCAGTTAAGCCTGTATCACTAATATCAATGTACACATAAAACGCGCCGTTGGGTGCAACAGGCACTTTCAGACCGATATCATACAGACCGTCGAGTACCCGTTTTCGACGCTTTAATAATGAGGCTTTACGTGCCTCGCATATGGCCAGTGAATCAGGGGTAAAGCAGGCCAGAGCGGCAATCTGGGCGGGTGTCGAAGGACAAATATAGAGGTTTTGTGCCAGTCGTTCGATCACTTCGACCATGCTTTGCGGCACCACCATCCAGCCGAGGCGCCAGCCTGTCATGCCAAAATATTTTGAAAAGCTATTGATGATAATCGCGTCATCGTCGTGGGCCAGTGCCGTTTGCGGCGCGCCTTGCTCACCATCACTTAAATTAAGGTATATCTCATCGATAATGCGCCATGCGCCTTGCGCTTTAGCAAACTCGCACATGGCGGCCAGTTCACTCAGACTCACCGCGGTTCCGGTTGGATTTGAGGGGGTTGCAATCATCAACGCTTTTGTGTGCGGTTGCCAGTGTTGTTTTATCAATGAAGTGGTCAGTTGAAAATGACTGTCTGCATTGGTTGGCACTAAATTGATGTCACCACCAAAGGTCGTCACAAACTGGCGGTTACACGGATAAGAGGGGTCACCCATCATGACTTCGTCGCCATTGTCCACCAGTGCCGCGCATACCAGTAGTAAGGCCGCAGAGGCACCTGCCGTTACAATGACGCGAGCCGGGCTAATCGTTAGTCCATGTTGAGTTCGGTAAAAATCAGCAATTGCTGCACGTAACTGAGGTGTACCAAGTGCACCAGTATAAGGTAAATCATTGGTGGCAATGGCTTGTTGCATAGCCGCCTGTACGGCAGGCGGAGCCCCAAAATCTGGCTCGCCAATGTTAAACCGAATCACCGATCTGCCCTGGGCTTCAAGGCTGGCCGCTTGTTCGCCAAAGGCCATTGCGTAAAAGGGCGCTACAGATTGCGCCCGTTGGGAATACTGCATAAAAAACTCGTTTGTTTAGAACTGCTGCGAGCGTGCACAGCTAAGATAAGCTGGCTCGGGGACTAGTGCAGCCAGCCGGCTTTAACACCGCGTTGACTAAACAGTACCAGAAACAAAGCGATGCTGGTAACAATCGCTGGCATTATTACAATGCCCGGGCCCATAATGCCAATTGCATCGACCACAACAAAATTATGATACTGCTGCACCAGTACACCGGCCAACGACATTACCAACAGAGGAAACGCCAGCTTTTTACCCAAGGCTAACATAACGCAACCGAGCAATCCGCCAAATACCGCAACGGCATATGCAGCGTAGGACCAAACCGGGATGTCGCGATATATCGCTTGTTGTTCTTCTGGTAGCGTAGCAATGGTTTCCGGGGTCATCATTACCTGACTGAAAAATGCGGCCACGCCAATGGCGTTCCAAAGCACCATTATCCAGGCGAATATCTTCATGCCGGTGGTCATTTTGGTTGCGTTTGTCACGTGTTTTCCTCGTTGCTGTTTGCGCTTCTTACTATACGAAAAAATACAGATTGAGTATAAAGATTTCTATCTTTTATGCTTTTGGCTAATGTTGGTGCAATTGATTATTTTATGCTCCCCTTCACTGTGCAGAGTGGAATAACGCACTCAGTTAACATGTTAAATTATTGTAATGGTAATAAAGTATACGGTATTAAATATGTGCATCATCTTTTCTGATGGTCAACTCGTCTTCATTTTTCATTAAATTCAATGTTTTGGTACGCCGCTTGATTGTTGTTGTGTGAAACAAACCGCAAAGGGAAATGCGCAGAATAAAAACAGGGGTATCCACAAGGGAATCTTCACCTGATTGAGAACACACACAATATGACTACTAAAAGCTTAGCTAAACCCTTCACTTTATCTGTACTGGCAGGTGTTATGAGCCAGCTACTCATTGCCTCAGAGGTTCATGCGCAATCTTCTTCTGATACTGCATCTGATAACAACGAAAAAATTGTTGTTATAGGCCGGCGAATTTCGCAAACCGATATCGCTATTGGTACCGACGAAGCCACCAACACCCTGGCCGTTACCCGTGATGAATTGCTCTCAGCCCCGTCTGGCATTTCCGGATTGAAAATGCTCGAGAGCCTGCCCGGATTTAATGTTCAAACTGACGGTGCTCTGGGTTTGTATGAATTTGGTAACTCAGTACAAGTGCGTGCGTTTCAATTAAGCCAGATGGGGTTTGTGCTTGATGGCGTGCCGATGGGGCGTTCTGATGCCTTCGGCGGCAGCCCTATATTTCGTTATGTTGACAACGAAAACCTTGGCGCAGTAATCGCCTCTCCTGGTGCCGGAGATGTTTCTGAACCCAGCTATGCATCGTTAGGCCCTATCGCTGAATACAGCACTATACGTCCGTCTGAGGAAATGGGCGGTATGGTTGCCGTCACTGTCGGTGATTTTGATTTACAACGTACTTTCGTTAAGTTGGAAACGGGAGATATTGACGGTTTCAGGGCCTATGTGAGCCGCTCGAAAACGGATTCAGATTTGTGGCGTGGTCCGGGTACGATAGACCGCGAACACATTGAGGCTAAAGCGCTTTATGAATTTGGTGACAGCTATATCAGAGCAACCTATGTTGCCAACGACTTTTTTGATTATGATTCACCCTCCGCAGCCGCCTCAACCTTTGCTGACGACTATTATTACAGTTATGTGGACAGTATTCCTGAAGGGTGTATTGGCGCGCAAGAAGGTGTTTATGACTTCAATGGCGACGGTAGCATTGATGATAGCGATTTTACGCCGGTATTCACGGGTTCAAATTGTACCAGTTATTATGAAGATCGCATCAATATTCGCGACGATAAACTCTATTCATTAGCTTTTGGCACCTATATCACCGAAGATATCCAGTTTGACGTGACCGCATACTATGAAGACAAAGATGGTTATGGTGTGTCACCTGACAGCTATACCAATACGTTAGATATTTATACTCGTCAGGCTGCCGCAGGACTCGATGTCGTACATCCGCGTGGCGTACAGTATGGTTTGTCAACGGTGGGTGGTGAACGAGAAGGTTTAGTGGGTGGATTTACCTGGTTTATGGGTAATCATAAAATTGCCTTTGGCGGTTGGATTGAGGATGACACCTACAATCGCACCCAGGCACGTTTGAATAAAACCGGCGGCAGTGCTGATGGTGACGTAATATACGACGAAGTAGCCTACTATCGTCGTAACTATACTGCGGTGCGCGATACTACGCAGCTGTATTTAAAAGATAATTTCAGCATGATGGACGACGATCTGGTGCTCGAAATTGGCTTTAAGTCTCTGTCGATTGATTACTCGCTGGACGGCTACCGTGATTATGCCGACTACGAAATAGACGGTCAGCCCGGCTATGGCCCGCAGTATGTTGAGGCCGAATATACCGATAATTTCTTACCTATGGTTGGTGCAGTGTATCGTTTAAATGATACCGATCAGTTATTTGCATCATTTGCGCAAAACTTCGCTCTGCCCGCCGGTACCGACGATATCTTCGACAATGCGGTAGGTTTTGCTGCGGAAGCACCAGAAGGTGAAGAGGCCGATAACTACGAGTTCGGCTATCGTACCAACCGTGAAAATTATAACGGCGCCATTGCGCTGTTTTACACTCGCTTTGATAATCGCCTGATTGCCAGCAGTGTGATTAATCCGGCAACCGGTCAACCCGAAACCTTTTATGTGAATGCCGGGGCATCAAAGGCCTACGGTATCGAATTAAGCGGTGTATTCCAGCCTGAAGCCTTTGACCGTCAGCTCTACTTTAACGCGAATGTATCGTATAAAAAAGCCGAGTTGGTAGATGGCTTTGCCAGTAACCCGGCAGGCAGCCAATTGCCAGATAGTCCGGAATGGTTGCTCACCGGCGGTGTTACCTACGAACCTACACAGTGGCTGGTGGCTAACTTGTCGGCCAAGTACACCAGTACCCGCTATACCGACTTCAGCGAAACCTATGAGCTTGAGAGTTATTTAGTGACTCAGGCGTATGTCGATGTTGGTGGTCCCAACGATTTTGGAATGCCGGAAAATATGCGTTTACGTTTTAACATCGACAACTTGTTCGACAAAGAAGTGATGTCGTTTGGCTTCACCGGCTCGTCATTTGGCCGGCCTCTGAGTCCACGTACATTCCAGGCCACGTTAACGGTAGACTTCTAAATGAAAAAACATATCAAAACGACCTTATGTGCGTTAGCGGTGGCTGCTTCTTGCAGTGCCGTTAGCGCAGTCTCGGCGTCTACAGCGGATGATACGTTTCATGATTCCCTGGTGGTGATGGACACCCACCTGGATACGCCAGCGCTGTTAGTGCAGCCGGGGTTTGACATTATGCACGCCCACACCTTTGACGATGACTTTTCCCAGGTTGACGTCCCGCGCATGAATGAGGGCGGATTGGATGGTGGCTTTTGGGTGATTTACACGCCCCAGGGGCCGGTTACCCCGGAAGGCTTCATTGCTGCCCGGGATACGGCCTTAATGCGGGTAATGGCAATTCATAAAATGGTGGCGGCTCACCCGGAAACCTTCGCTTTAGCGACTGAACCGGAAGACGCCAAAGCCATAGCCGCCCAAGGCAAGAAGATTGTTTATATCAGCATGGAAAATGCCTACCCACTGGGTGAAGATCTCAGTCTGCTGGAAACCTTTTATAAAATGGGGTTACGGATGGTGGGGCCGGTGCATTTTAAAAATAATCAGTTTGGCGATAGTTCTACCGATCCGGATGGCCAGCAATATGACGGGCTCTCCCCGCTGGGTGAGCAGCTGGTAAAAAAAGCCAATGAACTGGGCATCATTCTGGATGGATCCCATGCGCATGATGCGCTGCTCGAAGATATGATTGAATTGTCGAAAACACCGGTAATTTTATCGCACTCTGGCACCAAAACGATTTACGATCATCCCCGTAATGTTGACGACTCGCTACTTAAAAAGCTGGTGGACAGCGGCGGTGTCATCCATGTAAATGCTTATGGTTCTTACCTTAAAGAACTGCCCAGTGATCCTGAACGTCGCAAAGCCTATGGGGTGCTTTATCAGCAGATGGGTAATATTGCCAGCATGACACCTGCTGAGGTTGCTGCATTAAAGGCACAGCGCAAGAAAATCGATCTGGAGCATCCGGCGGTACGGGCTACCTTTGAAGATTATATGGCGCATTTTCTCCATATTCTTAAAGTTGCCGGACCTAAACATACCGGTGTAGGCGCTGACTGGGATGGTGGCGGTGGCGTTGAGCGTATGATGGATGTAGCGGCGCTGCCGCTGGTAACTGAACGTTTACTTGCCGAAGGTTATACCAAACAAGATCTGGCCGATATTTGGGGTAATAATGTATTGCGCTTATTACAACAGGCCGAGGATTACGCTGAGTCGCTCAAACAGTGACTCATTGATTCGTTTTTTGCTTGTTCTCCGTAAAACAGCAAGCCGGGCACACTGTAAAAAGTGTGCCCTTTTTGTATCTGCATTACTGCTTTTTTGCCGCTTCAATTTTTGCCCAAAGTGTTTCCGCCTCTGCGGTCAGCATAGAGTAAGTCTTAATATCACCTTTGCGCTGGGCGAGCATGGCTTTTTCCTGCAACGCCGCGTGTTGCTTACGCAGTTTTGCGCTGGGGTCTTTGTTAAATAATCCAAACATATTTGATTGCCGCAGTGGGTTTACTGAGTAAACGGTGGCAGGGGCTATAAGGATCAGAATACCCCGGACTCACTATTAACACAGCGTTTAAGCCATCCGGCTCGCTCATTCAGGCTTGTTTGGACGAATAGCGCCGTTTTATGGTGCTTCTGTTTCCTTCCGTTAACCAATCTTTCATACCTTATATGTCAGGGAATGCATGAGCACCATGTGCTCTCCCACAAACTCTGTTTACATTAATCCATTAAAGGAAAATATTATGAAAATCTCTCGTTTATTCACTATTGCTGGTCTGGCCGGTTCTATCTTATTTAGCAGTCTGTCTTTTGCGTCTGCGGTGAATCTTGGCGACAACGATGTGGCTATCCATGGTTACGACCCGGTGGCTTACTTCGTAAAGCAAAAGCCAGTTGAAGGCTCGGCAATGTACACCGCCACACATGACGGTGCTATTTATCGTTTCTCCAGCGCAAAAAACCGCGACATGTTTAAAGCCAATGCCGACAAGTATGCACCTCAGTTTGGTGGTTATTGTGCAATGGGCGTTGCCTTAAACAAAAAGCTTGATGTTGACCCGGCGGCCTTTTACATCGAAGACAACAAACTGTACCTGAACCTGAACAAAGCGGTACAGCAAAAATGGTTAGAAGATGTTCCGGCTAATTTGAAAACTGCTTATCGCGTATGGGATGGCATTGAAGCCTTGACGGTTGCTGAAACCAACGCCGAGGAGTAATCGCGATGGAATCAGGCACTCAGGGAATCTCCAATAATGGTCATCAGTATCCTGAGCCCATTGTCATGCTGTGGTTCAGCGCTGAATGGTGTGGTCCCTGTAAGCAGGTTGCGCCGGTGATCAATATGATCGAGCAGGCGTATGCTGGCACTGTGCGAATTGTGAAGGTCGATGCAGATGAAGACTTCGAGCTGGCTCACCGTTTAGGTGTGCGAGCGGTACCGACTCTGATTCTGCTCGATCATAACCAGCGTCTCGACACTAAGGTTGGGGCAGGAAGTTACGCTGAGCTTACTCAGTGGATTGAAGCAAATATAAACTTAGTAGCATAACGAGGTAAAGACGATGAACCATAAACACGCAATAGCTGCTGCGGCACTGGCAATGGCGCTCACAACCGTTGTTTCGGCGCCGGCAGAGGCGGCTGGAAAAGAAAAATGCTACGGCATTGCAGCCGCTGGTCAGAATGACTGCGGTAACCTGGCTGGTACGCACTCTTGTGCAGGTCAGTCGACTATGGATAAGGATCCAGGCGAATGGAAGCTCGTGGCGAAAGGCAGCTGTGAGAGTATGGGTGGCATGCTCAAAGCAGAAGCTAAAAAACGTTACGAAGAGAAAAAGCAGAAAGGTTAATCAGTAAATAGACTCGATGGAGCATAGCGATGACTGCAATACACCCCTTAAAACAGGCTCAGATCCATGCCACTCCGGTGGGGGTTGGTCTACGTCACGAGCACTATTCGGCGGCGCTTTTGCCGTCATCGCACTCTGTCGATTTTGTTGAAATACACGCGGAAAACTTCTTTGCAGAAGGTGGTGCTGCTAGCCGGTTACTCGATCAAATCGCTGAGCGATATAAGGTGAGCATACATGGCACAGCCATGGGACTGGGTTCTGCAAAAGGTATTCAACCAGAGTATCTCAAAAAATTTACGCGTTTGGTTAATCGGGTAAATCCGGTGCTGGTTTCAGATCACGCCTGTTTTACCTGGGGTAATATTGACGATATGCCGGTCCATGCCGGCGATTTATTACCATTGAAATTTAATCACGCAACGATGAATGTACTTGCCGATAATATCGACCGTGTGCAACAGGCGTTGGGTCGTCAGCTGTTAATTGAAAACATAGTCAGTTACAAACAGTTTTCACCCAGTGATTATAGTGAGGCTGAATTTCTCGCGACGGTGGCTGAGAAAACCCAGTGTGGATTACTTGTTGATCTCAATAATGTGTTGGTCAACTATCACAATTTTACCAATGGAAATGCACTGCAACTGGCTCGTCAATGGTTGCGTCATATGCCGGTTAACGCCGTAAAAGAAATCCATCTGGCGGGCAGCACACCGGTTGAACCAGGTATGTTAATTATTGACGATCATGCCCAGCCGGTATCAGATGAATGCTGGCAGTTATTCGATGACGCCACGGCGCGTTTCCCTAATGCTGCAACCTTAATTGAATGGGATAACGATTTACCGTCCTGGCCAAGGTTGCTATACGAAGCCAACAAAGCTCGTTGTCGCCAGGCGATGACTACGGAGTTGATGGCATGAGTGGAGGTAACATAAGCGTAATGGATTACCAGTCGCAGTTCCTGAATGAAATTTATCATGTTGATTCGACACTCGGCGATAAAGGGCTACAGGTGTATCAGAATAACTTGCACATGACTGCAATGCTTAGCCTGACGGTAACCTACCCGGTACTAGCACAAATGGTCGGTGAGCAAGCGATGTTCGTATTGTCACATCGCTTACTTCGTGCGGAGCTGCCAGAGAGTGGCGATTGGGCAGATTGGGGGCAGCAATTACCGGCCTTAATAAGAAACAGTGAATTGAATGCGGAGCACCCGTATCTGGTGGATATTGCGCAGTTTGAATGGGTGTTTCACCTGGCGTCCCGTAGCCAGTTTCATGCGTTAAATAGTGCGTCTTTGCAACGCTTAGCCGATGAGGCTCTGGAACAAACTTTCATTACCCTGCAACCTTCACTCAAATATTTACGCAGTAGTTATCCTGTGCATGGGTTATGGCGACTTCATCGCTCGCAAACTGAGCAAGAAGTGCCATCAAGACAACAACTGGAGAACGTTATGAATCATCAGGAAACAGGATGTTATGTGATCGCTCAAGGCGCTCATAACACCAACATAGTAGAAGTTTACGAAGATGAATTTAATTGGCTGCGTGGTATTTCAGACGGCCTGAGTGTGGCTGCACTGTTAGACATATTTCCTGCTTTTGACTTTGCAGCCTGGATTGCCAGCGCCATTCAGCGCGACTGGATAACCCACTTAGAATAAATTTTTTGTCTGTGTGTTACTCCTTTTGCGGTGCCTTTTCAGCACCGCTTTTTTTTGCCTGTCGGCTTCCTGATCAAAGTAGACTTTTCTGTGTAATGAAATCCCCCCCAAACGTGTTGATAGGATAATAATTCAGTACATACGGGCAATTTTATTTGTTCCTGATTAATACACTTTACGTCCTGTTATTTGGCTATTTTTAGAGGAACGTAAAGTGAAATATTGGCATAGCATCTACCGGCCGTTGTTGATGTCGGTGGCATTAATTGTGAACCTTACAATGGTCAGTTTACCGGTAAAGGCAAACACTGTATCGGTTGATTACATCCGCGGTGAGGGCGATGTGGAAGGTATAAAGCTGGCTTATCAATTCTACCAACTATCCCTTGATGAGTATGTGGAAGATCTGCGTATTTATTTAGAAACCAGTATTAACTTTTGGGAATACGGCACGCCACGTCAGCACGATACCAATTTTATTCTGGCAGTGTCACCGGTATTACAGAAAACGTTTTGCTATTGCGGGACCGGTCGGCTATTTGGTGAATTTGGTATTGGCCTATCGTTACTTGATGATACGCGCTTTGCGGGTAAAGATGTAAGCACTCACTATCAATTTGAGGATCGCCTGGGTATAGGCTATCAGTTTGGTGGCGAAGAGCAGTATCGACTTGCTTTGCGATATTTTCACTATTCAAACGGTGGTATTAAAAAGCCCAATCCAGGACTCGATTTTGTGAGTTTTTCTTTTGCTATGCGCTGGTAATCCTTTGAGTTTCAAATTAACGCGCTTCAGTGGCCTTTATAAATGAACATGGCATTAATCTGATGTGAGTAAACCAGCTAAAAACTTTAGTAAGAGAGTAAATTATGAAAATTCGATACGGCTTAAACCATCTACGCACGTTATTGGTTGCAACAGTCATCGTCCTGTTAAGTGGACTTGCTTACGCGCAAATCGCAGCTGAGCCGCCGCCATCGGCGCCGTCCTTTACGTTCAGTAGTCTCACCGGGGAGCAGTTTGATATGCCCGGTTTTAATCAGGATAAGCCAACCTTATTATATTTTTGGGCGACCTGGTGTCCGTATTGTAAAAAAGCGACGCCGCGTGTTGTTGCGCTGCATAATGACTATGGTGAATTGATTGATGTGCTGGCGATTAATGTTGGTATTAATGATTCTGTCGCGCTGACTAAGAAGTACATACAGGATTACGCTATTACATTTCCGGTAATGTTTGATCACGACAGCAATGTGAGTGCTTCATACGGCGTGTTTGGCACACCTGTTTTTGTCATTGTTTCTGCAGATGGCGGGATCCTCTACCGGGGACACCGCTATCCTGATGGCCTCGAGCGTGCATTATCATTGTAACGGAGTCGATCATGCAACATACCATTTCAGTGCTACGTCATCGCTGGCGTGAGCGCGTATCGCCGAACGTACTGTTTAGTGCACTCAAAACTGCTTTAGTGGTGGGGACGGTATTGACCACTATCAATCAATTTGAAGCTGTTATATACGCTGAGCAGCCGTTACAAGTCGTTAAAGCTTTACTCAGTTATAGTGTTCCTTTTATGGTATTTCTGTACGGTCGCCTCACAGCGCCGTCGATAATTCCCTCTGTATAATGATGCCTTTTAAAATATTGAGTTTATTGTATACTGGTCTGTGTACTTATTGGAGGTTGAATGACAGCGAAGCGAAAAAGTAAACGTGAACACCTGGTAGAAACTGCGCAGCAGTTATTTTACCGCGAAGGTATAAAAGGCACGGGAATCGATACTGTGCTTGAACAGGCCGGTGTAGCTAAACGCACGCTGTACAACCACTTTAAATCAAAAGATGAACTTATCATTGCAACGCTGCAGCGTCGCGATGAGGAGTTTATGGCAATGCTCAAAGCCGGGGTTAGAAAATTTGCTGGTCGTCAACAGGGCGCTGCAGAATTTGCCGGGGTATTAGCCTTCTTTGATGCCATCGACGAGTGGACGACTTCCAGCCAGTTTAGTGGCTGTATGTTTATTAATGCGTCGGCAGAGTACCCTCGCCAGGATCACCCGGTACATGTGATTTGCGCTATGCATAAACGTTTGGTAATTCAATATATAGAAGAGTTAATGGCACCTCTGAAACTCGAAAACCCTCACGAGCTTGCAGTGCAGTTTGCGGTGCTCGCTGATGGTGCAATTGTTAATGCGCATACCACCAGTAACAGCAGCGCTGCACAGATAGCTAAGCAGATTGCATTACAGTTACTAACGCTGAATTATCAGGTATCTCACTAAAACCAGTAGCCAAAGATGCATGCCTGAAGTGTTTGTCCGCGAGTGCGGTTGGCTCGCGTAAACATTTACACGGCAAGCAGATCATGCAGAAATTAAACCTGCCATATTTCACAAAGGTGATTTTGCGGCTTCCCGCTGTAAATAGCCTTAGCTAGCGTTCAGTAAATATAGGGAGAAATCCCTCAAGCGAGTCAGGTGATGGCAGTTTTTGCTGTAAATGTCTGGCCAGCTTTCGGGTATCAATTTTTGGTGCTCGTGCTGCATCGATACACGCGTTATGTTGTTTGAGTTGGGTATAAAACTGGGCTGCTTTTTTTCCGGTTAATGGTTGCCGGGTCTGCAGCGATAGCTGCGCTATTTTATGCACTGACAAATCTCGGCTAAAGCGGTTTACCTTGCGGTAGTAAAAGTTTTCATCGACGAAGCGGTCACTACGTTCAATGAGCTTTTCCATTAGTGCAAATAACAACTCGTTGGTGTCGGGGCCTGCCAGAACCAGAGTAAAACAAGCGTCCTGACATTCAGGTAATTCAGATGCCGGTGACGTAGACAGTGTTAAATCTACTAAAACTTGTCCCGTGGTTCGGTACTCAATGTTGATGATAATGACACTGCAATGATCGAATTTGATCCTTTGCAAGAGCAACTCACAGGCCTGACTAAAGGTTTCGATGTTGTCGCGTTGTTTATTGGTAATCAACTGTGCTGCCTGTGCAGCAATAAGTGGAAGATCCTGATGTGTACTGAAAGGTGCACTCCAACGGTTATTTATACATAACTTAAAGCGCTCGCGAACTTCATGTTCCCGCGCTTTTTTAATCGCCAGAAAGATGGTTTGGATTAATTCGGACGTGGGGAAATGCCGTTCAATTCGCCATCGCCGACCATATACAATTTTCTTTTCAGTCTGCGCTGTACGCGGTTTATAAGTATCGTAACCAATGATGCCGACTTGAACATATAATCCCTGGGTGTTTTCAGCTGCCATAATTAAATAGTCATCATCAAAGTCGCAGTCGAGTATGATTTGCTCAAGCGTTTGTTGGGTATGTGCATAGGTTAAATAGTGTTGCGGGATGCAAACTGCGCCGTTGTCTAAACGTACAACGGGCGCATTTTGCAAAGGTTGCTCACCGTCAAGAATATCCCATTTCATGGCGAGTAAAACCTATCAGGCAGACGCTAACGGCGTATTCGATTGCTGACGACGCGTACTGAAATGATCAAACGAAAATTTACCTGCGCCCCAGACAGTAACGTGAAGTAAAATAAGTCCCCAAATGACATGGCCATAAAGTGCCGCTGCAGGGATATCTTCAAGGCTAATCACCGCAACAATATTAACAATGGCGAGACCCAGTGCGCTAAGCCGACTGGTGATCCCCAGTGTTAACAATACGGGTAACAGCAGCTCTCCAAGCGTAGCAAGATACGCTGCAAGTACAAATGGCAGTAGCGGTACATGATATTCATATTCAAATAAGAACAGGGTTGTTTCCCAATCATCAATTTTAGTCAGCCCTGATGCGAAAAATACCCAGGCAACATAAATTCGTGCTGCCAGTATTAGCAACGATTGTAAAGGTGAAAACAGCTTGTCTGAAATGTGAGTGAGTTTAGCAATGAGTTGTGTTAATGCGTTCACGGTGTAAGTCCTCGGTTAAGCAAAAAAGTCTGGTGTCGAACTGGTTAAAACCAGTGTCGGTAATGTAAAACGATTCGCTTCTTTTGAAGAAACCAATCGTCCTGACTTTATATCTATTCGTTTGTGTCCGTGGACGGTGTCCGCAGAGGTTGATTATTACCTTGTTCAGGCAACTTCAACCATTGCTTGGGCGATAAGCCCAGCTTTTTACGAAACAGCCTCGCAAGCGCTGAGCCATGTTCATAACCCACCATATTCGCAACTAAATTCACCGGTTTCTTATCTTTAAGCATGTCCTGTGCAATTGCGATGCGTATATCGGTCAGGTAATCATTCGGTGTGATGCCGACGACCGATTTAAAGGTAGCAGCAAAGCGCGAACGAGACATGGCAGCAAGATCGGCGAGGGAGTCAACAGTCCAGTTTACTTCTGGTTTGTTGTGCATAGCACTGATTACTTTGGCCATCATTGGGTGAGTCAGCGCAGCCAGTATGCCGCCTTTCGCTAAATCGTTTTCGAGTACATAACGAAGTACCTGCAACAGAAATATTTCACTGAGTTTATCGATCATTACGCCCCGCGTAACCGAGCGGCTAAAGGCTTCTTCAAACAACCATTCTGCGGTACGACCAATGTAAATTTCTGCATCCAGTGGCAGCGCCAGTAAAGGGGGTAATGCTTCCAGCAGAAGCTTTTGATTGGCTGATTCCATGCTGATCGTGGCACAAACCATTTCCGCCCCGGCAGATTCCTGCGCCACAATACGGTGCTCCAACGGACCGGGAATAAATATGACTGACGGTTTGTCAATAACTTGCTTCGTTCCGTTACGCATCAGTACTGTCAGACAGCCTGATTTGAGCAGATGCAAATGGCCTTTTTGCTCTGACGAAAAAGACTGAATTCCACACAGCTTGCCGCTAAAGAAGACTTCTGCAGTGAGTGAGATCCGCCGGATAATGTCGGCTATATTTTCCATTTCATTTCCTAATAGTTTCAGCGACAACTAAGCATTAAGTAGTGTTGCGCCGCTTTTTCTCGACTGTTGCAACCATTGCCGTGGTGAAACACCGAGTTTTTTCTTAAAAATGCGTACTAAAGCAGAACCATGCTCATAGCCAACTTCACCGGCCACAAAACTAACCGGCTTATCATTTTTCAGCAGCTTTTGAGCCTGTGCCAGCCTGAGATCTGTGATGTAGTCGTTGGGAGTCTGGCCCACCAGGGTTTTAAAACTTTCAGCAAACTTAGAGCGCGACATCGCAGCAATACTGGCCAGACAGTTAAGTGTCCAGTGATGTCCGGGATTGCTATGAATAGCGTCGATAACGTTACGCATTTGCGGGTGGTTTATGGCCGCAAGAGCACCTTCATGCAAACTGCCTTGTTCGGTTGCGTGCCTGAGCATCTGTAGCATAAAGATCTCACCGAGCTTATTGATCATGATGTCTTTACCGAAGCGCTGTTCAAATACTTCTTTAAACAGCCATTGAACGGTACAGGACATTGAACAACTTGGCTTTACCTGTAAATACATCATGTCAGGCAACGCTTTAAGCAACATTGAAGAATTGTTCAAACAAAAGGACACGCTGGCACTAATTAGCGCTGCTGGTGAGTCTCCCTTTGCTTCCAGGCGATGAGGTATAGCAGTAGGTAATAAGACAATCGAAGGGCGATCGAGTAGCATCTCGTGACCTCCCTTCTGAACAATCTTGACAGTTCCGGACTCAAGCAGATGTAAGCGACCACTGTTATTAAAATGACGAACGCCACTAAATGAGCCGCTATGATCAACGGTTGTGGTAAAGGCGTGTTGATTGAGAATTCCATTTAAGTTATTCATACCATATCTCTCTTATCTCGCGGTATCTGTACTACCGGCTATAGGGTTGATGAGATAACTTCAAACGTCATTACTGCTCAATTTATGACGTGACTACCGTTATCAATAAAGTGTACCGATCTGTTTCTTTTTTCTTTTGCCAAATGCATTCAATGTCATCTGGTATTTTGGTATACAGGTTTGTGCTTTATTGTTCAGGGGAACGTATTCCTATAAACCAAGCTCTGATAATCCAGGGTGATCATCGGGTCGACGACCAAGCGGCCAGTTAAAAAGACGTTCTTTTTCGGCAATGGGCAAATCATTTAGCGAGGCATAACGGTTTACCATTAAACCCTGCTCGTTAAACTCCCAGTTTTCGTTGCCGTAAGAACGGAACCAGTTTGAAGAGTCATCACGCCACTCGTAGGCATATCTCACGGCTATGCGATTTTCACTGAATGCCCACAATTCTTTGATCAGGCGATAATCCAGTTCTTTAGCCCATTTGCGCAGCAGAAATTGCTTGGCCTGCTCACGGCCGTAGGCAAATTCAGAGCGATTGCGCCACCGCGTATCAATGCTATATGCCATGGCGACTCGCTCTGCATCTCTTGAGTTCCAGCCGTCTTCAGCTAAACGCACCTTCTCGGTTGCGCTGGCAAAATCAAAAGGCGGAAGTGGCGGTCGTTGTTCTAATGTTGCAGTCATTAATTTGCTCCTAAGTCGTTTCTAAATTAAACCGGTATTACAAATGGAAAGTCCTTATTAAGACTCGGCTTAATCGCAAACCTGTGAGTGTCTTTTGTCGCATCATCGCGCTGGTAGAGCGCGTTGAATTTTGCAAAGTACCGCGCTGGCAATCCGCACTTCTTACAAATATCAACAAAAAGTCTCGACATAGCCTGACTCCCCATTAGTGAGTATTAACAATGACGCCAACTGATTTGAACAATCGTTCATTGCTTAACTATAAAATACACAGAGCTGTCTACTTTTGGCAAGCTATTTACACGGATTAATGGGTAAAAAATGGCAAGTATTTGTTTATCAATAAAATATACTTTTCTGTCTACTATTGTGTTGGTGTTGTAGGCGGTAGGTTAAAGCAGTAATAAAACGGAGGATGTGATTGCAATGATCTGCAATTATCGAACTGTGCTTTCAGGTTGACAGAAATCTAAGCGCAGAAATGTATACTTTGGTGGAGAATGTCAGAAAATTGGTGCGCAGGAAATCACCGGTGATGCAATGCAGTGCTCGGTTTATGCTGTCTACGGACAACGATGTTTCAGGGGGGAATGAGTCGCGTTTTCAGGGTAAATCCTGAGAAGGATTCGTTTGGTATTTGCAAAGCAAAATACATTTGCTGAGTCTGAATATGGGTTAAAGTTAATCGCCACTCTCAACATTACTTGGCGAGTAACCAATGACTCTTTTAAATGCCCTGGAGAAGGCCGCTTCCGATTCATACCCACAAGCCAATGCCAGCTCAATTAAGGGGGTTTTTCGGCTACGAAGTTGGTAGTGGGCGAGTGTAAGTCGCCATTCAGTAAGATAGTTTTTAGCACTTTTGCCCACGAGTTCTGTAAATTTAGCGGCGAAAGCTGAGCGTGACATGCAAGCAACACTGGCCAGACTTTCTACTGTCCAGCGTTTCTCGGGCTGCTGATGAATTACCCGTAACGCGTTGCCAATACGAGTATCGCGCATCGCAGCAAACCAACCTTGTTTAGCAAGTGGCGAATGATCTAACCAATGACGTATTAGCTGAATAATCATGATTTCTGCCAGACGAGTAATAATGGTTTCACTGCCAGGAGCAAGGCTTTGTGCTTCTCGCTTGATTAAGTCGATAGTAGAGGTCAACCAGGCTGCTTCCCGGTAATCGCTGGGTTGGAGACACAGTAACTGTGGCAGTTGTTCGAGCAGGTAATTACCAATTAACGGATCGAAAGACACCACGCCACATATCAATCGGGTGGTATCGCCAGGTCCGGGAATATCCAGTACTTCAAGGTTAGGTGATAATTGCCTTACGCCTGAATCAAAAAAAGGAACGACGTTGGCATTGGCTGCGGACTTTATACAATGTCCATACCCATGCGGAACTAATACCAGCGACCCTTCTTCAAGTATTACCTTATTGCCTTCATGCAAAATAATGCAGCGCCCGCCAGTGACAATATGCATCATTAGTCTGTTATGCATAGAGGGTAGTTCTAATCCCCAGGGAGCAGATAACGTAGAAAAACAGTATAAACTGTTCAGCGGCTTTAATTGCTCAATAAATACTCCGAAGGGATCCTGACTCAGTGGAAATGCAGGTTGAGAGCTTGGTTTTTCGGTCATACTCAGTGTGACATCTGATAAAGTTACGAGTTAATTAATCGTATTAATATACGCGGACTCCCCAGCGAAAGTCTAATGCCTTGTCTGTGCTGATTCATTTAGCACTATTTTACTTCCCGTAGTCGCCTTCTGATGAAGTTTGAGCCTGTAATGATGCGCACCGGACGAATGGTCAGGTTATCCGGACACTGGGTTATGTTGCTCCTTGCATGACATGTTTATCCTATTGGTCTATCAGCAGTGATTAGTTTTTAATGGCTATTAGGAGGCCGCATGACAGCGATTAAGGATCCATCGGGGCGTTATTTGGTGCTCGGTAAACATGGCAAAACAGGTCGACGGGTTTGTCGGGAACTCGAACGAATAGGGGCGAATGTGACAGGCGTTTCAAGAACCACATTACCCGCTTTTAGCTGGCAGGACAAAACACTGACCTGGCAAAATTTATTTACTGGCTTTGATGCCATTTATATCACCTATCAACCTGATTTAGCGATACCCAGTGCAGCGCAGGATATTGCCCGGTTAAGTATTGCTGCGCGTCAGGCGGGAGTTAAACAACTTGTACTTCTCTCAGGACGTGGTGAGGCCGGAGCTCAGGAGGCTGAACAGATCCTGGCACAAAGTGGCCTGCGCTACCATGTCATCCGCGCTAGCTGGTTTAACCAAAATTTTAGCGAAGGGTTTATCGCTGATATGGTCGCAGCGGGGCAGGTTGTATTGCCGCAAGGCAACATGCCCGAACCTTTTATAGATGTCGACGATATCGCTGATGCGGTTGTTCAATGTCTGATTAATCCGGGTATCGAACCTGGCATTTATGAAGTTACCGGTCCACAACTACTGACGTTTAAAGACTGTGTCGAAATCATTTCACAACAGCTGGGTAAAACGGTGGCATTTAATGATGTTGATGTCGACGATTTTTTAGCGGTTTTGAAGGGGCATGGCGCAACCGAAGATGTGCTGTGGTTAATGAAACTGCTGTTTAGCGAGGTGTTGGACGGGCGCAATAAGTACACCACTGATGTGTTGGAAAAGCTGCTCGGCAGACCTCCGACGACATTTGTTGAGTATGTGGAGAATGCCTTTGGTCAGTCAGCGTCATTCAAATCAGCCACAATGGAGTAATATTCAATGGAAGCCTTCCTAATGACACTTGCGGTTATTACCGTTGGTTTGATGGCCGGTGTGTATGTGGCTTTTTCCGTTATTGTGATGCCTGCGCTTAAACAGGTAGATGCTGAGAATGGCGCAACTGTAATGCAGATCATCAATCGTGACATAGTCAGCTCAGTATTTATGTTTCTGTTCTGGCTGTCGTCATTACTATCGTTATTTTTGTTGGTTGTGTCACAGCAATGGATAGTTAAAGGAGGTTGTGCGTTGTATTTGGTCGGTATGCTGGGCGTGACGGCGGTTTTTAATGTGCCGCTTAACAAACAACTTGAGGCGGTTACGCCTCACACCAAGCTAATGGTATGGCGACGTTATCTGACACGCTGGTGCTGGTGGAACCACTGCCGTACCGTTACCAGTGCAATAACGCTGATAGTATTTGCTGCGCAGTAACTTTGGGTGGTGCTATTGATCTGCGAACGCCTTTGCCGGTGGTGTAAACAAAGCAACTGTTGGGGGAGCGAATTCCGGCCATTGCCGCCACTATGGTGTATTTAGCCATGGTTAAGCGCGCTTACATGGTGTGTCCCCTTTATTGCGTAACCTTTATACTGCCAGGAATGGCGAGGTACCTTATGATCACATAGGCCATGTTTTATATGCTGACTTTGCCCTGTTACTGCTCACATTAACCCCGCCTTTCAAGTACCACTTAGCTATCTGTCATTGAATTGAACACGGTATCTGGAACGTTATCTTTCCCGATAACTGTATTCCATAAATAATGTAATACATTTGTTAATTGTGTGGCTTCCTGGCTGACGCTATTATTCAACGTTGGTTATAAAAATTTAAGCTACGGTTAATAGTAAAACGACAGCGGCGGTATTTGTTTAATGAGTGAAGTAAAGCAAGCACACAATAAAATCAGTGTTGTAGAGTGGGTGTTGGCTATTTTGGCGTGTGTGTCATTTGTTTTACTACTGATCCCCAGCGATTTTATTACCCGCAATAAAGTGATTGTGGCCAAAGATTATGGTGCCCAGTTGTACAGCGATGTTAGTCAGGGTGGACAAAGTGAAGCAAAGTGGATCGACAAAGAAAACCTGCAGTGGCAGTGTCGTTTAGCAGACAAAACCTTGTCACCCTATTGCAGTATGCAACTGGACGTTTTCAATTATTCAGGGCAGGGCCTTGATCTCACCAACTTTGATCGCATGACGGTGTGGATAAACTACACCGGTGATGCTGAATCTGTTCGTATTTACCTGAGAAACCGCAGCCCTGACTATTATCGCGTTGGTGACGGTACTTCTACGAAATACAATGTGGTTGAAGTGCCTGTCGACGAACTTAGCGCTGGCCTTACCATCGATATGAATAATATTTATGTTGCAGACTGGTGGTTAAGTTCACGAAAAATCCCATTGAAGTATTCTGAGCCGGAATTTGACGATGTAGTGCATATTGAAATACAGACTGGCTCGCAGAGTCGGCAGGGCACTCATTTATTTCAGTTAAAGCGCATTGAGTGGGAAGGTACCTGGTTATCCCAGACGACGCTGTATAAGCTGATTGTCGTGTTGTGGATAGTCTGTATATTCTCGATTTTGTTATACCGGATTGTCAGGCTCAACATCGAGCTCAAAAATAACCAGCGTTACCAAAATGAATTACAGTCGATTAATGAATTACTCAACTTTAAAAACAAAAAGTTTGAGGATTTAGCCAATACCGACCAACTAACCGGTTTGCTTAATCGCCTGGGAATTCGTGAAGCACTTTACGAAGGTCAGCATAAGTGGAAGTCTCAACGGCAGCCCTTCTCATTTATTCTTATTGATATCGATCACTTCAAAAAGCTAAATGATACCTTTGGCCATGATGCGGGTGACAACGTATTACAGGCTGTCGCAAAAACATTGTCCAATAGTATACGTCGCACCGACTTCCTTGCCAGGTGGGGAGGCGAGGAGTTTATACTGGTTTGCCCGAATACAACGCTTAAGGAAGCTGAAATCGTTGCAGAACAGCTGCGCCAAAAAATAGCGGCGGAGGAACATCCCGAGGTAGGAACGATTACCGCTAGTTTCGGGGTGTCTTCAATGACCGAACCAGACCTTAAACTCTTATTTAAAGACGCAGACACCGCACTTTATCAGGCCAAATCCGGTGGGCGGAACAAGGTGGTGTGTAGCATCTAGCTGCGTTTTTGCTTCATCGGTTATACTGACTGTCCTGAAAAGCCAGCGCTTATCCAATCTGGCCCTTGATGTTGACAGGCGGTAAACGTGGCTCAATAACCGATGACTTAACGATAGACGTATTCGTTTCTGCGCAGTCATGCAGTGGTAACATGACGTCATCGAGCTCGGCAATATCGCGTAGCGCCAGTCGGGCAATATAACAATCCTCTCCGGTGACCCTGTCACAAAACATGAAGCGGGGCTCATCGCGGATCAGTTGTTCAACTTTTCGTAGCTGGCCGCTGATTGGCTTAATACGTACCAGCGCTTCGATAGTATAGCCCAGTGCGCGGAGGTTTAATTTTACGCCGAAGCTGTCAATAACCTGCTGGTTAAGTAGCGTTTTTATTCGCTCTCCTACTGCCGGGCCGGAGAGCCCCACCTGTTTGCCGATTTCGCTAAGGCTAAGCCGCGAATTGACGTCCAGTATTGCCAGAATTGATTTATCCAGATGATCTAAAACCTTTGCCACTTCGGCCCTCTTACGAATCGTTAGTTTAAATTGTAAAAATAACGCATATTAAAAAATAATTCGACTTTCTACCTTTTGTATCGCAGTGATTGTAGTGAATAGCCAATGGTAGAATTTTAAAAGGAAATGGCGCAACTATTCACAGTATATAGCCTTCATGTCACTCACGAGCGAGTTGTTCTGCCATCCCTTTTATGACAGGTTAATCAATAAAGGAACGAAATGATGAATATTCAAAAGTTGGCTGCGTTTAGCAATGGCGAGGAGGGAGGCAATCCTGCCGGGGTTGTATTACTCGATGCAGCCTTAGACGAAGCCTTGATGGCCAGAATTGCCGGTGAGGTGGGCTATTCAGAAACTGCGTTTGCTTACCCGCTTAATAGTGCGGCTGACAAATGGCGGGTGCGATATTTTTCACCCGAATCAGAAGTCCCTTTTTGTGGTCATGCCACCATTGCCTTAGGTGCAGTATTGGGCAAGGATATTGGTGTTGGTAACTACAATCTGGAAATAAATGATGCCAGTATAAGTGTGTTAGCAGAGCAAACTCCCCGGGGCATCTCTGCGGCACTCACATCACCCGCCACTAAAAGCCGCACGTTAACCAATTATGAACTGGCCAGTGTATTGGCTTTGTTTTCACTGCAAGCCACGGACCTGGATGACCGGCTCGCACCAGCGTGGATCCATGCCGGCTCAAATCATGTGGTATTGCCGCTAAAATCAAGACAAACGTTAGCCCAAATGCACTATGACCTGGCGGCAGGTAAAGCGCTGATGGCTGAATTGGAATTGGTCACCGTAATGTTGGTGTTTATTGAAAATGACACCTTATTTATTGCCAGAAATGCCTTTGCATCGGGCGGGGTGTTGGAAGATCCGGCAACAGGGGCTGCGGCGGCTGCCTTTGCGGGCTATTTACGCGATCAGCATTGGCCACATAATGGCAGCTTTATTATCAAACAGGGTGAAGACATGGGGGCGCCTTCGCTGATCCATGTCTCCCTGACTGATGAAGCAGGGAGCCCTGTTCATGTCACCGGCACCACAAGAGCCCTGGCATAGCTAACGCTGAACAACTGCAGTAGCAGGCCACAGAATGTCAAACTAGCGCCCGGTAGCATTGACTCCGGCATTTTCGAACTGTTGTAAAAACGCTGAATACTCCGGCATGGCCCTGGCAGTACTACTTATATGCGCGGTGACCTTTTCAACCAGTGGTAAGATAGTGCTGTCAGGATCATTTTGCAGCGCTATGCTGGTGCTGGCCGGCACAACACCCTTACCGCAAAGCAAACAAAACCACTGCCATCGGGACACCGCATCGGTTTCCATCACGGGGAGTCGGGCGCAGTCTGCAAACAATCGCTCTGGCATCCCCTGTGTATTGCCCGGCAACAATGCCTGATTAAACTGGTTAAGTTCACGACAATATTGTTGCATATGACTATTGTAGGCCGCTGCGTTAGCAGCAGACTTTGCCTGCGCTGGCCATTGCTCAAGCAGTTGCTCTAGACTGGCAACTAAAAAACTCGTTGGTGGCAGCACCGCAGTGAGGGGAGGCACATCAATGACAATCGTATCGTCCTGCCATTCGGCGGTTGGCGCCGCTAGCGGCGAGGTGTTGAGCTGAAAGCAAAATTCCTGATTGCTCAGCCACACTCTTTTTATCAGCGCATCCTCTTGTAAAGATAATTGTGTAACAGGTAGCGGTAACGACGCTGTCAACGGTGTGGCACTTATTTCAGGCTGGGGCGCACTGGTGTCGGTTAAGTGTATCCACAAATCGATAGCTTTTCCGTCATCTGACAAACGCAGGCTGCTTAATTCGTCGCGAGGCACGCTATAGTGTTGCACGCCGTTAGCTTCATTGCTGGCAGCGAGTAAATCACTGAGTTTACCGGCATCGCATTGCACAGTAAATTGCATACTCTCAGCCCATTGCGGATGTTGCGAGGCAAAATTAAAACGGCCGAGTCGTGCGGCCTGACCAGCAATAGAGAAATCGCTGACAGGGCGTGTTGGTTGTTGCGCTTTCAGCCGCAATACACCGTGCTCAAATTCTTGTTGATTAGCGTTGAGCCCCCACAGCGCCGGGCCGATAAAGCCGTCATCTGCTAACCAATCGCAGTGTACGCCCCAACTGAAGCCGCCATCACAGCGTGATAACCATTCCAGTGGTGAGCCTTTAAACTGTTGGCATAGCCGCAATAGTGTGTCATCCCACTCACAAACTGTGACCGTAGATGAAGCCGGTGTATTAAACGTATGGATAGTAACGCCAGCATCACTTAAATGATGATTTAAGAGCGCTGCACTGACCTGCAAAGCCAGACCATGACCATAAATACCTACATGACGAATTGTCATTTATTACTTGCCCCGTAAAGACTGTGCGAAGCCGCAGGGTAGTGCGCTGCGCCTTTTTCTGTTGAATCGATAGCCTGCTGATGAGACGGCATAGTCGTCACTAGATTGTCTAACTGCAAAGCGTAGCGGCTCAGGCGTTCAGCAATGGCTCCAGGTTCAATATGGTTAATGCGCTGGCTTACTGTGTCTGGTCGCAAGGCCTGGCCGAGTGCCAGTGATGTCCACGAAACTGGCATAAACAGACCCTGACGATAAGCATTAAAATGACCAGATTCCTTAAATTGTGCAATTCGTGCTTGTAGAGAATCAGGCAGTTGCATGGTGGACATCGCCCGCCAGAAAGGTTCGTCACGTTGATTCTGATAATAATGAAAAATGAGGAAATCACGTACCCGTTCATACTCGGTATCAATATACTGATTAAACGCATCACGGGCACCATGACTTTGCGCAGTGGCTGGAAAATACTCAATCAGTTTTTCAATGGCGGCCTGAACCAAATAAAGACTCGTTGATTCAAGGGGTTCCAAAAAACCACTGGCTAAGCCAATCGCTACACAGTTATTTACCCAGCTCTTTTTACGTTTACCAGTGACAAAGCGTAACTGGCGTGGCGCATCGGCGCTGTCACCAATAGCGGCTATCAACTGCTCACTGGCTTGTTCATCGGATAACCATTCACTGGCATAGACTATGCCATTACCAGTGCGGTGTTGCAGTGGGATTTGCCAGCGCCAGCCAGCCTGATGAGCCGCCGATAACGTATAGGAAGGTGGGTTGTCGATAGCATTGGAAGCGGCTGCCTGGGCACTATCGCAAGGTAGCCAGTGTTGCCAGTTTTCATAGCCACTGGCCAAGGCCTGTTCAATCAGGCGGCCACGAAAGCCACTGCAATCAATAAACAAATCGCCGCTCAGTTGTTGCCCATCGCTTAGCTCTAACGACGCGATATCACCATTAGGGTGGGTTAAAACATCGGTAACCTGTCCGTCGATAAAAGTTACGCCACGGGCGACACTGTATTTTCTGAGATAATTTGCATAAAGAGAAGCATCAATATGAAACGCATAGCCGAAATGAGCGCGGGCATCATTGACATTATTCAGTGGATAACTAAAGCGATGAGCGCGGGCGGCTAATGCGGCGATATTATAATTATCATAGTGACCGAGTGTTGCTGCACCGCCGGCACGTAAATAGTAGTGATGAAATTCGACGTCGTTAATGACTTCACCGCTGTATCCAAAACCATGGCAGTAATCGCTGTCTGCTTTGCCCCAACCTTTGAACCGAATAGCCAGTTTGTAGGTGGCACCTACCTCCTTGATAAACGTATTTTCGTCGATGCCCAGTAACTCATTAAACTGACGTATATGCGGGATAGTTGCTTCACCCACGCCTACTGTACCGATATCGCCAGACGCTATCAGTGTAATATTATAGTGTGTAGCGGGAATAAATTTCGCCAGCGCGGCAGCGCTCATCCAGCCAGCTGTGCCGCCACCTAATATGACGATGTTACGTTTTGTGGTCACTACCAGATACCTGTTGTTTTATTGATATGCCAGGAAGAAAGACTACGCTTAGAATTATGCCCCCAGACTAAGTTAACATTAATATTACATTTTGCCGGAGATCGCCACCAGTGTGGCAGCGAAATGCGTTATTGTTTTTAGTTATCTAATCATTTTTTAACATGCAATAAGTCCCTGGATCTGCCATACCACAAATGAACTTTATGGCGCGCTGGCAGGTATTGATAAGGTTATAGCTCAAAGAGCAGTTTTCAGGAGATTGACATGTGGTGCGCTGATTGCGAAACGATCGATGATTATTTTTTTAACCAGACCCGGTTCTGGTTTTTTATGCCGAGTACAGAGTCAGTAACCAAATTGACTGACATGTGTAACGCCTGCGGTTACAGCGCGAAAGTAACAACCAGTCATTGTGTACGGGTGATGGTTGAGTTAGCTGATATTAAGGCTTTCTTAACCCAGTTGAATGGTTGTCTGGATGGGCCAGAATTTGGCCGGGCAAAAGTGACGACAACGAGTGATGACAATCTCTCGTCGCTTGAGGCGATTGGTCGTATGACGACAGCAGAAGTTCTCACCCGTCGATTTCAGGCGAAATGGTTAATCAGTGCCATTCAGAATCATCGTTATGAAAGCTGGTTTCAGCCAATTGTTTATGCTTCCGGCGACCTGGACGCGCCCAAAGCGTTTGCACACGAGTCCTTATTTCGTATGTTTGATGACAATGAGACGATGATCCCGCCTGGATTTGCCTTCTCTTTGGCAGAGCAGGGGGAGTTGCTATTTGCCCTGGATTTAACTGCCCGGCGATCGGCGGTGGAATATTTTTCCAGGGCGCGACTTGATGGTAAGGTTTTTATTAATTTTAACCCATCGAGTATTTACGACCCTGCGTATTGCTTACGGGCAACGGCTTCGGCAATTCATGAGCTCGGCTTAAAGCCCTCCGATGTCGTTTTTGAAATCGTCGAAACGCATAAGGCCAATGATATGAATCACCTCAAGGGGATTCTTTCTTTTTATCGTAACAGCGGTTTTGGCGTGGCGATAGATGACATTGGGTCGGGCTGGTCAGGTTTAAACATGCTTGAACAGTTACGTCCGGATTATATCAAGATAGATATGGAACTTATTAGCGGTATTGATGGCAATCCCTATAAACAGAATATCGTCAGGCACCTGATAGAAATCGCTCGCCATAACCGTATCCAGGTAATTGCCGAAGGTATCGAAACTCGTCAGGAAGCAATATTACTGCAGCAACTCGGTGCTGACTACTTGCAAGGCTTTTACTTTGCAAAACCCAAACCGTTCAGCGATCGGGTAACTGATGCTGAGCGTTCAGAGATTGAACGTTCGGTTAAATCTATTGGCCAGGCACTAAAGGTGTAGTGCCTGGTAACGTGACTTTCCACTTCATTTGCGCAAGGGAGATGTGAATCATCTCCTTGTTTCTTTTCCAAACGACCAATGGGCCGATTCAAAAATCCATGTAAAAATGACAAGTTTACTTTACTTTAGGTTTTAATTCGCTACAATATGTAAAGTGTATTTTACTTTATGATTGGTTTTGTAGACATGAAAACAACTGAAAAACTGGGTTGGAGACAGCAGAATAGAGCAAATCGAAATCGCTTAGCATTTTGGACCTTTTTGTGGTTAGTTACGCTTGCTGTGGTGTACTTCGGTCACCGTTATATATGGCAGGAACAACCAGTAGTGACCGGGCTAATGATTGTCGTGAACGTCGTTATTGGCTTCGTTATGATTTGGGCAAACAAAGTTATGCTGAACGGCCTTGACGAATTGGAACAAAAAATCCATCTGACAGCCATGGGGTTGTCACTGGGAACCGGGCTGGTTCTGGGCTTTGCTTATTCTGCGTTGTCTGACACTGGCCTGATTGACTTCGAAGCACAAATAACCCATCTGGCAGTGGTAATGTCACTGACCTATCTTGCCGGCACTTTTATTGGGATGAAAAAGTACCAATGAAAAACCGCCTGAAAGTATTACGAGCTGAGCGGGACTGGACCCAGGCTGACCTCGCAGAGCGGTTGGAAGTTTCCCGACAAACCATCAATGCAATCGAGAAAGGCAAGTTTGACCCGAGTTTGCCACTGGCCTTCAAGGCGTCACGGTTATTTAATTTGAGTATAGAAGAGATATTTCAGGATGACGCTTAAGCGCCCGTCCAATAACAGTGGAAGATATGAAGATGCAATGTAAAAAAGAATCGAAAACGCAACTACTGCTTGCTATTACATTTGCCTTAGCCATGTTAGTAGTAAGCTATTTAGCAAGTGATCACGACAATGCCAGTGCTATGCTATTAGGACTGATTTGTGTCTACACCGCGCTTATGCAGCGCCCAGCGCTAAGTAGACGCAATTGCAAAAACTAACTGTGCATAAAGATTGTAACTGACAGATTGAAACACAATATAAAAAAGCGCCTGTGGGCGCTTTTTTCTAATCCTTCAGGCCCGCGTAAAGACCATGTAGTAGTGACTGATAGCCACTGGAATGTATTTAATCTTGCTATGAGTCGTTTTTAACTGAACCGGGTGCTCACTTTTTGTACTGTAATGCATGCATAAACTGAAAAATCTACTACCCTTAAAATACAAGTGTCATAGTAGTGAATATGGATATTTATGCGGACAATTTCAAAAAATTTAGCGTCGTCTAAACGACGTGCTGCAGATGATGCCATCAATCAAGAAGCCAATGTTGAACAATGCGGTAAGTGTTTTTTAATACGTGGTGGTTCATCAACAACCACAGCAGATTGCAAAGAATGTGATTCGGCCACCACCACGCACCCGGATACGTTATTGCTGCCACGCGTGTGGACAGGCATGAATGCCCGCTCCGTGCTATTGGCGGTAGAAGACTTATCGCTACAGAATACGCCTGACAATAGAGTTAATATCGACTTTTCTCGTGTCGAATATATTGATTCCTCCGGGCTTGGAGCGCTGGTGAGTTTACGCAAGACGTTTGCCCGCAAACAACTGGCCGTGTGTTTAGTTAACGTCGACCAACATATTTACGGGTTATTAGAAACTGCGAATTTTGACCGCCTGTTTAAAATAAACCAGAGCGGTGAGCAGTAAGCCAGATCAAGGCATCTTTGCACACAAAAAAGCCCTGCAAGGCAGGGCAAACGGTCACACATAAAGGCTGATGCAGGCAATTACCAGGCGCGCTTTTTATGTCCAATGAGTGCGTAATAGCCGATAAAAATGTAGCAGGGCAACATGATCACATAGGCGAGTTGCGATGACATCAGGTCAGATAGGCCACCATATGCCAGCGGTAAAATGGCACCGCCAGCGATACCCATAATTAAAACGGCGGAACCCTGTGGCGTGAACTTACCCAAGCCATCCAGAGCCAATGGCCACAGCGTTGGCCAAACCATGGCATTGGCTAATCCAAGTAGCGCTATCATTGTCACTGTGTCAGGTAGCACGGGTAAACCACTCCAGCCCCACAGGATACTCGCAATTGCTGTGGTATCGTTGCCTCCAAACATAATGAATATAGTTAATATCAAACCCAGTGCTGCGGATCCAGCCAGGGCCTGCGGTTGAGTGATAAAGCGGGGAATACAAATCAGGCCAAGAAAATAGCCAATGACCATGGCGGTCATGGTGTATGACGTCAATGACGTCGCGTTATCAAGGCCCAGCGATGAACCATATAAACCAATCGTATCACCGGCAATAACTTCGACACCGACATAACAAAACAGCGCTGCAGCGCCTAAAATCAGGTGAGGAAACTGCATTACACTGCCTGTTACCTTATCGGCAGGTGTATTGTCTTCAAACTTAATATCCGGCAGATTGATTTTAGCAAAACCTGCTGCCAGCACGGCCAGCGCAATGGCCATACCAATATAAGGCTGGATAAGCTGATTAGACATTTGCTTTAATTGCGCAAGCCGATCAGCGTCAGACATTGCTGCCAGGGAGAGTTGGTTTACGTTGCTGAAATCACCTAACACTAACGCGGTAAATAATAAGGGCGCCAGCACGCCGGCAAATTTGTTGAGCAAACCCATGAAAGCAATACGTGCAGCGGCACTTTCGTGCGAGCCCAAATGCACAATGAATGGATTTGAAGCAGTTTGCAGGATAGTCAGACCAGAACCAACCACAAACTGGGCGAGCAAGAAAATGGCAAAGGTTTTAGATAACGCCGCGGGGACAAATAGTAAGCAACCACCCGCAATGAGCAACAGGCCTAACACCATTCCTTTTTTATAACCGGTTTTTTCAAGAATCCGGGCCATAGGCAATGCCATGACCACATAGGCTACATAAAAACAGAACGCGATAAATAACGCTTCAATCTCACTTAATTCGCAAACCATTTGTAAAAAAGGGATTAGCGCGCCATTTAACCAGGTAACAAATCCGAATATAAAAAATAGCAGACCAATGGTCAGTATTGGCATCAGACTTTGCAGGCCTGTGCGGGGTATGGTTGCAGTATTCACTATGCGTCTCCGGTTGCCAGTGACACGGGTTTACCGTGTAACCAGATAGTATTGATATTGAGTTGCTCATCGAGCAGCAGCATGTTGGCACTCTGGCCGCTAGCGATGCTGCCGTGGGTTTGACTTAAACCGATAAATTCAGCGGGTGTCTGGCTGGCCATAGTGCAAGTATCCTGCAGCGATACACCCAGATCGCGATGGCAGTTTAGTACCGCCTGGTGCATGTCTAAGCATGACCCTGCCAATGTGCCTTCAGGCGTCATCAGTTTACTGCCGTGGCGTTCGATAACAGTGTCGAAAAACGCCAGCCGATCCAGATCACTGCCAACGTGAGCCATGGCATCAGTGACCAGCATAATGCGCTGTGCTGATTTAACTTTAATTGCTAATGCGGCGCTATGGGGATGCACGTGGTGATGATCAACAATTAGCCCGCAATAGGCGGCGTCATCATATAAAGCTGCACCCACCATACCCGGTGCCCGCGACTGCAATGCAGACATGGCATTGAACAGGTGTGTAAAGCCGGTCGCGCCCGCCTGCAAGGCTGTTCGGGTTTGCTCTGAAGTCGCATTACTGTGGCCGAGTGCAACGATAACGCCTTCGGCAACTAACTCGCTGATAAAACCGGGGTCTACATTGTCAGGGGCAACGGTTACCAGTACTTTGCCAAGATCCTTTCGGGTCAGTATAGCCAGTTCGGTGTCTTTGGGATGACGTATAAAGCCTGCATCGTGAACGCCCTTTTTGCTGACATTTAAAAAAGGGCCTTCAAAGTGTACGCCGACAATTGTCGGGTGCTGGCTTGCTATCACCTCACTGATCGCATCAGCAGCCTGACGCATCGCAGCTTCGCCATCGGTAATCAGTGTTGGCAGCATTGATGTCGTACCAAATTGTAAATGGGCACGGGCAAGCGTATTAAGGCTGTCGGCGTTAAGGTTTTGGTTAAACAATACGCCACCACCGCCATTTACCTGGGTATCGATATAACCTGGCACCAGAGTGCCGGGCAGTGGGTTGTCAGCACAATTGGCTTCAACTGCGGTGATTTGGCCGTTGGTTACCGTTATCGTGGCATTGTCGATGACCCCGTCCGGGGTCATGACTCGCTGAACGCTGATCTTCATTTATACTGTTTCCGTTACTTTATTTAGACCTGGAGGCGAATCGGGATCCAGCCCCATGCTGACGGCAACCTGTTCGATATCCAGGTAAAAACGTTGCATTAATAGCAAAGGTAACACTCTGGGGTGCAGTTTATAATCACCACAGTTTAAATTTACCAGTCTTGCGCCACGTCGCTTAACGTCTTCAATCATTGCATTGTGGTATTTTTCAGACTCATCGGGTATGGCTAAATCGACAATCGATAGCGGCTTCTCAGCTAACGTGACTGGCCCGTGTATAAATTCAGCGCTACTGAAGGACTCGGCATGAATACTCAGTACCTCTTTTAATTTGAGTGCCACTTCTCGGGCAATCGCATATCCAAATGCACGGCCCAGCACTATGCAGTTCTGTACGTTGGATAAATACTCAAGCGTCAACTGTTGAGGTTGTTCGCAGATATCTTCCATGGCACCCGGCAGCGCTTTTAAAGAGGCTTCCAGTGCCTCATTTCCTGACCACACGGCACAAAGCTGGAGCAGTGCAGATAAACTGGCCAGATAACTTTTTGTGGCTGCTACCGCCTGCTCTTTGCCTGCCCGAATTGGGATGAAACTATCGCAGGTTTCTGCCAGTGGTGATGTGGCATCGTTGACCAGTGCGACGGTATAGGCGCCGCCTTGCTTAGCCACTTTCGCCTGGTGCAGAATGTCCGGGCTACGGCCTGACTGAGAAATAACAATGACCAGTGCATTTGACAGATTTAACTGCTGATTAAATATGCCTGATACCGATGGTGCGGCAGCGCACACCGGAATGCCCAGTTCCACTTCAAACAGGTATTTGGCGAAAACACCCGCATGGTCAGAAGAGCCGCGGGCAATAATCATGATCATTGACGGTTTAATTTCACGCAGAGTCTCAACTAAACTGGCACAAACTGGTCGATTCTCGACTAACTGATTGGCAATTACTGAGGCTGACTGGCGAGCTTCTTTAGCCATAACACTGACCGACATTACATTTCTCCTGCTTTAATAGCTTGCTTGGCGAGTAAGATAGCGCCTTGTTCTGGGATGAGTGCACAGGGTTTAATTCGTGCCTGTACGGCCCGACTTAGCAGCGGCGCATAGAGTTCTGTCAGGCCGCCAATCAGGCATAAGTTCATATCCTGGTGGCAGAGTGCTGAATCTGCCAGTGCTTGTAGGTATTGATGGCCGTCATTAAATAAATCGACAACGATGGCATTTTTACTTTTATACAGCGGCAACAGCGCTGGCACGATGGCGGCATAATCATTGGAATTGAAGTCTGCGCAAGCCTGCACAATATGCTGCGAATGTGTAGCGTTAAAATGCGCTGACACAGCTTCAAACAGGGCATCTTTGGGGGCCAGGTTGTCGTAGCCCAGCAGTGCATATTTGACTGCTTGCAGACCAAGCCAGGCACCGCTGGCTTTGTCGCCGATAGGAAAGCCGTGGCCGCCGAAATCGGTAAACTTACCATTGATGTACTGTGTCGCCGACGACCCGGTGCCGCAGACGATAACTGCACCTTCTTTACCAGCATGAGCACCGGCGCAAGCGGCATGCAGGTCGCTGACGACATAAACGGCTTTAAAAGGCCAGTCGCGACTGACAAACGCCTGTTGGGCAGAGTTGATATTTGCACCGGCGAGTCCTGCACAAAGCACTATTTGTTCAGGAGCAATCGCTTGCCCTGTGGCCTCGATCGCTTGATTTACCGCATCAAAAATGGACGCTTCGGCAACATCTGCATTACGCATAATGTTTGCCGGCCCGCTTTGAGCTGTGGCCAGTAGGTTACCGTCCTGGTCTTCGAGGCGAACCCTGCAACGGCTTCCCCCGCCATCAATACCGATGAAGTATGTTTCTTTACTCATTATAATAGTTACTCAAATTGCATGGCTGAACGCTCTTACAACCAAACATTAATTAATTTTTAGTAATAGCCTGGTTTAACAGTTTGTCACCATTCCGACATTACTGGTTTATCCTGATAATACGACTCGTTTGATGGCTGTTTACCAGCCGCGCCCGGGCATATCTGGCCTGTTGAACGGGAATAGGCTGGTTGAACGTTTGCCAGCTAATTCCATCGAGACTGTACTCCAGCTTAAGGTTGGGTAAGCCACTACGCAGGTGTAAGTCGCCTTGTTGCGTGACATGAGTACCCGGTGGCGGCACCCGCACATTTATGCCTGCCTTGACCAATCGAGGGTAATGGCGTTTCGCCACTACTTCGGCAAAGGCTACATAATCTTCGTTAAGTGCCTGCTTCGCGGCAGGCGCCGCGGTATTGCCTTCCCATGTTGCTGCATGCCAGGCCCGCTCAGCAAAGGCGAGCAGTCGTGGGAACAACATATATTCAACACTGTCAGAGGTGCGGGTAACTTCGGTCCAAAGCTGGACCTGCATACCATACACATCGGTTGCCGGGGCAGTATTATCATCGTTGTAAGGCTTGCCCATGCGATCAGTCCACAGGGTCGACATATGACCGAGGTGGCGTGGCATAAATTCAAATACTTTGCTCATCGGGACCGACTTATTCCCCCAGTAGTAACCCGGTTCAAGGGGATGATTGCGATAAGGAAAATCAAAATACAGCACGTCGGGTAGTGATAACACGACTGGTGTTTGATTGGCTGCCATATGTTCAACCGTTTCGCGCGCCCCTGCTGCCAGTGTTTCCCAAACGTTGACATAGACATCGGCATTGCTGACCAGCGGTAATGCCTCGCCCATTCCATCACTCCAGCCGGCCATGACCAGACCGCGTGAATTACCTGCCTCAATGACCTCCTTAATGAAGGTTTTGGCAATATCCTGATTGGCAACGCCGCTTTGCTGACAGGCTGGAGATTGCTGCCAGGCACCGGCGGTTTCATCGGCGCCAAGGTGATACGTTTTTAGTGGTACACCCGCGTCTTTATGAATGTTAACCAGCTCAGCCAGCAGTTTATCGATAAATCGATAGGTGCTGCTCAGACAAGGGTTTAAGGTATTGTCATTGTAGTGCTGAATTGATGAATACTGTGATGCATCATCAAATTCTGTCAGCAGATAAAGTCTGGCCTGTTCGCTTTTACCTGCCGCCATCAGACGGTGATATCGCGCTTCCATCGCCTTGATCGCGGCGCGGGCGTGGCCTGGCATATCAAAAGAGGGAATCACTTCGATGCCCAGTTCATTGGCGCGACGCAGTAAAGACTGATATTGCGCCACGGTCAGATAGCCGTTGACCTGACTGTCACGATGCGGACCAGAACCAAGTTGTGGCATCAGGCAGCGACGCTCAGTTTCGTCATGGCAGCGATACGCCCCTACTTCGGTTAACTCAGGCAAACCGGGGATTTCTAATCGCCACCCTTCGTCGTCACTGACATGCAGATGCAGTTTATTTAATTTCAATACCGCCATTTGTTCGAGCAGCATGAAAATGGTCTGTTGACCGGTGAAACTGCGGGCGATATCAAAATGAACGCCGCGGAAAGAAAACCGTGGTGCATCGGCAATAACGGTTAGCGGCGCTTGTTGAGTTTGTGGGTTCACCAGTTGCGCCAGCGTAAGTAAACCGTAACCTGCGGCTGTTTCTGAGCCAGCGTTAATGGTTATCGAGTCGGATTTAACACGCAATTCATATTGCTCAGGATTCGTGAGTTGCGCGGGTACAATGTTGATTTGCACGGGCTCATATTGTTTGCCCACGGCCAGGCCGAACTGCTCTATCAGCGGTTGCCATGCTTGCAGATTAGTGTTGTTTGCCGTGATATCAATACCAGCAATAATACGTTGCCCAAACTCATCCTGACGCTGTTTAACCTGGGGAAGAACACGAGTCGTGGGCGCCGACGGCCAGGTTTCGGGCATTTCATTATACAAAGCCTCGCTGTCTTCAAGGGGCAGCAGATCATTTTTATTGCGTTGATACTGACTGGGCGTGGACCACGAGCCGCTGTGCGAATTAACTAACAGGCCACTGCCAGGCTCTACTTGCTGCACAGTGCTGTCGATAACCACCGGCTCAAGTGCTGCGGCTACCAGATAATAGTTAGGCATAATATCAGACCGGGAGGCATGCCAGGCCGGTGTTCTGAAATCAATTTTCAATGTGGTCTGGGCCGGAATATCGCGGATAAAGCGAATACGGTGATTATCCCCATTGAGATGTTTAAACTCTATATTTGGGTTGCTGGCTTCAACAATGGGAATCATTTGGCTAAAGTAAAGCATTGTTTCTGCAGGGATCGGCTCAGACGTTGTCGTCAGGATCAGTTGTGCGTGAAAACAGTGACCATCGATACCAGCTGCTGCACATCCTGCTTGCTCGAGATTATCAATGACCTGATACTCGACATCCAGCGTTCTGCCCAGTTGGTTTAATTCGTGCTGCGTCACCGCGTTCGCGCTCAAGCTGATGATGCTTACAAGCCATGCCAAAAAAATTTTCATGATGGGTACTGCCAACGTTTAAATAAAGGCGGTAGAGCAACTGTTTGGCTCAACCGCCTGTGGGTATTGCGAAAGTAAACAATTAAGTGAAGGCCGACAACTTACGTTGTCAGCCGTTATCATCTTAGAAGCTCATACTGGCGCCGACAAATAAGCGTCGTCCGTTAGCACTCTGGGTTCCACCAAGACGAGCGCCATCGCTGTCGCGCAAGTAGTAGTTTTCCCAAAACTCATCGGTCAGGTTTAATGCTTCGGCTTTGAACGTCACGTTGTCATTAAACTGCCAGCTAAACTGGGCATCCAGTTGCGCTTGCTCATCACGATACTGCGAACCAATTTCGGTTTGGGCAATGAAGTATTCAGAGCGGTAGTTATAGTTTAGCCGCGCACTGTATACATCTGCTTCATAGTATACACCGATATTAAACGAGTTTTTCGAGGTGTTCGGGAAGCTCACAATACGGCTTGTCAGCGTGGCACCAACGATGTTGCCGGCGTCATCAAGCACTGGTGCTGCTTCGTCTATCTCGGCATCAGCTACGTCTGTATAGGTATAGTTAAAGTATCCACCAAAGCCATTTTCAAAGGCGTGCTGAACCTGGAACTCAAAACCTTCAATGGCCGTTTTACCGCCATTTTCCGGGGTGCTCAGTTGGTTGATTTGCTGGCCGTTGATTTCTTTAGCGACTGTTTTGGTAAAAATAAAGTCGCTGATGTCCTTTTTAAAGAACGTTAATGAGGCCATGGATGCGCTATCAAAATACCATTCCGCACCAATTTCAAACTGGTTGGCTGTGAGTGGGTTAAGCCCCGGGTTACCCGCTGTACCTGAACTGGTTTCCGGCGTCAGGTTAACGGCTGGTGCCAGCTGGAACGGTGCAGGTCGGGTAATTACACGTGCAGCGGCAAAACGCATGACGACATCATCTGCAAGGTTGTAGGCAATGTTGGCGCTTGGGAGCCATTCATTGTAATCACCGTCGTAGGCCACTGCCTCACCGGTGTTTAAGTTAAAACCATTAGAGGTAGAGTCGGTTTGCACGTAGCGCAAGCCAATATTACCACGCAGATCATCGGTCGAAAATTTCGCCATGGTGTAAAGTGCGGTAATGTTTTCTTCGATGTCAAATGATGACTCCGCAAGGAAAACATCGCTGGTGCGGCATAAACCGTCTGAATTGCTGTCGTTACACTCGGCAACATTATACAGCGCAGTTCTCATCAGATCCTTATCTGGCATGAAGTAACTGGCAGCAACCCCGTTGGTTTGTGAATGGCTGACATTTACCATGTCGCCTGACCAGAAGTCACTGGCCGGGCCAAGACTTCCTTCGCCAACCGGCGCCAGGTTAACCAGATCCGTTCGGTAGCGATATTGTGAAAAGCTACGGTCACGCACTTTTACGCCAGACTTGATTTCGGTAATGGCACCCCAGGTTACGAAATGAGAATAATCAAGCTGCAGGTAGTTTTCTTTATCCTCAGTCAGGTTTTGCTGATCGAAGATGCCGCCCAGTGACATTTCGTCACCCGGGTTAGCCAACCACGGGCTGCCGGCCAGGAAGTCGATATACGGGTTGGTGCCACCCGGGTTATAAAAATCGAAGCCTGCTCGTTCATCATCAGCGGCTACCCAAAATTCAGTAAAGAAGTCGTTGTTGGTCCCTTCACCAGTGGTGGTACCCAGCTGGAAGTGAAGCTCACCGGCATCCAGTGTGTAAGTACCTTCAAGGTCGAGAATTTCAGTTGACATTTCAGAGCCGTCACGGAAGATATTATCGTAAGCCATGTGACGTGCCCAGGCAGGGCGTTGCGGTACGCCGGTCACATCGAGCGATTCGACAATACCGTTGCTGACTGTTCCGGGGTTAGTATCGGTACCTAAAAAGGCGACACCGCGAAACGGAATACCAATCAGGTTTGAGTTAACGTTGTCAGCTTCCAGGGTAGATGACAAGTAGTGTAATGACAGGTCGAGGTTGTCAGTGGGTAACCACTGAGTGGTGATGTCGATACCTTTACGTTTACGGTCCTGCTTAAACAGTGCCGAACCCATGCCCCATGGAATCGCGCCTTTTTCGCTGGCGCCCTGTGGTGGTTCCAGCGATGCTTCGATGCGCCCTACGCTTGGGCCAAACCAACCAAAGTCTTCATTAGTTTCGCGGTTGACTGTGCGCTGCTGGAAGCTGGCAGACACTAACACACCAAAGGTGCTGTCATCGTTTTTCCAGCTGTACAGGCCAGACACTGACGGATCAGTTTCTTCGGCAATATCGTTGTACTGCGCTTCTACCGACATACGTGCAGTACCCGAATCGAGCTCAAGCGGCTTACGGGTACGAAGGATAACCGTACCACCTAAAGCGCCTTCGTCCAGATCAGCCTGAGAAGATTTATACACTTCGAGACCTGCCACCATTTCCGAGGCCAGAATTTCAAAGTTAAAGTTACGGGTGGCGTCAGATAATACAAACCACTGCGCCGTACCTACTGCCTGGCCATTTACTAATGTCAGGTTTTGATCTGGTGTAACACCACGAATGGTAACGCCTTGCCCTTCACCAAAGTCCCGGTCGATAGTGACACCCGGGATACGTGATAATGATTCGGCGACGTTTTTGTCGGGGAACTTACCAATGTCTTCTGCGGTAATGGCATCGACTACGCTGTCTGAAAAGCGTTTGGTGTTAATGTTAGCTGCCTGGCTGGCACGAATGCCTCTGATTTCAATTACTTCTGTAGAGTCATCACTCTCTTGGGCTGTCGCATAAGGAGTGGCTGAAGCCACTACAGCTCCAACGGTTAGGGCTAAACGAAGCCCGCGTGCTAATTTAGTTATTCTGTGTTTTTGCATCACTCAAGTCCTTGTTCTCATCATGAAATGACAACGTTGTCATTTTACTTTAAATAAAATGACAGCTACGTATACTCAACTTTACAAAGATGATGACAACGCTGTCATTGAATGTTAACCTACAACAAGAAATTAACGTTTGCAAACGCAAATTTTTAACGATAGTCATTTTTGTTTTGTAAGTTATTGAAAATGTTCGCTAAAAAACCGATTAAAAAATAATCTGGGGGCGTTATGTCTGCCACAATAAAAAGTGTTGCTGAGTATGCCGGTGTATCTATTAAAACCGTCTCTCGTGTTATTAATAACGAGGGAACGGTAAAGGCTGACACGCTTGTCAAAGTGCAACATGCGATTGAAGCGCTTAATTACAAGCCAAACAAAGCCGCCCGTGATTTAGCCGGTCGCGACAATTACGTTTTAGGGTATGTATATGACAACCCAAATGCCTATTACATACTGGCAATGCAAAACGGTATTCTGGACGAGTGTCGCGCAGGTGGCTATGAGTTGCTAATTCACCCCTGTGATGCCAGCAGCCAGAGCATCATTGATGAATTATTGGGCATGGTTCAAAGTGCCAGGTTAGCCGGGCTTATTTTGTCTCCGCCACTCTCAGAAATGCCGGATATACTCGGCGCACTGGATGACAAAGGCATCATGTATGTGCGGGTCCTTTCGGGCGAGCAAGCCGCTGGTACTAAGCACCCTTGTGTTCTGGTCAACGACTTTAGAGCGGCTTTTGAAATTACAGAACACCTTATCAGGCAAGGCCATCGGGACATCGCATTTATTGCAGGTGAACAGCAGCATAACTCAACAACAGAACGTCAGCGTGGCTATTTAAGTGCGCTGGAAACTTACGGCATTGACGTCCATCCTGAGTATATGTTGCAGGGGACTTATTCCTTTGGTACGGGTGTCGAATGTATAAAGGAGCTTCTTGCCCGGTCAGATAAGCCCACGGCAGTTTTTGCCTGTAACGATGAAATCGCCGCTGGTGCGTTATTTGGCGCCCGTATGGAAGGCATCGATGTGCCCAGCCAACTGGCCATTGCCGGCTTCGAGAACAGTCCTTTTTCACGCCAAACCTTTCCGCCTTTAACGACGGCGTCACAGCCTACTGCGCAGATTGCTCAGCAGGCTACATCGTCGCTAATACAGTCGTTGCAGAGCAGGCGACGGGGCGGCGACAAGCAAGTTGCTGCGTCGCACGTTTTTGTGCCTGAACTTGTGGTGCGCGAATCAACCAGCCGGTAATTTAAAATGCACAATGCTCAGCCCAAAAAAATGGTTATCGTTGGTGGTGGTACTGCTGGGTGGATGTGCGCAGCATACCTTGCTAAACATTGGCAAAGTCAGTACCGCATTACGCTCATTGAGTCACCGCAGATATCCACAGTAGGTGTAGGGGAGGGGTCAACGCCATTTTTAAAACAGTTTTTTGCCGACCTGGGCTGGCAGGAAAAAGACTGGATGCCAGCCTGTGATGCAACCTATAAAACGGGTATTACCTTCAGCCATTGGACCAGCAGTAAGCGCTTTAGTGAATACTTTCACCCTTTCTTCAGCGCGCTTGATTTAGACACGGCCGAGCATTTTTTTTCCCAGTGCGAGCATTTAAGGTGCACGGGTCAAAACGCCGCCGTAAAACCTGAAGACTATTTTACCGCAGCGGAAATGGTCAGGCAGTGCGTATCGCCTGTCTCTTCATCGTTACCCTTTGATATTGACTATGCCTATCATTTTGATGCGGGCAGACTCGCTAACTGTCTGCGTGAATTCGCGGTAGGGTCAGGGGTTGAGCACCTGCAGGGAAACGTTATTGAAGTGCACGCCAACAGCGATAAAATTGAGCAGTTGGTTACGGATTGCAGCGCCAATTTAAGCGCAGATTTATTTATTGATTGTTCCGGTTTTAACGGACTGCTGGCTAAGCAATCTCTGGGACAAACTATGCATAGTTACGGCGATTCGCTGCTTAATGATCGTGCTATTGCAATACCGACCACACATACCAGTCATCAGCCTCTGGCGCCGCACACTCGCTCCGAAGCGTTGTCGAACGGCTGGATGTGGAATATTCCGTTAACCAGCCGAATAGGTAACGGCTATGTGTACAGTAGTCAGTTTTGCAGTGCGGATGAAGCCGAAATTGAATTGCGCCAGCGGTTGGGGGTAAGCGATGATATACCGGCCAGGCATTTAAATATGACAGTGGGGCGACTGGATGAGCACTGGCGCGGTAATTGTGTCGCCATTGGCTTGTCACAAGGTTTTATTGAACCCCTCGAAGCTACCGCATTAATGCTTGTGCAATATGCGCTTTATCAGTTGTCGCCACAGTTGGAAACGCCAATGCCAACGGCAAATGTAAAGCAACGTTATAATCGTGAAATGAACCGCATGTTTGATGGTATCCGTGATTATATTGTGGCTCATTATTACCTGAATACCCGTCAGGATAGTGCGTACTGGCGTGCTTGCCGAAATGATATTACCGTGCCAGATAATTTAGCCGTGTTGCTTAATGCATGGGATTCCGGAGCATGCTTTGACACGGCGCTGGAGTCTATCGACGAGCAACTGGTGTACCTTCGGCCATCCTGGTATAGCATTTTAGCTGGTATGGGGCGTTTTCATATTAAAACCCAGGCACACCCCGCAATCCCTGCGCCAGCGGATATCGGCAAGCAACTAAGCAGTACTGTGAGCCATTATTTCAAACACGCGTTGTACCCAGCGGGATGAGCGTAAGTACCTGCTACTTTCAACTTGGCTGAAATGGGGAGTAGTCAAATCGTTCGCTACCCAGCGACACTTTGTTACGGTGATTTTAAGTGCTCAGGACATTTATTCTGAAACGGTCCTAACCGTGCAACATTGATATTTTCGACCTGATCACTATGCTAACGGTAACGACTTTCGCGTTGACCTCTGATTTGCGTTAAAGCCGAACATTTATCCGAGCTAATGCGCACCGTTACGAACAAATCAAATGCAGCGTTGACGTTGAGAACGGCTCCAATCTAACATTGTATCTCTAACACAGTGGCACAACGCGGTAGTCATATTGGTTGTCAGGGGGTAAGCGGGTTTCTGCATGGTTAATTTTAGGTCAGTATTATCGCAACCAATCGTTATAAATGGCTGAACTTTGAACTAATTACAGACCCTACTGCGTATATATTTCACTGCAGTTTGTGAATGATCTGCTGTGTTACTATATTTGTCTGATATTTATGACTTTTTGAGGTGGTCAGGAAAATGCATTAACCATGCATTAGCGATGCTTAACGTTTAACCAGAAAGGAATGCGATTAAATGAAATACCAAACATTTTCGTCACTTACGGTAAATAACAAAACTTATTCCGCGATTGGTTTCGATAAACTTGCCAGCGAATATGACCTCTCCAGGCTGCCATTTTGTATTAAAATTCTCCTCGAAAATCTGATCCGACATGAACATACTGACTTCGTCGCCGAAAAGGATATTGAGACGATTGCTGCTTGGGACACAAACGACCAGCAGGATCACGAAATCTCATTTGTGCCAGCCAGGGTGATTTTGCAGGACTTTACCGGTGTGCCTGCGATAGTTGACTTAGCTGCAATGCGCGATGCCGTAGACCGTCTGGGGGGCGATGCCAAAACCATTAACCCTCTTAACCCGGTAGAGTTGGTAATTGACCATTCGGTAATGGTGGACCACTTTGCTGGCAAAGATTCCTTTAGCAAAAATACTGCCATTGAAGTGGAGCGTAACAAAGAACGCTACCAGTTCTTAAAGTGGGGGCAATCATCATTTGCTAACTTTAAAGTCGTTCCTCCTGGTCGCGGTATTGTTCACCAGGTCAATCTGGAATATCTGGCCCGCTGCGTGTTTGCGAAGGAGCAAGATGGTGAGACCGTGGTTTACCCGGATACGTTGGTGGGTACAGATTCACATACCACAATGATTAATGGTCTCGGTGTGCTTGGTTGGGGAGTGGGAGGCATCGAAGCCGAAGCCGCGATGCTCGGCCAGCCGGTGACAATGCTGCTGCCTAAGGTGGTTGGCTTCAGGCTCACCGGTGCGCTCAAACCCGGCGTTACCGCGACAGATATGGTCTTAACCATCACCGAGCAACTGCGGGCGCACGGCGTGGTGGGTAAATTTGTCGAATTCTTCGGACCAGGTTTAAGTTCGTTAACCACCGCCGATCGCGCTACGATTGCTAACATGGCCCCTGAATATGGCGCTACCTGCGGTATTTTTCCACTAGATGAGGTTGCGCTTGATTACCTGCGTTTAACCGGGCGTGATGAGCAGCAAATCGAATTGGTTGAAGCCTACGCCCGCCAGACCGGATTGTGGCATGACGATAACACCAAGGATGCCCAATACCACGAAACGCTAACGTTAGATTTGGATGAAGTCGTACCATCGGTTGCCGGCCCCAAACGTCCTCAGGATCGTATAGCCCTGGACAATGCGGCAACGGCGTACAGCAAGTGGCTGGATCAGCAAATTGATATAGCCGAAGTCAGTGAAGAGGCAAAATTTGTATCAGAAGGTGGCGCAACGCCTGATGTCGACGAAGAACATGCTTCTTATGTTCGTATCGGTGACGATGCGTTTAACCTGGAAGATGGCGCTGTGGTTATCGCCGCTATTACCAGTTGTACAAATACGTCTAACCCGTCAGTGCTGATTGCCGCGGGTTTGGTGGCCAAAAGAGCTGCAGAACTCGGCATGACCCGCAAACCGTGGGTGAAAACATCGCTTGCCCCCGGCTCACAAGTAGTTACTCAGTACCTGGAAGATGCCGGACTTATGCCTTACCTGGAAGAACTCGGGTTCAACCTGGTCGGGTATGGGTGTACAACCTGTATTGGTAACTCCGGGCCATTGCCTGATGCTATTGAAAACGCTATTCGCAAAGCCAAGTTATCAGTGACATCGGTTCTGTCCGGTAACCGTAACTTTGAAGGGCGTATCCATCCGGATGTCGCTGCCAACTATTTAGCCTCACCGCCATTGGTTGTGGCTTACGCGCTTGCTGGCAACATGAAGGCCGACATTGCTAACAGTCCGTTAGGCAAAGACAATAAAGGCAACGATGTTTACCTTAAAGATCTCTGGCCTTCACAGGAAGAAATTCAGCAGTACATTGCTGACAATGTCTCTGGCGAATTATTTAAAGCCAAATATGCAGATGTGTTTAAGGGTAGCGATGTGTGGAATGAACTGCAGGTATCGGACACAACTGTCTATGACTGGCCTGACTCGACGTATATCCAGCATCCACCGTTTTTTGAAACAATGTCGACGACACCTGATGCGCTGACAACCATCGACGACGCACGTTGTTTGGTAAAAGTTGGTGATTCAATTACCACCGACCATATATCACCGGCGGGTTCGATTGCTCCGCAAAGTCCTGCGGGCGAGTATCTTCAATCGCTGGGTGTTACTCCGGAGCATTTTAATTCGTACGGTTCGCGGCGCGGTAATCATGAGGTGATGATGCGCGGGACTTTCGCGAATGTACGTTTAAAAAACCAACTGGCACCTGGAACCAGCGGCAGCGCGACAACCCATTTCCCAAGTGGTGATGCCATGTCGATATATGACGCAGCAATGCGGTATAAAGAAGAGAACGTGCCCGCTATTGTGATTGGGGGTAAAGAGTACGGTACTGGATCCAGCCGCGACTGGGCAGCAAAAGGTCCCTCGTTGATGGGGGTCAAGGCTGTTGTCGCAGAGAGCTTTGAACGTATCCATCGCTCAAATTTGATTGGTATGGGCATATTACCACTGCAATTTAAAGCAGGAGAAAGTGCTGAATCGCTGGGCATTGAGGGTAATGAAAGTTTCTCGATTGCCAGCGTTGATGCCGGGCAAAAAAGCACGACAATGTCGATTACCAAGGCTGACGGTAGTCAGTTGACTGTCGAATTGCAAGTACGAATTGATACTGCCAACGAGTTCACGTACTTCCAGCACGGTGGCATACTGCACTATGTGATCAGAGAGTATCTTAAGGCAGGTTAACTAAGCGCTATAATCTCCGCCAGAAGTATTGTAAGAGCTTTCAGGTTTAGCGCCAATGCGCTGGGCCTGAGAGCTTTTCTTTTTGTTGAGCCATCAGATATTCTTTTCAAAAGACTCGCTTTGTACATTTAGTTATACTTTTCTGTAATGACTTATTATCATGCTACTATAAACCAATAATGTTAGTTCATGTGTAAGACGAGGCAGAGCCACAACAGACATGAAATAATTTGACGCTGTTTGCCTGTAGGCTAAGCTCAGTAATTCAGGAAAAGTACATGCTCTTTGAAAGCGGCACGGTTGCTGCGTTATTTTTTGCGTCCATCGCAATGAATATGATGATGTCGACGTTAATAGCCATCTTCTGTGTTCGTACAAGACAAACCAAGTATTTTGCTTTACTGACTTTTACGTTGTTTGCCACCGCGTATCAGATTCTTACCTGGTGTTATCACGCCTCCACAGGCCTTGAGGAAGCTATCTTTTGGCTCAAATGGCAAACGAATGTTGTCACTCTTCTTATTATTCCTTATTACTATACCTTCGCCTTTTGGTTAGACGATCGCCGGTTTATCAGGTTCGGCGCATTCATTGCCGGCTGCGGGATACTGTTATTTTTGTGGGGGGTGTTTGACCCGTTATCCCTGCGGTTAGAGACTATCACCGGGCTACAATATATTAGCGTGTTTGCGACAGAGAAAGTGGCCATTGTTAAAGGTCAGCCAGGTATTAGTGGCTACTTACTCCATGCCTACGCAGTGGGTGTGATTGTGTTAATGTTAGTCATGGCGGTAACAGCGTTCGTCGGTCGTAAACGACACTTTAGCTTGATATTACTGCTGGTGGCGTGCCTGCAACTAAGCGGCGCGACAATTGGCCTGTTGATCGACAATGGTGTACTGAAGCTGTTTTATGTTGCAGGCTTCGTCATTATTTTAATTGATATTTTTATTTGTTTTGCGTTGGCAATTGAGTCTTTAAATAATGCCAATACATTGCGCAGGGAACTTAGCGAGCGGACCAGACTAGAACATGCGATCACCCAGTTAGCAAAAGGTTTTAAAGTTACCGACTCGGAGAGTTTTTACGAGTCCATGCTGCGAAGTTTGTATGAACTCAGCGGCGTAAAGTATATTTTTATCGGACTTCAAAATACCGATTCGACGGCACTTCATATAAACACGCACTGCGTTATGAAAGATGGCCAGGTTATTGACAACTTTTCTTATGAACTTGCAGGAACGCCTTGTGAACTGGCAGTGCAGAATAATGTTTGCATATATTCTGAAGGGGTTGCCAGGCTATTCCCTGAAGACAAAATGCTGACTGATCTGCAATTAGAATCTTATATAGGGGCGCCATTACTCAGCAACGGGAATATTGACGGGCTCTTGGCCCTGTTGCATGACAAGCCCTTTACGCCCGACAAAAAACTCCTGCAAGCGATCGAAATATTTGCCGCACGGGCAACGGCTGAAATCCGACGTGAGAAGGTTGAGAACCGGTTACGGCAGATGGCGTACTTTGACTACGGCACACAAATGCCTAATCAGGCCCGCTTGTTTGAAGTGCTTAACAAAAGCTATGCCAGCAGCCAGGAGCAGGGTACAACGTCGGTGATGATGCTATTTGACTTAGACCGATTCACGGAAGTGAATCGCAACTATGGTTATGATACCGGTGAACATGTACTGAGAGTATTGGGGCTTCGCCTGGTTAATTATGCCAGTGATGACATTTTTATAGCGCGTAATGCGGGCGACGAGTTTGCGGTGGTATTACAGAATGTAAGTACTTCACCGCAAGCCGCAGCAAGACTTCACTGGGAAGCAATCAGAGCTATTATCCGTCAGCCTATTCATATCGAAGAAATTGCGCTGGTAATAGATTGCTCGATGGGGGCCGTTCTCTATCCCTACCAAACCCACAACCGTTATGATGTTATCCGAGCCGCAGAAACCGCGTTGCAACAGGCTAAACGCGCGGGACGCGGTAGTATGAAATTGTTTGACCCCGAGCAATTGGCCCATCTTGATCGCCAACGCGAAGTAGAGCGTGGGCTGGTTTTAGCATTACAATCAGGTGATCAACTGAGTGTAGCTTATCAACCCAAGGTCACGCAGCATGGGCAATGTCACGGTGCGGAAGCTTTATTGCGTTGGCATCACCCTGAGAAAGGCTATATCTCACCCGCTGAGTTTATCGCGGTGGCAGAAAGTTCTGCATTAATTTTGCAAGTGGGAGACTGGGTACTCAATAAGGTGTGCCGCCAGTTAGAAACCTGGTTTACGCAAGGACTTGTGAAAACCTTTGTGGTGTCAATTAATGTGTCAGCATTGCAGTTTGCTGAAGATGGATTTGTTGATAATATTCTTGAGACTATTGCGAAGTATCAGATTACCCCGGCAAACATTGAGTTTGAGTTGACGGAAACCGGGCTGTTGCAAAATATGGACTTTGCAGTACAAAGATTAAACCGGTTGATAGAAGCAGGTTTCAGCGTTTCACTCGATGACTTTGGTACAGGGTACTCTTCGTTGTCCTACTTACGCGAGCTGCCGCTACATATTCTCAAGGTTGATAAATCGTTTATTGATAAAATCCACGATGAAAGTACTGCTGAGTTAATTCGTTCAATTATCTCCATTGGTCATCATATGGATTTAGTGATTGTTGCAGAAGGGACTGAAACGATAGATCAGGTAAACATGCTGTCTGAAATGGGCTGTGAGTTGTTCCAGGGGTATTATTTTAGCCGGCCTCTCCCTCCGGAGGATTTCCTGGCATGGTGTCTGGATGGGCGATTAGGTGAATGCCCGCTCGGTAAGGTGTAAACCTGCACAGCTATCCTGTTGCCAGCACTAACGTTTGCTATGATTAGGTGAATATTTCCAGAATTGTATTACACTTACGTAAGACTCTATTCAGTCATAAGGCAATAGGTGATGGCGATTATTTATACTCCTTATCCCATCCAAAAGGGGCGATAAGCATGGGGTATATAATTAGCACGATATCTCAAATGCGTCTTTTCCACCCCAGCGCTGATTCTTAATGAAGCATATTGTTCGTTTGAAACAGCGCTTTTTACGAGCCAGACTCAACCTGATTGTAAATAGCGTATTGTCAGTTATCTTCTCTGTGGCGATAGCGTTGTTGGGTGAATATCTTCTGGCCGAAAAAAACAAGCAGGAAAACATCAAGAACGTCTCAGAACAGCTCTACGAGTACAGAGCGGCAATAGAGTACCTTATAAATCAAAACCTTGAGTTAACGCAGGGAATCGCCGCGTATATTTCTTTGTATCCGGAGCTTACCCAACAAGCGTATGCCAACTTCGCCGAGCAATTAATGCAGGGAGAGCATCAGGTTAAGAATGTTAGTGCGGCCAGAGAAATGGTAATCACGCACATGTATCCGTTATCTGGGAATGCAGAAGCTCTGGGGCTGGATTACCGCAACAATGCTGCTGAAACAGATGGGGTGCTGCAAGCCATCGAGCTTAATACCACTATTATTACCGGACCGGTCAACCTGGTGCAGGGGGGAATTGGTTTAATTGCCCGTAAACCTGTATATAACCAAACAACAGGCCAACTGTGGGGGCTGGTTTCAGTTGTGTTGGATTACCCGGCTATTATGGCTGCTAGTGGGATCTACGGTCAGCAAAATCTGAATATAGCCATCAGGCGAGAAACCGCACTGGGTACAAAAGGCGAAGTGTTTGCTGGTAACCCGGCTATCTTTGCCTCGTCGCCGGTTCGAATGTCAGTACAACTCCCTGGTGGAAGCTGGATAATGTCTGCCGCGCCGAAAGGTGGTTGGAACCGGTTTGCTATCCACTATTCAATATGGGGGGCGGCGGTATTCGTGATGCTCGTTTTGCTGTGGATTTTGCTGCAACGCTATCGAAACCAAACGCTTTATAATCAGTCTATGCAAAACCTCATTGAATCTGAGGCCAAATTCCGCACTATTTTTCATGGTCACAACGCAGTGATGCTGCTGATTGAGAAAGAGTCAGGGGCGATTGTCGATGCTAACAATGCCGCTGTACAATATTACGGGTACAGTCATGCGCAGCTAATTAGTTTGAAAATACACGATATTAATCAACTGAGTATCAAAGAAGTTAAAGCACTGCGCGCCAAGGCGGCAGACAATCAGGATAATTTTTTTGTCTTCCCGCATAAACTTGCAAATGGCCTGATACGCCAGGTTGAAGTGCACTCATCCCCGGTACAGGTTCAGGGTACGACACTGTTATTTTCAATTATTCATGATATCACTCAGCGCATTGAAAATGAGCAGAGGCTTAAACTGGATGCGAAAGTGTTCGAGCATTCTCAGGAAGGTGTCATAATCATGGATGCGCGGATTAAAGTCATTTCAGTGAACAAAGCGTTCGTCGATATAACCGGTTACCATGAAGATGAAGTAATTGGTAAAAGTCCCCGTTTTTTGAGTGCCAACAAAAACAAACCCGATTTGTTTGAACTAATAAAGGAATCGATTCAGTGCAACGGTTTTTGGAAGGGCGAAGTGTGGAGTCGCAAGAAAGATGGCACTGTATTTCCTGAACTATTGTCAATTTCAAAGCTTGAAGAACCGCCGGGAGTAATTACCCATTTTGTCGCGGTGCTGTCTGATATCACCAAAATTAAGCAGTCTGAGGAACGACTCGAACACTTAGCGCACTATGATACGCTAACTGATTTGCCAAATCGTTTGTTGCTAAAATCCCGTATAGAGCATGCTGAGTCTCGCTCAAAACGGCATTTGGGTCACAAAATTGCACTCCTGTTTCTCGATCTTGATCAGTTCAAAATAGTGAATGATAGTTTGGGCCATATGATGGGAGATGAGCTTCTCAAGCAAGTTGCCTCCCGGTTGAAATCAATTATCAGAGAAGACGATACCGTGGCTAGATTAGGCGGCGATGAATTTGTGATTTTGCTGGAAGAATTTCACAATGTCGAAGAGCTGGTGAAGATCGCGCAAAACATTCTCGAACACATGAAAAAGCCCTTTTTATTGCACAACAAGGAAGCTTTTGTCAGTACCAGTATTGGTATTGCGGTTTACCCAAATGACACAACAGACGCTGGCAAGCTCCTGACATTTGCGGATGCGGCTATGTACAAAGCCAAGCAGAGTGGTCGAAACTGTTATGCTTTTTATACCGATGCCATTACCAAGTTAGCGGATCGCAAGCTTAAAATTGCCAACGAACTTAAAAAAGCAATTCAAAATGACGAACTGGAGCTGTATTACCAGCCCCAGGTTAATTTGCTCAGCCAGCAAATAATTGGCGCGGAAGCTCTTATTCGATGGCATCATCCGGAAGAGGGATTATTAGCCCCCGGTGACTTTATTAGCATTGCTGAAGAAAGCGGGATCATCCATGACCTATCAAAGTGGGTGTTACGCAAAGGTTGTGAGCAATTAAAAGAATGGCAGAATAAAGGGCTGGGTATCACCTTATCGCTGAATGTCTCATCGAAAGACTTCAACTTTGCCGATTTTATTACAGACATTCGCGCATTAATCGAAACGTACGCTATTCAGACCCAGTTTTTAGAATTAGAACTTACTGAAACAGCCATCATGGAACACCCTCAACAGGCACTGTTTACCTTAACGCAGATCAGAGAAATGGGTGTGTCGGTTGCCGTTGATGACTTTGGCATTGGCCATTCAGCGATAGCCTACCTCAAAAGATTCCCGGTCTCAAAATTGAAAATAGACCGCAGCTTTATACATGAGATTGAAAGCGATGAGTCTGACCGAACTTTGGTTTCAACCATTATTAGTCTGGCCAAAAGCTTTGATTTAGACGTCGTCGCAGAAGGCATTGAACATGTTGCACATCAACAGATTTTAGTTGAGTTAGGCTGCGATATTGGCCAGGGTTATCTTTACAGTAAGCCTGTTCGGCGAGGTGAATTTGAGCAACTATTGGCGTCTTGTAGCCCTCATCATGTCGACGCTGGAACGCCATAGTCACAGGTCATAGGGTTGTTATCGGATATAGGGTGCAACAAGTATGACGTGCGGGCGGTCTGATAATAGGTAAATGATAGTTGACTTATTGAGTCGTCAGCCGGCCCTGATATTTTTTTGACAACGTTAATAGTTTTAATCGACGAATGCTTCAGGAGACATTGCAGTGTTGTATTTAAGCCAGTTTATTAAAATGCTGCTCATCGTTGTTATAATGCTGCAATGGATTAACCCGGCACAAGCCGCTGACCTGACAGTATCGCTTAGCGATAACCAGGGAAACCCGCTGCCTAATATCGTTGTCACATTAACATCACCGGCCACTATCATTGAAGAGGCTGAATTTAGCCCGCAACATCCAGCCATTATGGACCAGATAGACAGACAGTTCGTACCGCATATTTTGGTGGTGCCAAAGGGCAGTTATGTTGCCTTTCCCAACTCCGACTCAATTCAGCATCATGTTTACTCATTTTCTAAAGCGAAGCCCTTTGAACTGAAGTTATACAGCGGCAGACCGCCTCAACCCTTGGAGTTTGGCCAGGCGGGTGAGGTCGCAATGGGCTGCAATATTCACGATTGGATGCTTGGTTATGTCTACGTAGTGGATACGCCGTATTACGGCAAAACAAATGCCCGGGGTCAACTAACCTTAACTGTGCCACCTGATGACTACCAGTTGATTTTGTGGAGTCCGTTGCTCGATAGTAAAGACAGCGCGGTGCAATACAGCGTTGATGTCGCTGCTGATAGCAAGATAGACCTATCGCTTAAGCACGCGCTTTTACCGGCTTTTGAAGGGTTCGAGCAGAGTGATGAGTTTGATGACTACTAAGTTGGCTTTATTGACCAGCCTGACAATAGCCAGTGCTGTTGTGTCTGCAAGCGCTGACGCCGCACCTGCACAAGTGAATGGCTTGATAGAGTTCGGGGTAGTGCAGAGCCACTACGACTCTGGTTGGTTAAATAGCTGGCTCGACGAAGGTGTGGGCGTTTTACGCTTTAGTCAAAACGGCAGGTTTATTTTGTCTCAGGCTGGCCTGGAATTAAGCCAGGATGTAACGACAACTCTGTCTGCGCATCTGGTAGCAAACGGATATACCGATGGCCGTCAGAAACTGGGGTTCAGTGAGGCATATTTGCGTTATAAGCCAATTACAGCGGGGCTACGACATGAACTCAAACTGGGTATGTTTTATCCCAAAATGTCGTTGGAAAATGTCGATACTGCCTGGAACAGCCCTTATACCTATAGTTATTCTGCCATTAACAGTTGGCTTGCTGAAGAGTTACGTACCATTGGTGCCGAGTATACCATTACACGCAGTGGCCGCATGCACCGGAGTCCTTTCAGTTATTCGGCAACGGTGGCAGCCTTTAAAGCCAACGACGTACTGGGAGCAATACTAACCTGGCGTGGCTGGGCGTTGCATAACCGTCAGTCGCGCTATAACGAATCCTTGCCATTTGCTGATTATTTTCAATTTAATCAATTTGAACTAACACTACCGAATACTGAAATGGTCACTGAGGAAACGGACGGGCGTTGGGGGGTCTATGCCGGGCTCAACTGGCGTTACCTGAACAAAACCGATGTACGCGTGTATTACTATGACAATATGGCGAATCGGTTAGCGATTGAAGCCAACAACCAATACGCCTGGGATACACATTTTAGCTCGGTTGCTCTGCAGCATAAGTTTACCTCTCAGTTTCGGGTTCTGGCCCAGTGGCTTTCAGGCTCAACATATATGGGCCGGGTGCGAGCTGGTGTTTTTGCTGATTTTAGCGCGTGGTATGTCATGGCCAGCTATAAAGTGGACCAACACCGGTTATCAGTGCGGTTTGATCAATTCAAGGTAAATGAGAAGGATTTATTGCCAGAAGATCCCAATGATAGCCATGGCTACAGTGTTACATTTGCCTGGCGATACCAGCTAAATCACAACTGGAACATTGGCGTAGAATGGCTTGGTACCGCCAGTACTAATAAAAGTCGTACGTTATGGCAAGGCTGGCAAGCCAGACAAAGTCAGCAGCAGGCATTAGCATTAGTACAGTTTCGCTTTTAACTGCTAATCGCCTTCACCGTCTCAGTTTGCTGCCCCGGCTAACCCTAAAGGGCGCAGGAGCAGCTGTAATGCGTAAATAAATACTAATACTTAGCGTTTAAACGACTCACCGCCAGGTAGCCCTGCTTTATTGTTTCAACTAAATCATCGGTTCTGTCGCGCTCAACGAATTTGTGCTCGATGCCCGCCAAGTCGGCGTTGGCAAAAATGTCATCAAAATTGATGGTTCCTTTACCAACATCAGCAAATTGTCCGTTTTGATCCATATCTTTGACATGCCATAACTTAAAACGTCCCGGATTGCGTTTAAAGTAATCCACAGGATCGTAACCTGCTTTAACGGTCCAGTATAAATCCAGCTCCATAGCAACCAGGTTTTCCTCACACTCATCAAGCAGTACATTGTAGGGGAGCTGACCGTTTATATTTTCAAATTCGAAGTCATGGTTGTGGTAAGCAAGTTGAATACCGTTGGCCTGGCATTTTTCACCATATACATTCAGCTTTTCAGCCAGACGTTGCCAGCCAGCTATATCTTTACTGCGCTGTTCTGCCGACAACCAGGGAACCACCATGTATTTGTGTTCCATGACTTTTGCTATCTCGATTTGCTTGTCGATGTCCTGCTCCAGGAGATTTAACGCAACATGCGCGGAGGGCGCGGTTAAGCCTAGTTCATCAATAAGTGCTTTTACATCAGCCGGATCACTACCAAAAAAACCAGCAAATTCAAGTTCTTTATAGCCAACGCTGGCAACAAGTTTTAGTGTATCTGCAACGCTTTTTTCCATCATACTGCGAAGCGTGTAGAGCTGCAGACCTACCGCGTTCTCGCTGACAGCTGAGGTCATTGATGTGGTGCTGCTGCAGGCCGATGCACCGATAAGTGCACCTAAACCGGTTGCTGACCATTGCATAAAGCGGCGACGGCTCAATGACGCCGACGTCTGCTCGGTGATAAGAGGGCTGGTTTTAATCAGTTTTGACATAGGTATTACTCCTTGTGGTGCCGCATATAGGGAAATTCATGAGCTAAAGTTGACGGGTTTTTCCGGCGCCGGGCCGGTACTTTTCCGAGTAACGAGGTCAAAGGGTAAAATAACCTTCATCGCTCGTTTTGTTTTGCCTTTAAGAACGTCAATCAGTAAATTAATTGCCGTTTCGCCAAATTCTTCTGCGGGTTGCGCAATCGTTGTCAGCGGAGGATCGCTGTAGTTGGCAAAGGCGATGTTATCGAAACCTGAGACCGAAATGTCCTCAGGTACGCGCAGCCCCGCTTCTTTAAAGCGACAGATTGCACCCAGCGCCATTTCGTCATTTTCACAAAAAACAGCACTGATCGGGTAATTTTGCGAAAGCAGACGATCGGCGGCTTCATAGCCGGAATGCAGTGTAAAATCGCCTGCAAACATCAGTTCTTCGCAATACTGCAAGTTAGCTGCTCGCAATGCATCTTTAAAGCCCATCATACGCTCACGCGTCAGAGGGCTGTGCTTAGGGCCCTTAACCATAGCGATATGACTGTGCCCGAGGGCAATTAAGTGCTCAGTCATCGCGGTGGCCGCCCGGCGGTTATCCAGCGAAACGGTGGGGCAATTTGGTGCATCCAGCGTTTCACAGGCATTTACCATGGGGAGAAGTTCGTCACAGTCTGACGGTGCTTCAGGGAATGGATTAAATGCGCGTAACTGGACAACGCCATCCGCTTGTGAGGTTTGAACCATCCTGGCGTATTTTTCTTCGGTATCATCGTCACCCATAGTGTTTACCAGTAGCAAAGCGTATCCTTCTGCCGCAGCGGCGTCCTGCATGCCACGAATAACTCTGGCAAAAAACACGTTGGCGACGGTTGGCACCAATACAACGATATTATGGGTTTTGCCCGAGCGAAACTTAACCGCCAACAAATTAGGCTTATAGTCGAGCTTATTTATCGCACTCGTTACTTTGGCGCGTGTTTTAGGCGAGACTAAGTCTGGTTGCTGAAGGGTTCGGGAGACTGTGGCAACAGATACCCCGGCCAAATCTGCTACTGCTCTAATGTTTGACAAAACATATCCTCAACCCCAGTATCACATATTAACAATGTAACCGTTATCATTTAAATTTTCGCTATGTTAACAAAATATAACTTTGTCACCACCAGAAATCGCTAAGCCGCTGGCTACAACCACTTTATTGGTCGGTTCATTAACAAATTTGTGATGAATTTAGACTAGATCTGCAAAATAAACTTGTTATACTCCGATGTAATCCGTTACATTTTTACATCATTAACAAATAGTACACAAGTGCGATTTGGGCTGACATTGCAAATTGAGGTTAAAAGTGGCAAAAACTGAAAAAATTCGTTTAGGCATGATTGGTGGTGGACAAGGCGCGTTTATTGGTGCGGTGCATCGCCACGCGGCAGGACTGGATGGTCACTATGAACTGGTTTGCGGCGCATTCAGTCGTAATGCTGAAAACAACCAGCAAACCGCTGATGAATTGGGTATTGCCGGCGAACGTGCTTATAGCAGCTGGCAAGCACTTATTGAAACAGAGTCTAAGCTACCCGCTGAACAACGCGTACAAGTACTGGCTATTGTGACGCCTAATCACCTCCACGTAGAGGTGGCGAAAGTCGCGTTGGAAGCCGGTATTCACGTGTTTTGCGAAAAGCCCCTGGCAATATCTTTAGACGAAGCGAAAACCCTGCAACCCGCACTTGCCTCTAAGCCTGTCTTACTGGGGCTGGCGCATACCTACATTGGTTATCCTATGGTGTGGCAGGCCAGACACATGGTGGCAAGCGGCGCGTTGGGTACAGTGAGAAAGGTGTTTGTTGAATACCCACAAGGCTGGTTAAGTAGCAATCTTGAAAAAGACAATAAGCAAGCCAGTTGGCGCACCGATCCCAGTAAGTCTGGTGGCAGTGGATGTATGGGGGACATTGGCACCCATGCTCTTAACATGGCCGAGTTTGTCACCGGCGATAAAGTTATCAAACTATGTGCTGATATGCATACCCATGTTGAAGGACGTCGGCTCGATGACGATGGCGCAGCGTTATTACGGTTTGCCGGAGGCGCGTCGGGGGTATTAACTGCCAGTCAGGTTTGCGCGGGCGAAGAAAACGGTCTCAAGGTGCGTGTTTATGGCGAGAAAGGCGGCATCGAGTGGTTCCAGATGCGCCCTGATTCGCTACTGGTTCGTTCGGTAAATGCACCCATGGTGACACTTCGCGCAGGGCAGGGCATGCCAGGACTGTGTGATGAAGCACTGAATAGATGCCGCATTCCCGGTGGTCACCCTGAAGGTTATTTAGAAGCGATGGGGAATCTGTACACCGCATTCGCTCATGCTGTACGCAATGGCCAAACAGGCAAAGCCGACGGTGTTCCTGGTCTCGCGGATGGCCTGCGTGGCATGGCATTTATAGAGACCATGTTAGCCAGCACCGATAGCGACGCGAAGTGGACCGATTTTGCTGATCCGGCCTGAGCCGTCACGATACCCAACACATACAGCAGGAGAATAAATATGTCTGCGATTAAAGGACCGGCAATTTTTCTGGCCCAGTTTCTGGCCAATGAAGCGCCGTTTAACAAGCTCGATACCATTGCTGCCTGGGCAGCCGAGAATGGTTATAAAGGAATACAGGTTCCTACCAGTGATGACAATATTTTCAATTTAAAACTGGCTGCAGAAAGTCAGGATTATTGCGACGAAGTGGCCGGCATCTGCCGTGAAGCCGGTGTTGAGATCACTGAATTGTCTACTCATTTGCAAGGACAGTTAGTGGCTGTACATCCAGCGTACGATGAACTGTTTGATAATTTTGCACCAGCGCACTTGCACGGTAAACCCCAGCAACGCACTGAGTGGGCCATCGATCAACTCAAATGTGCAGCAATCGCGAGCAAGCGCTTAGGGCTGACCGCCCACGCAACGTTCTCTGGAGCACTACTGTGGCATCTGGTTTATCCGTGGCCACAACGCCCGGCAGGTTTAGTTGAACAAGGCTTTGCCGAGCTGGCGAAGCGCTGGAAGCCCATTCTGGATGTATTTGATGAACAGGGCGTTGATGTCTGTTACGAAATTCACCCGGGTGAAGATCTGCATGACGGCGCGACGTTTGAACGCTTCCTCAAAGCAGTCGATAACCATCCACGCGCTAATATCTTGTTTGATCCCAGCCACTTTGTGCTGCAACAGCTTGATTACCTCGATTTTATAGACCGTTATCATGACCGCATTAAAATGTTCCACGTAAAAGATGCCGAGTTTAACGCGACCGGTCGTTCCGGTGTGTACGGCGGTTACGAAGACTGGGTAGATCGCCCGGGCCGCTTCCGTTCCTTAGGGGATGGTCAGGTCGATTTTAACGGTATCTTCAGCAAGCTCACACAATACGGTTTCGACGGCTGGGCTGTACTGGAATGGGAGTGCTGTTTGAAAGACTCCGGTCAGGGTGCCGCCGAAGGTGCACCGTTTATTCAACGTCATATTATTGAGCGCGCTAAGCATGCCTTTGATGATTTTGCCGGTGCAGAAGCCAGTGAAGAACGAAATCGTCGCATTCTCGGCTTAGAAGATTAAAAAAAATAGCAATACAGTTACTGAAGTAAACAGACAATTGGCGGGGAGCCTATGAACACAATAACAATACGTCTGAGTATTATGATGTTTCTCCAGTTTTTTATCTGGGGCGGCTGGTTTGTTACGCTGGGCACTTTTTTAGGTAGCACTTTGGGTGCAACCGGAAGTGAAATGGGTATGGCGTTTTCAACCCAGTCATGGGGAGCCATTATTGCACCCTTCATTATTGGTTTAATTGCCGATCGATTTTTTAACGCAGAACGCATACTTGGCATCCTGCATCTGCTCGGCGCAGCATTAATGTACATGATGTTCGTCTCCACTGATTTTGCTGCATTTTACCCTTATGTCCTCGGTTATATGATTGCCTATATGCCGACACTGGCTTTGGTTAACTCTGTGTCTTTCGGGCAAATGAAAGATCCAAGCAAAGAGTTTGGCAAAATCCGTGTGTGGGGCACTATTGGCTGGATCGTTGCAGGATTAGTCATTAGCTACTTATTCTCCTGGGATTCACAGCAAGCGATTGCCGATGGAATGTTACGCAACACCTTTATGATGTGTGCGATTGCTTCACTGGCTCTTGGTGTCTATAGCTTTACGCTGCCTGCAACGCCGCCGGCCGCTAAAGGCGAGAAAAGTGCCGGTTTAAGCCAGTTACTCGGCCTCGACGCATTAGCACTGCTCAAAGATCGTAATTTCCTGATTTTCTTTGCGTCCAGTGTACTTATTTGTATTCCACTGGCGTTTTATTATCAAAATGCAAACCCCTTCCTAACCGAAATTGGCGTTGAGAATGCCACCGGTAAGATGACCCTGGGGCAGGTATCAGAAGTGTTATTTATGTTGGCGCTGCCAGTATTTTTAAATCGCTTTGGCATTAAGATGACCTTGCTATTAGGCATGGGAGCATGGGTATTGCGCTACGCACTGTTTGCCTTTGGCGACGCCGAATCTGGTTTGTTCTTACTCATTATTGGTATAGCGCTGCATGGAATTTGTTATGACTTTTTCTTTGTGTCAGGACAAATCTATACCAATGCCAAAGCGAATGAGCAAATTAAGAGTGCAGCACAGGGGCTGATTACGCTCGCCACTTATGGGGTGGGTATGTTAGTTGGTTTCTGGGTGGCAGGCCAAATCACTGATAATTATACGCTTGATGCGGGCCATGACTGGCAGCAAATATGGTTGTTCCCTGCAGGCTTTGCGGCCGTGGTCTTAGTCTTGTTCCTGGTGGTATTTAAGGCCGAAGAGGTAAAGACTGATGATGCCTAAGGCAAACTTTAAACCACTGACTGCTCAAGCTGACTCGTCGCGGCGGGATCTGCTCAAACAAATAGTGTTGGGTATCACCGGCGCGAGTTTGAGCCATTCAGCTTTGGCGGCTTTACCTGCTGGCAGCAAGCTGGCGAGTGGAGAACCTCTGAAGTTAAAGGGAAACATCAGGCACTCTGTTGCGCGCTGGACCTATGGCGAATTGAGTGTCGAAGAGCTGTGCATTGTGGCGAAAGCCATAGGCTTTAGTGCCATTGACCTGGTGGGGCCGGACGGCTGGCCAACCCTCAAAAAATATGGCATCGATAGTTCTATGTGTAATGGTGCTGAGCTTAACCTTGAAGACGGCTGGGCAGACGCCAGGTTTCACGATGTGTTAGTAGAACGTTACCTCAAGCACATCGACCTGGTAGCCGATGCTGGCTATCGCAACCTCATTTGTTTCAGCGGTAACAAGCGTGGCGTGTCGCCCGAAGACGGCCTGGTTCAGGCTGTGAAAGGGTTAAAGCGAGTACTTGGCCACGCCGAGAAGCGCGGTGTTGTGTTGCAAATGGAATTGTTCAACAGCAAAGTCAACCATCCTGACTACTTTGCCGATAATTCTGCATGGGGTATTGAACTGTGCAAGCAGCTCGGTTCAGCTAATTTTAAGCTTCTTTATGATATTTATCACATGCAAATAAGTGAAGGCGACATTATACGTACGATTAAAGATAACCATATGTATTTTGGTCACTACCACACTGCTGGCGTGCCTGGCAGAAATGAAATTAACGACACTCAGGAGCTATTTTATCCGGCCATTGTTAAAGCGATTAATGCTACCGGCTTTGATGGATATGTCGCTCAGGAATTTTTACCAACCCCAAAAACCATTCAGGGTCAGATTGAATCGCTGCGCGAAGCTATTCTGATTTGTGATGTGTGATTGGGCAACACACAAAGTCGGCAATAAGAAGTCACCGATTTAAGGGGATAAGTAATGGCAGATAATGTCTATGATGCAATCGTCGTGGGATCTGGGATCAGCGGTGGTTGGGCAGCCAAAGAGTTGGCCGAAAAGGGCCTGAAAGTACTCATGCTTGAGCGTGGTCGTAACATTGAGCATATCAAGGATTACGTTAACGCGCACAATGAAGCGTGGAATTATCCGCATCGCGATATGCCAACTCAAGAGATGAAAGCGAAAGAGCCTGTCCTGTCGCGTGATTACGCGCTTAACGAGTCGACCAATGACATGTGGGAAAGTCATCAGACTTCTCCTTATGTCGAAAAAGAGCGCTTTGACTGGTACCGCGGTTATCACGTGGGTGGTCGTTCTCTGTTGTGGGGACGTCAGAGTTATCGTCTCAATGAAGAAGACTTCCTGGCGAATGCAAAAGAGGGCATCGCGATCGACTGGCCAATTCGCTACAGTGATCTTTCGCCCTGGTATGACTACGTGGAGCGCTTCGCTGGCATAAGCGGCAGCCGTGATGGTTTGGATGTTTTACCCGACGGTCAGTATCAGCCGCCCATTCCGTTAAATGTGGTGGAAAAAGATCTCGCCAAACGTTTGCAGAAAGCTTTCAACGGCACGCGCCACATCATTAATGGTCGCTGTGCAAATATGACCGAGCCGAAACCAGAACATAACCGGGTGAACTGCCAGTACCGCAACAAATGCTGGTTAGGTTGTCCGTTTGGCGCATATTTTAGTACCCAGTCATCTACGCTCCCTGTTGCGATGGCAACCGGAAACCTGACGGTACGTCCGTTTTCAATAGTAACCCGAGTGCTATACGACAAAGACAAAAAGCGTGCTACAGGGGTCGAAATACTCGATTCAGAAAACAACCAGACATATGAGTTCAAGAGCAAGATTGTGTTCCTAAATGCCTCTGCGCTCAACTCAGTGTGGATGTTGAAAAACTCTGCCACTGACGTGTGGGATGGTGGTTTAGGCAGCAGCAGCGGTGAATTGGGTCATAATATTATGGATCACCATTTCCGCGTAGGCGCTGCGGCAGAAGTTGAAGGCTTTGACGATAAATACTATTACGGTCGCCGCCCCTCAGGCTTTTATATTCCACGCTTCCGTAACTGGCATAACGACAAACGCGACTATGTAAGGGGCTTTGGCTATCAGGGCTCAGCGAGTCGTCAGGGCTGGAGCCGTAATGTGGCTGAAATGGGGATCGGGGCTGATTTAAAAAATACCTTGTCTGAACCGGGTAACTGGACTATTGGTATGACAGCATTCGGTGAAATGCTGCCGCACCACGATAACAAGGTCACCATGAGTAAAACCGTCAAAGACAAGTGGGGATTACCTGTACTTGAAATGGACGTAAAGATCAGAGAAAACGAATTTGCCATGCGTAAAGATATGATGAATGACGCCGTGGAGATGTTTGAAAAAATTGGTCTGAAAAACGTGCGCGGTTACGAAGGTGACTACGCACCAGGTATGGGTATTCACGAAATGGGTGGTGCTCGTATGGGGCGCGATCCTAAGTCATCAGTACTCAATGCGCATAACCAGGTGTGGGATGCGCCTAACGTGTTTGTAACAGATGGTGCGGCGATGACCTCAGCGTCTTGTGTGAATCCGTCGTTAACCTATATGGCATTAACCGCCAGAGCGGCTAACTTTGCTGTGGAAGAACTGAAAAAGGGGAATCTGTAAAATGGAAAGACGTGACATTTTAAAAATGATTGCCACCGCTACTGGGGCTGCTTTTGTTGGCAGCAATGCCATGGCCTGGGGGACCAAAGTGCCAGCAACCAGTCCTCAGGCTGCCGGGTTCAGCAAAGATGATTTGAGCCTGATGAGCGAAATTGCAGAAACCATTATTCCACGCACCGATACGCCTGGCGCTAAAGATGCCAAATGTGCGCCCATGATGGCGGTATTTGTAGCTGATTGCTATACCCCTGTACAGCAACAAGCTTTTAAAGATGGGTTGACCAAACTTGATCAAGCCAGCGAGAAGCAATTTAGCGCGCCATTTTTAGCATTAAGTAAAGTGCAGCGTCATGAACTGCTGACAACACTTGACCAGCAAGCCCAAGCGCATAATGCTGAATATGGCATTTGGGGGGCTGCAACGCAAAAGCCGAGCAGTCGGGATATTGCTGACACAGCGCCGTTGCCGCATTACTTTACGTTAATGAAACAACTTACCTTATTTAGCTTCTTCACCTCGGAGGTTGGGGCAACTAAAGTACTGCGTTACGTGGGTATCCCCGGAAAATACGATGGCGATCTACCTTATCAAAAGGGCGATCGTGCCTGGGCAACCTGAGTATGGCCCGCCGGGCCTTGTTCGAATTTGTTAACTTATAGAGGATATCGTTTATGCGCATTAAAAGGTTAACGCCCTGGGCGGTTACTATTGCATTGGCTACGCCGGTGCTGAGTGCTTGTGCGACACCGCAGGAAGAACTCGAACCCTGGCAGCAGGCTGCTAAAACTGAAGTGTGGGAGCCGGTGCCTGAGGCAGTAGCAACGCCGGTTAAGGGCGCGCCATCTGATGCCATTGTATTATTTAATGGCGCTAACTTAGATGCCTGGGAGTCTATTAATGGCGGGCCCGCGGCCTGGACGGTGAGCGATGACTCTGTAACGGTTAAACCCGGCACCGGCAACATTCGCACCAAACAATCATTTTGTGACGTTCAGTTGCACCTGGAATGGCAAACACCAATCCCTGAAGAGGGTATGGACGGCCAGCAGCGCAATAACAGCGGTGTGTTTTTTCAGGAGCGTTACGAAATTCAGGTCCTGGATTCTTACCAGAATAAAACCTATCCTAATGGACAGGCGGCGTCTGTTTATAAGCAAACAATACCGCTGGTCAATGCGACGCGTCCTCCCGGCGAATGGCAGGAATATGACATTGTTTACACTGCACCTAGGTTCGCTGGTGAGGAGCTCAAATCACCAGGCTATGTAACCGTTATTCATAATGGTGTCGTAGTGCAAAATCATGTAGAGATTCAGGGCACTACCGAGTGGATTGGTGCGCCTCAATATAAAGCGCATGGCTGCGCGCCAATTCAGTTGCAGGATCACGATAATCTCGTGAGTTTCCGTAACATCTGGATACGCGAACTTTAATATCCAGCCTGCAGCTTAAATACGAGCCCGGCTATTCGCCGGGCTTTTTATTTGCCTTTAAAGCAAAAAACGCTACCCTCAGCGCTCACTATTTAAAGCGGCTCATTGTTGCTCGCTTGAGTACTTACATAGGCAATTTATGACAGGCGAAATAGCTGCACTCTCGGCAGCACTGTGCTGGGCTGTATCAGCGCGGTTATTTCAGGTGTTAGGCAAGGCATATACGCCGCTGGCGCTCAATTTTTGGAAAGGTGGCGTTAGTATCGTTATATTGCTGGTCGTCACCCAGCTAATACTGCCAACCGTGCAGTTACCCGCAGTGGTGTGGGGCTGGCTGTTACTGAGTGGTGCAATAGGCATTGGTTTCGGTGATACGTTTTTCTTTCAGGCACTTAATAAAATAGGTGATGCGCAGTCGATACTGATTGCAGAAACCCTCGCGCCAGTTTTTACCGCGCTATTGGCGATGGCGTGGATAGGTGAATGGCTGAGCTGGCAACAATGGCTTGGCGCCGCGCTGGTGATACTGTCGGTGGATGTTATTGTTAAAATTCAAAAACGCGCGGCACTCACGTTGTTTGCTCCTACCGGCTATGTGTATGCGGCTCTCGCTGCATTGTGTCAGGCTGTGGGGGCCGTGATAAGTCGCGATATGTTTACAACTTATGAACTCGATGCTTTTAATGCCAGTTTGGTCAGACTGCTGGGCGGGATTGGTATTATTACTGTATTAATGCTGGTAACCAAACAACGATGGCTACCCCAGACACCCAACAAAACGAAAACCTGGAAGCTGTTTGCGTTGGCTGTGATCATTGGCACTGCTATGGCGTTAACACTGCAGATGCTGGCGTTCAGTTATACTAAAGCGGCAATTGTGCAAACGTTGTTGGCGGCCAGTGTCGTGTTTTCTCTTGGTGTTGCCTGGGTACTCGGTGAGAAAGTGAATAGCAACACCGCATTGTGGTCAGTTCTGTCCTTAACTGGTGTAGGAATTTTACTGTGGCTTGAGTAGTGCTCACAAACTCGCGCTCAGCAGTTTTCACTCATTTGTAACTTGTAACGGCCCTTTGTACCTCAATAAAAATTAGCAAACGTTAAATGGGATGACGTTTACTTTAATCTATAGGCAACCGAATCCAGACGAGGTAGGTCATGTAAGGCAGGGTGAGACATTTCCAATGCACCAACATAAAATTTGGGTTAATAGCAAAGTAGGGCGGCTACCGGAAGTATTTATTATGCGTTTACTGGTTTGTCTTTACGAATTAGCTGAAAGCCCAGCCACCCGCACGATGCACTGGCTGCCGTTAGGCAAGTACCCCATATCCAGTCAATCATCATTATAAACAAGGTAAAACCTTCGATAATGCTGTAATTGGTAAGATTATATGCGCCGTAGCTTGCAAGGCCTAATAATGCACCGTCGATGGCAGCATAATAAATTGGCTTGTCACGGTTAGCGACCACGGCGAGTACAAAAACCACGCCGCCATATGTCACATAAAATACCAGCCACGGCCACATGATAAAATGCGCTCGCAACAAATCGTTCATTTCAGCTTGATACCAGTCACGCGCAATCCAGCCCAACCATAATGCGTCGAGAATGCCAAAACAAACAAGAATGGCTAACATCGATACCGCAATGCTCAGGGAGAAACGGATAATATTCTGCTGCAGCACTGATTTGCCCTTTACTCAAGTTGAACGCTAAGTGTGCCATGTAATCGCGCGCTTGCGCAATGAAGAGCTCTGCATACTGCCCCTTCATTATTGTTCTTGCTTAATCGGCAGTCATTCTGGTGTATTGATATTCTGGGATTAAGGCTAATAATCGACCTGGTGCTTAACCATAACTGGTGTTTTTCAGCCTATTTTTAAGGGTTTCCGGCATAAGCTACGATATTTGGCTTAAAAACTGCGTAAGTGGCGGTGGTTATTTGACCAAGGGTGCGGCACAATAAGTGCTGACATATAAGAGACGTAAGAAACATAAGAAGTATAAAAGGGAATCACTTACATGATTAAACTGATTATAGCTATCGCATTGATTGCGGGTGTTGTGTATTTGCTAAATAAAAGTCGACGCTACGGAGAAAGTAGTGAAGACACTGAGGAAAATGAGAGCGGTCCTGCCATCAGTGAGGAAAGCGAAACGCGTGTTGATAAAAGTGTAACCGAGTCGCACGATACGCAGCCGGCAGATGATAATACGGTTGCTTTTCCCGAGCAGTCTGACGATGACACATTGCACACTACCGTTGCCAACAATGATAGTGCCGATAATACAACTAAAACGGTAACACCAGAGCCAACGCCAGAAGCAGAACAAAGTGATGTAAGTGATGATAATCCGGTGAGCTTCCCTGAAACTGCTGTGGCAAAAGCTGATTCAGCCATTACGTCACTACCGCAAAATGTGCAGGATGCGCTGACGGCCGCGGGCTTAAACAGCAGTGCGGCGATTGCCAGTACCAGCGACAAAGAACTGCTGTCGATTAAAGGTATTGGCCCCAAAATGCTCGAAAAGATCCGCGCGGCGACGCAATAAATGGATTCAGCCAAATTGGCTTTGCGGCGTGCGTAAGCAATACTGGCAAATTCTTATTTGCTAGGGGTCTAAATCAAAAACACACAACGCAGCATAAATGATGCACACTTGCCGGTTACCGGGCGCTGCCCGAAGGGGGCGTCATGAAAGCATTTTACTCTTTGTCACAGCCCTTTGACTTAGCACCACTAGGCCTGCAGGGCTGTTTCGCGATTAAAATGCTTTCACATAGACCAAAACGTGTACAGCAAAGATCAACACGCCCTAGCGCCGCATAGATTGCCATCTCAGGAAACACGCTACAGTTGTGAGGAAACGGCGGTCATGTCGGGCAACATAAGTTACTGGATGCAAAACGCGATAGCGATCGTGCATTCGGGAGGTGCCACCTTTAACTCCACGGACAATGATGGCGTTCAGCGCTTGCTGAAAATAGGCTGTAAAGTGCTTTTTTGAGAGGTGTTTGATAAAAACGGCTGCTAATTACCCGCGGGGTGTGAGCATTTGATTGTGCAAATTAATTAAGTCGGGTGGGAACAACGACATGGTTTACATCCTTGCTACAGATTCTCGCTTAACAATAGTCGGCGTATATTTATACGTAACCCCCTCCTGTGGCTGAATACCACTGGCGTATTGCAAAGCTAATTCAGCAGCTTTACTGGCCATCATTTCAATAGGGTAATGTAACGTCGTTAGCTTTGGCCGACAATATTTAGCGAGTAAGACATCATCGTATCCAACAACAGAAACTTGATCCGGAATTTGGATGTTGTGGTCGAGTAACATGGTCATCGCGCCAGATGCGACGGCATCGTTATAGGCAAGTACAGCGCTAAATTCCACCCCACGAGCTAATAAGCTTTGCATGGCTTTTTCTCCACCCTGCTGATCGGGCGTGGCGTACTCAATGTGACTGTCGGGCAATGCTATTCCCGCTGCGTCGAGACCTTGTCGGATACCGGCAAGTCTTGCTACAGGATCGTCAATCTGGTATTTACTGCTGATCACGGCGAGCTTTTTATGACCCTGATGTATTATGTGATCAGCCATAAGACGGCCACCAGCTTTGTTATCCAGCCAGACACAGCGATTGGCAATAGCTTTTATATAGCGGTTAATCAACACAAAGCCTGGTACCTGTTGAGCAAATTCAATTAATACACTGTCTTCCAGTGCCTTACTGTGAACAACCATAGCCTCGCAGCGATGTTCCAGTAATGTCTCAATAGCTTTCAATTCAGTGTCTTTGGCTATTGAACCAGCGCTCATTAAAATTTGTACGTTATGCTTTCGGGTTGTAGCCTCTATGCCATGGGCCAATGTTGCAAAAAAGGGGTCAAGTAACTCAGCGATAACTACGCCTAATGACGCACTGCGCTGTGTAACGAGCGCCCGGGCGTTCGCGTTTGGTCTATAGCCCATCTCGCGCATGATCTTCTTCACACGTTCCCGAGTTGCTTTGCCTACTTTTGGTCCATCATTAATAACTCGCGAAACGGTCGCCAGCGATACACCTGCTTCATTTGCAATGTCTTTTATTGTCGCCATTTTGTATTTTAACTCTTCCGATGAAGGGAACGTACTTCCCGTACAACTCTTCTTTTGATGGATAAGTATGCCTTTTTTTTGATAAAACTTCCTTAATTATCACTTGTAATAAAAGAATCTCGCTGACGAGGCTTTTCAATGGAAGGGAAAACGTATACCCTAATGTAACTTGTGTGTTAATAATGTTTTGTATTATCCGTATATATCGCAAATGTGGATGGCAAGATGTCGTGTTTAAATATTTGAATAAATAGCGTTACTCTAGGCTAGCCTGACGATTCACGACAACATCTTACTCAGAAAGTGCGCATATCTATGTGTATTGGTTAATGCAACAAGAGCATCGAATTGAAACAGTAAATTGTTAAAAATTCATTTTGATCAAGGTTGTATTATTGCTTTTTTCTTGTGGAAGACTAGCTTTTCGTAGAAAGCGCTGCATACCCATAATGGCGATTTGGTTTCTGTTACGGGCATAACATCACGCAAAATATAGGGTTTCTAATCAATTAATACTCTGTGGCTGCTGGTAGGGTAAACGTTTTATCTTTCGCAGAGTTTAGATTAGAATGTGCTAATGCATTCAGTATATCTGTGAGACATATTATGACAGTAGAATTTAATCCATCGGACCATCCTCATCGTCGATACAACCCGTTGATTGGTGAGTGGGTTTTAGTCTCTCCGCATCGGGCGAAAAGGCCCTGGCAAGGTCAAGACGAACCGCCATCCACTGTGCCGCTGCCCAGTTATGATGAGACTTGTTATTTGTGCCCAACGAATACGCGGGTGAATGGCGAAATCAACCCCGATTATACCAAGACGTTTGTGTTCACAAACGATTTTGCGGCACTCCAGGAGGACACTCCGAAAGCAAGTTCGGATGACCCATTGTTTACTTTCACCGCAGAGCAAGGCTGCAGTCGTGTCATTTGCTTTTCTCCAGATCATAGTAAAACCTTGCCTGAACTATCTGATGCTGATCGTTTGAATGTAGTGAAATGCTGGACGGAGCAAACCCAGGAGTTGAGTCAAACTTATAAGTGGGTACAGGTATTTGAAAATAAAGGCGCTATGATGGGCTGTTCGAATCCACATCCACACGGTCAGGTGTGGGCTCAGCACCAATTGCCAACACTTGCCTCAAAAAAGCAAACTCACTTTTCTGCGTACACCCAAAAGTACGGTAGCAGTTTGTTGCTGGATTATGTTCAACGAGAAGTTGACAGCGGAGAGCGAGTGGTTTGTTTAAATGATGACTGGGCAGTTGTTGTGCCGTACTGGGCTGCGTGGCCCTTTGAAACCTTACTACTGCCACGTTTTAATATACAGACATTGGCTCAGATTTCCTCTTCACAGCAACAGAGTTTAGCTGACATTATTGGCCAGATAACAGTGAAATACGACAATCTTTTTGCAACGTCTTTCCCTTACTCAATGGGATGGCACAGCGCTCCTTTTGATGGCGAGTCGCATCCCGAATGGGGGTTGCACGCTCATTTCTTCCCGCCATTGCTCCGTTCTGCCAGTGTCCGAAAATTCATGGTCGGATATGAAATGATGGCCGAAGCGCAGCGTGATTTAACTCCTGAGCAAGCCGCAGAACGACTGCAAGCCTTACCTACGGTCCACTATAAAGAGAAATGACATGATGAGTCAGCAAACCCAACTCGCTGAAGTGTTTGAAACAACCTTTGGTGTCGCACCGACGGTGAACATCCAGGCTCCGGGAAGAGTCAATCTTATCGGTGAACATACTGACTACAATGATGGTTTTGTATTTCCGGCAGCCATTAATTTTGGTACCTGGATAGCCGCCACGCCTCGTCAGGATCGCGTCATTGATGTTGTCGCACTCGATTATGACGGTGAGCGTGTGCGCTTTTCGCTTGATGATATCGCACATGTTGACACTGCCACATGGTCAAACTATGTGCGCGGAGTATGTAAAGTACTTCTGGAGTTATTTCCGGACTTAAATGGCGCTAACCTGGCCGTCACCGGCAATGTACCCCAGGGCGCTGGCTTGAGTTCGTCGGCCTCGTTTGAGGTGGCGTTGGTGAAAATGTTTGAGGCTCTATACAACCTCAATATTACGGGCGTAAAAGCTGCTTTGTTGGGGCAGAAAGCGGAGAATACTTTCGTCGGATGCTCATGTGGCATTATGGACCAGCTCATATCCGCTATGGGTAAGCAAGGGCAGGCAATGCTGTTGGATTGTCGTACACTCGACTTTGAACATACACCGCTACCAGATTCTCATGTCATCTTAATTGTCAACTCAAACGTGAAGCGTGGCCTGGTTGACAGTGAGTACAATGTGCGCCGCGAACAATGCGAAGAGGCCGCCAAAATCATGGGCGTTACGGCGCTGCGTGATGCTGACTTAGCGCTGTTGGCACTGCATAAGCAGGCCATGACTGATCCGGTTTATCGTCGTGCCCGACATATCATTACTGAAAACCAACGCACTGTCAGCATGTTTAATGCTTTAAACGCGGGGCGCATTGCTGAAGTCAGTGAGCTTATGGCGCAGTCTCACGTTTCGATGCGAGACGATTTTGAGATTACAGTTCCCCCTATTGATTATCTGGTGGAAATCATTGATGAGGTAGTAGGGGTTGAAGGCGGTGTCAGAATGACGGGGGGCGGTTTTGGTGGTTGTGTGGTGGCACTCACGCCCAACAGTCATGTCTCTGAGATTATGACCGCTGTCGAAGAGCGCTATCATGCACGAACAGGTTATCAACCCACCTTTTATACTTGTTCCGCCGAGCAAGGTGCGTTTGCTTAAATTGTTTGCGCACTGATTCACTGTCGCAGGTTAAAGAAAAACCAAAACATTGGGAAACAATATGAATATCGAAACGTTAGATATCGCGCTTTTCGTCATCTACGTAGTCGCGCTGATCGGAGTAGCTTGGTGGGTATCACGTGAGAAAAAAGGCCACGAAAAAGACACTAATGACTACTTCCTGGCAGGATCGAGTTTGCCATGGTGGGCCATTGGTGCCTCACTTATCGCAGCCAATATTTCCGCCGAGCAAATTATAGGCATGTCAGGCTCCGGTTATAAAATTGGTTTAGCCATAGCGTCTTACGAATGGATGGCGGCATTAACGTTAATTATTGTAGGCAAATATTTTCTGCCAATATTTTTAAAGAATAAAATCTATACGATGCCGCAATTTTTAGAACAGCGATACGATCACCGTGTGCGTAAGGTGATGGCGGTGTTTTGGCTGGGTGTGTATGTGTTTGTTAATTTAACGGCGGTGCTGTGGTTAGGCGCCTTAGCAATCAATACCATAGCCGGTGTAGACATGGTTTATGGCATGCTGTTTTTGGCTGCATTTTCAATGGCGTATTCACTGTATGGCGGTTTGAAAGCGGTCGCAATGACCGACATTATTCAAGTTGTTTTGCTTGTGGCGGGTGGTTTGTTTTTATCTTACACCACGTTAAATCTTGTTAGCGATGGTAATGGCGTGATACAGGGCTTTATTGAGCTGTCTCAACAATTACCGGAAAAATTTGACATGATCCTGGCCCCGGATAGTCCTTTCTATCAAGATTTGCCCGGGATTTCTGTGTTGATTGGCGGTCTATGGATCATGAACCTGTCGTATTGGGGCTTCAATCAATACATCATACAGCGCACACTGGCTGCTAAAAGTGTTAAAGAAGCGCAAAAAGGTATTGTGTTTGCTGCATTCCTGAAATTACTGATGCCGTTGATTGTGGTGTTGCCGGGCATAGCCGCAGTATTGCTGGTGCCAGGTCTGGACAAGGCCGATCAGGCTTATCCCTCTCTGATGATACTCATGCCGGTCGGTTTGAAGGGGATTATTTTTGCTGCACTTGTGGCAGCAATTGTGTCGTCCCTGGCCTCTATGACCAACAGTGTATCGACTATATTCACCATGGATATTTACGAAGCGAGCCGACCTAATAAAAGTCAAGCTCACTATGTAAAAGTGGGGCGTTCAGTAAGCTTTATTGCGTTGATTATCGCAATGCTTACAGCGCAACCATTATTAGGTGAATTTGACCAGGCATTTCAGTATATACAAGAGTTTACTGGCTTTTTTACACCGGGTATTGTGGCGTTATTTATGTTGGGGATGTTCTGGAAGAAAACGACCGCAAATGGTGGTCTTCTTGCCGCATTAGGTTCATTTCTGCTGAGTTTGGTTTTCTTCCGATTTTGGCCTGAATTACCCTTTATTGACCGCGTGGGGATTGTTTTCTTATTGTGTGTAGCAGTTGCTGTCGTGGTATCACTTGTTGAAAACAAAGGTGCTCATGAAAATGCTATCGAACTTAACGAAGTGTCGTTTGAGACCACCACTGGTTTTAACGTGATGTCTCTTGCTGTGATCGCAGTACTGCTGGCGTTTTATACCGTGTGGTGGTAGCGCTGTCTTAGTAACAAACTTTGCTCCCCGGTAACCCCTCGCAACGAGGGGTTACTTTATTTGATGCTCATTTCCAGCGAAATTGCGAATTGTCCCTTGAAATGTATGAATACGTAGCAACCTTAGTGTAGGAGTCGCATTTTCCGAATCACAGAAAGTGCAGAATTGTTTTAAACACATTAAGGAAATCGACATGGCTAAAGTGACACTTCAGAATAATGCTTTTGAGACTGTTGGAGAATTACCCGCGGTTGGCACACAAGCGCCGGATTTTGAGCTCGTCAAGGCGGATCTGTCTGAATTAACATTGAATCAATTAAAAGGTCAACGCGTAGTACTGAATATTTTTCCTTCGGTAGATACCGGCACCTGTGCAGCGTCTGTGCGTCAGTTTAATCAAAAAGCAGCGTCCCTGGACAACACCAAAGTGGTTTGCGTGTCTGCTGATTTGCCTTTTGCTTTGGGGCGGTTCTGCGCAGCTGAAGGGATAGAAAACGTGGTCGCTGGCTCAACGTTCAGGGCTGATTTTGGTACCGACTACGGAGTCACATTTGCTACCGGGCCGTTAGCGGGTCTTTTATCACGTTCAGTGGTTGTGATAGATACTGATGGTTCGGTATTGTACACACAACAAGTGGCCGAAACTGTGGATGAGCCGGACTATGATGCGGCACTCGCGGCATTGTAAAGAAAGCATAGTAAAGAAAAAGCCCGGCACAGCAAACTGTCCCGGGCTTTTTTTATGCGCTAGTTTTACGCGCTAGAGAAAGGCGCTTAATCAAGTTGGACCAGCGCTATTTCGCCTATTTCAATACCACGCCAGCCCGTTTTTCTTTCTCGCTTGAGGGCCGGAAGCAACAGCTGCATTCCAGTGATCTGCTGCAGTGACAGTGCTTGCTGATGTTCAAAAGGCCCAATAGTGACTGGCATAAATAGCGGGTATGCACGGGTTAACAATGTCGGTGTCGGTTGTAATGCTGACACCGGAATAACTAAGGTTTTCCATTCCTTCGTCACTTCAAAGTCAGTGCCGTAGGCCAGCCCGTCATTAGCGATCAGGCCAAACTGCACGCGGTCTCTGCCGCCCAGGGCACGAATACGAAGGGCTATGGCTTCATAACCATCTAAGTGTCTTTCCAACATTGTCGCATTAGGAGATAAGTCGGTACGTAATAACGGTCCACCGCTCTGCAGATGGTCTTTAAACACTTCCAGCTTTACTGTTTCGCCTTCCTTGGTCGCCGACGAAGCTGGCCAACTCACCGTATTTTGCGGTGCCACAAAAGTCCGCCTTGCCTGTGCAGGCGTAAACAGTGGAATTGGCGTTCCTTCTGGTTGCAACAATGTATGGTAGTAGTCACTGTTAATAAAATCCCAGTCCTGTGGCTGTCCTGGTTGGGCACCAGGGAAAGTTAAGGTGGTATCGCCGTCAATAATGGTAATAGCGTATTCTAGTTTACCTGGGCGCCGTAGTGCCTCGTCATCGGGTAAGCTAACACTGTATTGGCCTTTTTCACTGCGCACCATCGGCAAACTAACAAAGTCGTTATAACCTTCGTAGCGCAGCTGCAGTATCACGCTGGGGTTAGGCGTCTTACTCTGCACCTTGGCAGTAAACGTAAGTGGTTCATTCACGTTGCGCTGTCGTTGTGGCTGATGCGTCACGACAGTTTGCGTCGGTTTAATGCCAGGCAATAAGTAAGTTGAATCCAGGTCCGCTGGAGTGTCATGTGAGGCTGATAGCCAGTAGACGCCGGGTTTTATTTTAAAACTGCCTGATACGGCCTGTGCGACGTAATTATTGTCCTCGTTAACACCACGCACAACGAAAGTGCTGCCCAAACCCGGTAGCGATACTTTTATGGTGTTTTGTTGTTGTGACAAGCGCGCCACTTCTCGTGCGAGGCTAGAGTTTTGATGAGGATCTTGTAAAGGAATCACATCCGGGAAAACTTCCAGCCGCCAGCCTTCAGACCCTACTTTATCCAGAAAGTAGGCACCTGAGCCGGTGTAATTAATTATCGGAGATGAGCCCACTCCGGCGATATGTTCAACAGATGAAACCCGTTTGGGCGACGTTTGTGTGGTATTGGTATAGTAGTACTGACTACCATCATCAAACAGCGATACATTGTTGATGTAATCCAGTGTGGTGTAATGAAACTGATTACTGTCGGGGTATGCTGGCGCACTATAATCCTCAGGCAAACTTCTGAACTCTTCACCCGCAATCATTAAACTGATGGCTTTTGACGGCGTATACAAGAGGTTCATATAATGGGTATTGTAGTCTGAGTTTGTGTCGGCAATAACCGCAGGGTCGTAGGCAAATTGCGTCGCCCACTGAAATCCCGCGTCGCGAAAACTGCGTGCCATAGCAGGGTAGGTGACGCTATTGGTAATATCTGCTGCATCGAACTCGTACACAATTCGCGCTTTGTTTTGACACGCTGAAATCGTTTCGAAAGGGTCTGTGTAGGTCGACACCGCCGGCAACACGTTAGTATTGAGGGTGCTGTATTTTAACAAACCTGTCGGATACCACTGGTACGCTATCCCGTCGATAGAGGACTGACAAAGTGCTTCGGCAAAGTTTGGTTGATTACCTTGCTCACTGACATTGTAAAACAAGGGTTTGTTGACACCAGCATCGCGTACTGTAGTGATCAGTGTTTCCACATACGCAGCACTTTGTTTGGGCGCTTGCCGGTGTTTTGGCTCATTGAATAATTCAAATGCGATGATGTCGGGATCCTGACCAATAACTTTGCCGGTATAACGGTTTTTGTGGGCTAAAAACTGGCTTAAATAGCGCTGTTGTGCCGCAATTAACGCCGGGTTTTCATTCATATCATTTTTGCTGTATCCCACTGCAAATCCAGGTTCAGATGGATCAGGCTCAGGATAGCCGGAGCCCCACCACGCAATCGGTGTGATGATCGTACGAATCCCACGTTCTTGCAGGCGCATCATCAGATAATCAAATAGTTCAAGGTACTGGTTGTCGAGCACATTGCCGGCTTTATCACTGATAACTTTGTCCCAAACGTGAATTCGATAGGCGTTAAGTTTGAGCCGCGCCATGTGATCAACGTCCATATCAATAGCGGTTTTATGATCGATGCCGCGGCGAGCAATAGCGCGAAAACCATACGCAAAGGGCGCGCTGTAATTGGCCCCAAAAAGGTATACCGGCTCGCCATTCGCCCATCGTAGTTTTCCGTTTTCAACGGTAACCGGCGTTGGTTGTGATACGCTGCTGGCGATAGCAGAGTGTGCACTTAAACCTAATGTGCTGACGAGCAGCGCCGACATGATTTGTTTGGATAACATCTGGACTCTCCTTAAATTATGCTTCACGGTAACCATGTGGATTGGATGACTGCCAATGCCAGCTGCTTGCAACCATATCATTGAGGTTACGTGTTGCCTGCCATCCCAGTGTGACGCTAGCGTAACCAGGGTCTGCATAGCATTGTGCAACATCACCCGGGCGGCGCGCGACCACTTGATAAGGAATCGGGCGTTGGCTCACCTTGGCGTAGGCTTGTACCATCTCCAGCACGGACACGCCATTGCCGGTACCTAAATTAAAAATATGACTACCGGTTTGACCATGCAGGGCTTCTAATGCTTTAACGTGTCCTTCAGCGAGGTCGCAAACGTGGATATAGTCGCGGACACCGGTGCCATCCTTGGTGGGGTAATCTCCGCCAAAAATGGCAAGTTGGGGGCGCTTACCTACGGCAACCTGAGCAATAAACGGCATCAGATTGTTTGGAATACCATTGGGATCTTCACCGATTTTACCGCTGGGGTGGGCCCCCACAGGATTAAAATAGCGCAATATAATGCCGTTAAACTGACCGTTGGCGACAGCCTGGTCTTGTATGATTTGTTCGACCATCAACTTGCTGCGTCCATAAGGGTTGGTTGCGCCCACCGGGAAATCTTCTAAAATTGGCACGGTGTGCGGGTCACCATAGACGGTTGCCGACGAACTAAATACTAACGTATGTACGCCAGCGCTCTGCATGGTTTCTATTAAGGTTTGGCTGGCTGTTACATTGTTCCGGTAATAAAGCATCGGTTTTTCAACGGATTCACCAACGGCCTTAGAACCTGCAAAATGAATAACACCATCGATTTTGTGCTCAGTAAAAATTTGCTGAAGCAGTGCCGCATCACTGACATCGCCTCGATATAGCGCAATAGTTGTATTGCAAATAGCCTCAACGCGTCTGAGTGACTCGGGGTGACTGTTTGAAAAGTCGTCTACCACGACCACAGTGTGCCCTGCGTCGATCAGCGCAATACAGGTGTGGCTGCCTATATATCCGGCACCCCCGGTAACTAAAATATGCATAATAAATTCCTGTTTACTTAAGTGCTAAGGTTGCCGGGACTAAACCATCCCCTGTGACTGTGACTTCAGCGTCAGACAAATCCTTACCAATTTGAATTAATAGTGCCCCTTCGCCCCGTGAAGTCGTCACCGGTCCCTGATTTAACAGCTGAATGTCACCGCTAACCGTTGCGCTAAGAGGTCTGTTGTTAGTGCGCACAGGGTTACCGTGTGCGTCAATGAGCTGCGCGTATACGAAGACTTTGTCCTTCACGCCAGTCGCTAGGGATTTACCTGATTCATCAACCCGCAGCACAATGCCGGTTGCCTCGCCAGCTGTTGCCACCGTATGACTCGCGACCACCTCGCCATTTATTACTGCGTCTGCTCGCAGCGTGCCGGGTGTAAACTCTGCTAAAGTGAACGTAAATGGTGGGTGCGCAAGGTGGCTGCTTAGCGCATCGTTATCTGGGGTTTGCGTGGCGACCAAGGTGTCGTTCAAATACAGCGACACTTGCTCGGCGTTGGAGTACACACGCACCTGGCTACTTGACTCAGGTTGCCAGTCGCTTGCGATATGCACCATGGGACCACTGCTGAATCGATCGTCTTGTTCGGTACTATCCCGTTGACTCTGATAAAAGTAATAGCTGTATTTGGGCTGACGATAAATACTGGCGATCCCTGAAGACTCGATGTCGTCAGCATATCCACGGTTATAATCAAACATAACCCAATAACCATCGGCAAACGCAGGAACTGTGAAGTTGTCGTTATGGGCCTCTTGTAGATTTGTTGCTTGTTGCAGCAAGCGTTTTTCGCCGCTGTTTAATAACTGACGACTGGTGCGCTCGTTTTCTTGTAGCCCTTGCCAGCTTTCCTGATTCAACCCTGCATTTTGGGCGTAGTATTCCCAGTCGCCATATTCCGACACAATATAGGGCTGGTCTGGTGTTTCATAATGCTGAAGACGATGTTGACGAGCTTGTACAAATATATCGAAGCCTTTTTGCCAGCCTGCCGAGTAAGCGCCAGGATATTCCTTATGTACAGTATCCGATAGCGCGGCGATAAACTCGTCTGGCATATCTGATTCGTTCAACGAGCACTCCCACGCGATCACACTGGCGTGGTTGCGGTCACGGCGAATTAAATCAGCACAAGCTTCTATGGTATGGGCTTCAAACTCCGACGTTGGATTGTAGTATTGCCAACCCAAAATCGCGTCAAGCAAAACAAGACCCAGCTCGTCGGCGGCTTCCATAAAGGCGGTTGAATGAGGATAATGAGAAAGACGGACGTAATCGAAACCTGCACTTTTGATTTTTACCGCATCGCGATAATCAGCCTGGGCAGAAGTGGCATAGCCCACGAAAGGGTATTCCTGATGGCGGTTGACGCCGCGCAAAAATGTTTTTTTACCATTAATCAACAGCTCGTGTTGGTCGTTAAACACAAACGAGCGGATGCCAATTTTCCGCCTTTGTGTTTCAATCGTTTCACTGTCGCTGGCTAATACCGTTTCTAATTTATAAAGGTGTGGGTGTTGCGGAGACCAAAGTGAGGGTTGAGTAATAGTCAGTAACTGCTCAATATGCTCTGCTTCGCCAGCATCAAGCGTATATTCACGTGACGTGCTTTGTACTCTCTTACCATTAAAGTTAAGAGTTTGTGTGAGTGTAAATGTGCGTGCGACATTGGCAGTATTGGCCACGTGAGTGTTAATTTTAACACTGGATTCGGCTTGGTCGACCTTGGGGAAGGTGACAAACACACCACCGCCGGCGACTTCGTTAGCTGACATTTCGTCGGTAATCATTAATTTGTTTTTTACTAACAGCTTCACATCACGGTAGAGGCCGCCGTACATATTGAAATCGAGTAGCTTAAGTGGTTTGGGGCCTGTAATGTCATTGTCACGATTGTCCAGACGCACACGCAGCGTGTTGTTTCCGGCGCGTAAGTATGGGCTTAAATTAAGGGTAAAAGGTAGATATCCGCCAAGGTGGCTCCCAACTTTTGTATCATTAAGCCAAATCTCTGCCGCATTCATTGCACCTTCAAAGCGCACGAAAACAGCTTGATCCAGCCAATTATCCGGCACTGAAAACGATTTTTGATACCAGGCAATACCTTGCCATTGGTTGTTCACAATCTCAGGTTCGAGCTGCGGAGTATGCGGCAATGTTATGTCTTGCCATGGCTCATTGATTTGCGCCGGGAGGCGTTCCTCGGTGGTTTTCTTAAATTGCCAACCTTGATTGAAAGCGATCACCTTGCTGTTAAACGGGGTTGGTTGTGAGGACAGAGTGTGGCAACCAGCCAACACTGTAAACATAAAAAATAAACAGGCAATACGGAGAGTGGAAGTCATAGCACGGGCCTTGTTGGACTAGAAAAATCAAGCCGTTAGCGCTTTAAACACAAAAAAGCACTGCCCTGGAAATAAGAGCAGTGCTAATTCGAAACGCTTACATTGAGTATTGGAAGCCGAGGAGATAGCGACGACCCCACTCGGCATACTGACGTGGGCGAGACGGATCATTATCAAAGTATGACGTTGACGCTTCGTTGGTCAGGTTTTGGCCTTGTAACATCACTCGTAAGTTATCTGTTACCTCGTAAGCGATACTGGCATCGACAGTGGCTTCATCATCAATGGTAAAGATTGCACCCGGGTCCCAACTTCCAACGCTGGTGTAGGCACTGCGGTAGTTGTAAGATACTTTTGCATCAATACCAGCCTTGTAGTACCACAATGTCAGGCTGCCTACGTTTTTTGAAAGTCCGCCCATGATCAAGGGATCATCTTCTGGTTGAAATTCTTTAACGTTGGTGTCGGTATAACTATAGTTCGCGTAAATACCCAACCCATCAAAGGGTTCCGGAAGCATATTAAATGCTTGCTGGTACATGACTTCTGCACCACGAATTTGGCCTCCGGCGCCATTAACTGGTCCGGTGAACTGGTAGTCTTCACCATTAATATTTAACGTTTCTGTTGCAGAGCCTACATGACTTTTTAAGTCTTTGAAAAATAATGACACAGTCATTGCAGCATCTTCAGCAAAGAAATATTCATAACCCAAATCAACCTGATCTGCCACAAAAGGGTTTAACTGGGGATTACCACCTGATGCGGTTTTCACGGTAGATGTGGTATTGATTTGTAATCCTGTACGCATTTCAATCAGCGGTGGACGAGACATAGCACGGGAGAGCGCAAAGCGGATTTGCGAATCTTCAGTAACGCTAAAGCGCAGGTTTAATGCCGGCAGTATTTCATCGTAATCATGGTCGATAGAGACTGCGTTTAACTCCCCACCGTCAGACTGCTGAAAGCCACTTGATGTGGATTCCGTACGCACGTATCTCACCCCTGCATTACCGGTATAAGGAATACCAGCTATTTCACCATCGAGGTTAAATTGGAAATACATCGCGCTATTGGTTTCCTGCACATTCCAACTGTTTAACACATCGTTGTTGGTTTTGGTGTGCTGATTGCGATTGTCGATGCCACCGAACGCAGTTTCAGCAACTTCAGACCAGTTATTGATGCTATAAAGTGCGGGAACGTCATAGTCGTCACCAAGCTCGTAGGTAAATGCATCAACCGTCGCGCTGGTGTCACTTACATTTTGCTGCCAACTTACAACGTCGTTGTCTTTCTCACGGTCGGTCCAACGAGCACCAAAAGTAACGGCATCAACAACACCCCAGTCCAGAGTTCTGGAGAAATCAACTTTAGCCGTGATCATTTCATCTTCTAACAGACGATCGTTATCGACCTGCATATAGTTCAGGCCATAATCTGTGATATCGCTGATGTCGTAACCGGTTCCAATGGCCAGGCGCTCGCCGGTGGTGTCCCAACTGTAGTCCATGCCATTTGCATCAGCGTCGGCATCATAATACCAAGATTGAATATTAACCCAGCGGGATTCAATAGACGCTTCTGAGTAACCTATATCAGTATTTATTTTCCATTCATCGCCTAACCACTCGGCGTTCAACCCGGTACTGACCAGTTCATTTGTTTGAAACCAGGTAGAGTTGTTTGCTGTATGGCTGCCACCCCACAACATGCCGCCAGCGATAATTTGCTCCGAACCATCGTCTTTGGTGATAATTTGCGGGGCGTTGCTCGCATTGGCGATGTTCCAGTTATTCAGGCCACCCCAGTTACCCCAGCCGTCAAACCATAGTTGGTCTTCACGCTCTTCAATATCAAATTTTGAATAGAATAAATCGTATTTTATTTCAAGACTATCAGTCGGAAGCCACTGCAGGACGGTCATGGCGCCGAGGCGTTGATTATCACCGCCTTTGGTTGCTGTCTGCGCCCCCCAAGGAGCTGCCTCAGGCACGCCATTACCATTGACGTCGCCCTGATCGGCTGTGACATTATTGTATTCCCAAGACGTCACGTCTTTTTGAATGGAAGGCTGGTCTTGAACGGCGATACCAAAGGCAAAACCAAAGGTATCAGAAACAGGATCGATATAGCTGAAGTTAGCCCGGTAGCCATCATCATCTGCGGCGGGGATATCGTCTGCAAGGGGATATTGCATTAAATGACCACTCAGGTTAACTGTACGGGCTTCTTTGTCTAAGGGCTCGACAAACTGCATGTCAACAAGGCCCGAAATGCCCCCCTCAATATTTTTAGCCAGTGGACTTTTATACACTTCAACCGAACTAATCAGTTCGGCGGGGAATTGTTCATAACGCACACTGCGACTTGGCTCGCCACTAACGATTTCACGACCATTCATGGTGGCCAGATTTAATCGCGGTCCCATGCCGCGTATTGAAATTTGGCTTGCGTTGCCGCGGTCGCGATCGGCGGCAATACCAGGTAAACGCGCAAGCGCGTCGGTAATTGTAACGTCTGGCAACTGACCCAAGTCATCGGTTGAGATAATTTCTACGGTTGAGTCTGCTAATTTCTTATATTGAAGTGAACGAGTCAGCGTGCTGCCAAAACCACGTACGGTAATAACTTCTGCGTCAATGGCGTCTGCATCGATCTCTTTATTTTCAGATTCTTGTGCATGTGCAGCCGTTAAATTTAAGCATTCTGCGAGTGCTAGCGCGGCGAGGCTTAACTTAAACTGTGTATTCATCCAATTACCTCCTAAGGTAAAGGTTTTATGTGTGTCCAAAGTAGTGTTTGAGTGCTTGAGTATTGATCTGTCAATAAGTAGGTAGAAACCTGCATAAAAGTTTCCGCCCAAAGCAATAACAACTTTATAACATAGAAGGGTAAACGTTTACCATATAATCGTTAAAAATTTCCCTTTTTTTTGATTTTTTGCCTAAATATACCGGCTCTGGGAGGGTAAATGATTACCTTTTTTGATGGTGTGCGGTTTTTAGACAAGGCCGATGCATTCAGATTGTGCATGTTGGGGCGACAGTTCTGTTGGTAAAGCGGTAATTGGATTTTCTAACCGTACAAGCTAATCTTCCTTGCCTGGAAGCTGATTTTGCATGGTCGGTATAATACGTTACTAGAGCTGCGAGGGAATAATGCGCGAGCTAGACAAAGAGATTACAAGGACATTATGTCGGCTACTGACAAAATCCCCCATCGGGCCTTTTAATGATATCGGTTGTAAATTACCTTTAGCGTCTTGCATCCCGTCAATTGCTATTTTTAAATGAGATTTGACTCCCAACTAGAGAGAATGGCAACAACTCATCAGATAGATATTACATTTTTAATGGATTTTATATGATACAAGCAGTAATTTTCGATATGGACGGAACTCTTATTGATTCAGAGCCTTTGTGGAAAGAATCCGAAAAAGAGGTTTTTTCATCTGTCGGTGTCAAAGTATGTAAGAAGCTTTCTGCTAAAACAGCTTCTATGACAACGCGAGAAGTAACTGAATTTTGGTTTAGCCATTTTCCTTGGGCGGATGAAAGTCTTGAACAAGTAGAAAATAAAGTTATTGATCGTGTAGCAACACTGATTAGTGAAAAGGGTGAGTCACTGGATGGAGTAAAAGATATTCTAGATTTTTTCCATAGGAAGGGTCTGAAAATAGGCTTGGCGACAAATGCTCCCGCCAGATTAATCCCGGTAGTTCTAAATAAACTTGCTATATCTGAGTATTTTCATTGTACATCGTCTTCGGAGCATGAAGTTCAAGGAAAGCCGCATCCAGCAGTTTATTTAACAACCGCAAAAAAATTAAAGGTTAACCCTTCAAAGTGCATTGCATTCGAAGATTCGTTGTCCGGGATCATCGCTGCCAGAAAGGCGAATATTAAGACTGTCGCAGTCCCACATTGGTCAGAGTTTACAAATAAAAAATTCAATTTATCTCACGTAAAAATCAGTCGATTAGCAGACTTTAACGATCTTCATCTAGAAAAATTAGCAAGTTGTGTGTAAGGATGCATACGCAGAGTGAGGTCAGAACTGGCAAGTTCTGGCCTTTTATGAATTCTGGTGTTCATGCCATATGTCCGCTTCCGATCATTTCCGGCGACTGGCGCCCGAGGGCTCCAACGCTAGCTTCTTATGTGACGCTGACATGTCAGATGCTTTCCTGTGTCTGCCGGTTAATGTTGTGTCCACTGAGAAGGTGGTAATGGTTGAGCGAGAAAAATACGCAACAAAAACGCGAATTCATAGCGGCAGAAGAATTGCGGGGACAATTTTGCAACAACGGCATTGAGTCAATCAGACTCTGCTGATAGCATACCGTATACCGAATTGTTATAAAAAAAATCAAAAAAACGATTCGTCCTTGCCTAAGAAAAATAAAAATATACTGAAGTCATACTGACAGCCCCACCCAATAACTTATATTCATGGGCCGCAAGGAACACTATGCACAACTTAGATAAAAAACTGACGGTGTTTTCAGTTTTTGTGGATTGCAAATCTTCTCTACGCAATATGGTGAGCAAGTACCTGTTCCATAAGAGCGACGTTGAAGATGTGCTGCAAGAAACGTTTACACGCACTTTTGCTGCCGATCAGAAAGATACGATTGAGTATCCCAAACTTTATATGTTTAAAACAGCAAAAAATCTGGTGCAGCGGGAGAATACCAAGCTTACGGCTAAACTGACGGATTATCTTGATGATGATGCGATTCAGAGCTTACCTGCGCAGGATACCCATCCCGTCGAGACTATTTCTGCTGAACGGCAAAGTGAACTATTGCTCGAAGCCCTAGACTCATTACCTGAACAGTGCCAAAAAGTAACCCGGTTGAGAATACTCCAGGATTTGAGCGTGAAAGAGATTGCCATGCAGTTAGGGTTGTCTGTTAGCACAACGGAAAAGCACCTTTCAAAGGGTTTTGAACGGTGCGATAACTATGTACGTCAGGCGGCAGAAGACGCTTCGACTGCTGCATCAGAAATGGTGCAGACTATGGGTTTAAAGAGTAGCGTAAAATGAAAGACGTGGTAAATCTTAAAGATAGTAAACAAGCTATCCGCCAGCAGGCGGGTGAATGGCTGGTTAAAATTGATAGCGGCGATCTGTCGGCTGAAGAGCAGCGGACACTTAACGCCTGGACAAAAAAGAGTCGTTTGCATTTCGAAACCCTGACGCAAATGGCTGAGAGTATTGATAGCTTAAAAGAAACAGCAAACAGGCAAGCCGGGTCGGTTGAACAACACGCTCCGGTGGCGCCGGGTAATTTATGGCACAACTGGGTGGTTAAGGTGGCTGCCATTTTTGCCTTCGTAGTGATTGTTCCGCTTGTGTATTACATGAACACCATGGTCGAGTTTAAGTCGACCAATGGCGAATACGTTACCCAAGTGGGCGGCCAGAAAACGCTGACGTTGGTTGACGGTTCCGTGGTAACGCTGAATACCGACTCCCGCCTGATTGTTGAGTATCAGGATGGTAAACGGCTGTTAAGGTTACTCAATGGCGAGGCCAATTTTGATGTCGCCCCTGACGAAAACCATCCTTTCATTGTCAGGGCCGGTAAAGGCGATGTTCAGGCACTAGGCACCAGCTTTGCTGTGAGACTCAAAGGCGAAGAAGTTGACGTATTGGTGTCTCATGGCACCGTCAGAGTCCGTGCCGATGAGTCTGTAAGGGAACAACCGTTACAACCGGACTCTACACCGAAACCACAAGCTCCGGCTAACCGCGCAGAGACTCAACCCGTTAGCAGCGTCGTAGTCGGTGCAGGTAAACGCGTGGTGTTTGACGAAAGTATAGTTGCATCGGTTAGCGAAGAAGATGAAGAATCCCTCAATCGTCATTTGTATTGGCGCAAGGGGTATCTCGCCTTTAAAGATCAACCTTTGAGTCAGGTGTTGGAAGAAGTGAGTCGATACACCACTTACAATATTATCCTCAGTGATGCTTCATTGGGCGAGATCAGGGTTGGCGGTTATTATCCAATCGATAATATCGAAACGGTTTTTTCGTCTTTAGAAATAAACCTGGGATTGCAGGTTGAAAAACAAGGTGAGGGGACATTTTTTATCAAAAAAAATTCATAGCAAAAACAATTCGTTATTTATTTTTCCTATTTTAATTCAAAAAAACTCAATTAATCAGTAGCGGGTTTTTCTTTCCTTTTGCTTTTTAAAATATAAGGCCGACAAGAAAAGTCTCGTTTCTCTTATGAGAAGCTGGCGCAACAAGATCGGCTGATACGTGGGAATAGTAGTGAGCATAAAGCGGATAAAGGTCCTCTTATTTTGTTGGTTGGTAACTGCTTTTGGGGCAGTGGCGCCAGTCGCTGCCCAAAAGGCCGAAATGCAACAAAATGTAGACTTTAGCATTCCCGAACAATCAGCCGAAGAAGGGCTTTTGTTGTTCGCCCGTCAGGCTGGTCTCGCTATCTTGTTCCCACAAAATTTGGTGGCAAATGAGACGAGCTCCGCTCTCAACGGTCACTATTCTATTCAGGACGGCTTACGCCGGTTGCTAAAAGGCACCGGCCTGGAAGGCTCTGTGTCAGCTAAGGGAACAATTATAATAAAACGCCCTGCTGTCGTCCGCTCAGAGCCTGTAGAACCGGCACCCGAACCGGTCGCAAAGCCGTCTGAAGCAAGAGCAAGTGAAATGAAGAAAACTGAATTAAAAACCAAACTTAAACGAACGACGCGTGGTGTTATTGCATCACTGCTGGCAGCCTCAACCGCAGGTTATGCTCAGGAGGCCCCAGAAAATGCCGATGCTAATGCAGAAGAGCAGCAAGAACGAATTACCATTGTAGGTTCTCGTATCGCTGGTGCCTACGTAGGAGATTCATTGCCAGTGTCTGTTATCGGCAGTGATGAAATAGAAGCCATTGGCGCAGTCTCGGGTGACGAACTGTTTCGTTCAATTCCACAGATGGGTGATGTTAGTTTTAACCAGACCCGCGGCCAGGTGAGCAGTAACTTCGCCCGAGGTGACGTTGGTTCTGTTGATTTAAGAAATTTAGGTGTGGGCAGCACGCTAGTGCTAATTAACGGTCGCCGTGGGGTAAATTACCCGAGCAGCCAAGCTAGTGGCACACTAGCGCCGGTACTTACCTTTAACTCAAACACCATCCCAATGAACGGCATAAAGCGGGTCGAAATTCTGCGTGATGGTGCCGGCGCCATTTACGGCTCTGATGCCGTAGCCGGGGTGGTTAATATCGTTCTGAACGACGAATACGAAGGCGTCAAGCTGGAAGGTCAGTACGGTAAAGCGGCCGGTACCAACATGGATGAAATAAATCTTAACGGTACTGTTGGTTTTGCATTGGGAGACCGCGGTAATTTTACGCTTTTTACAAGCTACACTGACCGCTCCGCGTTACTGGCTACTGATCAAACCTTTTCATCAATGGGCGATCTGCGACCGTTATTTGTTGGCAGTGCGGCAGAAGGTTCAGGATCTTTACGCAATACCAGTACAACAACGCCTTGGGGTAACTTTCAAACCATTGGCGGAATGCCGGTTTATCAGGATGGTAATCGTATTACCTCCTCCGGCGGCTCTTTCCACGTGCAGCCAGCCTACAACGCCGGTTGTTTAGCCCCACTGCCGAGTGGTATTTGTATTGATGACGGCAGTGCTTCCACCACCAGTAGTGATGAAAACCTGCGTTGGGACTCTCGTCAGAATTACCCGATCGCACTGATGCCTGACCTGGAGCGTATTAATACCTTTGCTATGGCCAAGTATGACATCACCGAAGACATTCAATGGTTTGGTGAAGCCAGCTACTACCGTGGCGAAACCGAAAGTACTCAGGATGCGGTGTTCTCTATTGGCTCAATCAGTATGACGGTGCCGGCCTCCAACTACTGGAACCCTTTTGGCCCGGTGACTTTTGCTGACGGTACGGTTAACCCTAACCGTTTAGCCGGTATTGATGCGCCAGCCGAAGGTTTACCGGTCACGATAAGCCGTCTGAGATTTACGGATTTAGGCGCAACTAATGTGCGTGTTACCGCCGAACAATACCGCTTCTTAACTGGTTTACGCGGCGCGACTACCAACTGGGACTGGGAAACCGCGGTGTTCTACAGCGAAGCCAAAGTGGATGATTTCCAGGATGGCATTAGTGCCACCCTGCTGCAGCAAAACCTTGGTCTTTCTACCCCTGACGCGTTTAATCCATTTAATGGTGGGGATCTCGAAAATCCGGGCTCTGATACGGTTTTCAGTTCACAAACCGCGCTGGATGCTATTAGTATTACCCCTAACAGAAAGAATAAAACCACTCTTTTCCAGATTGACGCCAACGCCTCAACGCCTGACATCTTTACTATCTGGGCTGGCGATGTGGGCTTAGCCATTGGTGCTGAGTTCCGCCGAGAAACACAGCTTGATGACCGTGATGACAATGTAGACGGCACTAATACGTGGCTTGATACGGTGACTGGTAATTTACAGGAGAGTAACCTGTTTGGGGTTAGTCCAACTCCCGATAACTACGGTAGCCGTGAAGTCTTTTCTGCCTATGCCGAAATGGCCATTCCACTAATAAGTGAAGAAATGGATATTCCGTTTATTCAGTCTTTCAATGTGCAATTAGCGGGTCGGTTTGAAGAATACAGTGACTTCGGTAGCGTCGCCAAACCAAAAATTTCGGCATCCTGGGTAGTTAACGACTACGTGCGATTACGCGGTGCTTACTCAGAAGGGTTCCGCGCACCTAACCTGGAACAGGTTAACGCGTCGTTGATCACCCGAGGCAATACCCGTACCGACTGGGTGTTCTGTGAAGCTGACCTGCGTGCCGGACGAATCGCTAGTTTTGAGGACTGTGATGAACGAAACGTGGCGACCGCCCGCCGTTCTGGTAATCCGGATCTTGAGGCCGAAGAATCGACCAACTGGACCACTGGTATCGTATTCATGCCTGACTTCCTGCCTGAAACAATGGGTAACATCACCATGTCAGCGGACTACTGGTCGATTGAGCAAACCGGTATTGTAGGCGTTTTTGGTGGCGGTAACGCACTGATTGTAGATTATCTTGAGCGTGTGCAAGGGGGCACTAACCCTGATGTAACGCGTCTGGAGCCTGATGCCGATGACATTGCACGATTCGCGGGCACAGGTCTGGAGCCGGTAGGTCAGGTAACTTACGTTGCCGATATGTATCGTAACCTGCAGCCGCAAAAAGTTCGCGGTGTTGATTTAAGTTTCATCTGGAAGCTGCCGCAAACCGCCTTTGGTAACTTTGACTTTAATGTGAATGCATCAAGAATGCTCGAATTTACCCGTGGGGTGCCAGATGCGATTAACGAGCTTTATGCTGCGCGTGACGCTGGCCTGATTAACGAAGGCACCGAGTTACCATCTTCCTCGAGCGAGATTGAGCAAAACGGTAATCCAAAATGGCGTTTATCGTCTTCACTGACCTGGTCTTATGATCAAGTTCGTGTTGGTGCGAATGTTAGGTATGTAACCAGTTTCAATGATACTTCTCTGCAAGTTGGCGATGGCAACTACTGGCGGGTAGATGACCACACCGTGGTTAATCTATATACCCAATACAGCTTCGCCGATGACGTACTGGCAAGCACCAAAGTCAAATTTGGTGTACGTAACCTGTTCGATCGTGAGCCGCCTTTGGCAGACGAAACTTACGGTTACGCCGGTGCAGTACACTCACCTATCCCACGTTATTTCTACCTGAACTTACTGACGGAGTTTTAAGTTGGTTTACATCAGCACTGGTGATAGCCAGTGCTGATGTGCTGTTCTGGAATTTCTTTTCCCACATATTGCGTGAGGACGTATTAATGTATTTAAAAACCATGCTTACCCTTGCGGTTAGTCTTTGTTTAACCGGAGCGAGCTTCGCCAACAGCGACGCTCCCTACACTGCCAGTTATCAACCCTTAGTCTCCGAAGATGTGGCTATTGTTGGCGCCACCGTTATGCCAGCAGATAAGCACGAAATCGCTAACGGCACTGTTATCATCCGCGATGGCAAAATAGCAGCAGTAGGCGCCGACATTGCTATTCCCAAAGGTATTACTGTGATTAACGCTGAAGGGAAATGGGTCACGCCGGGGATTATCGATATCCATTCTCACCTGGGCGCTTTTTCGTCGCCAAGCATGCCCTCTATGCGTAACGGCAACGAAAAAACCGAAAAAAACACTGCGGAAGTCTGGGTAGAACACTCAGTATGGCCGCAAGATCCCGGGTTTGAAAGAGTCAGGGAAGGTGGCGTTACCACGCTTAACATCCTTCCCGGCTCGGCTAATCTGTTCAACGGGCGCTCGGTGGTGCTAAAAAATATTCCGGCAGTCAGAGTGCAGGATATGAAACTGCCTGAAACCCGTTATGGCGCTAAGTTGGCGTGTGGTGAAAACCCCATCAATTATGCTGCAAAAGGTAAAGACCCCTTTACCCGAATGGGCAATATGAAAGGCTTCCGCAACGCATTTATCGACGCCCAAGCCTATCTGGATAAAAAACAAAAAGGCAAAGTAAAAACCGATCTTGAACTGGAAACTATCGCGGGCATTCTTACCGGCGAAATCACCACCCACATTCACTGCTATCGCGCTGATGAAATGGCCATGATGATCGCACTTTCTCACGAGTTTGGCTTTAAGATTGGTACCTTTCATCACGCTACTGAAGCTTACAAAATTGCCGACTTACTGCAACAAGAAGGCATTGGCATTGCTACCTGGTCCGATCGCTGGGGCTTTAAAATGGAAGCTTATGACGGAGCACCACTAAACGTTGCAGCGCTGGAGTGGGCGGGTGTACACACACTTATTCATTCCGACAGCAGTATTCTGGCCCAACGGCTAAACGTAGAAGCTGCGAAAGCTATGTCTCAGGCCAAGCGGGGTAACAAGCCGATTAGTCGTCAGCAAGTTTTACAATGGATTACGCTAAACCCGGCAAAGACGCTGGGTATTGATGATCGTACAGGTAGCCTTACCACCGGTAAGTCTGCCGATGTGGTTATCTGGAGTCACGATCCATTCAGTATTTTCGCCAAGGCGGAAAAAGTCTTTATTGATGGTGCCGTGGTTGTAGACCTAAATGCGCCACATTCGTTTACCTCTGATTTTTTAACCGGTCAGGCAATTTCGGAGACATCTCATGACTAAATATATCTCGGCGTTGGTACTTATTTATGGCTTGTTGCTGCAAACTGCTCAGGCTGAGAGTTTGTTACTTAAAAACGCAAGAATCATCACAGCCAGTGACGCTGGCACTCTCAGTAAGGGGGATGTACTGATCACCGATGGCATTGTTAGCAGGGTCGACACATCCATCAAAGCCAGTGGTGAGGTAAGGGTTATCGACTATTCGGGTCAGGTTATCTCCCCGGGGTTTATTAACCCTGAGAGTGCGCTGGGAATTCGGGAAATCAATGGCGGCGCTAACGCCTCGGAAAGCGCGTCAAATGATAAACAGATCACCGCAGCCTACAACGTAGCAGACATTATTAACCCGTATTCTGTTGCCATACCGGTAGCACGGCGCGGTGGTGTAACTGGGGCTATAATAGCGCCTAGCAGCAGCCGGGATTCGCATTACGCTGGTCAGGCAGCCTGGTTTACCACAGAAGATAGTGCAAGCCCAGAATCAGTTGTGCCTGCCAAGGCCATTTTCTGGGATCTAAAAGCGGTATCCTCTGGGCGTGGAGCAACCTTCCCAAGGCTGCGCGCAGAGCTTCAGGATGCCATTGCTTATGCCAACAACGGCGATAGTGCGGGGCCATTCAAAGCGAAAAACTGGTCACGCTACGACTTGAAAGCCCTTGCACCGGTAATGCGGGGTGAAATTCCCATGGCCTTCCGGGTTAACCGTGCTACGGATATTACCGCGCTGATAAAGATACTCGCCGATACCAACATTAAAGCAATTTTGGTGGGCGCTGCGGAAGGTTGGATGGTGGCCAGTCAAATAGCCGAGTCGGGCATTCCGGTTGTGGCCGATCCGACCGACAACCTACCCAGCAACTTCGATATGATCAATGCCGCTAATCAGAACATCCTGTCAATGCATGAAGCCGGCGTAAAAGTCATAATTGGCGGGCCAACATCGGCACATGATGCGGGCAAAATTCGCTATTTTGCCGGAATAGCGGTGGGCAATGGCTTGCCTTACGATGAAGCCATTAAAGCCATTTCCGCTATCCCTGCTGAGGTGTTCGGGCTGGCCCGGATTGGTCAGATTAAACAGGGTATGCGTGCAGACATCGCCGTGTGGGACGGTGATCCTCTGGAGCCACTGAGTCAACTTACTGCACTTTATATTCAGGGAAAACCTCAATCGCTATTGACGCGTCAGGATCTGCTGGAACAGCGCTACATTAATGAAGCGGTCAATGTTTATCGCAAAACGGGTACCAAGGGAGAGTAGAAAAATGATAAAACACACAGCAAACACGGTTGCAATGGTACTTACATTCAATGCTGTACTCGCTTTCAGTGCCAGTGCCAGTGCAAATACGATTTTTATCGATAATGTTACGGTGTTCGACAGCACTGGCAGCGAGCCTTACGTGGCCGACGTTATTGTGCAAGAAGGCCGGATCCAAGATATTGGTCCCGGGTTAAAGCAACCTTCTGACGCATCGATGGTCGATGGTGAAGGGCTGAGCATGGTAGCTGGCTTGAGTGATATTCATGTTCACTGGACATCTAACCGCTCGATTGTGGCCACCGAACTCCTCAGGTATGGCGTGACTACCGCTACCGATTTTCACTCTTCGCCGGACTCTTATGCAGCAAAGCGAAACTGGCATAAAGAGAGCCTGATTTCTCCGCATGTGGCTTACGCTGCGCGGATCGCACCACCGGGCGGACACGGCGCTGACTGGGCAGATGAGAGAATGACCCGCTTAGTGGCCTCGCCAGAAGAGGCGCAAAAAGTCATGGAGTATCTCGATACCTTCCAGCCAGACGTCATCAAAGTGTTTGCTGATGGCTGGCGCTATGGAAACCCCAAAAGTGATACCGACATTAGCCTGCATGCGCTCACCGAACTGACCAAACAGGCTGAAGCACGTGGCTGGCCGGTATTAACTCACACTGTGTCAGCAGACGGCGGTAAACGGGCTGCGTTAGGCAATGTGACGGCTATTGCTCATGCCATTCAGGACGAACCGGCAAGCCATGAGCTGGTTGAGCTGTTGCAGGAGCACGATGTGTACTACGCACCGACACTGGCCGTTTATGAAATGCGCCCGGATAAAATCCAGTCCTTTTCGCCTATTCAGGTTGCCGCCGGTAAACGCCGCCAGAAGAATTCACGACATAATCTGACGTTATTCAAAGAAGCGGGCGTCAAGCTGGCACTGGGTACCGACTCAGGCATAGGCCGCACGCCTTTCGGTGAGTCCAGTGTGCGGGAAATGGAATTAATGGTGGGCTTTGGCGTGACCCCTAAAGAGGCGCTGATTGCAGGCACTATCGGCAGTGCCGAAGCCCTCGGTGTGGGCGATGATCGCGGCACTATTGAAGTAGGCAAGCGTGCAGACTTTGTGCTGGTAAACGGTGAACCGTGGAATGACATTTCTGATTTCCGCAACATTACTGCTGTGTACGTAGATGGTATTCAAGTAGTGAAAGACGGCGAACTGATTGGTCAGCAAGGGCCTGAGCTTCCGCCGGCTACGCCAGCAGTCGCCATGATCGATAATTTTGAAGGTGAAAGTGGTGTGACCCAGTACGGGACCCTACGCCGTGCTGATCTGGATTATAGCTTCCCACGCAGTCATGTACTGATGATTGAAAAGCCAGGTAGTGAAAAAGACGACCACAACCTTAGCGTTGCTATTGAGCTTGAGAATAAACCTAACCCCAGAGCTGGCGTGATCTTCCCGTTATCTGACGGCAGCTTTGTGCCGGTTGATGCGTCTGAATTCAGAGGGCTGGCATTTGATATCAATGCACAACCCGGCAGCTATACCATTTCCATGAGCGCTTACGGTGGTAATGGCACAGCCAATATCGATGTGATTGGCGGCTGGCAAAAAATGGTACTGCCTTTCGAAAGCTTTAAAGGAAAACAGCCAGTGGACATTCAGCGCTTACGCTCTGTTGGCATAAGTGTTTCGGGCAAAGGGGAAGAGTCGTTCTGGATGGAGTTGGATAACGTCCGGTTTATCAAATAATGCTATCAAGCGGCGGCTGCATAGTCAGCTGCCACAGCAGCAAAATATGACATTGGAAATCGCAAAATGGATATAACAAATCAAAGTTACAAGCGGGTTAAACGATGGGGGCTGTTCTCGTTGCTGGCCATCGCGTTTCTTCAGGCGGGCTGTACAGCCCCAGAAACCACTACCATGGAAACCGCAGGTAGCCAGCCGCCGCAGTTTGACGAAAGCTGGCTCGATACCGTTCAGGGTAACATGCCACTGGTGATCAGTGCACCACACGGCGGCACGATTAAGCCAGAGGGTATTGCCGATAAAGACTGTGGCGCCAAGGTAATGGACAATAACACTGCGGATTTGGCGTTCGAGATTAAAAATGCCTTCGCTAAATACGGCAAAACGCCGCATTTAATTGTCGCCCGTATTGCCCGCGCAAAAATCGATCTTAACCGGGATAAAGACGTTGCAACCTGTGAAAAACCGTTGATGGGGGAAACCTGGGAGCAGTATCACCAGGCTGTCGAGCGTGCGCTGGAACAGGCCATCGACGAATTTGGCTATGCCATGTATATCGATTTACACGGGCAGAGTCATCCGGTTAAGCGTTTGGAGCTGGGCTATCTGTTAAAAACACCGGCTTTGACCGAAAGCTATGAAGCGCCGCAAACTAATCCCGAGCGCGTCGAACAGACCTCATTAAGAAACGTGCTGAGAGACAATGACAAACTATCGCTTGAAACACTGTTTACCGGCGAAAAGGCGTTGGGCACCCTTTTGGCAGACGCCGGCTTTCCGGCAGTTCCGAGCCAGTCTGATCCCTACCCACAGGAAGGAGAACCTTATTTTACCGGGGGCTATAACACCCGGCGTTATACCTCAGCAGATTATCCTAAGGTGTTTGGTTTGCAGATTGAAGCCAATTACGATGGCGTGCGGGACTCTGAGGAAAATCGGGAGAAATTTTCTGCGGCATTTGCGCTGTCTGTCAACGAGTACCTGATGTTTATTGAAGCCAATTCAAACTGGTAATCGCGTTATATAAATCCGGCACGGTATCGTTGTATACGGCGGTACCGTGCCCCGTTTGAGGCTGTGTATTGTGCAACTATCCTTTCGACATTTACTCATCAGCATTATTGCTGGTGCCTGGTTTTTAACGGGTCAGACTCTGGCCGTCGCTGACAATGCCGAAACCATTAAATGGGTTGATTTAATACCTGAAAAAGAGCGAGAGCTCCTGGCGAACCCGCCACAATCCCTTGGGGAAATTCCAGATGGCTCACCGGCGGACAAAATTGCAGGCAAATTAAAAGCGGGCCTTGGCGACCCTGACAGTGCTTATCATCAGGCCCTGGTATCCACCAATGTTGTTGATACGTTGCGTGGTAAGCTAATTAGGATCCCTGGCTTTATAGTGCCATTGGAATTTACTGATGATGATAAAATAAAGCGCTTTTTTTTAGTGCCGTATTTTGGCGCTTGTTTACATTATCCTCCTCCACCGCCCAATCAAATTATTTACGCAGAGAATGCCGATGGTATCGAATTTACTTTTGACCCTGTCTGGTCAACCGGCTATCTGCAGGTCTCTCTGATAGAGAACGATGTGGCCACGGCTGCCTATCATTTAAAAAATATCAAAGTTGAGGTTTATGATTAGGTTAAGATATAGACTTAGAACAGAAAAGATGGACAGGCGGAATTGCCGGACGTCATTTTGCGTATTCAGCAAGAACAGAGTCAATTAGAGGCTCTAACGTATCCTTCCCTGGAGTTGCTAGACAGGATAGAGCCACTTATTCAACCCTCAATTAATTTTGCCTATAAAGATAGAGGAATTTCAAATGCCTTTCAGCGTTATGAACGCATAGAAACGTTTTTTGCAAATTAAGACATTGCAAGCTTGCGCTAAATTCACTTGCGCTTCGCCAACTTCCGTTAATTTGCTAGTTACTTGTCTTTAGCAGACGAAGTAAACTCATTTAGAAGCCCAGTATTTAAAATTCGCAGGCGTTTCATTAAAGCTCCAGGGCAAAGCTAAATTGTGATATCACCTTATCACCTTATCAAATTACCACTGTAAATCTGCTTAGCAGGAGTAAGAAATACATTCTTCTCACTGCCTTTCATAAAAGAGCCATACCAGCCGAAAACCACCGTCGTACACAAACTGTTGAATAATGCTTGTACAGGGGGCAGAAGCTCTATATAATGCGCGCCCTTACAGCCACCCAAATTAAGTTCCTTGTCTCCATGCAGATGGCTGTACTGCGCGAGGCTACAACCGTAAGGAGCGTTTCAATGCGTCATTACGAAATCGTTTTTATGGTTCACCCTGATCAGAGTGAACAAGTACCTGGTATGATCGAGCGTTATACCACAATTCTGAAGCAAGATGGCGGACAAATCCATCGCTTGGAAGACTGGGGCCGTCGTCAACTGGCTTACCCAATCGAAAAACTGCACAAAGCACACTATGTTCTTATCAATGCTGAAGCCAATGCTGAAGCGGTTGAAGAGCTGGAAACTGCTTTCCGTTTCAACGACGTTATCCTGCGTAACATGGTTATGCGTACCAAAGGTGCGGTAACTGAACCTTCACCTATGATGAAGGAAGAGCGTCGTGAGCGTCGTGAAGACTCAGCCCCACGTGGCGAGCGTTCAGAAGCTAAACCTGAATCTGCTGAAAGCGAAGAATAAGGAGAATTAACCATGGCTCGTTTTTTTAGACGTCGTAAATTCTGCCGTTTCTCTGCAGAAGGTGTTACTGAGATTGATTACAAAGATATCGCAATGTTGAAAAACTACGTTACTGAAAGCGGTAAAATTGTACCTAGTCGTATTACCGGTACCAGCGCTAAATACCAGCGTCAGCTGTCTAGTGCTATCAAGCGTGCACGTTTTCTTGCACTGCTTCCGTACACTGACTCTCATAAGTAATTTGGCGAAGAATAAGGGGTAGCATCGATGGAAATCATTCTACTGGACAAAATCGCCAACTTGGGCGGTCTGGGTGACACAGTCACTGTTAAAGCTGGTTTTGCACGTAACTTCCTTTTCCCACAGGGTAAAGCGGTTCCTGCAACTAAGGCAAACGTTGAAAAATTTGAAGCGCGTCGTGCTGAGCTTGAAGCGAAAATCGCTGAAGAGCTGGCTGCTGCGCAGGCTCGTGCTGATAAAGTTGCTGAGCTGGGTGAAGTAACTATTGCTGCACCTGCTGGTGATGAAGGCAAACTGTTTGGTTCTGTTGGTACACAAGATATCGCTGATGCAATTACTGCAGCAGGCGTTGAAGTGGCTAAAGCAGAAGTTAAACTGCCTACCGGAACTCTGCGTGAAACCGGTGAGTACGATATCGACCTGCAATTACACTCTGACGTAATGACTACTGTTAAAGTAGTGATCATCGCCGAAGCGTAAGCGCCGACTGATTTAAAAGAACCGCGCATTTGCGCGGTTTTTTTGTGCGTATAATTTTGTAAGCCGGCCCTCCTAAGCACTCAATTCGTCGTTATAATCCTGATTTTGAGTTGGCTTTTGTAATCGCAACGTTTATCTCACCCAGATAGCTCGCGCGAATTGTAACGTTATCCCCGGGTTGTAAAAACTGCTTAGCACGCGTTGCTTTGTCAATATACTGCTCAATAACATACTCAGTCACAGACGCCTCTGAATAAATAAATTGCCCGCTTAAAAAATACCAGGTGCCGTGTTTTATTTTAAACAGTATGCCCGGAGGCTGCATTAACACGCCTGAAGGGGTGCCGGTAAGAAGGGTGATGTCAGGTGTGAACCGGTTGTTGGGAAACCAGTCAGGCTGACCGGCCACGTGAGTGGGCAGGTGGGTTTGTTGAGCGCTATTCACGCGTTTTACTATTTCCGGCAGATCCCATATCATTTCACTCGCCCAGGCATATTGTTTGCGCTGGTCATTATGCCATAAGGCAATTTCGACCTGTTTGACAAACCACTTCGGGCGGCGCGGGATCACCATAAAAGGCCCGGTTGGAAAATAACCCGGCTTACTTTTTGCCTGGCTAAAGCCTTTTCCTGAGCGCATATTTTGCGTATCAATATTGCGTATCAGGCTTGCTCTGTCGGTAAAATCGCCACACAAAAAAAACGCAAAATGTACGCTTGTTACTTGTGCATCACGCTGCACTATGTCGGTCACAGGGCGTGCGCACACTTCTGCCTCGTAGTCTAAAAGTTCGTCCGGCGCCACACCAAGCGCTGTATTTCGGTCAGGCGAAGTGAGCTTAAGAAATAAAAAAGGTTTATCCTGTTCGTTAACCTCTGCGGCGTGTTCAGCATAGTTGAGACCCAGTGCGATATGATGGGTGCCAGTACCGGCAGGGCTTAGCAGCTTTTCATATGGATATGTTGTCAGTCGCTCTTTGGGTATGTCATTGAGTATGTCATTTATTTCATCAAATCCGAGGTGCCGAAACGTCGCCAGAGGATCTGAATAGAGAGTTAGTGCGGCGGAAATATCGTAGCCTGAAATCTCGTTGCCCCTATCGTCGGTAACGAGGATTGTGTGCGGTTTACCATTTACCTCGACATGCGCCAGGGTGAGCCCCTGCGATAACGGCAGTATGTTTTCAAAGGCGTGGCATGAACCAGCAAGTACTAAGCTAACGACAACGACAATGTGCTTATTCATTATTGCCTCCAAACCGATAGATAATACCAAGCCCTGCAAAGTACTGATTGGCCGTGCCATCGTTTACAATAGGACTGTCCTTGGCATCTCCGGTTAAACGGGAGGCACTGAGTCGTAAAAAAGCCCCCCAAACCTCAGACGTGAAAAAACCGATATTGGTACTGAAGGTAATATCTCTGAGTGATGCGCCAGCGGTAAATGCCGGCAATTCAGCTGCAGTTTCCGCAGCGGGGATGATGCTGAAATAGGTGTCCATATACTGATTGCTGGCGTAAGTCGTTTCGAGTTCAAACTCAAAACGCCAGGGGATTGCCAGCGGTAACGTATAGGTGGCTGTAAGCGTGGTAAACAAGCCGTTATGGGTGTTGGTTAGATCAGTGAATAGCGCAATGCGATACGCCAGATTGTCGCCGTCCAGAAATTGGTCTTTGCTTGCCCAGGCGGCATAGACGCCGCCGTTAATACTGGCATCTATCTCTTTAAGCTGCTTCACGAGCTCGCTCTCGACATCAGAATCGCGACCAAAATCAAACTCTGCGGTGACACCGATAGTGTAGGCAGATTGCTGCCAAAGCTCAGCTCTGGCAGTCAGTCCTTCAATCTCGAAGTTGACAAACTCTGATTGATATTGAGAGACAATCATTGGCACAATAGTAAAGTCTTCGCTGCCCCGGTACTCAGGGTTCAGCGCCGGCCCAGCAATAAAGAAACCGCTCGCAGGTGTTTCTGTAGCCCATACTTTTGATGAAAAAACAAACAGTAGTATTATGGAGGTAGCAACGACGTATAGTTGATATAACCGTATGCTTTGCATTGTGGCGTCCCTTTAGTGATGAATACACCTTAAGTATATGGGAGCCTGAAGGACAGTTTTATTCGCATTTAAGGAGCCCGTTAACGTGGCCAAAAAAGACCAGTTAAGTCTTAAAAAACAACCAGTTCAACAGCGTTCCGTGTTTATGGTAGATGTGATTAAACAAGCGGCTGTTCGCGTTTTAAAAGATCGTGGGGCGGCTGGCTTTACAACCTATATGGTGGCTGAGGTGGCCGGTGTCAGTGTTGGTTCGCTGTATCAGTATTTTGGATCTAAAGAAACACTCATTGCCGAAATTAAGCGCGATCACTTCGCGCAGTTACGTGGGTTATTCAGGCAAGCTGGTGAAGCATTATCGACTGGTACCATTGGCGAAGCCGTGGACAAGTTTGTGGATGCCAGTGTCGAGGGACATCTTATAGATCCGCAATTGCACCGTATATTAAGTAGCGAACTGGGGGACTTTGATCTCGTTGAAGACGATAAGTCCGACGACTCGATAAAAAATGCGATAGAAAGTGTGCTGCTTAATTATCGTGAACAACTGCGCAACGACTTACACATTCCTACCGCTGCGCATCTAAGTTATCACCTGGTGGAAAAAACCGTCCACGACACCCTGATCTACGCTGATGATGCAGACAATACCGAGCGCATAATCAGTGAGCTGAAAACCATGCTGCGTTTATATTTTACCGGCAGTGCCGATTGAACTGTTAGCCGCGGGATCAACGACGTCCTAACCGACGCGGGCCAAACCGTCGTCTGGATACCACCTGCTCCTCGCTCTCACCTTTCATCTCGGCGATTATGGCACGCAAGGCCGCTTCGCTTTTAGCCGCGTTTTCAGTGTCGGCGCCATCTTCTCTAATGTGTGTCAGCGCCGCTTCTACCACCGGGTTTACCTGATTCGCGCGGGCCTGATCAAAGTGGGAGTGTTTGGCCAGCGTGTCACCAAACACTTTATCCGGTTCATCGTTGTCGAGTTCAAGTTTGCGAAACTGCGCTTTAGATTCTATCAGGGCTTTCACAGCATGGGCCTGGGTTTCATTAAACTTAAATTGTTGGCTTTTGAGCTGCATTCGCCCGCCAAAATAAAAGGCGATTATGACGCTGAGTAAGGTCCAGTAGCCATCGGGTATTGAGCTCATAGCCAGTGTGATGTGTGCCATGTGCGCGGGAGAAATATACGCAATCACAAAAATAAACAAAATTAGCGTAACAATGAGCGGTCGGATCAGGCGGTTAAAGCCATCGGCAAGTGAGTCTATCCAGGTGCGGTTCTGACGAGCATTAAACTCAGCCTGGTATGACTGGAGAAGTGCCATTTGTTCGTCAGCAGAGCGCTGTGCATCTCTCTCTTTGTTAGTGGTAAATACGCCGGCAACGGTTTCGACTCCTTTAGAAACTGAGTCGGCAATGGCTGAGATTGGGTTGTCTATTAGTTTATTCATAGTATCGCCTAAGCCACTTGGTAGTTGGGTAAAAAGCTTCTGGCACGGGCTAGCCAGCCGCGCAGAAATACGTTTTGACTGGCATCATTAGTCACGATATCGGCATAAAACATTTGCCGTTCCTCAACGAGGGCAACAAGCATCCAGTCTCCCAGCTCCTGTAGGCAGGCGTAACTTTGTGCTTTGGTTTTGGGGCCCATCAGCCCATCTACGACGAGTGCACCAAAACCCGCGTCGTTACAGACTTCCTGTAAAAACTTAATAGCCCGCCGCGGTCCGTGGTTGACCGCTGAATCAAACAAAAAAGGTTGTAATGGCTCCGGCAATTGATCGATACGCGGAACACGGTAGTAGTTGAGCGCGTATATGTCGCGGGCGGTTTCGACATCGAGTGCTTTTACCATGTCGGTAGTGACAGCCACCTCGAGATAACTGGACAAGGTTTTCTGGGTAATGCCAAAGTTGGTGGGGCCGCCGCGATCGGCCGCGTGATTAACAAATCCCCCTTCTTTGGCGAGTACTTCATCAATCATTGCTTCGACATCCATGTGCAGCTCCTTGCAGGGAATGATTTAATGGTGGTTAAATATTAGTCAAAAAGTGCTCTGCACGCCAATAATTGTTCAATAATTAGACAGCGCTGTGTTTGGCAGCCATCGTTTGTTGCCGGGGTAGTGGTGGAAAGGTTTTTTACACCGACAGACTCAGCGCTTTAATTAGGTGTTCTGAAAGTGACGGTATGCATTATTTGGTGCTTGGGAGAGATATTCAAAACGCTGTTATCGGCAAGGAAGCAAAAGGTGGTTTACCCCCGAACATCACGACTACTGGCTCATGTAACCAATGAGTTGGCTGCAACACCTGGTTATTTACTTGTCTGTTTGGCAATAGCGCGTTCGCATTTGCCGCGCCATTCGTCATCGAGCACAGGTAAGCTGACGTAACTGGATGCTTGCCAAAACTGGTTTTTATTATACACCGCTCGCATGAGTGCTCCTACGCTGACACTTTGAGCAGGTCGTTCAAGCAATGAAACCGGATCATTTGGCCGAATAACACCGGGTTGTTTGATGCGGTAATACCAGCCGGTAATGCCGTGATCACCCGTAAATCTGTCCAGGTTTTTAATCCCAAAACGCTGGTTAATTTTATTGCAGGGTGCCCGTGGTGCGCCTACCTGAACAATTACTTCTCCAAACGCGTAGGTGTCGCCAATAAAGACGTTTTCATCGTTCATACCTGCAACGCTAAGGTTCTCGCCAATTGAGCCCGCCACGGCAGTTTTCGTAAGTTCAGGATAATGTTGACTGATAAGTGCATAACCATCCAGGCTATATTGATGCAATACCTTTTCAGGGCCGCCATGGAGTCGCTTATTCGCTTGCTCATCTTCGTCAGTGTGGTCCCAATGCACGGTCAGTTTCTCCACAGGATGCTTACAAATAGCCGATAGTGACTGTCGTGGGCCAAGGGGCGATGGTTTTCCTGCGTAAAGTGCGGCTACAATCATGGTAGTTCCTTCTATTTGACGGGCTTGCTGGTATTGTAGCGGAAACAGTTAAAAAAATTCATGGCGTTTAAACCTTTTATGAAAGTGCTGCGACTAACGCTTTGACAACAACATAATAAGCACACTGATTGGAACACATTATTAAACATGACAGCAAGTGCCCAAACCATCGTGAATGCCGAAAAGGCCTTTGCACAACAACAAATCCTGCATCAGGTGCGATTGGCGCAGGATGGTGATACAGGCGCCTACCGGCAACTATATGAGCGCTTCGTTGGACAGGTTTATGCGCTCAGCTATCGCCTGACAGGTGGCGATGCCGGTATTGCAGAAGATGCCACCCAGGAAGTATTCGTACAGGTGTGGTTAAAGCTGGCAAATTTCTCTGAGCAAAGCCAGTTTTCTACCTGGTTACACAGTGTGGCGGCCAATATTACGATTAGCTATTTGCGCAAGCAGCGTGGCTGGTTGCAGCGTATGTTTACGTTGGAAGCGGAGAGTGAGCAACAACTCCAGGCAGAAGCAACCTGCGATCTCAGCGAACTGGACAAATGCATTGTAAAGTTGCCAGAGCGAGCCAGGTTAGTGTTTGTCTTACACGCCATAGAAGGCTATCGACATGAAGATATTGCCCGCATGTTAAAAATGGCAGTTGGTACCAGTAAGGCTCAGTACCACAGGGCCAGAAAGTTATTAGAAGAATGGTTAGGTGAACAGCATGGCTAACAAGTCAGACAATACCAGCAAACTTGACGAGCATATTAAAAACTTACCGGTGGACATCACACCGGGGCGCGACTTGTGGCAAGGTGTGGAGCTGGCCATCACCAGCGAAACACCACGTGTCAAAAGCAACCACAGATACTTAGCGATCGCGGCAAGTATGTTATTACCGGTTGGTTTGGTTGCGATCATGATGATGGGCGGACAGTCGCCTTCGGAACCCACGGGCAGGCAGCCCGGGATCGCGTCGCAATTGAGCGCTCAATTCGAAAGTCAAAAAGCGTCGCTGCTGGTGGCTTACAGTGATCAAGAAGCCGTTACAGATAACTGGCAAGGTCAGTTGGCTGACCTTGAAACAGCTGCAGAGGCAATAAAAACTGCCCTGAAAAATGACCCGGACAACCGAGCTTTGCTGCGTATGCTGCAAAGCGTTTATCAACAACAAATCGACCTTATTGAGCGAGTGCACGCGCCCAAATGGCAACAAATTTAGTAGGTGACTTATGCAAAATAACCCAATCAAATACGCTCAGAAACGCCTGGTATGGGCCGCTACGGTAGTGACCCTACTGTTATCCCAAACCAGCTTTGCGCAACAAAAAATTGATCAGACGCTGGACACCAGTGATAGTCCAATGGTTGAAATGGAACACGTACAGGGTAAGGCTGAAATCAAAACCTGGGATAAAAACCAGGTGCGAATTACCGGTGTACTGGGCTCACAAACTGAAGAGTTTACCTTTGAAAAACGCGGTAATACCGTTGTGATCGACGTTGAAGTAAAAGACAACCATTATCGCTGGGAAGACAAAAAAGACGCCAAAGATGATTTGACCGTATTTGTGCCGGTCGGCAGTAAACTGGCCTACGAAACAGTTAATTCTGATGTCATCGTCGATGGTCTAAAGGGCGGTACCTCTATTGGTGTGGTAAACGGTGATATAAAAGCCAGCAACTTGGCAAACCGGGTTGGAGTTGAGTCGGTAAATGGTGATGTAGAACTGAAAAATATTACCGGACCGTTAAAGATTGAGTCGGTGAACGGTGATATTGAGGCCGAGCACAACAGCACCGAAACACTGGAAGTGGAGAGTGTAAATGGTGAAATTACACTTAACAGTAACAGCACCGATGTCACCATTGAAACCGTGAACGGTGATACCCTGATGTCGCTGGGCAATATTGACGAGCTGACAATGGCCTCGGTCAACGGAGACGCTAAAGTGTCGCTAACGCTTAACAGTGACGCTGAGGTAGAAGCAGAAACCGTGGGCGGCAGCATTACCATGTCATTTAACGACAACGTATCAGCGCGTTTTGACATTGAAGCCCATGCAGGGGGCAAGATTTCAAATAAGCTAAACAACACCAGTATCAGCAAAGCTAAATATGGCCCGGGTCAATGGGTAGAGTTCACTGAAGGAAATGGCGATGCAAGAGTACGCATCTCAACGGTAAATGGTCATATCACGGTAGAATAGCGAATAAATTCACAACACAAACTTAGTATTCCCGGAAGCGCCAGGCGCTATCCGGGATTTTTTTTGGCAGCCAACACTGAGAACGAAAATTCGCCCACGCATCATGGGTAAGCGTTCGGCGTAAAAGGGTATAGAAGGGCGTTTGCGAATAATTATAAAATCGTCGAACTCGCAAAGATAACGATGTTTATAACCGATACTTCTGGTAAATACAGTGACTATATCCTGGCGCTTAACTTCCGTTTAAGTAATATCTGTGGGCGCACTTTGCGTTTTACAGCAAACAGGCCTATTCTAAAGTATAATATTTAACATCTCCGCGGTTATGGCTAAGCCGAATAAGAAGGGACCTGTCCGTACGGTTCAAATTTCATGTTCTCAGTGCAAAGCGCGCATTTTTAAGTACCGCAAAGGTGGCAAGGGGGCATTGGTAAAGTGTTTTATAGAGCGGATAGTTGATGACTATACCGAACACGCTTGTTATTGCCCCGGTTGTGGGCAAGAATTTGCTCGCGAAACCCTAATAAGAGGTGCACCTGCCTATAAAATGATTGGCGGCAAAGTACATATGCAGTAGGAATAATCGGAACCATCTGTACCACTTATCATAAATGCAGTGTCCGCTTTTTTTACATATTCAAAACGCTAGGTTTATTTAACTAGCAACCGTATGAATATTAAGTATAAAAAGTTTGGGTGTAATTATTGCTAGAGTACCAGATGAGTGTTTATAACAATAAAAAATCAATGAATAATTGATTGGATGTTAAACGAGTAATGTGGATGAAAAAGTGGTTAACCGCTGCTTGTTATGTGTTGTTGCTGTGCTCCGCAATAACGCAAGCAGGTGTTATAAGGCATGATAAATCAGAGCAGCTTTATACTAATCTGGCCGCAGAAGCGCAGTTTGCCCCGGTTGGTGATTTAGTCTACGGCAAAGGCGGCATAAATAGCTTTCGCCGTCGCTGTTCAGGCACCCTGATTAGCGCCAATTTTGTATTAACTGCCGCGCACTGTGTTGATAATCCGGATACGACATACATGGACTTTAAGGTGGGTGGTACTACCTACCAGGGGCAGAGTTGGCTTGCTCACAATAGTTGGACGGGCGGTGATTCGTTGTCCAGTTTGTTGGAAGGGTGGGACATTGGTTTGGTATTACTTGCTGAATCAGTACAAAACGTCACGGCTGCTTTGTTGTACGGCGGCACTGATGAAGTCGGCAAAATAGGCACTCATGTTGGCTTTGGCCGGGGCGGCGATGGACTCACCGGTGATGTGCAGCTTTCTGGCACTAAACGGGCAGGCACAAACGAAATTGATGAAATCAATTTGCTGGGTGAAACACATGGCCGCTTGCTGTGGAACGACTTTGATGCGCCTGCAGGCACAGATCCCACGGGATATTCTGGCATTGATAGTGACACCAGCTACTTAGAAAACCCAATAGCGAATAGGTTTGGCCAGGCGTCAGGTACTGCGCTGGATTTAGAGTTGGGTATTTCACCGGGGGATAGTGGCGGCGGATACTTTTTAGAAGATAACGGTGAGTGGTTTGTGGCTGGTATTCATTCATTTGGCGTAGCGCTTAATGGCGATAACGACCTGAATTCGGGCTACGGCGAGTTATCTGCGTCAACCAGAGTTAGTCCGTTTATTTCGTGGATCAATGAAACCCAAGCACTGATGGCGCCTGGAACCGTGGTTTCTGCACCTGGTTCTTTAATCATATTTCTTGCTACCGGCCTGATGCTGATTAGTACACGCAGGCGTCGACGCCTGCATTAAACAAAAACCAGGTGGTTCATTACACCTGGTTATCAAATTTCTCCACCTTGCTGGAAAACCATAGATGTTGTGGCTGTATGCATGGCTTAGCCATACTGCCCGGTACCCTGCCAATACTGCGCCTGGGCTTTTGTTGATACTTCTTTTCTGGTTGGCCGGGCATTTTCGCCTGGGTAATCACTGCTTAACCCTGAGCCAAAAATACTCCCTAACTGTTGTTCAAGAGATTGGGCGCTAACCGCCTTACCAAGGGTGTTGCGGTAAAGTGATTGTGCATCTTCGCTATTCATACCTAACTCCTCCAGTGCCTTGAGTAAATTATTGGTATGCAGACTGGTTGTGTCATTGGCAGAGCTGGCGATTATCGTGTCATTTATCTTGAATATGGCATTTACCGGGGTGTTATTCCAGGCTATCTGGCGCTGTTGGTACTCCATAAGTTGTTGTTCACGGGCCACTTGAGCAGACATCGCATTGCGAACCTGGCTGGCAACATATTCATCAAATGATCTACCGTTAAATTGCTCAAAGGCTTCTGCATTGGTGGGCCCCTGGCCAGGTTTAAAATACTCAACGCTGAGGCGGTTACCGTATTCTGATTTGAGGGCATTGATGGCTTGTTCAGGGTTGCCGTTGAAGGCATTGGCAATGTCGCTAAATTGGTTACGGCTGGTAGTATGTTTACCAAACATTATGGCGGGCTCACCGTCGATATATGCTATTGCCGTTACATCCCGGCTCTGGCCATAGCTTTGCCAGTAGGTCTTTATTTCTTCAACAGACATTAATTGTGTTTTTAATGGCGGATTATCTTTATAACGTTCGGCCATATTCAGAGTAGAGGGCGCAGACAGTTTGTCTATGATGTGACTTCCTTCGCCTATTGCAAAGCCTGACTGCGGGGGCTGTGCCATGCTAGTGGTTTCGTCGCTATAGGTATGGTTGCCCGCTTTGGATCGTTGCAATAAATCGCTGGTACTAAACAAAGATTGAATTAGCATTGTCTACTCCAAATATAAAGTGTGTAAGCTAAGGGAGTTCAAGGCGATTAAACAATATTTAATCGTTCTTTTTGCATAACAGTTGTCGCTTCCAGCGTTGCTTTGCGCTTTTCTTCTTCCACTGCTCGTTGGCGGGCCTGTTCAATCAACTGTTCAATCTCTTGCTGCAACGCCTGGAGTTTTTCAGCCTTTTGCTCAGCACTAAGCGTCGCATCGTTGCGAACTGCTTCCATTTCTTTTTCGAGTTCTTTTATTTTTTCACGGTCAATTCCGAGTCTGGCGGCTAAAATTAACTGGTGTACTTCGTTGAGCAGTGAAGTGGGTTGGTGCGCTTCTGTATCTGCTTCACTGGATGTGGTGTCATCTTCTGAGTCGGGGGTGTCAGAAGGTATCACTGTTGGTGCGTTGTTTACCGCTGGCTGTTCCGTGGTAAAACCGGGTCGTGGCGCACTGCCGCCACCGCTAAGGGTGTTAAAGAAGCTGTCGTAAACCGCTTTTAACTGCTCGTTGTAAGGCGTCCAGCCTTCGTAACTCACTCTGAATTCGAGATTTGAACGCGCATAGTTTTCAAGCAATTGAATATTGGTAGCGTTCCACTGCTGCTCAGGTGGGAGTGCTTGTTTTTTCTCCGCTCCGGGAATATCTAAATGGGTACCATAGATCATATGATGCATGGTGAGTTCCATTGTGGCTTTTTCGAAGGGCGGTAAGTCTTTGGTGGCTTCGTCCCATGCCGCTTTTACCGATGCCGGTGCATTAACCGGTGGAAAGCGAATGGTGAAGGCTTGCCCTACTTCCACAAGGCCGTCGTTATTTAAGTCAACGAGATCAGAGCCATCAGGTTGACTCAGCAGGTTCTGTGCGCCTTCAGCACTGAGCGAGTCAACATTAATGGACACAGCCATACTATTGGCCTTTTGTACAAGTTTAAGCTCTTCGGGTGATAATGACTGGAGGAAGTCTTTTGCTGACCCTTCACGCTGCTCTGCCTGCGCTAAAATATCGGCAAATCCTGAAATGTCTTGCTGGTCAAGTTGACGTATCTTTAAGAGGTTAACTGAGGCCTCGCTAAACGCGTTTATGGTATTGATCATTTCTAGTCCTTCAGCCTTATCTGTCCAAAATGGCTCTTATCTTAAAATGACATCAGCGATTTCTATGCCAGATACACGGCAAATACTCAGCTGCATACGTTTGGATAAAAGCCTGTTGCCAAATGCTAGCCTGTCGAGTCAGGTATCGACCGCGCAAACAAAAGACATTGCCGGCATGCAGACAGTGGTTAGCTGTCAGGTAATAGAATGGTCATACAGGACGAATGGTGTCAGTTTAACGGGAAGCACAACTCTGTTATCGGTGTCTGCGTATTTTGCCGTTGGGGCGGTGAGGCAAAAGGTTGCCGTAAAAGCGGAAAAACCTGGGTGGCGCAGTGTGGTTTTGGCAGACGTAGAGCCAGTTACTGCTGGCCCAACGCAAAATGTATGAGGGGAAGCGATTAATTGCCTGTTTGTAGCACCAGTTTCTGCGCCCGGCGTCCGGTCGCTACTTCAGAAGTGTAAAGATTACCTTTACTGTCGCTAACCAGACTATGTAACCAGGTGAATTGACCCGGGTAACGGCCGGGGCGGCCAAAACTGCCAAGTACTTCATAGGTGTCGTGCCATAATACCCAGATACGGCCATTCATCATGTCAGCCACATACAGGTATTTGTTGTCGGGCGAAAAGGCGACATCGGTAGCAGTGCCAAGCCCCATAGTCTCACCGGCAATCACCAGATCACGCACGAACTGCACTTTTCCCTGATCATCGTGCTTAAATACCTGCAGGCGGTTGTTGCGGCGGTCGCATACATAAATGCGGCCATCGCTGGCTTTGGTTACACAATGTATAATGTCACCAAAGTTTTGTGCATTAGTATTGATATTCTCTGCGCCAGCTGTTGCCTGAGAAACATCAAACGCACCCTCGCGCGTGCCTCCGCCAGGCAGGTTGGCATAGGCGCCCCAGTACTGCGAAAAGGCGTTATTGTGAGTGTTAAAGCCAATAATCCGCTTGTTGATGTAGCCGTCGGCAATAATCACTTCGCCACTGCTGGTATCATGATGTATATCGGCGGGGTTGCCCAAGGTGGTTTTACTGGCATTGCCATCGGTGTTATTGCGCTGGCCGAATTGTTTAATAAACTCCCCCTCTGCCGTAAAGTTAAGCACCACGTGATCGCCTTTGCCGTTGCCACCCAGCCAAACCGTATCGTTATCGTCAACGTAGAGCCCGTGTACTACTTCTGGCCATTGGTTTACACCATCTACTGTGGGCGCTATGGCCTGGCCACCCCAACTGTTAAGCACTTTTCCTGTGGGGGATATCTGCAGTACATGGGGCGCGGCTTCACAGCAAACACCGGTAACTGGCGTTTGCTCCAGAGCCAGGTCGAGTTGGCCCAAAGAGTTAGGACGATGCAGAACCCAGACGTTGTCCTGTTTATCCACAGCGAGGCCAGGCACCTGACCAATTAACCAGGTGTCAGGCAGACGAGGCCAACTGGCATCCACTTTAAATGTTGGCATGAGTTTGGATGCTCCCGGTTCCGGGTAGCTTTCTAGTGCCACTAAAGCTGGCTCAGCGTAAGCAGGGAGCGCAGCGGCAAAAGTGAACAACAAGAGTGACGCGATGAGTCGTGGTTTTTGTTTTGACGACATAACAGCTGGTAACGAAAGTCTCGACACGGTATGGGTCCTCGCAGATTAAGTTGAGTGTTTAATTGCACTGCCAAACAGAATATATACTTTATAAGCCGTCGTTGGATCAGTTCCGTGGCCCGGCTGTTAGTATTGAAGATAAGTTACTGTGATAAAAAAGAAAGTATAAAGCGTTCTAAACAAATACGATAATCAATTAGGGTTGTTCTTAACAGAACGTTACAAATAAAGCATAATACGTTTTTGATTTAATCCGCCAGGTTTTAACGTTTGTGAAAGTCGTTCCCACTAACTCCGATCAGAGTGTCGAAAAGCTCAAAGTTCCCCCGCACAGCATTGAAGCTGAGCAGGCAGTGCTTGGAAGTATGCTCATCGATCCTGAGTCCTGGGATAAAGTGTCGGAACTGGTCACCGATTCAGAATTCTACAACCGTTCTCACCAAATTGTATTTAAGGCTATCTTGCAACTGTTGGCTAACAGTCAACCGGTTGACTTAATCACGGTATCTGAGCTTCTTGAGAATAATGACAAACTCGACGACGCTGGTGGTTTTGCCTATTTAGGTGAGCTGGCGCGTAATACACCGAGTTCGGCGAACGTTACCGCCTATGCCAAAATCATTCGTGAGCGGGCAATTACCCGCGAGCTGATTGGTGTTGCCAATGAAATTGCGGAAGTAGGCTATAACCCGGAAGGACGGGACAGTGCCGATATTCTTGATATGGCCGAAAGCAAGGTATTTGAAATTGCCGAGCGTCGTACAGGTGAATCCGAGGGGCCGCAGAGTATTGAGTCGGTACTGGGAAAAACCATTGACCGCCTTGAGGCACTGATAAAAGATAACCGAGAGGTGACCGGGGTGACAACGGGCTTCGCCGATCTCGATAAAAAAACCAGTGGTTTACAACCTTCAGATTTAATCATTGTTGCAGCCCGTCCATCGATGGGTAAAACTACTTTTGCGATGAATCTGGCTGAAAATGCCATGCTCGCTGAAGATAAACCGGTGTTGGTGTTTAGTTTGGAGATGCCTTCGGAACAAATCATGATGCGTATGCTGGCATCACTGAGTCGTGTTGATCAAACCAAAATACGTACTGCCCAACTCGATGACGAAGACTGGGCGCGTATCTCTAACACTATGGCTATGCTCAAAGAAAAAGACAACATTTATGTCGATGATTCATCGGGCCTGACGCCAATGGATGTTCGAAGCCGGGCGCGAAAACTGGCTCGAGAACGTGGTGGTTTAAGCATGATCATGGTGGATTATCTACAATTAATGCGTGTACCGTCACTGAGTGACAACCGGACACTGGAAATTGCCGAGATTTCCCGCTCACTAAAAGCCTTAGCCAAAGAACTGAATATTCCGGTTGTCGCACTCTCGCAGCTTAACCGGAGTTTGGAACAGCGTGCAGATAAACGCCCGGTCAACTCAGATCTACGTGAGTCCGGCTCTATCGAGCAGGATGCCGACCTTATTATGTTTATTTATCGTGATGAGGTATATCACGAAAACAGTGAAGATAAGGGCATTGCTGAAATCATAATTGGTAAACAGCGTAACGGCCCGATCGGTACCAGCCGTCTGACCTTCCAGGGGCAGTTTTCTCGTTTCGATAATTATGCAGGTCCTGCAGTGGCAGACGAGTACTGATCATTTTTTACGACGCTCTCAACGCTGCATAGTGCAATAAAATAGATGATTCGCTCACCCTACGGATAAACACAATGTCTTGGTTAAATTAACGATATCAGTATTATTGAAAAGTGGTATACCTGTCTGAGGTGATATGACTGGTGTAGTGATGTTTCTGTAATTGTTTACTTTTATGGTATGTGAGTGCTCACTTCTTTAGGTTGGTTGCCAATTTGGTTTACTGATTCAGGTACTGCGAGCGCCCAAAAGGGTGACTTACAAGCTTATGCTCAGGTAGACTAGCCGGTAGGTCGCGCTGGTGATTTAACGGGATGACGTTTGGTTGTCAGTGAGCACCTCAAAGAACTCCCTCCCGCGGCATCAACCTAGAATAAGAAGAAACTATGCGAATTATATATTGGATCCCAGTATTACTATTATTTGTTCTGGCTGGGTGTCAGACAGCAACGCAGTCGCGCTCTGTTGCGCCGGAGCAACCGCGCAGCAATGTGCCATACGCTGAGGTTATTGCTCAGCCGTTTCAACCTGCCGCCTCATCTCAGTCTTATGGCGATGATGCACTGCAAACTATATATCGCTGGGATGCAACCGGTGTTCCTCAGGCGGTGATGGTGTTTGTGCATGGTGGATGCTGGTTAAATGCCTACGATTACAAGCATGCAAGGGGATTGTTTTCGGCTTTAGCATCCCAGGGGATTACAACATTCGCCATTGAGTATCGCCGCACCGGCGATGATGGTGGTGGCTGGCCTGGCACGCTGAACGATATTAACAAAGCGTTGGTTGTAACGCAGCTATGGCTGGAGCAAAGTGGATTGAGTGAATTACCTGCCAGTCTGGTTGGCCATTCTGCGGGCGGCCATCTGGCATTACTGGCTGCTCAACAGGAAGCCGGTAAACTCAACACCGATTTTTTTGAACAAGTTGTCGGTCTGGCGGCGATTACCGACCCGATTCGTTATGCCCGGGGTAACAATAGCTGCCAAACCGCTACACCTGGCTTTTTCAGCGGCGAGCCAGCAGATAAACCGCAGTCTTATAAAGACGGCACACCTTCGGCAACCAAGATTGCTGTGCCCGTTATTTTAATGCAAGGCACAGCCGATACCATTGTACCGCCCATTCAGAGTCAAATGCCGGGTGCCAAGGTTATTATGGTTGATGATGCCGGACATTTTGATTATTTACATGCAAATTCCAACGCCTACGGGTTATTGGTTAAATTGCTGACACAGGAAAGATAAATGCTGGCTGATGCTCAACACTTAGATAATCAGGATGCGCTTAAGTCAATGCGTGCGGCGTTTGCATTACCACCGGGGATTATTTATCTCGATGGTAATTCTTTGGGACCATTACCCATCGTCGCCAGAGAACGTGCGTTAGAGGTGACCGCCGGACAGTGGGGTACCGATCTTATTACGAGTTGGAATAAACACCAATGGATTGATTTACCCATCATTTGTGGTGAACAAATCGCGCCAATCATTGGTGCCGGGCCTGACCAGGTAGTGTGCTGTGACTCTATTTCTGTCAATTTGTTTAAAGTGCTCAGTGCCGCGTTGGCAATGCAGGGAGACAGGAAGAAAGTTATTACAACAGAGGATAATTTCCCCACAGACATTTATACCGTAGAAGGGTTACAAGGCCAGTTGGGGCCAGATCGCTGCGAGTTGATTAAAGTGGCTGAAGAAGATATCGAGCATAGCCTTGACGATAGTGTTGCAGTGTTACTCGTGACCCAGGTTAACTTTCGCTCGGGTAAGATGCTGGACATGCAGGCGTTAACAAAGGCGGCGCACAAAAAGGGCATTATGGTGGTATGGGATCTGGCTCATTCTGCAGGGGCTGTGCCAGTAGAGCTGGATGCTTATTATGCTGATTTTGCGGTCGGTTGTACCTATAAATATCTCAATGGCGGGCCGGGTGCTCCTGCCTTTATCTATGTCGCAAAGCGCCATCAGGCGCATTTTCAACAACCATTGAGCGGCTGGATGGGGCATGCAGCACCGTTCGCTTTCGACAATCGTTACGTACCTGCGCAGTCTATCAGGCAGAATCTTTCAGGGACGCCGCCGGTGCTCTCAATGAGTGTCCTGAACGCGGCGCTGACACTGTGGGCTGATATTGATATGGCACACGTCAGAGCGAAGTCTGTTGCGCTCAGTGAGTTTTTTTTAGCAGCGCTGAAGAATCTCGGACTGGATGATGAATTAAGGTGTATTGCGCCGCTTATCGCTGGCGAACGTGGCAGCCAACTGGCTTTCAGGCACGCGCACAGTTACGCGATATGTCAGGCCTGGATAGACGCCGGTGTGATTGCTGATTTTAGAGCGCCGGATATTTTACGCATTGGTTTCGCCCCCTTGTATCTGAGCTTTACGGATCTTTGGCAAGCATGTGAAAAGCTGAAAGAAGTGATGGAAAAAAAAGCCTATCTTGGTGAAAAGTACCAGAGAAAATTAGCGGTAACGTAATGTACTTTTTAATCTTTATAAAAAAACGCCTGCAAATGCAGGCGTTTTTTATAATTGAAACCTGGTAATGAATATTACTTAGGTACTTCAACCGTTTCAGAAATTTTAACTTCGATACGGCGGTTAATTCTATTAGCGGCTCTGGTATTGGACTTGTCTAACAAGCGTTCTTCACCATAACCGACTGTATCTAAACGAGACGGTTTAATGTTGTACTCGTTCATCAATAAGTCTTTCAGTGCATTTGCACGACGTAAAGACAAGTCTTTGTTATATGCATCCGTGCCAGGCGCTGATGCGTGACCTTCAATCAGGGCATCAGTCTGACCGTAACGTCTTAAGAACTCAACAAGCTCCACAATCTCTGTTGACGCGGTGTCTTCAATCACTGCGCTATCGTGAGCAAACAGAATACGGATTTGAATTGAAACGTCTTTTTCTACTAACACAGTACAACCGCTGGCATTTACTTCATCACCTGCAGGTGTGTTCATGCACTCGTCTTTGCTGTCTGCTACACCGTCGTTGTCAGAATCGGCAACAGTTGTTGGTGCTGGTGCTGGTGCCGGTGCTGGTGCTGGAGCCGGAGTTGGTGCCGCAGAGCTTGGACTGCCACCGAATGAGTAAGAGACACCAAGCTTAACGCTGTAATCATATAAGCTTTCGTCAATGTCGCGATAAGCGGCTAATTCACCGATAAACGACAGATTATCGGTAATCGTCCAGTGTTTACCCATACCATAACCGAGCATCTCATAACCTTCACCTATGTCCTGGTCATAAACACCACCAAACAGATAAAGATGATCGAAGAAATACATCAGGTCGACACCCAGCATAATGCCGTCGTCATCAAACTCGTTTCTTGTCCCGCTAATATCAAGTTGAGAGGCTGAGATTCGGCCGGCCCAGTTCTGGTCAAAACGAAATCCAGCTTCGACTCCAAGCCCAATGCCATCATTTAAGGTAGCTGTAGGGATTGGTTTGCTATCATCGGTATTGTAATAAAGCCCGTAAACACCAACCCAACCATCAGAGTCTTTGCTTTGAGCGAAGGTGGGACTAGAGACTAATCCGGCAGTGATTAAGGCGAGTGTAAGAGTTGATTTTTTCATTATTCACTTCCTGTTGTAAACGATAAAGTGTGTGCATACTTTTGTGGTAACGTTTTTAGTGATTAGCAACGTATATGCCAGCATGCAGATTTTTTGTAACTTAAATTCAGACAGACTGCCCGTGTAAGGTAGCAATAATACTGCGCGAACCCCCGTGGTCCCGGTGTTCTCCGAGGATTATACCTTGCCATGTGCCAAGAGCCAACCTTCCCTGTTGAATGGGGATTGTCAACTCACAACCAAGGAGGCTACTTTTGATATGTGCGGGCATGTCATCGGCTCCTTCATAGGTGTGTATAAAGTAAGGAGTATCTTCTGCAACTGTATGATTAAAAAAGGATTCCATGTCTTTTCTTACCGATGGATCAGCATTCTCATTAATTGTTAAGCTGGCGCTTGTATGTTGTAGCATTAAGTGCAACAGACCAATTTCGACATGCTTAATTTGTGGCAGGCCGGCCATGAGCTTATCGGTGATAATGTGAAAGCCCCTTGGATAAGGCGACAAGGTAATTTTTTCACAGTGCCAGTAATTATTTGTCAAAGCATATTTCCATGTACGCTTTTCCCAGGTCGTGGTTGAATGGCAAGATTATCTTCGGACCATCAACCTGGTGACTGATACTGTGTTGCTTACCGGACACAACAACCGGCGTCGCCATACCAAACTCGTAGCCTTTTTCGCCCAGGTCCCGTTTTGCGTTGCCACAGATCATATTCGTGATTTCACCAACCATATCAGCTACCTCGGCGTCGATCTCATCTGAAGATTCGCCAAGCATATTTTGCATGATGTTTAATATCAATCCTTCATCAAATGTAATTGACATGGAGCCCTTTATATTGGGACCAACCATACCAATCAATCCAGATACGTCACCACGAGCAACGTCATCTTCTTTACGTTTTGGCTTGCCTGGCGACAGTTTTGTCTGGGCCATGGTTTCAAGGACATTCAGCAAGCCGGCGATGAATGGATTTACAAACTCAGCATTCATGATGTTCTTCTCCCATAGTGACTGACTCACTTTCCTGGCATTCCGCACATAATCCATGTGCTTCAATAGTTTGTTTAGAGACTTTAAATCCGTATTGTTTAGCCTGATTGTCGAGAGTCTCTTTTAATCCTTCAGACTGGATTTCTGAGACGTCGCCACAACTGTCGCATATAAGAAACTGTACAGGATGGTGGCAACCGAAGTGATAACAAGCAACAAAAGCGTTAGTAGACTCCAAACGATGGATTAAACCGAAATCCAGTAAAAAGTCGAGGGCTCGATAGACGGTTGCAGGCTTAGCACTGGATTCAGTTTCTTTCAGATTATCAAGCAGATCATAGGCGCCCATTGGCCCATGTCGTTCCAGCATGAGTTGGTACACTTTTTCACGTAAAGGTGTAAATCGGGCTCCGCGTTGTTCGCAGTACGCCCTGGCTTTATTAATTATTGTGGTATTTTTCATGCTGCAGTTATATTGATCGAGTTCGGGTTAATTGCATAATAACTATAAAATTTACCGGTTGATTGAATTAGCTGGGCACAGTGTCGTTGACAGTGACGTGAATATGCTGGATAAGTTGATCTTCAAGCTCAAAACGATCAACTAATGCCTCGCCAAGACGCGTAATATCGGTATCAAAACTCTGCGCATTATCAGCATTAAAATTTTCGGTAAACTTGTCATTAAAATCGAGAGCCAGATCGGTCGTTTTACTGATCCTGGGGAAAATTTGTTGTTTTAATTTCAAACCTTCGCTGTCGTCTGACACCAGCATCTCATAAACTTCAAAATGCCCTACCGATAAATAGTCCATCAGTATTGAGCAGAATTCATCTACATCTGCCATATCGGGTAATGCAGCCTGGGTTTGGCCGTTCACACCGGCTAACTGGCAATATTTAATCAGTAGCTGCCTGCGCTCATCTAGCCAGGCATCAATGGTTTTATTGGCACCGCCCCAACGCTGCTTTGCTATTTCGACCTGATTTAACACTCTGCATTTCCTCGTGAGTCTACGACCGACTTACCCTGAGTATAACACCGCGTTACCGTCTCACAAACGACAGTGCAAAATAAATAACAGACTGCAGTTTACAGTAGACGTTTTTATAGCACGCATAAAGCAATTGCTAACCTTGCTGTAAAGCGTTCCTGAAGGTTTGTGATATGATTAACAAGTTATTTATCAGGTTGAAAAGTATGTTGAAATTAAGTGCAAATAATATTCGCCAACCCGGGCATTGGCTTATCTTCAGTAACGAGAAAGTGATTGTGCCTGAGGGCACAGAGTTGTTGCCACTATTAAATTGGTCTGACGTATCCTTTATTCATCATTATCAAGATCAGGTTAAATTACTACATGCTGAGGATTTACCTCTTCAGCACCCTTTATATATTGTCGATTTAGGTGCCGAGAGCGTAACATCCGCCGGTTGGCAGAGCATGAGTTTACGCCAGTTAATGACCAGCGAACCGCCATTAACTTTCGAAACGCTGGCCAGGGCATGGCAATTTGTACATTTCGCCCGCACGCATCGTTTTTGTGGTCGCTGCGGAAATCATACTCAACCTGTTGATTGGGAAATGGCCGTTCAATGTCATCAGTGCGGTCATCGCTGCTATCCTCGCGTATCACCGTGTACCATCGTTGCGATACATCGCGGTCAGGAACTCCTTTTGGCAAGAGGTGTACGTCATCGCGACCCCAATATGTATTCAATTCTTGCTGGGTTTGTAGAAAGTGGCGAAAGTCTTGAGCAGGCTACACATCGCGAGGTTTTCGAAGAAGTTGGTCTTAAAATCAAGAATCTGGAGTACTTTGGCAGTCAGGCGTGGCCTTTTCCGCATTCATTGATGGTTGGCTATTTTGCTGAATATGACAGCGGTGACATTGTGATTGATAAGCGGGAAATTGTTGATGCTAACTGGTTTAACGTTAACGACTTACCTTTGACGGCACCTAAGATTTCAATTGCCGGTAAAATGATCGATGCGATAAGTGAGCGCCTCAAAGCAAAGAAATGATCTGTTCAAACCAAGGTAAACTCTCATGCTGCTATCTTATTTGATGGTAATCTGTCGACAGTTATTTGGGTTAGTGAATCCGAGGGGAATTTGTGAGAGTTTACTGACGCTGTGAACGCAGTATACAGGGCTCTTTTTTAGTTTAAAATGTAAGTGCTTACCAGCAATAAAAAACCCCGCAAAAGCGGGGTTCGAATTTTTTAGCGTTTGGGCCCGTCAACGAGCTTCTGTATGTTATGCATACTAGTATTAGCAGTGGTTGTCGGGCATGTCAAGAAAATAATACAAATTAATTTGCTCAGGTCATTATTACGCACAACCTGCGAAATCTTGATATACTCGCCGCCAATTTTTGACAGTAAGCATTTTACCGGGGATTAGCATGGTAGAAACAAGTGGTAGCGTCGAGCGTCCAGCGCTTAAGAATGATCGATACTTAAAAGCGTTGCTCAAGCAACCGGTTGATGTAACGCCAGTTTGGATGATGCGTCAGGCAGGCCGTTATTTACCTGAGTATAAAGCTACCCGCGCGGTCGCCGGTGATTTTATGTCGTTATGCAAAAACGCTGATCTGGCCTGCGAAGTCACGCTGCAACCGCTGCGTCGTTTCCCCTTAGACGCCGCGATTTTGTTTTCTGACATACTGACCATTCCCGATGCCATGGGCCTGGGTCTGTATTTTGAGACTGGCGAGGGCCCACGTTTTAAAAATCCAATTACCTGCAAGGCTGACGTCGACCGTATTGGTGTGCCTGATCCTGAAGGTGAACTGCAGTATGTCATGAACGCGGTAAGAACAATTCGTCGCGAACTCAAAGGCGAAGTGCCACTCATTGGCTTCTCCGGTAGTCCCTGGACACTGGCCACTTATATGGTGGAAGGTGGCGGCAGCAAAGCATTTACCAAAATTAAGAAAATGGCCTTTGCGGAGCCGCAAATATTACATGCACTCCTTGCCAAGTTGGCTGACTCGGTAACCAGTTACCTGAATGCCCAGATTGCTGCTGGTGCGCAATCAGTAATGATATTTGATACCTGGGGCGGGGTCTTATCGCCACGCGACTATAAGGAATTTTCGTTGCAGTATATGCATCGCATTGTTGATGGCTTAGTTCGCGAAAACGAAGGACGCAAAGTACCGGTTACCCTGTTTACTAAGAATGGCGGTATGTGGCTGGAATCCATTGCTGCAACCGGTTGCGATGCGGTGGGCCTGGACTGGACGATCGACATTGCTGAGGCAAAAGCGAGAATAGGCGATAAAGTGGCGCTGCAGGGCAATATGGATCCTTCTATGTTGTATGCTCAGCCCGCCCGTATTGAGCAGGAAGTGGCAGATATTCTTGCTGGCTTTGGCGAGGGTAGTGGCCACGTGTTTAATTTAGGCCACGGCATACACTTAGATGTACCACCGGAAAATGCGGGTGTGTTTGTCGATGCAGTGCATCGCATCAGTGCTCAGTACCACAAGTGATACCAATACGATAATATCACGCGTCGCGCGGCAGCCCTTTTTCGACTATACGGGTTAAACGCGCGATCTGCCGGTCAGGCGTCTTATTCTGCTGTAATTTGCTGTGCTGTTGTTTAAGTGCCCAGTCTAAATGTGGGATAACCAATTCGCATGCCGTCTCTCTGATGGCGGAGAGTGCTTCAACATAAGCGATTGAGTAGGGCGCATTACCAATCGCGACGCAGAGGTTTCTGCGCCATTTTGCAAAGCCAATCCGGCGGATTGGTGAGCCTTCGGTATTCTGCAAGAATGTGTTTTCATCCCATGCTAATAAAGTAAGTAAAGACTGGCCGTGCAGCACTTGGCGCGGGTGAAAGTCGGTTTCTTCGGTGAGTGGTGCATAGCGATTCCACGGGCACACTAACTGACAGTCATCACATCCATAAATACGATTTCCCATGGCTTTGCGCAGGGATTCAGGAATAATACCGTCATACTCAATGGTCAGGTAAGAAATACACCGTCTGGCATCTACTTTATAAGGTGCGACAATGGCCTGCGTCGGGCAGATCGTCAAACAGGCCGTACACTGACCGCATGACTCCTCGGCTGGCACATCCACTGGCAGCGGCAGGTTGATAAATAACTCGCCAAGAAAAAACCACGAGCCAGCCTGTTTGTTTAAGGTCAGGCTGTGTTTGCCGGTCCAGCCAATGCCTGCTTTTTGTGCGATAGCGTGTTCCAGCACGGGGGCTGAATCTACAAAGGGCCTGAACTCGGTTGTCGATAACAGAGATTTAATTTTTTCGCCGAGTTGTTTGAGGCGTTTACGCAGTACTTTATGGTAGTCACGGCCCAGCGCATAGCGGGAAATATACGCGGTATCGGCGTTTTTCAGGTTTTTGGCAAATGAGGCATCCGGAGGAAGATAATCCATGCGTACCGATATAACGCGCACAGTGCCAGGGACTAACTCAGCAGGTCGCGCACGTTTGAGACCGTGGCTTGCCATGTAGTCCATTTCACCGTGATACTGGTTATCCAGCCACTCCTGCAAGTGAGCTTCGTGCTGACTCAGATCAATATCGCTGATACCAACTTGCTGAAAGCCTAGCGCAAACGCCCAAGCCTTGATATCGTCTACCAATTTAAACAGATCTATAGAATGTAAAGTGGACATGTGCACATGTTAGATACTCAACTCTTAGATAGCTTACCATACAAACTTTACCGCGCCGACCAGGTCCGTGAAAATGAACAGGCAGCAGCGGAACAAACCGGTGTCGAGATGTTTACATTGATGCAGCGGGCCGGCAAAGCCGTGTTCCAGCAGTGTCAGTTACTGATGCCCAATACCGACGTGTTTTTAGTGATGGTGGGGCAGGGAAATAATGCCGGAGATGGTTATATTGCTGCGTTACACGCCAAAGAAGCCGGTAAGCAGGTTATTTTGTGTGCGGTTGAGCCACACCGTATTCTTCAGGGCGATGCCGGTACAGCTCAGCAGCGTTGGCTGGATGCAGGTGGCAAAATAGAAGCATTTAGTCAGGCACAGCTGGACAAGTGTGAACTGGTCGTCGATGCGCTGCTTGGCACCGGTATTAATAGTTACATTCGCAATGAATTCGCCGACATCATTGATACGGTTAATCAGTCGGGAAAGCCGGTTGTGAGTATCGATGTGCCATCCGGGTTAGACGCCAATACCGGTCAGTCACTGGGACGCTGCATTGAAGCCGCTGTTACGGTGACCTTTGTCGGCATTAAGCCGGGCCTTACCACCGGAGCGGGTAAGCAGTCATGTGGCCGGTTGATTTTTGAAGATCTCGGCATTGGTAAAGCATTCGTAGAACTGGCGCGTTCATCGGCTACCCTCCTAACCATTGAACAGTTTAAGGGGATGGCGCCAAGAGATGTGCACAGCCATAAAGGAACCTATGGGCGTTTATTGTGTATTGGTGGTAATCGTGGCACCGCCGGTGCGATTCGACTCGCCAGCGAAGCGGCTTTGCGCTGCGGTACCGGATTAGTAAAAGTATACTGTCACGAAGCATCTATGGTGCAGGTCAGCGCGGGACGACCTGAACTCATGGTTTCCCATGAAAATTTACAGGACGCGTTAGATTGGGCGTCCTGCGTTGTGATCGGTCCGGGCTTAGGGCTGGATGAATGGGCGAAAACAGCGTTCGAGTTTGCCATGAAACACTGTCAAACTCATCCAAAACCTATGGTGATAGATGCTGATGCGCTTAACTTGTTGAGTAAGCATGCGTTATCCTACTCCATTACCGATTGCGTTATAACACCGCATGCGGGCGAGGCGTCGCGATTGCTTAACATGAGTGTTGATGAGGTTGAAGCTGACCGTTTTAACAGCACCAAGCAATGTGCTCAGCGTTTTCATGCCACCTGTGTATTAAAGGGGGCGGGTTCCATTATTGACAACGAGACTCAGACCTGGGTATGTCAACATGGTAATCCTGGTATGGCGACTGCCGGAATGGGCGATGTGTTAAGTGGTATTTTGGGCTCGTTGCTTGCGCAAGGCTTAAGTAAGGATATCGCTACCAAATACGGCGTGTCGATACATGCCAAAGCAGGTGATGAAGTTGCTGGTAAGTTTGGTCAGCGTGGGATGCTGGCCAGTGACCTGTTTGAGTCGTTGCGCGCATTGGTTAATCAGTAAGAAGTTACATTGCATAGTATCTAATGGGGAAGTCGTTGCAACTATGAGTATGGCAAAAAGTGCGTTTTATGCGGCCACTGAGCATGATACGGCCAAACTGGCCAGTGATTTGGCCGGCGCCGTTAAACACCAGCTCGCTGCTGGCATTGTGGTTTATTTGCAGGGTGATTTAGGCGCGGGTAAAACTACCTTTAGCCGTCATTTTATTCAGGCTCTGGGTCATTCAGGTAATGTTAAGAGTCCTACTTATACGCTGGTTGAACCGTATTCTGTCGAAGGCATGAATATCTATCATTTCGACCTTTATCGTTTGAGCGATCCCGAAGAACTAGAGTTTATGGGCATTCGGGACTATTTCGGTAAAAACCAGATCTGTCTCATTGAATGGCCGCAAAATGGCGGTGAATGCTTGGCAGCAGCTGATTTAGTGATTAGTATAGAACCAGATAAGTCGGGGCGGCGCTTCAATGTGGCTGCACTATCGCTGACAGGGCAGGCAGTTTTACAGCAATGTAAACGGATTTAACTGCAATATCCTGGATTACGGTAGTCACAATCTTGCGCGTTCCGGGTAAGTCTACGGCCTGATAAATAAAATTTAAGACCAGGGCTAGTTATGTTGCGCGGTAAATTTTTACTCTTTATTAGTTTATGCTTACTCACCTGTGGAGTAAGCGCTGACAACGATATTAACAACATGCGCGTGTGGCCAACCACAGCCAGCACGCGTGTAGTGTTCGATCTTAAAAGTACCCCAGAGTTTACCTATTTCACGCTTAAAAATCCGGAACGGCTGGTTATTGATTTAGCTGACACAGACAGTGATACGCCGCTGGATTCCGACGACACAGGATCACTGATAAAGCGGGTGCGTTATTCTACGCCCAAAAATGAACGCTCAACCCGGATAGTAGTTGAATTAAATCGCAAGGCGTCACCATCGTTGTTTGCCGTTGCGCCAGCCGAGGGCAAGGGGCACAGATTGGTGGTCGATCTGGTGGACTCAGCGCCGCCCACCGACAATAATGTTGTTTTGGATATGCATCAATCCAGCCGTGATCGCGACATTATTGTTGCCATTGATGCAGGTCATGGTGGTAAAGATCCGGGGTCAATTGGGCCGGCGGGCTCTTTTGAGAAAAATATTACCCTGAGCGTTGCTAAAATGCTCGAAGATAAGGTTAACGCCGAAAAAGGGATGCGTGCGGTAATGACACGCAGCGGAGATTATTATATCTCACCCAATGCCCGCCCTGAAGTGGCCCGAAAACATAAAGCAGATTTGTTAATTTCTATTCATGCCGATGCGTTTACCCAGCCAGAGCCTCGCGGTGGTTCAGTATGGGTGTTGTCGATGCGCAGAGCCGATAGTGAATTGGGACGCTGGCTGGAAAAAAGCGAGCGCCACTCAGAATTATTAGGGGGCGCCGCGGAAGTTATCTCCGACAACGCCTCTGAACGCTATCTGGCCGAGACGATTCTGGGGTTGTCAATGGATCACTCAATGACCACCAGTTACGACTTAAGTAACAAAGTGATTGGTGAGCTAAAACAAATCACCCGCATGCATAAACGCTCGCCTCAGGCTGCCAGTCTGGCCGTGCTCACCGCGCCGGATATTCCATCTATCCTGGTTGAAGTTGGCTTTATATCCAACCCTCAGGAAGAAAAAAATCTGAATTGGGCAAAGTACCGACAGCAGTTGGCAACTGCATTGTTTAATGCAACCAAACGTTACTTTCATCAAATGCCTCCGGACGGTACACTATGGGCCGCATTGAAAGCCGAGAACCGCACCCATAAAGTACGTAGCGGAGAATCTCTCTCGCTGCTGGCGCAGCGCTATAATGTTAAAGTCAGTAGCATCAAAGCCGCCAATAACTTAAGTGGTGATGTGGTTAGGATCGGTCAGGTGCTGACCATTCCCGGCACCTGAATCCATCAAAACTTATAACAGGATTAATTTTTGTCCATTAAACTATTGCCACCCCGACTGGCTAACCAGATTGCTGCTGGCGAAGTGGTTGAACGACCTGCCTCAGTGGTTAAGGAACTGGTAGAAAATAGCCTCGATGCGGGCGCTAATCGCATTGAACTGGACATTGAAAGAGGCGGCCACAAGCGTATCAAACTGCGCGATAATGGCAGTGGTATTGTTAAAGATGAACTCGAGCTGGCGTTATCCCGCCATGCAACCAGTAAAATTGCAACACTGGATGATCTGGAACAAATTCTCTCATTAGGTTTTCGTGGTGAAGCGTTGGCGAGTATCTCTGCCGTGAGTCGGTTAACCCTGACGTCCAAGCCAGCGGATCAGGAGCAAGCCTGGCAGGCAAGTTGTGAAGGGCGGGATATGGCCGTTACTCTTCAACCTGCAGCCCATCCTGACGGCACCACTATTGATGTCGCTGATATTTTTTACAATACCCCGGCACGACGAAAGTTTTTGCGAACCGAAAAAACCGAATATCAGCATATTGAAGATGTGATAAAACGCATTGCGCTAAGCCGACCAGACGTGACATTTATACTGCGCCACAATGACAAGGTGACCAAGCGTTTTGCTGCAACAGGTAACGACCAACTGGCGGTGCGGGTAGGACAGGTGTGTGGTAAGGCCTTTGTAGACCAGGCCATTCATACCCGGTGTGACTATGAGTCGATTCAGTTAGAAGCCTGGCTTGGCGATGCTGGACAAATGCGCAGTAGCAATGATTGCCAGTTCAGTTTTGTGAACGGCCGGGGGATGCGGGATAAACTCATTTTGCATGCCTTGCGTCAGGCCTATGAATCGGTTTTGGCAATCGCAGAGCAACCCGCGTTTGTCGTGTATCTCACTATTAACCCCAAAGAAGTCGATGTGAATGTGCATCCGGCCAAACATGAAGTGCGTTTTCAACAAAGTCGCTTAGTACATGATTTTATTTGTAAAACAGTGTGTGATGCCTTAGCGGTCGGTGACGAGCAACAAGGCTTTCACGGCGCTCGCGCAGATGCTCAGCCCGAGCACGATTATATCAGACCGTTAGTACAGCGGGGCTCGCCACAGCATGAACAGACGGCGGACTATCAAAGTGCCTCCGCAGCGCCATATTCTGGCAACAGTACATCTCGTCATGCCACAGTGCAGGGCCGAACGGCGCGACCTTCCGGACAAAATGTGACTGGCCAGTACCAGCATCATTACCAACAGTTAATGACACCCGCCAGTAATGAACCAGCAGAACCGGGACACAGCCTGCCGTTTTTGGCGTTTGATGAGGCGCGGTTATACAGCCAGGATGATAGATGCTTGTTGTTAACGGCCAGTTCTCTTTTGCCCGAATGGCTGCAGGCAATGCTCAGTGCAAAGTCTGTTTCGCAGCCACTATTAATGCCCGTTACAGTGAATGTAACAATGACCGAAGCGGCGCTAAATACGCTGTCTGAAGCGGGTTTCGAGGTCAGCGATGTCGCTGGCAAAGCAAGATTGTTGAAGGTGCCTGCGAACTTAAGAACATTGCCATGGGCAGGATTGTTTCCGTTAATACTTGAAACAGCGCCAACGAATAGTCAGGAGTTAGTGCAAACGCTTATTGAGGGGCTTCTGGCACAGCAAAATAAGTTTGTTTATGTGTGGCAATGGTTCGAACAACTGGCACTTTCGCAGCAAACTGACATAATAAACCGTAATAGCCAGCAAGTTGCCCGGCAGGCGCTTGTACAGTGGATACAAGAAGAAGCACAGCATGACGAGTCATAAGGGACCAGTAGTCTCTATAATGGGGCCTACCGCATCGGGTAAAACGGGGTTGGCATTGGCGTTGGCTGAACAAGTGCCAGCAGAGATAATCAGTGTCGACTCGGCATTAGTTTATCAACACATGGACATAGGTACTGCCAAGCCTACACAACAGGAAATGGCTGTTGCTCCCCATTGGCTGGTAGATATTATCGACCCGGCGCAAGCGTATTCTGTCGCCGATTTTGTTAGCGATGCCACACGGCTTATCGGCGAGATCCACGCCCGTGGACGCTTACCAATTTTGGTTGGCGGCACAATAATGTACTTTAATGCCTTGATAAATGGTATTTCGTCCCTACCTAAGACAGACCCGGTGATTAGGGAAGCGATATTGACTGAAGCCGAAGCACATGGCTGGCAAGTATTGCATGCACAGTTGCAGGATATTGATCCAGTCAGTGCACAGCGTATCCACCCGAATGACCCGCAGCGTATAACACGTGCCCTGGAGGTCTATCGCAGCTCAGGTAAATCCCTGACGTATTGGCAAAAACAAACCAGTTTCAAATGCCCGTACAAGATAGACCAGTTTGCGATTGCGCCAACGGACCGCGCCGTGTTACACAGTCGTATTGAGCAACGATTTGATCTAATGCTTGAACAAGGTCTTATAAGCGAAGTTGAAGCCTTGTTTAAACGTGGCGACCTCAATGAGGATATGCCAGCTATACGTGCAGTAGGGTATCGTCAGGTATGGCAATACCTTAAAGGCGAGTTAAGCTATGCAGAGATGCGGGATAAAGGTATTATTGCAACCAGGCAATTAGCAAAAAGGCAAATGACCTGGCTGAGAGGCTGGTCTGATCTAACCTGGCTAGACACATTTGCTAAAGATAATTTGACTAAAATTACTGCAAAAGTCACACTTTAATTTGCGTGTGATATATATTTAGAGCGCTGGGACAATTTTTAATAGTTGTCGGTTTTATAATAAAAATTAAGGATCTGAAATGGCTAAAGGGCAATCATTACAAGACCCGTTTTTAAACGCATTACGGAAGGAGCGTATTCCGGTTTCTATTTATTTAGTGAACGGTATTAAACTCCAGGGGCAGGTAGAGTCATTCGACCAGTTTGTTATACTGCTGAAAAATACTGTGAGTCAAATGGTATATAAACACGCTATCTCAACGGTCGTGCCTGCACGAGCGATTACGATGCCAAGCACGCAAGGGGATTCTGAGAACAAAAGTGAGTAATAACAAAGGTAACACGCTTGTTTGACCGTTATGAAGCCGGAGAACAGGCTATACTTGTTCATGTAAATTTTGCCGATGAAGATAGTCGTGAAGACTTAGCTGAGCTGGAATTACTAGTTTCATCGGCGGGTGTGAATGCTGTTGATGTGTTAACGACATCCCGAAGTGCACCTAATTCCAAATTTTTCGTTGGTTCAGGTAAAGCAGAAGAGATCGCCGCCGCAGTGAAGGCTCACGAAGCTAACGTGGTGATTTTTAATCACGCGCTTTCACCTTCTCAAGAGCGAAATCTCGAAGCTGTATTCAAATGCCGGGTTATTGATCGTACCGGTCTTATTCTGGATATTTTCGCCCAACGTGCACGCACTCACGAGGGTAAGTTGCAGGTTGAGCTTGCCCAGCTACGTCACCTTTCTACCCGTTTGATTCGAGGCTGGACACACCTTGAACGACAAAAAGGCGGTATAGGTTTGCGGGGGCCGGGCGAAACGCAATTGGAAACAGATCGAAGGTTACTCCGAGGACGTATTAAAACCATATTGCGTCGTCTGGAAAAAGTTGCCAAACAGCGTGAGCAGGGACGTCGATCACGCAAGCGCGCTGAAATTCCGACATTATCGCTGGTAGGTTACACCAACGCTGGCAAGTCTACGCTGTTTAATCACATTACTAATGCCGACGTGTATGCCGCTGATCAGCTGTTTGCAACGCTGGATCCTACTCTGCGTAAAGTTGATTTGAAAGAAGTCGGTCCGGTTATTCTGGCTGATACAGTTGGTTTTATCCGACATCTCCCTCATGATCTGGTCGCGGCGTTCAAGGCAACACTGCAAGAAACACAAGAAGCAGATGTATTGCTACATGTGGTAGATTATTCAAAAAACAATTATCTGGAAACCATGGATGAGGTAAATACCGTACTAGATGAAATTGATGCCGGTGATATCCAACAATTAATAGTTTGTAACAAAATTGACCAGCTTGAAGAAGTTGAGCCCAAGATAGACCGCGACGAGCAAGGGACACCCATTCGTGTCTGGTTGTCTGCCAAAACGGGGCAAGGGGTTGATTTACTGCTCGATGCTATTAATGACTGCGTCGCTCAGAGCATGGTAAGTTATACCTTAAAAATTCCGCCGGCGGAGAGTCGTTTGCGGGGTGTATTGTATGAACTGGACTGTATAGCTGAACAAACGTACGATGCCCAGGGTGATTGGGTGGTTGACGTCAGGATGCCTGCAGCAGACTGGAACCGGCTTGAAAAACGACTGGAGCATGGATTGTCAGAGTTTGTAGTGAAGCACTAGTGCACTACACAAGTGAATTTTTTGTCAGAGTAGATTGATATAGTTTGAAATCTAAAAACAATAGAATTCAGTATTAAATAATTATTTTTTCGGAGTATTAGCATGGCTTGGAATGAGCCGGGTGGTGACAAAAACGACCCGTGGAAAAATCGCGGCGGACGTGACCAAGGTCCCCCTGATCTGGATGATGTATTTAAAAACCTGTTTGGCAAGCTCGGTAAGATGGGCGGTGGCAACGGTGGTGGTTCAGGTAAAAAACTGGGCGGCATCGGTGCGGCAATAATTGCTGGCCTGTTAATTGTTGTTTACGTAGTCAGTGGTTTCTACACCATTCGGGAAGCAGAACTTGGCGTAGTGTTACGTTTTGGTGAGTACGACTCGCAAGTTGACCCGGGATTACGCTGGAAGCCGACTTTTGTTGACTCTGTGATTCCGGTCGATGTGCAATCCATTCGTTACCAGACATCTTCAGGTTCAATGCTGACGGAGGATGAGAACCTGGTAAGTGTGCAGATGGAAGTACAATATCGGGTTGTTGACCCATTCCGCTGGACCTTTGCGGTAACCAGTCCGGAAAGTACCTTAAGTCAGGCCTTTGACAGCGCTATCCGCTATGTGGTGGGACATTCCACCATGGATGACGTGCTGACTGATGGCCGTGAAGTAACCCGTCAACGCGTATGGGAAGAGTTAGAAGGCATTCTGGCCCCCTATAACATCGGTGTGTCCATTGTTGATATGAACTTTAAAGATGCCCGTCCACCAGAGCAGGTAAAAGACGCGTTTGATGACGCCATCGCCGCACAGGAAGATGAGCAGCGCTTTATTCGTGAAGCCGAAGCTTATGCCCGTGAAATCGAACCGCGTGCCCGTGGCCAGGTAAACAGAATGAACGAAGAAGCTCAGGCGTACAAAGAGCGTGTTACTCTGGAGGCACAGGGTGAAGTGGCGCGTTTTGAAGAGCTTTTACCTCAGTACGAAAAAGCACCGCAGGTTACCCGTCAGCGTATTTATTTAGAAACCATGGAACAGGTGTTCTCAAATACCAGCAAAATTATGGTTGATAGCGGTGAGGGTGGTAACAACATTATGTATTTACCGCTGGATAAAATTACCCAGAATACTGGCGCGAGCAACAAGTCATCCCTGGAGCGCATGCGTAATACGTTGGAAGGATTGCAAAATAATGTTGCAAACACTACTGGGAATAGCTCTGGTAACACGACTCCGTCGTCGTCAGGGTTGCGCGGCGGTAGTAACCGGGATGGGAGATAAGCCACAATGAAAAACTTTATTATTGCAATCTTAATTACATTAGTGGTGCTGGCATCCGGTTCGCTGTTTGTTGTTCGCGAAGGGCAACGTGCCATTGTCATCCAGTTTGGTAAAGTGCAAAGAGCCGAAACTGGTGACACCAAAGTGTTTGAACCGGGACTGCATTTTAAACTGCCGTTTATTGATTCTGTTCGCCAGTTAGACGCGCGTATTCAAACACTGGATGATGCGCCGGATAGGTTCGTAACATCTGAGAAGAAGGATTTGATAGTTGATTCGTACGTAAAATGGCGAATTGATGACTTTGCCCGTTACTACCTTTCTACTAACGGTGGTAACAAACTGCAGGCTGAAGCGCTCCTGAAACAGAAGGTCAATAATGGCCTGCGTACCGAGTTTGGTAGTCGAACCATTGCCCAGATCGTTTCGGGCGAGCGTACCGAGCTAATGGAACAAGCCATGGAGCAGACCGCCAGTTCTTCAGATGAACTTGGCATTGAAATTGTTGACGTACGTGTAAAGCAAATTAATCTGCCTACCGAAGTGAGCAACTCAATCTTCCAGCGGATGCGCGCGGAGCGTGCCGCCGTAGCGCGTGAACACCGTTCACAAGGCCAGGAACAAGCCGAAGTCATCAAGGCAAATATAGAAGCTAAAGTAACTGTAATGTTGGCGGATGCAGAACGTAATGCACGCCAGCTACGTGGTGAAGGTGACGCGACAGCAGCACAGATTTATGCTGAAACTTACTCTAAAAACCCGGAGTTTTACGGCTTTTTACGCAGTATGGATGCCTATCGTGCGAGCTTTAACAGCAAGAATGATATTCTGGTTGTTGAACCAGATAGTGATTTCTTCCGTTATATGAATTCGCGCGACGGTCAGTAGAGCGCATTCAAAATGACAAAAACCGGCTTGCGAGCCGGTTTTTTTATGTCTCTAAAAGCGCAGAAAAACGTCGTACACTGCCAAAAAGTAATGAATTAAGGTAAACTGACGAACATTAAACTGCCGGTGGGAATTAATCCCATTTATGGCAGTTTTTAATGACAGAAAATAAAAAATAACAGTAACTGGTTACGGCAAACCAGGTTGTGATTCATCAGCACGGTTGCTGATGTCTTGGGGCATCAATCGAACAGTAAGCCCTATGATTGCACAATGATAATAATAACGACTGAGGACTAGTTTTGACTCAACAAAATGCCAATACCCATACTCAGGAACAGTCTCCAAACGGTTTGTTCTCCCGCTTCCTCACTACCGTTGAGTGGTTAGGTAACTTGCTACCACACCCGGTAACCCTGTTTGCCTTGTTAAGCATTTTCATTGTGCTGTTAAGCGGGCTGTTAAACTCGTTGGGCATTGCCGTTGCTGATCCCAGACCAGAAGACGCGCGCAGTGCATCCGGTGTTATCGAAGTTGTTTCATTAATGAGTATCGATGGTCTGCACTGGATCATGACCCATATTGTGACTAACTTTACCGGCTTTGCGCCACTGGGAACGGTTCTGGTTGCGTTGCTTGGTGTATCAGTGGCAGAACATTCAGGCCTATTATCTACAGCGATGCGGGCAATGGTCCTCAACGCGCCAAGACGGTTAGTCACCTTTATCATTGTACTCAGTGGTATCCTCTCAAACACCGCATCTGAACTGGGTTACGTGGTGCTTATTCCGTTAGCAGCGATGATCTTCCATTCACTTGGCCGCCACCCCCTTGCGGGCTTAGCCGCCGCGTTCGCTGGTGTGTCGGCAGGATACAGCGCTAATTTGTTTTTAGGCACCATTGATCCGCTGTTAGCAGGTATTACCACGCCTGCAGCGCAAATGATCGATCCCGAATATGTTGTCGGAGCAGAATCGAATCATTTCTTCATGATTGCCAGTACCTTTGTAATTGCCGGCTTAGGCTTTTGGGTCACCGACCGCATTGTGGAGCCCAGACTGGGTGATTTCGACGAATCGAATTCAACCATGAAGCTCGATAAAAGTGCCCTGGCGGCGCCGAATGCGCAAGAGATGAAAGCAATGAAGGCAGCGGGTCTGACCTTTTTACTCCTGTGCGTGTTGCTGGCACTCTCAGTGATTCCGGATGATGGGATATTACGCAATCCGGAAACCGGCGGTCTGAAGGGATCGCCGTTTCTGAAAGGTATAGTCGTTATTATTTTTGTCGTATTTGCAGTGCCTGGATTTGTGTATGGCAAGGTTGCCGGCACCATGAAAACGGATCGCGATGTGATAGATGGCATGGCTAAAAGCATGAGCAGTATGGGCCTCTATATCGCACTAGTCTTTTTCGCTGCCCAGTTTGTCGCCTTCTTTAAGTACACCAATCTGGGGACCGTATTAGCGGTAGAGGGAGCGGCTTTACTGATTGAGTTAGATTTAAAAGGCCCCGAAGTATTTTTGCTGTTTATCTTAATGTGTGGCCTGGTGAACTTGTCTTTAGGCAGTGCGTCGGCGCAGTGGGCGGTGACCGCCCCGGTATTCGTGCCGATGTTAATGTTGCTGGGCTATGCGCCGGAAGTTATTCAGGCGGCTTATAGAATCGGCGATTCAGTGACCAACGTTATATCACCTATGATGAGCTATTTTGGTCTGATCCTGGCGATGGCGGCAAAATATAAGAAAGATGTGGGGATGGGCACACTCATTGCCATGATGCTGCCTTACAGTATGGTGTTTATCGTCGGTTGGACATTGCTCTTTTATCTTTGGGTATTTGTGCTGGGGCTACCGGTAGGCTGGGAAACCCCAACCTATTATCAGCCTTAGCAGTCCGTTTTAGCTTACACTGCGTATTAATGGCGGTTCGTTTAACTATAAGAAGTGAAAAATTATGAAGTACGCCGGTAACCCGGGTTTTAGTCATCAACAAGCCGATAAGATTGGGGTTATCGTGACCAACCTTGGTACCCCTAATGCACCGACCAAAGGTGCGTTAAAGCCGTATCTTAAAGAGTTTTTGTCGGACCCGCGCGTGGTTGAGGTCCCGCGCCTGCTCTGGTGGCTTATTCTCAATGGCGTGATTTTAAATATTCGGCCCGGGCGTTCAGCGAAAGCCTATGAGACAGTATGGTCTGAACAGGGGTCGCCTCTGATGGTACATACCAGGGCCCAGGCCCAGGCACTGGCTGCCCGCTGTGAGCGAGAGTTTGGTGGCCATGTCGTGGTTGACTATGCCATGCGTTATGGCGACCCGGCGGTAACTAAAGTGATTGAAAAAATGTTATCACAGGGTGTGCGCAAGCTATTGGTGTTGCCACTTTATCCGCAATACAGTGCTTCTACCGTTGGGTCAACCTTCGACGCCGTGGCGCAGGATTTTCAGCAGCGCCGCTGGTTACCCGATTTCCGTTTTATCAGTCATTATCACGACCGCCCCGGTTATATTCAGGCGGTTGCCGACTCGATAAAGCAGCACTGGAACAATCATGGCCGGGCCGATAAGTTGATTATGTCGTATCATGGTATACCTATGCGTTATTTAATGAATGGTGACCCTTACCATTGCGAATGTTTAAAAACGTCTCGTTTGGTGGCAGAAGCACTTGGTTTGAATAACGCTGAATATATGACGACATTCCAATCCCGTTTTGGCCGCGAGGAATGGCTAAAACCCTACACCGACGAAACATTAAAATCACTGCCTGGTGAAGGGGTTAAATCAATACAAGTAGTGTGCCCGGGATTTTCAGCTGATTGTCTGGAAACCATTGAAGAGATAGGTGAAGAGAACCGCGATTATTTTTTGCAAGCTGGTGGCGAGCGCTATGAATATATTCCCGCACTTAATAGCGAACCTGCGCATATTGATATGTTGTTTGATCTTGTGAAAGAAAACCTGCATGGTTGGCAGGTCGAAGACAATGCAGAACTGCGCGGACAGTTAGCCAAACAATACGGATGCCCTCTATGAGCAAAAAGCCTGATACCACCACTGCGCCTAAGGCCTTATTAAAAGCGCAAAAACTGGCCAACCTGCTGGATACGTCAATTAAGCTGCCTTTTATAAATTTTCGAATAGGCGCTGATGCACTGGTGGGCTTGATCCCCGGAATTGGTGACGTGTTGATGTTGCTGGTGTCATTGCGCATTGTCATGCTGGGCAAAAAACTGGGCTTACCCAAAGGACAGCTCAAGGTGATGGTGCGAAATTGCGTAATGGACTTTGGACTCGGATTTATCCCCGTGGTGGGCGATATCGTCGATTTCTTTTACAAAGCCAATCAGGCCAATGTGCGTATTATGGAAAAGTACTGGGTAAGCAACAATAAAGCTGCCATCGATAAAAACACCCAGCAAAAACTGAATGAATGGGAATCGACGCTATAACGAAGGTGATCCCGGCACATCAACACAATATAAAGTTTCCGACCATATAAATTAAACTATTTACTCGCTTCTCCGTAGCAATGAGTAGCATTCACTCATTACAACGGATGGCATATGAAAGCATCAGACTTGTTTGTACGAGCACTGGAAGCTGAAGGTGTAGAATACATATTTGGTATACCCGGTGAGGAAAACCTCGATCTACTTGAGTCGCTAAGAGACTCATCAATTAAGCTTGTATTGACACGACATGAGCAGGGCGCTGGTTTTATGGCTGCCACCTACGGTCGGTTAACCGGCAAGGTGGGCGTCTGTTTAGCCACACTAGGACCAGGCGCAACCAACCTGGTAACACCTGCGGCGTACGCACAGCTAGGCGCTATGCCGATGCTTATGATCACTGGTCAAAAGCCCATTAAGACCAGTAAACAAGGGCGGTTTCAGGTGGTTGATGTGGTCGATATGATGCGCCCGATTACCAAATATACGACGCAAATTGTTAGCGGGGAGAGGATCCCTTCAGTGATCCGCGAATCCTTCAGACTCGCTGCTGAAGAGCGTCCGGGGGCTACGCACATTGAGATCCCGGAGGATATTGCTCGGGAGACAACGACGGTGCCACTGTTAAAGCAAAGTCGCTCGCGTCGTCCGGTTGCCGAAGAAAAAGCCGTAGAGCAAGCCAAAACAATGATCGAAGCCGCTACTTCGCCGCTGTTACTGATTGGTGCTGGCGCCAACAGAAAACTCACTGCCAAAATGCTGCGGCGTTTTGTTGATCATACCGGAATACCATTTGTTACTACGCAAATGGGCAAAGGCGTACTCAATGAGTCTGATCCGCTGTTTGTAGGGAATACCGCACTGTCCGACGGTGATTTTGTACACAAGGCGATTGAGCGGGCTGATCTCATCATTAACGTCGGTCATGACGTGGTAGAAAAGCCCCCCTTTTTTATGCATCACGACAATCAGCAGGTCATACACATTAATTTTGAATCGGCGGCGGTCGATCCGGTGTACTTTCCACAGCTTGAAGTTGTCGGTGATATTGCTAACAGCGTATGGCAAATTAACGAACGGTTGACGCCGCAGGATCACTGGAAGCGGGATTTTTACAAGGATGTGCACGATGCTTACGTTAAACACCGTAAAGCATCTGATAGTGACGATCGCTTTCCTGTTCTGCCGGAGCGTCTGGTCAACGAAGTGCGCGCCGTCATGCCCGACGACGGCGTTGTGGCATTGGATAACGGCGTGTATAAAATATGGTTCGCCCGAAATTATCCGGCATACGGCCCAAATACTCTGCTACTTGATAACGCACTGGCCTCAATGGGGGCGGGGCTCCCTTCAGCTATGGCTGCGAAACTGGTGTACCCGGACAAACCTGTTATGGCGGTATGCGGCGATGGTGGCTTTATGATGAACAGTCAGGAAATAGAAACCGCTGTGCGGCTTAACTTACATGTGGTGGTGCTGATACTACGGGATGATGCGTACGGCATGATTAAATGGAAGCAAGCGCACATGGAGTTCGATAACTTTGGTTTAGACTACGGCAACCCTGACTTCGTTGAATATGCCAATAGCTATGGCGCCAGGGGACATCGTGTGACGGCCATTGACGAACTTGCGCCGCTTATGCAGGATTGTCTGCAGACGCCCGGTGTGCATGTTATAGATTGCCCGGTAGATTACAGCCAGAACGATAAAACGCTTAATCAGGATATACGCAAGTTAAGCGAGCGTTTGTGATAACGCTATGAATAATATCGCAGTCTGATTAACCGGACGCCGGGATGCACTGCCATTGTAATTTCCGTCATCGTTATGTCGCGCTATAAATACGCCGCGTTATATTTATGCCAAAGCGCCGGTCTTTGTTAAGTAGTGAATGTTTATGCTGGATAAGAGTGAATTAAGCAAGCCGGTCGAAGCCGGCAATGTGTCTGCTGAAGAAGTGTCGCGTTTCAACGCACTGGCGAGTGAATGGTGGGATCCTGAGGGTAAATACAAAACGGCGTTGGCCTTTAACGCATCACGGACCCAGTACATCATAAGGCAACTCGCAGAGCGCTTCGGGCGCAATCCGGAGCAAGCGAATTGCCTGACGGGGTTACGTATTCTTGATGTTGGCTGCGGTGGTGGCCTGATTAGTGAATCTCTGGCAAAGCGCGGGGCACAAGTGACAGGTATTGACGCCAGTGCCACCAGCATCGAAGTCGCGAAACGGCACGCAGAGCAGTCGCAACTGTGTATTCATTACCGGCATTGCCTGGCTGATGAACTGCTAGCTAACAAACAAACCTTTGATGTGGTGATTAATGCAGAAGTTGTTGAGCATGTGCCTGATCAGAGCGCACTCATTGAACAGTGTGCAAAACTGGTCGACAAACAGGGTATGCTGGTACTGGCGACACTCAATCGCACAGTTAAATCCTGGATTATTGCGATCCTCGGGGCTGAGTATGTGATGCGTTACTTACCGGTGGGTACTCATGATTGGACAATGTTTGTCAAACCCGGCGAACTGGCAGAATGGGTTAGTCGGGAAGGCTTCAAAGCGGTATGTGAAACCGGCATGAAACTCAACCCGCTAACAGGAAAATGGCGGCTTTCACCATCTTTGCAGGTTAACTACATTCAATGCTACCAACGCACTTAAAATGTGCAAGCTGCCACGGTCAATTGTACGGAAGCCACAGTAATGAAAATATACGATACTCAGACAGCACCTAATCCGCGCCGCGTACGCATGTTTATCGCGGAGAAAGGCATTCAGGTTGACTATGTTCAGGTTGATATTAAAAACGCGGAAAACCGCAGTGCTGAATTTTTGGCTAAAAATCCGTTGGGTAAACTGCCTGTCCTGGAGCTCGATGATGGCACTTGCATAAGTGAATCTGATGCCATCTGCGCCTACATTGAGGCGCTGCACCCATTCCCACCGCTATTAGGTGAAACCCCGCTTGAGAAAGGGATAGTTGCCATGTGGCAGCGTCGCCTTGATGGAGGGCTGATGCTACCGGTTACCCAGTGCTTTGCCCACACCACAGGTTACTTTAAAGATCGCATGACACCTATTCCTGCATATGGCGAGGAAGCAGGTAAAGAGGTCGTTGCATTTTATGGACTGTTAGAGGCGCGGCTTGCTGATTCTCGCTTCATCACCGGTGATAAGTTTTCGATAGCCGATATTATTGCGCTGTGCGCGATCGATTTTGCCCGCGTTGTAAAACTGCGCATTGGTGAGCATCAAGTCAATCTGCTGCGCTGGTATAAGACTGTAAGTGAGCGTCAAAGTGCCAAAGCATAATGTTATTGGCAAGTACCTCAAGGGCAAACACTGACGGCTAATGTTAGCAACGTTAAGTTAATCAGCGTTTATAGTTCGGATATATAGAATTGATGAATAAAAAAACACACTAAAACTGTGTTTTAGTGTGTTTTATTTGCTAATTACTGGCGCTTCACCAGCGCCGTAACTTTAATTCACCTGACGTGTATTGGTTAATTGACTACCATCACTTACGCATTATGACGTTTACGCTGCGCTACTCTCAGGCCCAATATGCCCAGAGCAAACAATAATAACCCTGTTGGCTCAGGAATAGCTGCAGATCTCACCAGCGCCACACCTGTTTGGTTACCAATATCTTCAGCCAGAATCGAGTCGTTAGCCAGTCGGGTCAGGCCGCGATTAACAACAGTCTGACCCACCCGCAGATACTCATCTGACACCCGCGCAACGTTGTAAAAACCATCGTCATCCTGATCAATGCCAAACCACGCAGCGGAATATTCGTAAGGGTTGGAAGCCTGCGTAGCGGTCGGGAAATTCAGATAGGTCTGGCCAAATAAGGCTACAAACTGCTTCTCCGGATCCGTCGCAATAGTCGCGCCGTCATTGTTATACGTATACTGTGTTGTGTTTTCATCAGTATCCCAAATGCCATTGGCAACCGGCACATTTCCGGGGTTTATAGCGCCGTTGTATAGTGCGGTGTTAGCGCCAAAAACAAAGGTGTTAAACAAACCAGCCATTTGCACGTTAGTGGCAATAGTCCAACCTTGCGAGGCATAAATTGCCAGGGCGTCTTCAACGCTTTGACCGATGGTCATATCCCACTGAAGCCACTCCAAACCACCACCAGTAACGATATTTGTGCTCTCGTTTAAGGTATATCCATTGTAGCTAATGACAGCCGCAGACACATTGTGACAGAGCGTCAAAGCGCACATACCCGCCAGCAGTTTTTTTAACATTTTCAGTTCAGCTCCTTTGCGAACTACCGTATCTAATTTAATTTGCATGAACGTCATGCTTCCTCAACTTTTCATGACAATAAATTTATAGCAACTTATGAGCCAATATATTTTATTTATATAATTCAATGTGTTGATGAAGTATGGGGTAAGTGACTGAAAAAACTGTAAAAGAAGGTGACAATGCTGGTTGGCAAATGGAATCAGGCCCTTTGCAGGCACCAACCCCGCTGTTCAGTGGTAAACTTGTGTTACTGTCGCTCACTATGTTTGCTGAAACCGGCATGATTTACAGGTTTGGTCATAAAGAGACATAAGACAGATGATTGCGAAAGATGTATGTACGTGTATACCACGTCAATGGCTAATCGCTTCGTATGGAAACGCAAGTTTCAATCCGGCGGCATCGAACTGAATATCTTTAGCCTGACAGTTGTTAATAACGTCTTCTTTTGTAGGTAAATTCCCTGTTTTAATATTCAGTGTATTGTATTTTTCAACACCAATACCCAAATGATAGTCGTCAAATTTAAAGTGGTTCATATCAGCCAACAAGATTCGACAATTAGGAATTTTATACGCGTCAGCGGCAATGATGCCATGTAGAGATGAAGAAGCAATGTGCTGACACTCTAAGATATCGTCAATAAAACCGTGAATACCTTGTTGTTGAATATCTATGATTTTGACATCGTGAAGTTTGGCCATCTTTTTGATCCATGGATGATTCTTATGATCATAGTGAGGCACGATTCCAAGCTTGTACGGTTTTTCTTTTAGCTGTGGCGGGCTATAAATCTCAGGGAGTAACAGTGCAGGATCACCGAAAACCTCCGGGCATTCTATATCCTGTTCAAGAAGCATTGCGCGGGATTTTGGACCACGCACAGCACATACTTTTAATGGTTTGCTTTTTACCTTTTGGTTTTCAGAGATAAAGCCTGAACCCCAGACAATGCTGTTCTTATTTGCAGTCACCAAAACGCTGCCAATACCCAGCAAATGGACTCTATACCCTAATGGACAGTCGACAACCTTGGAATCAGAGATATGCTCTAAGATATCGATATTTATCATATCTCCCCAATTTAGTACCTCAGTAAAATACTTTACATTAATTGTTTTTTGATTTCGAAGCTTAATAAGTTTGATTTCAGATATAAGACTATTTATAAGTTTCTGTTTTATTTTGATAAGTAAGGCTGACACGCAGTATCCTTTTCTATAAATTTTAAAACTTTACACGGTGTAAAGCTGTGAGTACCTGAACGCAACTTGTCGCCAGGTTTAGCGCTTACTTTTTGATTACAGCACCGTATGATGCAGTTACACTGCTTAACTTAATGTATCTCAATAATGTTTGGATCAGAGCCATTGTGCATCCTCAATTAAACTGTGCAGACAAGCTAAGTCAAGGACCTCATGGTTAATTTGTAGATTATCAATATTGTTGCCGTTTAATCTACTTATAATGAGTTTTTCATCATAAACACAGAGGAGGCGCGCGGTTAAGAAAGCATAAAGCCAACACTGTTGGTGCTGTTATACAATATTAAGAACGTACATTAGGTGTGGCTAACGATTAACGACAGTGCGTTATCTAAGGTATCGGCCTCACTCGCTGGTTTGTCCCAACGAATGCGGTGAAAGCGCGGGAATCGCAATGCAACGCCTGACTTATGGCGTTTAGATGGATGAATGGCATCAAATGCCACTTCAACCACCAGTTCTTTTTTGACTTCCCTGACCGGACCAAAGCGACCAATACCGTTGCGGCGCACCCAATTATCGAGCTTTTTAAGTTCTTCATCGGTGAAGCCTGAATACGCTTTGCCAATAGGCAGTAGCTTGTCGCCTTGCCATACGCCGAAGGTGAAATCAGAATAAAAGCTTGAGCGTTTGCCGTGTCCTCGCTGGGCATACATAATCACGGCGTCTAAATGTTTTGCTTGGCGTTTCCATTTGTACCACTGGCCGGCTGGCCGTCCGGGCTGGTAGGCGCTGTCCTGACGTTTGAGCATCAGCCCCTCAACACCAGGATCGGCAGACGCTTCGGTGTAGATAGCGTGCAGTTCAACAAGAGTGTTGGCGTTAATCACGGGTGACATGATTACCGTATCGGAACGTACTTTATCGAGCCAGTTTGCCAGCAACTGCCTTCTTTCACTTAACGGTAATGCCGTGACCGGGCAATCACCGTTTACCAGGATGTCATATACCATGAACCCTGCCGGCAGTTCTTTCATAAGCTTTTTACCCGGCTTTTTGCGATTTAAGCGCTGCTGAAGTGCGTTAAACGTGTCTATTGTACCGTTGTTGATAATCAGCAGTTCACCGTCTATGACACCGGGCTCATCAATTTTAGCGAGCAAATCAGGAAACGCTGCGCTGATGTCGTCACCCGTACGACTGAAAAGCGCTTTGCCTTTTTCGGTGATCACCAGTTGCACGCGTATTCCGTCGTACTTGTATTCAACCTGCCATTCCTCTTTGGCTAACGGCATTGGATTATTTTCCGGTAACGGGTGGGCAAGCATAACCGGATGATACGTTACCGCATCACGAATATCGGGTTTTTCGGAACGGCCTTCCAGCCAGTCAAAAAGCTCAGTATAGGGCGGTGCCAGTGCGTGCCATAGCGTTTCGATTTCGCTGACCTCCACGTTACCATAGTCGGCCAGTATGCGTTTTACACTGCGTGTTGACAGCCCTACACGTAACCCGCGAGTGCCCAGTTTAAGCAGTGACCAGCGCTGTTCTGGCGTCATGACTGACAGGTACTTAACCAGTAATTCTTTTACCTGTTCACGGTTAGCCTGTTGAAATTGCTCAATCAGTGCGCTTAGCGACGGGAGCTCAAGCGTCTCGCTGCTATCCGGCCAAAGGTGTGCCACGGTTTCACTCATCTCGCCAACATAGTCATAGCTCATGGCAAATAAATCGGCATCAACACGCTCCAGCATCAGTGTTTTTATTGCCTGGCGTTTAAAAAAGTCAAAAGTGAGCGTGCCGGCAAGCGCAGCAATAGTCCAGCCTCGATCAGGATCGGGTGTGCGTGCCAGGTAATCCCGTAGCAAGCAGCTCTTTTCATTGTTACTGCTGGTGAAGTAAAGTTGTTGGAGGAGTTCGCTGAAGGATTTCATAACCCGCCAGCTCCTTCAGTGATTTCTTCGTCACTGGTGTCATCACTTTCGCCATCGTAGCCCACTAAAGATAAAGCCCTGGCTTTGATACCGCTGAGTTTAAGCTGATGTAACAGTGCGTCCTCGCGACCGTGGGTAACCCACACTTCATCAGCATTAACCTCGGCAATGGTTTCAAGCAATGCCTGCCAATCGCAGTGATCAGATACTACCAGCGGCAGTTCAACCTGGCGTTGATGTGCTCTGGCACGGATCTGCATCCAGCCTGAAGCCATGGCTTTGCGCACCTTGGGTAACGAGCGTGACCAGCGGCTGTTAAGCGCCGATGGCGGCGCCAGCACGATTTCGCCAGCCAGTGACGCCTTGTGAGTGACGGCGCTGACATCGGTTAATTCGCCCAGGTCTAAGCCATGGTTGCGATATAACTCGCAAAGTTTGAGCTGGGCACCGTGCAGATAGATTGGTTTGGCATAACCGAGTTCTCGCAGTGCCAGAATGATGCGTTGACACTTACCCAGGGCATAGACACCAACCAAATGGCAACGATCCTCAAACAACTGCAATGATTGCAGAAGCTTCTGGCATTCTTCAGCAATCGGAGGATGCTTAAATACAGGGAGCGCAAACGTAGCTTCGGTAATAAATACGTCGCAAGGTACTGGGCTAAACGGCTGACAAGTTGGATCGCTCTGACGCTTATAGTCACCGGAAACAACCACCCGCTTACCTCTGTATTCGAGCAAAATCTGCGCTGAGCCGAGAATGTGACCGGCGGGGAAGAAGGTACAGGTTACCGGATCGTCATCAAAGCCAAGCTGATATGGCTGGTCATAATCCAGGGTTTGGGTTTGCGCCGCCATATCGTCGCCATAGCGGGTTCGCATAATGGCCAGTGTTGGTGACGTCGCAATGACCTGTTTATGCCCACCAATAGCATGATCGGCATGGCCATGAGTAATGAGCGCGCACTGAACCGGCGTTGTGGGATCGATATAGCAATCAGCGGGCAAACAATACAGCCCGTGTTCGCGCGGTTGTAACCAGTCTTCTGCTTGCAATCGTTATCCATCGACGTAGTGAATTTAAGCACTTATACGTCGTGATTGCTATTTGGTATCAATAGATCTTAGTAGCCACTTTTTATAATGTAGTGTTCGCCATCATAGGTCAGGGACACATGCAGCTTCGCGATTTCAGATGTGGTTTTGCGGCCTATTTTCTTATCAGCAGGCAAACACGTAGACTGCTTGTAGGCCATACCGTCTGCAAAAGAGGCCTCAAACCATACGTTGTGTAAAAACCGGTAGCACTGTTGCTCATTGTCAAAATCCATCAAACGGCGCATTGGAAAGTCGCCCTGAGTGCGCCCCACAGTGGGTAACTGGGAGTCGGTGCAGGCAGTGGTAAGAAGGTTTAACACTATGACGGCAGAAAATAGGAACAGTTTCATTGTATAAAGACCAGCGGCTTCAGGAGGGGGAAGTTAACATAACAGTATCACGATAATAAACCAATCAATGGATTTTGTCGTACTATGTGATTGTCTTCATTCCCTTTACAGGATGGTATTTTCTGATAGTTTCTACCGTGTTTTTTGTACATCCAAGACTGATAAATGTCACCATTACCTGAGCAATTCAGCCACTGGTTTAGCACGCAAGGTTGGACCTTACGCGACTATCAGGCGACCATGCTGGATCGAGCTAAAGCAGGCCAGGCCAGCTTGCTGATTGCACCTACCGGTGCAGGTAAAACATTATCTGGTTTCCTGCCGTCCCTGGTCGACTTGCGCAATGTTCAGAGTGAGTATTTACATACTTTATATGTCTCACCACTTAAAGCGCTTACGCAGGATATTCATCGCAATTTGCTGGCTCCCATAGAACACATGTCGCTGCCTGTCCGGGTGGAAACACGTACTGGTGATACGCCGTCACACAAGCGCCAGCGTCAACGTAAGCGGCCACCGCATATATTGCTCACGACCCCAGAGTCGCTGATGTTAATGCTGTCTTATGCCGATGCACCGCAGATTTTTGGCAAGCTTAAAACGGTTATTATTGACGAAGTGCACAGTTTGATAGGGAATAAACGCGGCGACTTTATCACGCTGGCTTTGGCCAGGCTGAAGTCACTGGCGCCTGATTATCTGCGCGTGGGATTGTCAGCGACAGTCGCCGATCCTGAACTCGTTGCTGACTGGCTGGGGCCAACCGGCGAGCCCGTTACGCTGCTACAAGTAGACGATACCGCTGCCCCGCGAATCAATATTCTGACTTCCTCGCAGCGCATGCCCTTTGGCGGCTTTATGGCCAAATATGCCATTAGTGATATTTATCAGGCGATTGTAAATGCAGGCACCACGCTGGTGTTTGTTAATACCCGTGCGCAGGCTGAATTGTTGTTTCAGTTGCTTTGGAGCGAAAATAGCCAGGTATTGCCGATTGCCTTGTATCACGGTTCGCTGAGCAAGGAGCAACGCCGTAAAACTGAGGCGATGATGGTTGATGGCCAGTTACGGGCCATCGTTACTACTTCAGCGTTGGAGTTGGGGGTAGACTGGGGCGATGTGGACTTGGTGATACAGGTCGGTGCGCCAAAAGGCGTGAGCCGCTTGTTGCAACGTATAGGCCGTGCTAATCATCGCCTGGATGAAGCCAGCGAAGCTTTGCTGGTGCCCGCCAATCGATTTGAAGCTCTGGAATGCCAGGCAGCGATTAGCGCTATTAGTGAGGGAGCCCGTGACGGTGCCACAGTGCAGTCGGGCGCACTGGATATTATCCCGCAGTTTATCATTAACTGTCTGTGTTCCAGCGCGGCAAAACCTGACGACATTTATAACCAGATCCTTGATGCGTTTCCCTATCAAAGTCTCAGTCGAACAGAGTTTGACCAGCTTTGGCAATTCAGTGTGGACGGCGGCTATGCACTCAAAGGTTACGAACGTTATCAACGTTTACAACAATTAGATGACGGTACGTTTAAGCCTGCAAGTCAGCGCGTCGTGCAGCGCCACAGACAAAATATCGGCACCATTGTGGAAGCCGGCAAGCTCAGAGTGAAACGGATCCGCCGCGGTAATCAGGGTAAGATTATCGGCGAAGTGGAAGAGTATTTTGCCCAGCAGCTAACCCCCGGAGATACATTCTTATTTGCCGGTGAGATCCTGCGTTTTGAAGCCATTCGCGATATGCAGTTACATGCGCGGCCAGATAAAGGCAAAGAGCCTAAAATTCCCAGCTATGTGGGCGGCCAACTGCCGCTTTCAACCTATTTAGCCGATGGCGTCAGAATGTTACTCAACACTCCGCAAGACTGGTCAGCACTGCCTGAGCAGGTGCAGGAATGGCTATTGTTACAACGCAAGTTTTCGGTGATTCCCGGTGCAGATAAGGTGCTCATTGAACAGTTTCCTTATCGGCAGGCGAATTATTCGCTGTACTACACTTTTGAAGGCCGCAAAGTCAATCAAACGCTGGGCATGCTCATTACCCGGCGTATGGAAAAACTCGGCTTAAAGCCACTCAGTTTTAGCGTTACTGATTACGGGTTGTCTGTCTGTGCGCTTCAATCAATTAACGAATCGCACATACAATCATTATTTCAGCCCGATATACTGGGCGATGAACTCGAAGACTGGATGCTCAATGCGCCGATGTTGAAACGGTCGTTCCGCCAAGTAGCTATTGTTAGCGGGCTAACGGAGCAGCGTTATCACAGTACCCGTAAAACCATGAAGCAGGTTACTTTTTCAACCGACTTGATTTACGATACCTTGCGCGAATATGAGCCTGATCACATTTTACTGAAAGTAGCTCGTGAAGACGCTGAGCGTGAACTGCTGGATTTGCGACGCCTTGCCGATACCTTGATTCGATTTGTCGGCAAAACCCAGTTTATTGATTTGCCGAAAGTGTCGCCGATGGCGATTCCGATCGTACTGGATGTGCGCAGTGAGCAGGTTAAAGGAGCCGGAGAGCAGGCGTTACTAGACCAGGCAGCGCTTTATGCTGAAGCAGAGGCGATGCTTGAAGACGTTAGAGCGTTGCTGTCTGATGACTAGCGTTTACCAGTTGTTAGCTACCCTAAAGCGTTACACACTATGATATCTGAATCAGCATTACAGCAGTTAATACGCAGTCAGCAAGTGCTGCCGTTTCGTTTTTGCCAGTCATTATGGATGATCGACAACCGGGCAGCATTATACTGGCCTGAGCAAGATTGCTTGCTGGTGGCTGATTTACATTTTGAAAAAGGCAGCTATTTATCGCTCTATGCCTCGCCGGTACCGCGTTATGATTCACGTGCGACGTTAAGTGTACTGGCTGCATTGCTTAACACTTATCAACCGCAGAAAGTGATTTGTCTCGGCGACAGCTTGCATGACAGCGGCGCATTTGAGCGCTTGATTGACGATGATATCAACCAATTACAGTCACTCGTTGATTCGGTTTGTGAATGGCAGTGGGTGGAGGGTAATCACGATCCGGATATCCCAGCGGCCCTTGGTGGTATTGTATTACCGCAGGTTTCACTGACTACGCAATCTGGTATCGACATTGATTGTCAGCATATACCGGTAGCGAGTGGGCGGCCACAAATCGTGGGGCACTATCACCCCAAAGGCCGCTTCGTTTCGCGGCAGCGCCGGTTTAACGGTAAATGTCTGGTTGCCACAGAGGCGTTGCTAATGATGCCGGCACTGGGACAATATACCGGTGGTCTGTCCATTGACAATGACGTACTGACAGCACTGGCGCCTAATGCGCGGCGCCAGTGTTATTTATTGTGTGAACAACGTGTCGTTGCGTTGCCTGCTCGGAGCTAGTCCTTCGGTTTATTCGCGCCTTTTGAGCACTAATCCCGCCAGCGTTTTGTCAGATCACCGTAGGCATCAATTCTACGATCGCGGAAATACGGCCATATACGTTTGATTTGTTCCGTACGGCTCATATCGAGCTCAACCAGTAACGTTTCTTCTTTATCAGCACTGGCCTGAGCCAGCACTTCCCCCTGTGGACCGGCAATAAAGCTTTGTCCCCAGAATTGTACGCCTGGGTCACCGGCAACCGGAGAGGCTTCAAAACCAGTTCGGTTCGCCACGATCACCGGTAACGAGTTAGCTACGGCATGACCGCGCTGAATAGTATGCCAGGCATCATGCTGACGCTGGCGCTCGTCATCGCTATCATTTAAGTCCCAGCCAATAGCGGTGGGGTAAAAGAGGATTTCGGCACCGGCCATCGCCATCAAACGGGCAGCTTCGGGATACCATTGATCCCAACATACCAACACACCCAGTTTACCTACGCTGGTTTGAATAGGCTCAAAACCGGTATCGCCGGGTGTAAAATAAAATTTTTCGTAAAAGCCCGGATCATCCGGGATATGCATTTTCCGGTAAGTGCCGGCAATCTCTTTGCTACGGTCAAACACAACCGCAGTATTGTGGTACAGCCCGGATCCGCGCTTTTCAAACAGCGAAGTCACCAACACAATATTGTGTTTTTCGGCCACTTGACCAAAAAAATCCGTTGCCGGCCCCGGGATCGGCTCAGCCAGGTCAAAGGCATCGGTATCTTCCTGCTGGCAAAAGTATAACGTGCTGTGTAACTCCTGTAGCATAACAAGTTCGGCGCCTTGTTCTGCTAGTTCGGCAATTTTAGCGGCGCTTTTATTCCAGTTGGTGTCTTTGTGGTTATCTGCAACAGATTGCTGCACCAGTCCAACGGTTAACTTGCGCTCAGACATAGCGGGTCACTCCTGAATGTAATTGTTGGATGACGTTAGTGGTTAACGTGTGTTTCGGTACTTGCATGGTTATACAATGCAGGCTGCCAAACTGCTGTACCAGTGTAGCGCAATTCAGTGGCGCAATGTGATGCTCAGGGAAAGCGTTTTGCATCACTTTTATGGCCTCGGCATCTTCTGGCTGGCCATATACTGGTAACAACACGGATTGATTACAAATTAAATAATTAGCATAGGATGCGGGTAAACGTTCCCCTTCATCGTTATACATGGCTGGTAGAGGCAACAAATGCAAAGTGTGATCTGGAAAATGCTGGCGACATTCACTGACCAATGCCGAAAGTCCCTGGTAATGGCTGTCGTCAGGGCGATTTTCGGCGGCCTGAACAACCATTCCTTTGGAGGGGGTAAAGCGCACCAAAGTATCGATATGGCCGTCGGTATCATCCCCTTCAAGATGTCCGTGGGCGAATATTGTTGTTTTAGAGCAGCCCAGTGATTCTTTAAATATTTCGCGGTACGCTGCTTCAGTTAAATCGCCGTTGCGCTCTGGGTTAAACAAACAGGATTCGGTTGAGAGTAAATGTCCGTCGTCATCAATTTCTAACGCGCCACCTTCGGCAACAATATTTACAGTGCGCAGTGGTTGTTGGCATAGTTGAGCCAGATACCGTTGGTTTATCTGATTATCGAGGCTGGCATCAAACTTATTGCCCCACCCGTTAAATTTAAATTCAACCGGATAAGGCGCCTTTCGATCGCCACAGCTCAAAAACGCAAAATCTCTTGCCCAGGTGTCGTTATAGTCGGCGCCGAGTAACAATACCCGAGCGTCGTTGGGCAGGCGCTGCTCAATATCTGCCATATCTTTTTCGCGGCACAATAATATCACGCCGGCCTGAGTGGCATTAATGAGCTGAATTAACGCCACGTAGGTTTGCCTGGCCGATTCCAGCCAGGGGGACCAGTCTGTAGCGTCGTGTGGCCAGGCCAGAATTACTGCCTCGCTGGCTTGCCATTCCGGAATAAGTGCAAGATTCACATAGTATCCTGATGAATATAGATGTACCGCAATTATACGCTCCCTGTTTTGTCAGGCCAATGAATTCCACTGGCTATTTCAGGTTTCGACCACCATTTAAATGCAACGTTTGACCGGTAACATACTCGGATTCAAGCAGGTAGTTGACGGCTTTAACCGCTTCCTGAGGACCAGGAACGAGGCCCAGTAAGTTTTTCTCCAGTGCTCGCTCGCGATACTCAGGGCTATCATCGTCATTAAACATGAGTAAGGAAGGGGCGATACTGTTTACTTTTACATGTGGTGAAAAGACACGTGCAAACGACAGTGTCAAATTGTGCAAAGCTGCCTTGCTGGCGGCATAAGCAATGTGGTGCTCACTGCCCGTCTCCTGCACATAATCAGTCATGTGGATTATATCGGTGGGGCTACTGGCCATTAACGCATCTTTTAATGCCAGGTTTAATTGATAAGGGGCACTGGCATGTACCATCATCATGTCCTGCATTAAGTCAGCGGCTGACTGCTCAGCATTTTCTGGTACCCAGTCTGACGCATTATGAATAATACCGCGCAGTGCTGGCGCAATGTGTTTAATTTTGTCAATTGCTCGCGAAATGCCCGCCTGAGTGTTAAAATCGGCCTCCATCACGGTTGCCCCTGCTGCCTCCAGTTTTGTAACGGACGGTTTGTATCGACGGTAAGTGATGATGACCGGTTGATCATGAGCAAGTAAGCTCTCTGCTACAGCAAGTCCAAGACGCTGGCTGCCCCCGGTAATGAGAATAGGTAAAGACAAAAATAAACCTCCGATAATTTTGGTACTGATTACGACTTTACACTGGTTGAAGATCGTTTTAACGATAAATTAGCTGTTTATTTTAAACCTAATTTGTTGTTCTAAGAGTATAAGATGCGTTGATCGTTATTACGGAATAAATGAATGTTAGCAAATGAAGCGGTAGTTGTGCGCGATGCGGTAAAACTTGGGATTTCCAAAGAAGCCCTGCTGGTGCGTGAGGCATTAATCGCGAACGGTCTGGAAACGCCAATGGTCGAAAATGGCCTGACAGATGACGTCAAACGTCAGCGAATTGAACGCGCCATGCAGGACGTGATGGAAACGCTCGGGCTTGATTTGTCAGATGACAGCCTGGCCGAAACGCCAGAGCGTATTGCTAAAATGTACGTGGACGAAATTTTTTCTGGTCTTGATTACCGGAAATTTCCAAAAATTACTCAGATCGAAAATAAAATGCAGGTGGGTCAGCCTGTGCAGGTAAGTGATATTAGCCTTACCAGTACCTGTGAGCACCACTTCGTGACGATCGATGGTACTGCCAGTGTGGCGTATATTCCTAAAGACACGGTCATCGGCCTCTCTAAAATTAACCGTTTGGTTGGCTTTTTTGCGCAACGCCCTCAGGTGCAAGAGCGCTTAACACAGCAAGTATTAGTCGCATTGCAGGCATTGACCGGAACAGAAGATGTGGCGGTCATGATTAACGCAACACACTACTGTGTGAAAGCCCGGGGAATCCGCGATAACCTTTCTTATACCAAGACTTCAGCGCTGGGTGGTCAGTTTTTAGCAGACCAGCAATTGCGTCGGGAGTTTTTCGGCAACCAGTAAGCAAGATGAATCGTCACCCGTTAGCTGATTTATCTCTTAAGGTTACTTAATGGTGTCGGATTGTTCCGACACTATTAAGTTGATTTGGTCGTTGATACCATTGGCAGGAATGATCTCGAGTATTTTGTGACAATGCTTACAGGATTCAAGCTGCTCTTTATACATATCGATAACACTTTCCCTGGCTAACTTGTTTATAGCACCACAGCCGGGACATCGATATTCTAAAAATGACTGACTTTGCACTCTATATTTACTCCTTTTATAGCGAAACAGGACATCCTTGGTGAAGTACAGTTAAGTTGTACCACCCTGTTGGTCAATGAATAACGGCAGTCTATCTGTTGGCTAAGGTGGACCTGCTCACCGGGTCCACACTTCTTCATCTAGCCCGCTTTTATGAGCTGCGATCGCGCTCTTATTCAATTATAGCAGTTGTAGTAAATGTGTATAAAAAATAATCCAATAAATATGGATTATTTTTTTGTACCAATAATAAAGTCAGATGGCGAAACGCCAACTGTTTGCCACGGGAGTAACGCGCATTAATAACCGGTTGTTAGTTGCCAATTAACCAGCATTGCTGATAGCCACTTAAAACCAACTCCTGATGATTATTAACCGTGGTGCAGGTCAGCAGATCTTCACTTTCAGTGTCGGTAAATACATTGAAGTTGCTCAGCTTAATGGATTGCTTTTGCTCGCTAAAATTACATATTGCCAATATTTTTTGACCGCTTTCGTCAGTACGACAATACACAAAGCAATGCTGATTGTTGGTAGTCAGTATATGAGTGTGAGCGGCACCTAACAAAGGCTGAGACTTGCGGATCCTGAGCAATTCCCTGAGACCGTTGAAAACGCGTTTCTGAACCTGGCGATGTAATGAGTCATCGGCATGTAAGGGTGAGTCAATATCAGCGATATGCTCGGGCGTAACTGCAATTCTGTTCACCCAGCGGTCATCGTGGGCCTGCGCGGGGTTATCGCGGTAACTGTAATCATTCAGTAAACCAAGTTCATCTCCCGAATAGAGTAATGGGATACCTCCAATGCTGAAAATTACTCCATGGACTAACAAAATACGATTAATTGCTAATTCAATTTCATTGTGGTTATTTTCTGCTATCGCACCCTCTAATCCACATAGTGACGCTAACGAACCACAAACACGGCAGTCGCCATTGGAAGGGTTTTCCGCAAAAGGTACACCATTGGCAAATGAGCCAACAAAGCGCCCGGTAAAAAACTGATTTAGAAAATGGCGGTGGTCGTAAGGATTTATCCCCAGTTGCTGAGCCACAGAATCGTCAAATGTCCAGCCGATATCATCGTGACATCGCACATAGTTAACCCATGTACAATCGTGAGGGATGGTAAAGCTCTTTTGCATTGAAGTGGTCAGAAGCCTGGTTTTGCGTGTCGCCAGACTATTCCATATCAAGGCCATAAGTAGCGGATTGTACGACAATTGACACTCATTGCTGTGGATATACTTAAGTACTTCATCGGGATGGACGATCGCCTCCGACTTAAACACTACAGCTGGTGCGGCTATTTGCAGGCAACACTTAAAGGCCTGAATAAGCGTATGTGCCTTGGGCTGGTTTTCGCAATCAGTACCCATTTGTTTCCAAATAAATGCCAGCGCATCCAGTCTTAATGCTGCGCAGCCAATGTTGGCTAAAAATAGCATTTCTTCAGTAATCGCGTTGAATACTGCCGGATTGCTGTAGTTTAAATCCCATTGAAAACTATTAAACGTTGTCCACACCCACTTTTTTAAGGTCTCGTTCCAGGTAAAGCTACCACGACGAACCTGAGGAAATATTTCACGCAGGTGATGCTCATACTGATCGGGTATTTCACGGTCTTCAAACAGATAATAATAATCCTGATAGGTACTATCTCCGGAAAGCGCAGCTTGTGCCCAGCGATGTTCATCGGAGGTGTGATTAAATACGAAGTCGAGTACAAGATTGATCCCTGCATCCTGTAAAGTGTTGGCCAGACTTTCAAGATCTTTCATATTGCCCAGGCAGGGATTAACCTTTCGATAATCGGATACCGCATAACCCCCGTCACTGTCGCCTTTTGGCGAGTCATAGAGGGGCATCAGGTGCAAATAGGTAATGCCAAGTGTTTTAAAGTAGGGAATTTTATTTTTAAGCTCTTTTAACGTCGGACCCATTAGATCCACATAACAGGCCATGCCAACCTGATTTGCCTGCTTGAACCACAACTGCTTATCGTGACTGCGTGCCTTGTCGAGTTGCTTGAGCTTGCCACTGCGTTTTTTTATGCCTTGTGCCAGTGCCATGACTAACTGAGACAGGTGGTAATAACAGTCATATTGATGTCCGTATACTTCAATATATCGCTTAAATAATTCATCAAAGTGACATCTGAGGCGGTCGCGAAACACCTTACCATCCCGCTGAGACAAGAAAGACAAGTCCAGGCTTTGTAATATCCTGTTGAGGCATTGCTCGCTTGATGCCGCGTAATTCATTAACACTCTCCACCAGCCACCCATTCGCAAATGGATTTTACAAAAGATTCACAAAAAAGTTTACAGCATTTATTTGTTTTGCTAGCTTTATCTTAAACGATTAAGATAAATTTTCAAGAATTTCACAAGACGATAATATGCTAACTGCACGTTGCAGAGCTAAGTGTCTTATTTTTGTATTATTTTCTTAAATTAAGTTAATTGATTAAGCTGGCTGTTATTGTTGCTTTGTTGTTAATTCTTCGTGACTTAACTTACGGCAAACTTGCGCAATTGGGCTTACACTAATCAGGTGCTGACGAGAGTTAGTATTAAACGGTACCAAGAGAAACAATTATGACCGACACAACAAAGAACACTCGCTACATTCGATGGTTAACGTATTTGATGTTTATGATGTTCGCGATGACATCTGACTCAGTAGGCGAAATCATCAAAGAAGTTAAGGTCGCGTTTTCGGTGACCAATGCTCAGGCCAGTTTGATGCATTCCTTGCCGATGTTAGGTATTGCAATGTCAGGATTGTTGCTGGGTTTTCTGGCCGATAAATTTGGCCGTAAGAACACCATTATTTTGGGATTGGCTGTGTTCGGTGTGGCTTGTTACAGTTTTATGGTAGCCAACGATTTTGTCCTGATTGTGAGTCTGATGACGCTCTCGGGAATTGCCGTCGGTGTTTTTAAAACGGGCGCCTTGGCGCTAATCGGTGATATTTCATCGTCTACCAAACAGCATACCTCTACTATGAACGGGGCGGAGGCGTTTTTTGGTGTCGGCGCCATTATAGGACCATTAATTGTTGCGTATCTTATTCACATTGGTGTTGCCTGGCAGTGGTTGTATGTCATTGCTGGTGGTGTGTGTACCTTATTAATTACGATTGCTTTATTTGTGCAGTACCCGACCTATAAAAAGTCTCACGCCAGTGAGGTAGAGAAAGTATCGATAGTACAAAGTTTTGTGCTGTTGAAAAATCCTTATGCACTGGGATTTTCGGTTGGGGCATTTTTGTATGTAGCGGCAGAGAGCGCCATTTATGTATGGATGCCAAGTTACCTGGTATGTGACGCAACCAGTGTCAAAGCGACCTATGATTGTTATACCTCTGCAACAGCGCAGATGCTGGCAATTTACTCGGTAACCGCATTTTTTATATTGCGAGCCGGTGGGCGTTTTGTGGGCATCTGGATGATGAGCCATTTTAACTGGGCACTGGTGCTGGCAATTTTCAGCGGCGCAATTGTGCTGTGTTTTGTAGGCGGACTGTGGGGAGGCAAACAGGTTGCGCTGTATCTGTTTCCGCTCAGTGGTATCTTTATGTCGGTAATTTATCCAACCTTCAATTCAAAAGGGATCAGTTGTTTTGCAAAACATCAGCATGGCACAGTAGCTGGCGTAATATTGTTTTTTACCGCAGCAGGCGCCGCTGCGGGCCCCTTTATTATGGGAATGGTCAGTGATGTGATGGGCGGTGATGCGAAATACGGCTTTATGGTGGCCACTGTGTTCGCCGCTGTCCTGTTTATAGGTCTGCTGCTGAACTATGTGTTTAATCCTACAGAGCAGCGTTTAAAAGAAATAGAGACGAAAGAGTATGGCCGCAGTTGAACAAATAACAGTGCTTAGCGCTCATAAAGCTCAAGCGGTAGCCCGTCCGGGTCGTTAAAAAATGTAAACCGTTTGCCGGTGTAGGGGTCAGTACGCACCGGTTCACATGTCACCCCATGGTCATCCAAATGCGCAATGGCGTGGTCGATATTTTCAACGTTAAACGCTAAATGGCGCAAGCCTTGCGCTTCTGGCCGGGAAGGTCTGGGTGGTGCGCCCGGAAACGAAAAAAGCTCAATTTGTGTACCGTCTGCCAGAGCAAGATCGCATTTATAAGAGTCTCGCTCTGCCCGGTAATTCTCGGCAATCACTGTAAAGCCGAGAACTGTCTGGTAAAAGCGTTTGGCAACCGCGTAGTCGCTGCAAATAATAGCGATATGATGGACGCTGTTAAACACTATGGTACTTCCTCACCTCGTGCCGATTCAAACAGCTGGTACCAGTGTTCGCGTGAGAGTGACAGGTTTTCAACCTCAGCACAGGCAGCAATACGCTGTGGTTTAGTGGTTCCAATAACGGGTTGGATACCTGCCGGATGGCGCATTAGCCAGCCAAGTACAATGGCTTCACAGCTAACGTTATATTCGCTGGCTAAGCTGCTAACTAGCCGGCTGGTCGGGCAATCTGGCTGGCCATTGCCAGAATATCTGCCTTGTGCAGTTGGTGCCCAAGCCTGCAGTTGAATGGCGTGTTGCTGGCAGTACTCCAGCGTGCCGGATGTATAACCATTGTCAGCATTAAGCGGACTGTTGGTGCATATTCCGTCTTCAACCCAATCGCGAAAACCGAGACTCATTTCCAGTTGATTGGCAATAATCGGCATAGACAAATGTTGCTGCAGCGCATCCATTTGATAACGGTGCATATTCGACACGCCTAAATATTGAAACTTGCCAGCCTCGTGTAAGCGCGTTAAGCACCCGGCGAGTTCGTCGAGGTCGGCCAGCGGGTCAGGGCGGTGCAGCAGCAGTACATCTAACTGCTCTATATTGAGACGTTCGAGAATGCCCTCTACTGATGCAGCAATCCATTCCTTGGAAAAGTCATAACGTTTTGGACCGTGGTTGTCTTCAAAACGTATGCCACATTTAGACTGAATTATCATATGCTTACGCCAGTCAGGCTGAGCGCTTAACGCCTCGGCAAATACCTTTTCGGCATTGCCATTAGTATAAATATCGGCATGATCGAACACGGTTATACCGCAGTCGAGAGCCTTTTCAACCGCTGCAGTAGCCAGAAGTAAGTCATCTTTAGTGTAGGGTTGATGTTGCCAGTTACCCCCTAAGCCCATACAGCCAAAAATGAGTTTTGAAGCATGACGAAATTGAGTCGTTAACATAGTTACTGTTCTTGTTTTAAAGTTAATTCCACCCAGGCTGCCACCTTAAATGTACAAAACCAGGTAAGCTAAGAAATACGTATGCTAACAGGTGTTAGCTATAAGCCAAATAGTATTGAGTGATACAAAGCCCTATACACTGCGTAAGTAACACCACTACACATTTTAACCATGACATTAATTGAAAGGATATCGAATGCTAAAACATATTTGTTGCGTGATCAGCATATTATTACTCGGTGCCTGCACCTCAGTGCCAGAGGGGGTTGAGCCAGTGACGGGGTTTGATGCTCAGCGTTACCTGGGTAAATGGTATGAAATTGCCCGCTTTGACCACAGTTTTGAGCGTGACCTGTCAAAGGTAACGGCAACTTATTCCATGCGTGATGATGGCGGCATTAAAGTGATAAATCGCGGTTACAACGCAAAGATGGGTGAGTGGGAAGAGGCTGAGGGCAAAGCGTACTTTGTTGAAAATGAGAGTACCGGGCATTTGAAGGTGTCTTTTTTTGGGCCTTTTTATGCCAGTTATGTTATCGCAGAGTTGGATAAAGACGGTTATACCTACTCGTTGGTCACTGGCCCTGACAAATCGTATCTATGGATTTTAGCTCGTTCAGCTGAGCTGCCTGAACAAACCATAAATAAGTTGGTGCAAAAAGCCCGCTCTCTGGGCTACGACACAGAGCAGTTTATTTGGGTTGATCATAGTGATACGTAAATAATGATATTGAAAATGATAAACTCCTGGCTTGTGCTATAATCGCTGTTTTTATTTGGTCAGTAATTAATTAATAGTAGGCAATGTAAATGGCGAATGAACAGGCTGTTTTTAAGCGGGCAAATCAGGTCTGCGAGCTGTGTGGCAGCAACGATGGTTTGAGTTTGTATGTGGTACCCGATTCACCAGATGAGTCAGACAATAGTGCGATTGCCGTGTGCGCTACGTGCATGACACAACTGTCTGATAGTAGTACGATTGACACTACTCACTGGCGTTGCCTCAATGATGCTATGTGGTCTTCTGTGCCAGCAGTACAGGTCGTTTCCTGGCGTATGCTCAAGCAGTTGGATGGTGAGCCGTGGGCGCTTGATTTACTTGATATGTTGTACCTCGACGATGACACATTAGCCTGGGCTAAAGCGGGTATCGATGATCGTGAACCCACACTGGATAGTAATGGTGAAGCCCTGCAAGCCGGAGATACCGTGCATTTGGTAAAAGATTTGACCGTTAAAGGGGCAAATTTCACTGCCAAACGTGGCACTCCGGTACGCAACATTCGCCTGACACAGAACCCGTTACATATTGAAGGTAAGGTAAACGGGCAGACCATCGTGATCATCGCCGCGTACACAAAAAAGTAATCCTGGCGAAAACCGGATTTCATCAAAATGGAGCCAAGGTATTGTGCTGAGGCTCCTGTAAAAATACCCACCTCCTTTCTTTTCAGATTTACCTTTACCTTTGATGCCTGCATAGAGTTCTCACCCTGAGCAATACCAGGGCAAAGTGATCCTGTTGATGTGTAATCTGTTTATCGCATTGGTAACGATATTGTTCACTTACTTTTTGGCGTTTAAGCAAGATATCCTGGACATAAAGTATCTTTTGACATGGATTAATGCTTTAGGATTGACCAACTGAAGGTTATATATAACTATTTAAAGGCTGCATAAAACTAATAATAAGGAGCAACGTATGGACTCTAAAAGGACTCTCGAAGAACAGCGCAAAGAGTTTGCCAACAGACGATTAATAGCAACGCCTATTGCCGGGCTCATTGCCTGGACGATTGTTGCTGTGGGCTCGCTGTTTCTTGAGCCGGTTGGCAAATCGCTATTGCTCTTTGCTGCCACCGGATCAATTGTTTACCTGGGGATTCTGGTATCAAAATTTACCGGTGAGAACTTTCTTGATAAGTCACGCCCGAAAAACACATTCGATACACTGTTTATGTATTCGGTGGGAATGGCGGTTCTGGTGTACGCAATTGCGATACCGTTTTTTATGCTCGATTACACATCGCTACCTTTATCAGTAGGAATTCTTACCGGACTTATGTGGCTGCCAATATCCTGGATCATTCAGCATTGGATTGGCATAGTGCACGGCCTGCTTAGAACCATACTGGTATTAGCTGCCTGGTATCTTTTCCCTGAACATCGCTTTCTGGCTGTATCAGTAGTTATTATTGTGCTCTATCTCTTTGCTATTACCGTTTTAGAAAAGCGCTGGCGCGCAACGTTACAACAATAACAAGGATTTTCATTCTTGGTTGCTAATGGCAGAAACACTGTCTTCTAGGTATGAGGGTCGCCGGACTAATCAGGAATACAGGCGGCACTATTGACGTTAAACGCGTCGCTGTAAAAACGCACCGCAAAGATCAACACGCCCCGGGTAAAGTTGCTATAATGCGCGACTGTTGTTAACCACGCGCTTAGTATTTGGGGCTTATTATGCAGTCTATTACCATCCGTCAGCCAGATGACTGGCATCTTCATTTTCGTGACAATGAAATGTTAGCCGAGACCGTACCCGCTACCGCGCGGTGCTTTGGCCGTGCCATAGTGATGCCCAATTTGGTACCACCGGTTACTACGGCGGCGCTGGCAATGGAGTATAAAGAACGCATTGTGGCTGCTCGTCCAGAGGGGAGTCAGTTTGAACCACTGATGACGTTATATCTTACCAATGAAACAACGGCCGTAGATATTACGGCTGCAAAAACAGCCGGTGTGGTGGCTTGCAAATTGTATCCTGCTGGCGCGACAACTAATTCCGACGCAGCGGTAAAGGGGATTAACGCTTTGTATCCGGTTTTTGAGCAAATGCAAAAAGAAGGCATGTTGCTGCTTATACATGGCGAAGTAACCGAATCACATATAGACATTTTTGACCGCGAAAAAGTATTTATTGACGAATACATGGTTAAGATTGTGCGTGATTTCCCGGCACTAAAAGTGGTGTTTGAACACATTACTACTGCTGATGCTGCAAACTTTGTACTGGCTCAAAGTGACAACGTCGGCGCGACTATTACGCCGCAGCATTTATTACTTAACCGTAACGACCTTTTGGTCGGTGGTGTTCGTCCGCACAATTACTGTTTGCCGGTGTTAAAGCGCAATACTCATCAGGCTCGCTTACGCGAAGTGGTTGCCAGTGGCGCTAAACAATTCTTTTTAGGTACAGATTCAGCACCTCATGCTAAGCACCGCAAAGAAAATGCGTGTGGTTGCGCAGGCTGCTACAGTGCATGGAGCGCTATCGAGCTGTATGCGGAAGTCTTCGAGCAACTGGATGCATTAGATAAATTTGAAGCTTTCGCCAGCGAGAACGGCCCGGATTTTTACGGATTACCGCGCAATGAAAGCACGATTACACTGGTAAAAGAGAGTTGGCAGGTACCTGAACTGGTTACTCTGGCCGATGGCACTGATATGGTCCCTTTCTTTGCTGGTCAAACCCTTAGTTGGAAACTGGCATAACCTATTTATGAGTACACAATTTAGCGATTTTGGACTGCGGTCTGAACTGATCTCTGCCATTGCCCGCGCCGGTTTTTCTGAACCTCGTCCGGTGCAGGCTGCCACATTACCTGCAGTATTGGCAGGTAAGGATGTCCTGGGTCAGGCGCAAACTGGATCAGGGAAAACCCTCGCTTTCGCAGCAGGTTGTTTACAGCAGATTGACGCGGGGAAAAATGCCATTCAAGCAATCGTTTTATGCCCCACCAGAGAGCTGGCCGAACAGGTCGCTGAGCAGTGCCGTTTGCTGGCCAAAGATATGCCTAACCTCAAAGTGTTGACGCTGTGCGGTGGCCAGCCAATGGGCCCTCAGATTGCCTCGCTAAGACATGGTTGTCACATTGTAGTGGGAACGCCTGGTCGGGTAATGGATCATGTAATGAAACGCCGTATCTCAATGAAGCATTTAAAAGTACGCGTGTTTGATGAAGCAGACCGTATGCTGGATATGGGCTTTACCGATGATCTGGCAGTGATTTTTAGTGGCTTGAGAAAGCCTGTGCAAACATTGTTTTTCTCGGCCACATTCAGTGAGGCGACGACCGAGTTGGCGCAGCAATACTTGCGCGATCCGGAAAACATAAAAGTGGATTCGGCGCAACGGGCTAATGTCAGCGAGCTGGTGTATGAGGTAGATGATGAGCACCGCTTTACAGCACTGAAAGCGTTATTGACGACTGACCAACCAAAAAGCGCAATGGTTTTTTGCCGGATGAAAAAAACCGCGCAGGACGTGGCTGAGCGACTGGCTGCAGAGGGGTTTGTGGCGGCCGCGATACAAGGTGATATGGAACAATTCGACCGCAATCGCGTATTAATGCGTTTTGCCAGTGATTGCTTAAACGTATTGGTGGCGACCGACGTGGCGGCACGGGGACTTGATATAGCCGGTGTCGATTGCGTGATAAATTATGAAGTGAGTGAACAACCGGAAGCACATATTCATCGCATAGGTCGTGCCGGCAGAGCAGAGCAACCCGGTATGGCTTATACCCTCAAAAGTGAAAGCGAGAATGGTTTACTGGCTGCGATTGAGGTTCATACCAAAACAGATTTTAAAAAGAAAAGTGCCCAGGGCTTACGTTTTCACGCCAGCCGAATTGTGGCGCCAGAGTTTGTTTGTATTAATTTAAACGAAGGTAAAAAAGCCAAGCTCAGACCCGGTGATATCTTAGGCGCGTTAACCAAAGATGCCGATGTGCCGGGTGAAGATATCGGTAAAATCAAAGTGCAGGCGAATGAAAGCTTCGTCGCGGTGAAGTTGCGTAGCGTCAAACGCGCATTAAAGCTATTTCGGGAAGGTAAAATTAAAGGTAAACGGGTTAGAGCGTTTAAATTATAAGGGCGATCTTATGGTAGGTGAAACAGATTTAACCACGCTGTTAGTGGGTTTAAAGCCGGTGTTGCAGCCAGAGCCATTTGTGTTTGTGAGCGTGTTGGTTCTTGATACTGACGTTTTTGAGCGCCTTACCCCTAAGGCGATGTTTCGCGAAACAGAAGGTGTCACTCTGGTGTTATTGCAGTCTGTGGCCGATGCGGAAGGTTTCACTTACGAGACCGTTTTCCACTGCATTACGTGTGAAATACACTCGAGTTTAGAGGCAGTAGGACTGACCGCCGCTATGTCACAGGCTCTTACAAATGTCGGCATTAGTGCCAATGTTATCGCGGCGTTTTATCATGATCATATTTTTGTGCCGCAGGCCGATGCTGAGCAGGCGATGACGACCCTCAAAGCGCTGACCGCCGAACATAGCTAACCCTGTTTTACTTCATGTATTCATCGAGCCAGGCAATAACTTCCTGTTGCATGGCCTGACGATTGTTAACCAGGCCATGATTGTCGCCTTCATAGATAACCAGTTTATTTTTGTGTTCCACTTTATCCAGAGCAGCGGCAAGCAAATGGGATTGTTCCGGATTGACCCGCTTATCTTCGCTTCCGTGGAGAAGTAATACCGGTGCATCGGGTAATTCATCCAGCCAGTTTATTACCGAGCGCGCAGCGAGAGCGGCAGATTTATTGTTGTCATAGTCGGGAATTCGGCCGCGGTATACGTTCTCCATTTTCGGACGCCAGCTAAGTTCCTTTTCCAGGTCGGCAACACCGGCAATGCTGACAATAGCTTTTACTCCGGATAACCCTTTGGCGGCGAGATAAGACTGCATTGCCCCCCGGCTCCAGCCAACCAAGGCAATCCTGCTGCTGTCAGCCATCGGAATGTCGGGCAGAACATCTACCAGTGCTGTGACATCATCCACATCGGCGCCACCGAATTCATCGGCTCCGTTATTTTTGATAAAGCGTGCGCTGGCGCCGCGATACTGGCTGCCAATTACCACATACCCCGCCTGGGCAAGATCTGCCTGAAGCAGTAATTTCTTGGCAAACATAACATAACCAAATTCAGCATTACCGCCGCGATTATAAATTACCACAGGCAACTTCGTCTGGCGCTCTTTGGGCGCGAGGTAATAGCCCTCAATGGTGAGTCCATCCACTTCATAGGTAAAATCATAGCAGTCCAGCGCTTGTCTGATTCGGCTGTATTTTTCTTCGGGGAAAGCCCATTTGAATGCTTTTTCGTTAAAGTTTGGCTTTTTACTGGCGAGGGTCTTTTTCCAGGTTTCGTAGCTGCTGAACGGGCCGCGGAAACAATCTTTCATTGACGAGCTTTTAACGGTCGCCTGAGCGTAGCCGCTTATCAGACAGCATAAAAGTAACAATAACTTAGGTAACATCACGTCAATTCCTTTGTTGTGAAGAGTTAGGTTTAAGCGGCTATAGTTTAACCAATAACGGCCGCGGTGTTATCCGTTATGTGTGAATAAGTGTAAAGGAGTATGTAGCCATTCCCTCGCTGGGAAGATGAATAACCCTGTGCCTAATAGGAGCATTACTTTGCATCATATTGGTACATATTAGCTTCGCAGTTGGGTTATTTGTGTCCGATTTATGCGTAAAGTTCCCCTTATAACCTATTATTAGCTGTTAATCGTATATTATATAACGTTAACCCTGTCTGTGAACAAGCTGGCATTAGCAGTGCATTATTTGTGCAATCATCAGTTTTTACATCTACACGAGGGGTGTTTTCGTTGAATAATCACGCTATTAGCCGCCGGGCATTGCTGGGCTGGATAGGCAAAACGGCTGGCGCCAGTGCAATGTATCAGGCAATGACTTCCTTGGGCTTTGCGGCAGAGTCTTCACATCCAGGTAAGCTAAATTTGGGCGGAGCCAAAAAAGGTGCAACGGTCTTGGTTCTGGGCGCCGGGCTTGCAGGCATGGCAGCTGCCTATGAATTAAGAAAGGCGGGTTACAAAGTAAAGATTCTTGAGTTTAATGCCCGTGCTGGTGGGCGGTGTTGGACGCTACGTGGCGGTGATACCTATACCGAATTGGGCGGCGTGACCCAGCAATGTCAGTTTGCCGAGGGAAATTATATCAATCCCGGCCCCTGGCGAGTGCCTTATCACCACCATCATGTGATGTCTTATATTAATGAATTCAATATTGCTATCGAGCCATTCATTCAGGTGAACTATAACGCGTTGGTGCATTCCACCAAGGCTTTTGATGGTAAACCGCAGCGCTATCGTGAAGTTCAGGCTGACTATCAGGGTTATGCTGCCGAACTATTGGGTAAGGCATTAAATCAAAATGCGTTGGATGAAGCGCTGACATCAGAAGATCGGGAAAAGCTTTTTGAATCTCTGCGTCACTGGGGGGCACTGGATGCTAAAGGGGATTATAAAAAATCCCGTGAAGTCAGTTTGCGTCGCGGTTTTGCCATCCCCCCGGGTGGCGGGTTATCACCGAAACCAGAGCCCAGTGAACCGTTTGATCAAAGTACACTAATACAATCTGAACTATGGAAGTACATCGTCAACGGTCAGGATATTGAGTTTCAAAGCAGTATTTTTCAGCCAGTTGGCGGCATGGATAATATTGCCAAAGCGTTTGAAAAGCGTGTGGGCGATCTCATTGAATACAGTGCCAAAGTGACCAAAATTGACCAGAGTGACAGCGGCGTTGCGGTTAACTTCGAGCAGAACGGCGAGGCTAAATCTGCTCAGGCCGATTGGTGTGTGTGTACAATCCCTTTGTCTATCTTAAGTCAGATCCCCGTGCAGGCAAGTAGCGGAATGCGTGCTGCTATACGCTCCGTACCTTATGCTGCTTCGGTAAAAGTTGGCCTGGAATTTAAGCGTCGCTTCTGGGAGCAGGACGAAGCCATTTACGGTGGTGTGAGCTATACCAACTTACCTATAACCAATATCAGTTATCCCAGCACCAAATTTTGCGATAAAGGCAAGGGTGTATTACTGGGCGGTTATGTGTGGGGAGCGAATGCCTTTGAATTTACCTCATTGCCACCTGCTGAACGAGTGAAGAAAGCCGTGGAATATGGCAAACAAATTCATCCTCAGTATGCCGAAGAGTTCGACAATGGTATATCTGTGGGCTGGCATCGGGTGCCTTGGACACAAGGTTGTTTTGGCTTATGGACAGAAGAAAAACGGGCAGAGCATTACGAGAATCTTTGTCAGGTAGACGGCCGTCTTGTGCTGGCTGGAGAGCATGCCTCCAACTTACCTGCCTGGCAGGAGGGCGCTATTTCATCGGCCCACGACGCGATTAAACGACTCCATAACAAAGCCCTGAATACGGTGGCTTAAATAACCGAGGATGCATCCATGAATAAGATGAAAAAATATTTACTGTCAGGCTCTATGCTGTTTGTAAGTACTTGCTTGTATGCCACCGATGATGCCGGGTTTTCTGAAGGTGCTAACTTCGAGGAAGTAACCGGCGAAGCACTTTATCATGCCATTTGCCAGGGCTGTCATATGACCAACGCCGAAGGCGCGCAAGGCGCCGGCAGGTATCCGGCATTGGCTAAGAACCCCAAACTGGCGGCGGGTGCCTATGTGGTCTATATGGTCAGCAACGGCATGGGCGGGATGCCGCCGCTTAAGCAATACCTGTCTGATAAACAAATCGCCGAAGTGGTGAATTACACCCGTAGCCATTTTGGTAATCACTTTACCGACGTGGTTGATGCCGACGACGTTAAAACCATTGCAAAAAGATAAACACTAACCAGAACACAGGAACACAACATGAAAAAATTATGCCTTGCCCCACTGCTGTTAAGTACAGTAATTGCCACGACCGGATGCAATGACGCTGAAGCAACTTCACCGGCCAAAGAAACCGTCATCCGCCATGGCCTGATTGGCTCAGACTTTCCAATCCTGCGCGCTTCAGAAGTGCCAGCTACCAGCACCATTGTCTTTTTAAGCGGCTCAGTGCCCGGCGTGAGTAATCCTGATGCGCCCAAGGGCAGTATGGAAGCCTACGGTGATACCGAAATGCAAACCGTCAGCGTGCTCAACCGAATTGACGAAAACTTAAAGAGCCTGGGGTTGACCATGGGCGATGTAATGAAGATGCAGGTCTTTTTAGTCGGAGACCCGGCCATGGAAGGTAAGATGGATTTCGCCGGGTTTATGCGCGGCTATAAACAGTTTTTCGGAACCGAAGAACAGCCTAACCTGCCTTCTCGTTCGGCTTTTCAGGTGGCCGGCCTGGCTAACCCCAACTATCTGGTCGAAATTGAAGTGACCGCGGTCCGTCCTGAATAAAAGGAATGATTGTCAGGCCTGAACCACGGGCCAGGTAAACAACAGAATGTGGGTGGTATTGAGTCCCCAGTGACACAGTACTGCCCACATCAGCCGTCCGCTTAACAGGTACACCAGGCCATAAAGCAGTCCTGCCAATGTGGCCAGCAGCATATACCAGCCGCCACCGGCAAAGTGAACAACGCCAAAAATAATACTGGTGATTATTAACCCGCCGGAAATGCCCAGTTTCTGCTGGAGCCCCTGTTGTAAGCCGCCGCGAAAAATCAACTCTTCGGTAAAACAGGTATTAAGCAGATTCGATACCACGATAATAATCAACAGTGCGGAAAGTTGCGGCTGCCATCGGAGTAAGCCAAGCTGAACTGCAAGCAGCATAATTAGCGGTATCACCAGCAATGGCAATACCAGCGAAAACCACCCCGGCACTGTGGAGCAAACGCGGGTATTTATTTTCCATGCCGGTATCCATTGCAGTAACGCCCAGGCGATGAGTACCTTGTCGGTATTCAGATAAACGCTGGCAGCCAGACTGTTGGCTTTTACCTGCATGCTGTTGGTTAATTGAAGTCCCTGGTAACCTGGCAGCAGGTGAGTGAGCAATCCAACGCTTAACGCAACCCACAGTACCCAGGCTATCGTCATCAACCACCGCCCTGGCAGTCGTTGTTGGTGAAGTACATAAGTCAGCCCGATATAGGCAACTGCCTGCAAGGCAAACAGCAGGCTGCCGGTAAAACTCAACGATAACCACACGGCCACCAGTGGTATACCGTAGCGGAGAGTTCGCTTTGATGAGCCACTACAAAGTAACAACAAAGCGGAATAAAGCAGCGCGGCCAACAGGTGATAATCAGACAGGTTCATGGGATGGGGTAATCGTTTTTTAAGTCCAAGATAACACAGACAGTGATAATGAAAATACACGTCAACGACTCCTCAATTGGTGCGGGGTTGATATAGTGGTAATTCTTTAATCTGTTACTTCATCGGGGAGAACGTAATGACCATTGACTTTTCATCTGTCTCAACATGCGAGTATGCCGACGCACTGCCGCGCGAGCAATTTATGGATTATGCCATTCATTCATTGTGGCAACCGGTGCCTAACATTTCGGGCCCTGCGTTTACCGTAAAATGCCAGCCCGGCGATCACCTCATGCTGCACGCAGCAATTTACCGCGCGAATCCCGGTGATATTATTGTTGTTGAAGCGGACGATCAATTTGCTGTGTCAGGGGGGAATGTTTGCGCTATCGCGCAGCGCCGGGGTGTCACCGGTTTCATTGTAGACGGTGTCATTCGCGATCTCGGTGAAGTCCGTGAGCTCGGTTTTCCGGTCTTTGCGCGTGGCGTTATGCCTAAACCGGGTGCAAAAAAATGTGTCGATCCGTTAAATCAGCCCGTTAACTGTGGTGGTGTGACAGTGCATGCCGGTGATATCATTGTCGCCGACGAAGAAGGTATTGCTGTTATTCCACAGGCCAATGCCGCTGAAGCTTTCGACATAGCGAAAAAACGCGCCGACCAGGACAGCGCCATGACGCTGGACGAATGGCAAACCCAACACCACGATAAAGTTGAATCAATCCTCCGCCAACTGGGGGGTGATGATACCTGAGCAATGAGTAAATAGGCCCTGATGTTTTCATTTTTTGAGCGACTTACTAACCCTTTTCCTACCGAATCACCAGAACAGCCGCCTACCGGCATGGTGGCATTTTGTAAGCACTATACTGGCGGAATGTGGCGGGTTTTACTGACCGTGTCGGTACTCAGCGCGATCGTTGCTATTCTGGAAGTCGCGCTATTTGGTTTTATGGGGCAATTAGTTGACTGGTTTGCCGAAAAAGACCGGGCCACGTTTATCGAGCAGGAAAGCACCAGGTTAATAGGTATGGGACTGGTGGTGGTTGTGTTAATCCCTGGCTTTATTTTGTTACGCTCGCTGTTCTCGCGCCAGTCGCTGCTGGGGAACTATCCTATGCGTATTCGCTGGCAGGCACACCGTTATCTGCTGGGGCAAAGTCTGACGTTTTTCCACAATGAGTTTGCCGGCCGGGTTGCCACTAAGGTTATGCAGACCGCCCTTTCAGTGCGTGAAACCGTCATGAAAATCCTCGATTTGATGGTGTATATCGGGGTGTATTTTATTTCTATGGTAGCGCTGATCTTTAGTGCCGACTGGCGCTTGAGTGTACCGCTGATTATATGGCTTGGTATCTATATCGTTATTCTGCGTGTGTTAGTGCCGAAATTAAAGCAAGTGTCTCAGTATCAGGCTGACGCGCGCTCGTTGATGACCGGCCGTATTGTCGATAGTTACACCAATATCTCCACGGTAAAACTGTTCTCGCACAGTCAGCGCGAAGCGAATTACGCGCGCGAAAGTATGGACAAGTTTCTACATACGGTGTATCCGCAGATGCGTCTGGTGACCATTCTGGAGTTTTGTGTTGAGCTCAGCAATGCTCTGCTCATTTTTAGTATTGGTGCGCTATCGATATATTTATGGCTGCAGCAAATTGTAACGCCGGGCGAAATTGCCCTGGCGGTGAGTCTGTGTCTGCGCCTTAACGGCATGTCTCACTGGGTTATGTGGGAAGTCGCGTCGCTGTTTGAGAATCTGGGGACGGTGCAGGATGGCATCAATACCCTGGCTCAGCCGGTCGCGGTTAAGAATGTAAAGCAGGCTGGTCAACTCAACGTCAGTGGCGGGCAAATTGAATTCAAAAATATGAGTTTCAGTTACCCAGGCAACAACCAGCAACCAGTGCCGGTCTTTGAAAATCTCGACTTACATATTAAGCCGGGTGAGAAAGTCGGGCTGGTCGGGCGCTCGGGGGCCGGTAAGTCTACCCTGGTGAATTTATTGCTACGTTTTTACGATACAACTGAAGGGCAAATTCTGATTGATGGTCAGGATATTAGTCAAGTTGATCAGGAGTCTTTACGCGCCAAAATTAGCATGGTGACTCAGGACACTTCACTGATGCATCGCTCGGTACGGGATAACATTATCTACGGCCGTAACGATGCAGATGACGACGCTATGATTAAAGCCGCTGTGCAGGCAGAAGCCTTCGAGTTCATCCAGCAATTGTCTGATAAAGACGGCCGTACAGGTTTTGATGCCCAGGTAGGCGAACGCGGCGTAAAACTCTCTGGCGGACAGCGTCAGCGTATCGCAATAGCCCGTGTATTGCTTAAAGATGCGCCGGTGCTTATTTTAGACGAGGCCACCTCTGCACTGGACTCAGAAGTTGAAGCGGCCATTCAGGAATGCCTGAATAAAGTTATGGAAAACAAAACCGTACTGGCTATTGCCCACCGTTTATCCACTATTGCTCAGATGGATCGTTTGCTAGTGCTGGATAACGGTAAAATAGTGGAGCAGGGATCGCATCAGGCGCTGTTGGATAAGGGCGGTATTTACGCCAAGTTATGGGCACACCAAACGGGTGGGTTTCTTGGCTTAGAATAATGTCTGCATAATTGCGTTTCCCGGCATTTCACTCAGCGACGTGTCGGGAAATGATCCACATGCCCTGGCTAAACGCCAGACACCTTTGAAAAACCGTCTGAAGGCAACTGCGATACGGCAAAATATGAACTTAAGTAAAGTACCCGATATACCTGAACACCACAGATTGTCACGCACAACACTTGCCTGGATAACCCAGCAAAACCTCTGGAACCTGTGGGTGCCTGAATCGTTTGGGGGGGTAGAGTGCAGTTTAGAGGAGGGGCTGAATACGTTGCAGACGTTAGCCCGTCACGATGGCAGCTTAGGTTGGACAGTGACTCTCTGTGCCGGTGCAAACTTTTTTATCGGTAATTTGCAGCCTGAATATGCCGAGAAACTGTTTAACGGCCAACCGGTAATACTGGGTGGCAGTGGCGGTGTGTTTGGTAGCGCTAGTCCTTCAAACCAGGGTTACCACATACAGGGTCGTTGGCGCTATGCGACTGGCGCCCCTTACCTGACACACTTTACTCTGAGCGCTAAGCTAACTCAAAACGGCAAGCCAGTATTAAACCAGCAAGGCGGTGAAGCCGTTAAATCCTTTGTGTTACCTGCCGGACAGGTGAGTGTGATAGATGACTGGCGAACCATGGGGCTAAAAGCGACGGCAACCCATAGTTTTGCAGTGCAGGATGCGTATGCTGATGACATACAAAGTTTCACTTACGACAAGGTGTATTTACCACAACCGTTGTATCAACTGGATTTTGGCGTATTTGCCGACCTCACTCTGTGGGTAAACTATATCGGCATGGCTGAGCATTTATATGCCGAGACCGTGGAGAGTAAACAGCTTCCCGCCCGCGAACAATTAAAAGCTGTAATACATTCAGCCAATGCAGATTGCCAGCGACTGGCAGCACAATGTGCTTCGTTGAAGGCCCATAACACTGTATTTGAGCAATCAGTTGTTCGTGATGTGCATCGCACGGCCTGTGCATCAGTTGCACAGCTTAACCATGCGATAGTTGGCTTATACCCGTATTCAGGTATTCGTGCTGCGTCAACGGGCAGTGTCGTAAACCAAATATTCAGAGATTATTTTACGGCCACCCAACACCATATTTTTACGCAATAAATTGCGTTAAGCCGATGCGGAATGGCGCTTTAATTGCGTATATATCCTGGTATTTGGACTCTGATACCGCTCATACAGGTGACATTTAGCGCTAGCCAGCAGTAAGTATTGTGCTGCTAACAAAGCGCTTGTATCTCGAAGCTCTTTAAGTATAATACGCGTCCCTCCCTTGCGAAGCCGCACTTTTTCACTAAAAAACGAAAAAACTTCACAAGGTGAGTGTAATTAAAATCGGTCAGTAGGCTGATGGATGTTAACCTGAATATTCACTTATGCTAAAAGTGTAAGCTCAAGCATGAAGGGTATGAAGGAAATAGGGGTGTAGTTCGAATTGGTAGAACAGCGGTCTCCAAAACCGATGGTTGGGGGTTCGAGTCCCTCCACCCCTGCCAAATTAAATAATGCTGTGTGCGTACGCGGGCAGTTTGAAGAAAGCCGTATTGCTAGGGTCGTGAAATGAGCGAAAAAACGGAAAATCCATCCAATTCAATGGACATGCTAAAGTGGTTAATCGTGTTTGCATTATTAGCAGGCGTAATTACCGCAAACTATATGTACGGTGAAATGTCTGTACTGTATCGCGCCCTGGGTGCGGTTGTGGCTGTTGCGATTGCGGGATTTATTGCTGCCAGTACCACCAAAGGTTCGACTTTCCTTACGTTTGCCAAAGATTCGCGGATGGAAGTACGCAAGGTTGTATGGCCTTCGCGTCAGGAACTTAACCAGACAACACTGATTGTTATTGTAGCAACCATCATCGCAGCGCTGCTGTTATGGGGTATCGACGGCATTCTGGTATGGGTTGTTGGTTTGATCACGGGTATAGGAGCGTAAGAGCATGACTGAAGAAACGCAAAAGAAAAAGCGCTGGTATGTAGTACAAGCCTATTCTCAGTATGAAGCTCGTGTAAAGAAAACACTGCTTGAATATATCAAAATGCACGAAATGGAAGACTACTTCGGCCAGGTTTTAGTACCCACTGAAGAAGTCGTCGAAATGCGTGCCGGCCAAAAGCGTAAGTCAGAGCGAAAGTTTTACCCGGGTTATGTGCTGGTTGAAATGGAAATGAACGAAGACTCGTGGCACCTGGTGAAAAGTGTACCACGTGTACTGGGTTTCATTGGTGGTACGTCTGATCGGCCAATGCCAATTTCTCAGCGCGAAGCCGACGCTATTCTTAACCGTCTTGAAGAGTCGGTTGATAAGCCAAAACCAAAAACGTTGTTCGAACCAGGCGAAGTGGTGCGCGTTACCGACGGCCCATTTGCCGACTTCAACGGCGTTGTCGAAGAAGTGGACTACGAAAAGAGCCGCGTAAAAGTGTCGGTACTAATTTTCGGACGTTCAACGCCTGTAGACCTCGAATTCAGTCAGGTCGAAAAAGGCTAAAATCCACACAAAATGCTGAAAAGCCTTATTATTTTATAATGAGGCTTTTTTGCGGTTGGATAATAAAAAACTATTTTGTACAAGAGGTTGCATCAGGCTATTTGTTAGCCTATAATTCGCGCCCCTTTTATTGGAACCGGGGAGCCGATTGAGCGGATAATCTCGATATCTGCAAGGCGTCTGACCCACTAACGAGAGCATTTAAAATGGCTAAAAAAGTAACAGGCTTAATTAAGCTTCAGGTTGCAGCCGGTGCTGCAAACCCATCTCCACCAGTTGGTCCTGCATTAGGTCAACATGGTGTGAACATCATGGAATTCTGTAAGGCTTTCAACGCTAAAACTGAGAGTCTTGAGAAAGGTGCGCCAGTACCAGTAGAAATTACTGTGTACGAAGATCGCTCTTTCACATTCGAAACTAAAACGCCTCCTGCCTCTTACCTGCTGAAAAAAGCGGCTGGTATCAAGAGTGGTTCAGGTCGTCCTAACACTGAAAAAGTGGGTACTGTTACCCGTGCTCAGCTGGAAGAAATTGCCAAGACTAAAGAGCCGGATCTAACTGCTGCAGACCTTGACGCTGCGGTACGTACAATTGCGGGTTCTGCTCGTTCCATGGGCTTGAAGGTAGAGGGTTAATCGAATGGCTAAATTAACAAAGCGCGCACGTGTAATCCGTGAAAAAGTTGATGCGACTAAAGAGTATGACATCAACGAAGCCGTCGCTCTGCTTAAAGAGCTGGCAACTGCTAACTTCGCTGAGAGCGTAGACGTAGCGGTAAACCTGGGTATCGACGCTAAGAAATCTGACCAAAACGTTCGCGGTGCAACGGTACTGCCTAACGGTACTGGTAAAGAAGTTCGTGTTGCAGTATTCACTCAGGGTGCTAACGCTGAAGCCGCTAAAGAAGCCGGTGCTGACATTGTTGGTATGGACGACTTAGCTGAGCAGGTTAAGAAAGGCGAAATGAACTTTGACGTTGTTGTTGCCAGCCCGGACGCTATGCGTGTTGTTGGTCAGTTAGGTCAAATCTTAGGTCCACGTGGCCTGATGCCTAACCCTAAAACTGGCACTGTAACGCCAGACGTTGCGACTGCAGTTAAAAATGCAAAAGCGGGTCAGGTTCGCTACCGTAACGACAAGAACGGTATCATCCACGCCAGCATTGGTAAGATTGCTTTTGAAGCGAATCAAATCCAGGAAAATTTAGAAGCATTACTGGAAGCTCTGAAGAAAGCCAAGCCTTCTTCAGCTAAAGGTACTTACATCAAGAAAGTTAGCCTGAGCACGACAATGGGTGCCGGCGTTGTTCTTGATAAAGGTACTGTGGGCCTGTAATGCCCCCTTATCGGTAGCTAATACCGATATTCTCTCCGGTTTTGGGTTGGAGCCATTATATCGCACAGCGAATTCTGGCTCCCGTCCTAGACCGCAGGCGTGACGCAGTAAAAGAGGTAAGAGAACTTTTACGCTAATGCGTTACTTAATCAAGCAAGCCTGCGCAGACGGTGGTTTGGACTCAGACTCTCTGGGGTAAAAACACCGTAGAGCGGTGTCTTCAATTGGTGAAGGCATCAATCTGTGAACCCTGATTAGGTTGATAACTGGCTTAATCAGATTTTAAGAGGTGAACTCAGTGGCACTAGGTTTAGCAGCAAAAAAAGAGATCGTAGCAGAGGTTTCCGATGTTGCATCTCGCGCTCTATCCGTAGCCGTTGCTGAATACCGTGGGATGGAAGTTGCCGATCTGACTGATCTGCGCGTTAAAGCTCGTGAGCAAGGCGTATACCTTAAGGTTGTACGTAATACTCTGGCTAAGCGTGCATTGGCAGACAGCAAATTTTCCGATTTAGATAGCGCCTTAACTGGTCCGCTTATTTATGGTTTCTCTATCGATGCACCAGGCGGTGCAGCACGTCTTTTTAAAGACTTCGGTAAGACTAACGATAAGCTTAAAGTTACTGCTTTATCGATTGGTAGTGGTCTGCTTGGTCCAGAAAAACTGGATGCAGTGGCGTCTCTGCCTACCCGCGACGAAGCGCTTGCGAAACTACTTGCAACCTTCAAAGCACCTGCCGAGAAATTCGTTCGTACTATCAACGAAGTGCCTGGCAAGTTTGTGCGTGTATTGGCGGCGGTCAAAGACACCAAGTAATTGGCGTTTTTGGCATATTGATTTTTTTAACATTTTAATCCCAGGAGTTTAGAGAAAATGGCTCTAACTAAAGAAGATATCTTAAACGCGATCGCTGAAATGCCAGTAATGGAACTGGTTGAACTGATCGAAGCAGCTGAAGAAAAATTCAACGTATCTGCTGCCGCTGCTGTTGCAGTTGCAGGTCCAGCTGCTGGCGGTGACGCTGCTGCTGCAGAAGAGAAAACTGAATTTGATGTTGTTATGACTTCATTCGGTGGCAACAAGGTTGCAGTAATCAAAGCTGTTCGCGCAGCAACTGGCCTTGGCCTGAAAGAAGCTAAAGAAGTAGTTGAATCTGCTCCTAAAGCTATCAAAGAAGGCGTAAGCAAAGAAGAAGCTGAAGAACTGAAAGCAGCGCTTACTGAAGCGGGTGCAGAAGTTGAAGTTAAGTAATTTGCTTTAGCAGATTGCTAGCCAGAAATGGCATAGGCTGGTGGTTTTTTTGACCACCAGCCTTTTTGCGCTGTAGGGTGTACAGCTTTTTACCCTTGACTGTATACACCATGCGCCACCACATGGAATGACAAATAAAGCAATAAACCAACAAGTTAACTAAAAATTGGTTAATATTTGGTGTATGCTAAATGATTGTTCCCTGTGAAAGGGTACTGGAAGTTTGTTGCCGTTATGTAATTGGCAACAGGTTGGGTCTAAAATCAGCAGGCTGAGGAACCCATGGTTTACTCTTATAGCGAAAAGAAACGTATCCGTAAGGATTTTGGCAAACGCCCACAGGTATTGGAAATTCCATACCTTCTTTCAATCCAGCTAGATTCTTTCAAAAAGTTTATTGATATCGATCCGGACGGTCAATACGGCTTGGAAGCAGCATTCCGTTCAGTGTTTCCGATAAAAAGTTACTCTGGCAATTCAGAATTACAATATGTGAGTTATCGCCTTGGCGAACCGGTATTTGACGTCAAAGAATGTCAAATCCGCGGCGTTACCTACTCTGCGCCGTTAAGAGTGAAACTGCGTCTGGTATTATTCGATAAGGAAGCAGCACCTGGTACTGTAAAAGATATTAAAGAACAAGAAGTGTACATGGGTGAGATTCCTTTAATGACAGAGAACGGTACGTTCGTCATTAATGGTACCGAGCGTGTTATCGTTTCTCAGCTGCACCGTTCACCGGGTGTGTTCTTTGATCATGACAAAGGTAAAACGCACTCGTCAGGTAAAGTTCTTTATAATGCCCGTGTAATTCCTTACCGTGGCTCGTGGTTAGACTTTGAGTTTGACCCGAAAGACAACCTGTTTGTACGAATTGACCGTCGCCGTAAATTGCCTGCAACGATTATCTTACGTGCGTTGGAAATGGCTACAGAAGAAATTCTGGATACCTTCTTCGACAAAATTCAGGTACGTATCTCTGATAACAAGATGATGATGGAAGTGGTACCGGATCGCTTGCGTGGTGAAACGGCTCAGTTTGACATCCTTGATGGCGAAGATAACGTCCTGGTTGAAACCGGTCGTCGTATCTCTGCACGTCATACCCGTGCATTAGAGAAAGCCGGTATTAACGAACTGGAAGTACCCGTTGAATACCTTGTCGGCCGTGTTTATGCAGAAGGCTTTGTCAACGAAGAAACTGGTGAAGTGCTGGTTAATGCTAACGATGAAGTCACGTTAGAGAATTTAGCCGCGTTAAGCCAGGCGGGTATTAAAGAGTTTACTACCCTTTATATTAACGAACTGGATCACGGTTCGTATATCTCTGACACGCTGCGTATTGATAGCTCAACAAACCGTCTGGAAGCATTGGTAGAAATTTACCGCATGATGCGTCCTGGTGAGCCACCAACAAAAGATGCGGCAGAGACCCTGTTTGATAATCTGTTCTTCTCTGACGAACGTTATGACTTGTCATCAGTTGGCCGCATGAAGTTCAACCGCCGTTTAGGCCGTGATGAACTGACCGGCAGTGGAACACTGGATAAAGAAGACATTATTGCTGTAATGAAGCAGTTGATTCTTATCCGTGACGGTAAAGACGAAGTTGATGATATCGACCACCTGGGTAACCGTCGTATTCGCTCAGTAGGCGAAATGGCAGAAAACCAGTTCCGGGTTGGTCTTGTGCGCGTTGAACGTGCGGTGAAAGAGCGCTTAAGTTTAGGCGATCTTGACAACATCATGCCGCAGGACTTAATTAACGCTAAGCCAATTTCAGCTGCCGTTAAAGAGTTCTTTGGTTCGTCACAGCTTTCTCAGTTTATGGATCAGAACAACCCGCTGTCAGAAGTCACGCATAAGCGTCGTATTTCTGCCCTGGGCCCGGGTGGTCTTACCCGTGAACGAGCTGGTTTTGAGGTGCGCGACGTACACCCGACTCACTATGGTCGTCTGTGTCCGATTGAAACACCGGAAGGCCCGAACATCGGTCTGATCAACTCATTGGCGAGTTTTGCCCGTACCAATGACTTTGGTTTCCTGGAAACACCATTCCGTCGTATCGTTGACGGCGTTGTGAGTGATGAAATCGACTATTTATCAGCCATTGAAGAAGGTCAGTTTGCGATTGCCCAGGCAAACGTAGCGCTTACCGATAACCTTGAGCTGATGGACGACCTGATCCCATGTCGTCACCGCGGTGAAACTACCTTAATGCCCAAAGAAGACATTAAGTACATGGACGTTTCACCACAGCAAATTGTATCGATTGCGGCCAGCATTATCCCGTTCCTGGAACACGATGATGCTAACCGTGCCCTGATGGGTGCCAACATGCAACGTCAGGCTGTACCAACACTGCGCGCCGATAAGCCGCTGGTTGGTACCGGTATGGAAAAAACCATCGCAGTTGACTCCGGTGTAACCGTGGTTGCTAAGCGTGGTGGGGTAATCGACTATGTTGATGCCAGCCGTATCGTTGTAAAAGTAGACGAAGATGAAATGTTTGCGGGCGAAGCCGGTATCGACATTTACAATCTGAACAAATACACCCGTTCTAACCAGAACACCTGTATTAACCAACGCCCAACCTGTAACGTTGGCGACCCAATCGTGGCCGGAGACGTACTGGCAGATGGTCCTTCAACTGATTTAGGTGATTTGGCGTTAGGGCAGAACATGCGTATCGCGTTCATGCCTTGGAATGGTTACAACTTCGAAGACTCGATTCTGATTTCAGAACGTGTTGCTGAAGAAGACCGTTTCACGACTATTCACATTCAGGAACTAAGCTGTATCGCGCGTGACACCAAGTTAGGGCCAGAAGAAATTTCTTCGGATATTCCTAACGTTGGTGAGTCTGCACTGAGCAAGCTGGATGAGTCTGGCGTTGTGTACATTGGTGCTGAAGTGAAAGGCGGCGATATTCTGGTGGGTAAGGTAACGCCTAAAGGTGAAACCCAGCTTACACCAGAAGAGAAACTGTTACGTGCAATCTTTGGTGAGAAAGCCTCTGACGTGAAAGATACGTCGCTGCGTGTACCTAACTCGGTACATGGAACCGTTATCGACGTTCAGGTATTCACCCGTGATGGCGTAGAAAAAGACAAACGTGCACTGGAAATTGAAGACATGCAGTTACGTCAGGTTAAGAAAGACCTGTCTGACGAATTCAATATCCTCGCCGACGGTATCTTTGCCCGTGCGCAAAACCTGCTGCTTAAAGCGGGTACTGACCAGGCCAAGCTTGACAGCTTGCCACGTGAAAAGTGGTTTGATATTCCGCTGACCGATGCCGATCTGCAAAGCGACCTTGACCAGATTGGTCAGCAGCACGACGAAATTAAAGCAGATTTCGATAAGAAATTTGAGGTTAAACGTCGCAAGATCACCCAAGGTGATGATCTGGCGCCTGGTGTACTTAAGATTGTTAAGGTATACCTGGCAGTTAAACGTCATATCCAGCCTGGTGATAAAATGGCCGGACGTCACGGTAACAAAGGTGTTATCTCAACCGTTATTCCGGTAGAAGATATGCCATACGATGAAAACGGTACGCCGGTAGATATCGTATTGAACCCACTGGGTGTACCGTCACGGATGAACATTGGTCAGATCCTGGAAACACACTTAGGTATGGCAGCCCATGGTCTTGGCGTTAAGATCGACAGAATGCTGAAAGAGCAAGAAGAAATGCTAAAACTGCGTGACTTCCTGCAGGAAATCTATTCGCTGGGTGATAACCCGGAGCAGGTAGATATCAGTACTTTCACCGATCATGAAGTCTTGCGTTTGGCCGATAACCTGCGTAAAGGGGTTCCAGTCGCGACACCAGTATTTGATGGTGCCCGTGAATCTGAAATCAAAGAGATGCTGAAACTGGCGGATATTCCGGAAAGCGGACAGATTACCTTGTTCGATGGCCGTACTGGTCGTACATTTGAACGTCCGGTAACCGTTGGTTATATGTACATGCTGAAACTGAACCACTTGGTAGACGACAAAATGCATGCTCGTTCTACTGGTTCTTACAGTCTGGTTACACAGCAGCCGTTGGGTGGTAAAGCACAGTTCGGTGGTCAGCGCTTCGGAGAGATGGAAGTGTGGGCCCTTGAAGCATACGGTGCTGCATATACTCTGCAGGAAATGCTTACTGTTAAGTCGGATGACGTTAACGGTCGTACCAAAATGTACAAGAACATCGTTGATGGCGATCACAGAATGGAACCAGGTATGCCTGAGTCCTTCAATGTACTGCTTAAAGAAATTCGCTCGCTCGGTATTAATATCGAGTTGGAAGAACACTAAGCAGGCTAACGCCATTATTGATTGAGTTGGCCCGGGTAACCGGGCCATAGAGACTGACTCCGCCGGGAGAGTATTGTGAAAGACTTATTAAAGTTTCTAAAACAACAAAATAAGACCGAAGAATTCGATAATATTCGTATTGGTCTTTCATCACCTGACATGATTCGTTCATGGTCATTTGGTGAAGTTAAGAAACCAGAGACGATTAACTATCGTACCTTTAAACCAGAGCGCGACGGTTTGTTTTGTGCGCGTATTTTTGGTCCGGTTAAAGACTATGAGTGCTTGTGTGGTAAGTACAAGCGCCTTAAGCACCGTGGTGTGATCTGTGAAAAATGTGGTGTTGAAGTTACCCTGACAAAAGTACGTCGTGAACGTATGGGTCACATCGAACTGGCCAGCCCGGTTGCCCACATCTGGTTCCTGAAATCATTGCCGTCTCGTATCGGTTTGATGCTTGACATGACACTGCGTGACATCGAACGCGTATTGTACTTTGAATCATTTGTGGTAACCGAACCAGGTATGACGACGTTGGAGCGCAGCCAACTGCTGAGCGAAGAAGAGTACCTTGATTCATTAGAAGAGCATGGCGACGAATTTGAAGCGAAGATGGGTGCCGAAGCGGTATTCGATTTGCTGAAAGTCCTTGACGTTGATGCTGATGTTGCGGCGATGCGTGAAGAGTTACCGTCGATTAACTCTGAAACCAAGCGTAAGAAAATCACTAAGCGTTTAAAACTGCTTGAGTCATTCCAACAGTCTGGTAATAAGCCAGAGTGGATGATCATGACAGTTCTGCCAGTATTGCCACCAGACTTACGTCCGCTGGTACCACTGGACGGTGGTCGTTTTGCAACGTCTGATCTGAACGATCTGTACCGCCGCGTTATTAACCGTAATAACCGTTTGAAGCGCCTGCTAGATCTGGCCGCTCCGGATATTATTGTGCGTAACGAAAAGCGTATGCTGCAAGAAGCGGTTGACGCCTTGTTAGATAACGGTCGTCGTGGCCGTGCCATTACTGGCTCTAACAAACGTCCACTGAAATCGCTTGCTGACATGATTAAAGGTAAGCAAGGTCGTTTCCGTCAGAACCTGCTTGGTAAACGTGTCGATTACTCTGGTCGTTCTGTAATTACCGTTGGTCCGACACTGCGTTTACACCAGTGTGGTTTGCCTAAGAAAATGGCTCTTGAGCTGTTCAAGCCATTCATCTACGGCAAATTAGAAGGCCGTGGTTTAGCGACGACCATTAAAGCTGCTAAGAAGCTGGTTGAGCGTGAAGCGCCGGAAGTATGGGACGTTCTTGATGAAGTTATCCGCGAACACCCGGTACTGCTGAACCGTGCACCAACTCTGCACAGATTAGGTATCCAGGCCTTTGAGCCGACCCTGATTGAAGGTAAAGCGATTCAATTGCACCCGTTAGTATGTGCGGCCTATAATGCCGACTTCGACGGTGACCAAATGGCGGTACACGTACCGTTAACGATTGAAGCACAGCTTGAAGCCCGTGCGCTGATGATGTCGACGAACAACATTCTGTCGCCAGCCAACGGTGAACCAATCATCGTACCTTCACAGGACGTTGTATTGGGCCTGTACTACCTGACTCGCGACAAAGTAAACGGTTTGGGTGAAGGCATGATGTTCACCAGCCCGCACGAAGCCGAAAAGGCCTATCGCACAGGTAATGCTGAATTGCATGCACGTGTAAAAGTGCGTATCACTGAATATGACGTCGCCGAAGATGGCACCAAAACTGAGAAAGTTACGTTGACAGATACCACTGTTGGTCGTGCCATTTTCTCATTAATTCTGCCAAAAGGCTTGCCGTTTGAAATCATCAACCAGGCAATGGGTAAAAAGCAAATCTCAGCCTTGCTGAATGCTTGTTACCGTACGCTTGGTCTGAAAGATACGGTCATCGCGGCTGACCAAATCATGTATACCGGTTTCCACTACGCGATGATCGCGGGTGCGTCTGTTGGTATCGATGACATGGTTATCCCGGATGCCAAGAAAGATATTATCGATGCAGCCGAAGCCGAAGTTATCGAGATTCAGGAACAGTTCCAAAGCGGTCTTGTTACTGCCGGTGAACGTTACAACAAAGTTATCGACATCTGGTCTAACGCGAACGAAAAAGTCGCCAAGGCGATGATGGATAACCTGAAGACTGATATCGTTATTAACGCTAAGGGCGAAGAAGAAGAGCAGGCGTCATTTAACTCTGTTTATATGATGGCCGACTCCGGTGCTCGTGGTAGTGCTGCACAGATTCGTCAGCTAGCGGGTATGCGTGGTCTGATGGCGAAGCCGGATGGCTCAATCATCGAAACCCCGATTACGGCTAACTTCCGTGAAGGTCTGAACGTACTTCAGTACTTCATTTCAACTCACGGTGCACGTAAAGGTTTGGCCGATACGGCACTTAAGACAGCGAACTCGGGTTACCTGACTCGTCGTCTGGTAGACGTAGCGCAGGATTTGGTTATTACCAATTCTGATTGCGGTACCTACGAAGGCGTTCTGATGACACCTCTTATTGAAGGTGGTGACGTAGTAGAGCCGCTGCGCGAACGTGTGTTGGGTCGTGTTGTAGCCGAAGACGTTTATGCCCCGGGTACTGAAGAACTGCTGGTAGAGCGTAATACGCTGCTTGATGAGCATCTGGTAGATATGCTGGAGCAAAACTCTGTGGACCAGATGATGGTTCGCTCGGTTATCACCTGTGATAACGACTACGGTGTATGTGCTAACTGTTACGGACGTGACCTGGCCCGTGGCCATATGGTGGGTCGTGGTGAATCTGTTGGTGTTATCGCTGCACAGTCTATCGGTGAGCCGGGTACTCAGCTTACCATGCGTACTTTCCACATTGGTGGTGCCGCATCAAGAGCGTCAGCAGAAAACAGCGTACAGGTTAAAACTGCCGGTAATCTGAAACTGCACAACGCTAAGTTTGTTAAGAACAGCGATAGTAAGCTGGTTATTGTGTCACGTTCAACCGAACTGACCATGACAGACGAGCAGGGTCGTGAGAAAGAACGTTATAAAGTGCCTTACGGTGCAATCCTTACCGTTGATGACGGTGCGGCAGTGCAAGCTGGTGACGTAGTCGCTAACTGGGATCCGCATAGTCACCCAATCGTACTTGAGCGTGCTTCGAAGATCTCATTTGCTGATATCGATGACTCAAATACTGAGATGCAGCAGGACGAGCTGACCGGTCTGACCCGTGTTGTGGTTAAAGATCTGTCTAAGGTTAATGCTAAAGAGCCTAAGCTGATTCTGGAAAGCGATGAGTTTGGCTTGCAGGAAATTCGCCTGCCAAGCTTTACCACTATCGAAGCGGCTGACGGTAAAGTGGCGAAAGAAGGTGACGTGCTGGCACGTATTCCTCAGGAAAGCTCGAAGACACGGGATATCACTGGTGGTCTTCCGCGCGTAGCTGACTTGTTCGAAGCACGTAAACCTAAAGAGCCTGCTATCCTGGCTGAAGTATCAGGTATGATTGGCTTTGGTAAAGAAACCAAAGGCAAGAAACGCCTGGTCATTACACCAAAAGACGGCGACCCGTACGAAGAGATGATCCCGAAATGGCGTCAGCTTAACGTATTCGAAGGTGAAAACGTTGAAAAAGGTGAAGTTATTGCCGACGGTCCTGAGTCACCGCATGACATCTTACGTCTGCGTGGCGTGAGCGCTGTATCTAATTACATCGTTAACGAAGTTCAGGAAGTTTACCGCCTGCAGGGTGTAAAAATTAACGATAAGCACATCGAAGTGGTTATTCGCCAGATGCTGCGTAAGTGTATGATTACTGCACCTGGTGATACGCAATTCCTTGAAGGTGAGCAAGTTGAAGTGGCCGCGGTTAAAATTGCTAACCGTGAAATGGAAAAAGCCGGTAAATTACCAGCGCTGTATGAAATTCAGTTACTGGGTATTACCAAGGCATCGTTGTCGACAGAGTCATTTATCTCTGCGGCGTCGTTCCAGGAAACCACTCGCGTGCTGACTGAAGCAGCGGTACAGGGCAAAGAAGACGATTTACGTGGTCTGAAAGAAAACGTTATCGTTGGTCGCCTGATCCCTGCTGGTACGGGTTTCGCTTATCACGAAAAACGTGCACAACGTCGTCACGAAGAAATTGCTGAAATGTCAGTCTCTGCTGCCGAAGCAGAGCAGGCATTAACCGAAGCGTTAAACGCCGAAGTATCTTCAGACAGTTCGTCAGAAGATTAAGCTAAGTAATGTGAAATGGGGCATCATCGCAAGATGATGCCCCATTTGTCATCTGTAGAAGGGTAAATTGGCAGTAATTCTGTGGTTAACCTTTGTACAGCTTGACAGCACAGGCATTGATCTTTAATATTCCGCGACCCGAAAAAAGGTAACAGGCGAAAAGCCACCCTTTATCGGTGCGGTTTTTAATATCAACGCCGCACAGATCATAACGAGCATATGGTCTGGCGATGAGCAAAAAGTCGCAATTAATCGACCCGGACATAGGCCCGGGTTTTTGTAGTTTTTAATCAGGAGCTAGTTAATGGCAACAGTTAACCAGTTAGTGCGCAAGCCACGCAGAAAGCCCGTTGAGAAAAGCAACGTAGCGGCACTGCAAGCTTGTCCACAAAGACGTGGTGTATGTACTCGTGTATATACCACTACGCCAAAGAAACCAAACTCAGCATTACGTAAAGTATGTCGTGTTCGTTTAACCAACGGTTTTGAAGTATCTTCATACATCGGTGGTGAAGGCCACAACCTTCAAGAGCACAGCGTTGTGCTTATCCGTGGCGGTCGTGTAAAAGACTTGCCAGGTGTTCGTTACCACACAGTTCGCGGTACGCTTGACTGCGCCGGTGTAAACGATCGTAAACAGGCCCGTTCTAAGTACGGCGCCAAGCGGCCCAAGTCTTAACGGTTCTCCGTTAGTAAGGCCAAACTGTATTAATTGAGTTTTGGGTTATCCCTGAATTCCACGGAGAATAGAAGATGCCAAGAAGAAGAGTCGTAGGTCAACGTAAAATCCTACCAGAGCCAAAATTTGGTTCACAATTACTTGCTAAATTCATGAATGTCGTAATGCTCGACGGCAAGAAATCGAAAGCTGAAAAGATCGTTTACGGTGCGCTTGATATTGTTGCTGAAAAAACCGGCAAGGCACACCTGGATGTATTCGAAGAAGCACTGGACAACATTCGTCCTACTGTTGAGGTTAAATCACGTCGCGTAGGTGGTTCAACTTATCAGGTACCAGTAGAAGTTCGTCCGGTTCGTCGTAATGCACTGGGTATGCGTTGGATGGTAGAAGCGGCACGTAAACGTGGCGAGAAGTCAATGGCTCAGCGCCTGGCTGCCGAAATGCTTGATGCAAGTGACAACAAAGGTTCAGCGGTTAAGAAACGTGAAGACGTTCACCGTATGGCCGATGCAAACAAAGCGTTTGCACACTATCGTTGGTAATCAACGTTTAACTGAGAGAGATGTATGCCACGTAAGACTCCAATAGATCGCTATCGGAATATCGGAATAGTTGCGCACGTTGATGCGGGTAAAACCACGACAACTGAGCGCGTTCTGTTTTATACCGGTCTGTCGCATAAAATTGGTGAAGTGCATGATGGTGCTGCAACCATGGATTGGATGGAACAGGAGCAGGAGCGGGGAATTACGATTACCTCTGCTGCCACAACCTGTTTTTGGTCCGGGATGCAGCAACAATTTGAACAGCACCGCATCAATATTATCGATACTCCGGGACACGTTGACTTTACCATTGAGGTAGAGCGTTCATTACGGGTTCTGGATGGCGCGGTAGTGGTATTTTGTGGGTCTTCTGGTGTTGAACCTCAATCAGAAACTGTCTGGCGACAGGCAGATAAATATCACGTTCCGCGCATGGTTTTCGTCAATAAGATGGACCGTGCCGGGGCGGATTTTGAACGGGTAATTGGTCAAATCCGTAAGCGTTTAGGTGCTAACTGTGTACCCATTCAGCTTAATATTGGCGCTGAGGAAGAATTCCGCGGTGTTATTGACCTGATTAAAATGAAATCCATCAACTGGAATGCAGAGGACAAAGGCATGACCTTTACCTATGAAGACATTCCGGCTGAATTGTTAGAAAAAGCAGAAAAGTACCGTTCAGAAATGATTGAAGCGGCAGCGGAAGCTAACGATGAATTAATGGACAAGTATTTAGAAGGCGGAGAACTCACTGAAGAAGAGATTCATGAGGGGCTTCGTGTTCGTACACTAAAAAATGAAATAGTACTGGCTGCCTGCGGTAGCGCGTTTAAGAACAAAGGCGTGCAAGCCGTTCTGGACGCCGTTGTGCGTTATTTACCTGCACCTATTGATGTGCCGGCTATCAACGGTATATTGCCAGATGACAGCGAAGGTGAGCGTCATGCAGATGATGACGAGCCATTTTCGGCACTGGCGTTTAAAATAGCCACAGACCCGTTTGTGGGTACACTAACGTTCTTCCGTTGCTATTCCGGCGTAGTAAATACCGGTGATACGGTATTTAACCCGGTGAAAGGTAAGCGTGAACGTTTTGGTCGAATTGTACAGATGCACTCAAAAGACCGTGCTGAACTAAAAGAAGTTCGTGCCGGTGATATCGCAGCGGCGATTGGCATGAAAGACGTCACTACGGGTGACACCTTGTGCGATCCTAATAACGTGATCACACTCGAACGAATGGAGTTCCCGGATCCGGTAATCTCCATAGCTGTTGAACCAAAATCAACGGCAGACCAGGAAAAAATGGGTATCGCGCTGAGTAAATTGGCAGCAGAAGACCCGTCATTCCGCGTTAAAACAGATGATGAAACCGGTCAGACAATCATTTCCGGTATGGGTGAATTGCACCTGGATATCATTGTTGACCGCATGAAGCGCGAGTTTAATGTGGAATGTAATGTCGGTAACCCACAAGTGGCTTACCGCGAGACTATCCGCAAGAAAGTGGAAGTCGAAGGCAAGTTTGTTCGTCAGTCAGGCGGTCGCGGCCAGTTTGGTCACGTTTGGCTGCGCATAGAGCCGCAGGAAGAGGGTAAGGGCTACGAGTTTGTTAATGAAATCGTCGGCGGTGTTATCCCTAAAGAATTCATTCCTTCGGTAGACAAAGGTATTCAGGAGCAAACGCAAAATGGTGTGCTGGCAGGTTATCCTGTTCTCGATGTAAAGGTAACTTTATTTGACGGCTCTTACCATGATGTTGACTCTTCTGAAATGGCGTTTAAGATCGCCGGTTCAATGGGCTTTAAAAAAGGCGCCGCAGAAGCGAACCCTGTTTTACTGGAGCCCACGATGAATGTTGAAGTAACCACTCCGGAAGATTGGATGGGTGACGTTGTTGGCGACCTTAACCGTCGCCGTGGTATGATTGAAGGAATGGAAGAAGGCGTAGCCGGAATAAAAATTGTTCGGGCGAAGGTGCCACTTTCGGAAATGTTCGGTTATGCTACTGACCTGCGTTCAGCCACGCAGGGGCGCGCCTCCTACTCAATGGAGTTCTTCAACTATGCAGAAGCGCCTAGTAACGTGGCGAAAGCAATCATTGAGGCACGAAGCTAATATTTGAAGGTTCGGTCCGGTCTGCTATTGGGGCGGACTTTTAACTTAGGAAACGAGAAAAATGGCAAAAGAAAAGTTTGAACGGTCGAAACCCCACGTAAACGTGGGTACAATCGGCCACGTTGACCACGGTAAAACCACTCTGACTGCAGCAATCACTACTGTCCTTTCAAAGACTTACGGTGGTTCTGCTCAAGCGTTCGACCAAATCGATAACGCGCCAGAAGAAAAAGCCCGTGGTATCACCATCTCTACTTCACACGTAGAGTATGACACTCCTAGCCGTCACTACGCTCACGTAGACTGTCCTGGACACGCCGATTATGTTAAAAACATGATCACTGGTGCTGCTCAGATGGACGGCGCGATCCTGGTAGTTGCGGCGACTGATGGCCCTATGCCTCAGACTCGTGAGCACATCCTTCTTGGTCGTCAGGTAGGCGTACCTTACATCATCGTATTCATGAACAAATGTGACATGGTTGATGACGAAGAGCTGCTAGAACTGGTAGAAATGGAAGTACGTGAGTTACTTTCTGAGTATGATTTCCCGGGCGATGACCTGCCGGTAATCCAGGGTTCTGCACTGAAAGCGCTTGAAGGCGACGAAGAGTGGGAAAAGAAAATCATCGAACTGGGCGAAGCTTTAGATAGCTACATCCCAGAGCCAGAGCGTGACATCGATAAGCCGTTCATCCTGCCAATCGAAGACGTATTCTCAATCTCAGGCCGTGGTACTGTTGTAACGGGTCGTGTTGAGCAAGGTATCGTTAAAGTAGGTGAAGAAGTAGAAATCGTTGGTATCAAAGATACAACCAAGACGACTTGTACCGGTGTTGAAATGTTCCGTAAGCTGCTTGACGAAGGTCGTGCAGGTGAGAACGTAGGTGTTCTGTTACGTGGTACTAAGCGTGACGACGTAGAGCGTGGTCAGGTACTGGCTAAGCCTGGTTCAATCACTCCTCACACTAAGTTTGAAGCAGAAGTATACGTACTGTCTAAAGACGAAGGTGGCCGTCATACGCCATTCTTTAAAGGTTACCGTCCACAGTTCTACTTCCGTACAACTGACGTAACCGGTGCTGTTCAACTGCCAGAAGGCGTTGAAATGGTAATGCCTGGCGACAACCT
>JABXHM010000079.1 GCA_013373625.1 Alteromonadaceae bacterium | reverse complement strand
GGTATCAAATTGGTATTTTTCCGTAATCAGCAACAACAAATTGTTGCGGTTGAAGATTTTTGCCCCCATCGTGGCGCTCCATTGTCGCTGGGGTTTGTTGAAAACGGGCAACTGGTATGTGGCTATCATGGCTTACGTATGGGAGAGGATGGCAAAACCCAATCCATGCCAAACCAACGGGTAGGGCATTTTCCCTGTATTAAACATTTTGCGGTAGTTGAGCGTCATGGGTTTGTGTGGATATGGCCTGGCGATCAGGCCCTGGCCGACGACAGTCTGATCCCTGAATTACACTGGGCAAACAGCCCGGACTGGGGCTATGGCGGCGGTTTGTATCATATTAACTGCGACTACCGGCTGATGATTGATAATCTCATGGATTTAACCCACGAAACCTATGTTCACGCCAGCAGCATTGGCCAAAAAGAGATCGACGAGTCACCGGTTGCTACCAAAATGGAAGGCCAAACGGTGGTCACCAGCCGCTATATGGAAAATGTAATGGCGCCGCCTTTTTGGCAGGCAGCCTTGCGCGCTAATGACTTAGCCGACGATGTTGCGGTTGATCGCTGGCAAATATGCCGTTTCTCACTACCCAGCCATATTATGATTGAGGTGGGTGTTGCTCACGCCGGTAACGGCGGATATAACGCGCCCAAGTCACATAAAGCCAGCAGTATTGTGGTGGACTTTATTACCCCGGAAACCGAGCATTCTATCTGGTATTTTTGGGGCATGGCGCGCGACTTTAAGCCGCAGGATCAAGAACTAACAGACTCTATACAAAAAGGCCAGGGGGCAATTTTTGCTGAAGATCTGGAGGTGTTGGAGCGCCAGCAACAAAACTTACTCGATTATCCTGACCGCAGCATTTTAAAGCTGGATATCGATGCCGGTGGCGTGCAGGCGCGCAGAATGATTGAACGCGTCATTAAGCAGGAGCAAGCGGCGTCTGCAACGGCGAATGTTGGAGAACAATAATGATCGAAGTTATTGTTACCAACAAACAACCATTAACGGCTTCTGTATGCCAATTACAACTGACGGCCGCCGATGGCAGCCCGTTGCCCGCCTGGCAAGCGGGGGCGCATATCGACGTGCATTTACCAAACGGCATTATTCGCCAGTACTCATTATGTGGTGCGACAGATAGCAATAGTTATGAAATCGCCATCTTAAATGAACCGAATGGCCGTGGTGGCTCTCAGTACATTCATAACCAGCTTCAGCAAGGTGATACGTTAACCATTAGCGCGCCTAAAAATTTGTTTCCGTTAGTGCCGGGCAAACATAAAACGCTGCTGATTGCGGCTGGCATTGGCATTACGCCTATTTTAGCCATGGCCGAGCAACTGCATGCCGAGCAGCTGCCTTTTGAGTTACATTTTTGTGCCCGTGATCAGCAGCATGCAGCCTATTATGAGCGCATCACACAATCCGGCTATGCCCGCCATTGTCTCTTTCATTTTAGTTTAGGTGATAGCCAAAAACGGCTCGACCCCAACCAGTTACTGGCAGGTTATAGCCAGGACACCCAGCTTTACCTTTGTGGTCCGAATCAGTTTATTCACGATGTTATTGGTGCTGCTGAGCAACTTGGCTGGCCGGCAGAAAATATTCATCGGGAGTTTTTTGCCGCCGAGGCTATCGACCATAGCGACGACCAAAGCTTTGAGGTGGTTATTAATAGCACCGGGCAGGTGTTGCAGGTTGCAAAAGATATATCCATTCTGAATGTTTTGGAAGACAACGGCTTATTTATTCCGGTGGCCTGTGAAGAAGGGGTGTGTGGTACCTGTATTACCGGTCTGCTCGAAGGTGAAGCCGATCATAAAGACGTTTTTATGAGCGCGGATGAAAAGCAGAAAATGGACCAGATCACCCCTTGTTGTTCCCGTGCGAAAAGCAAGCGGCTGGTATTAGATTTGTAACGCGCCAGGTCGCGTGATGAATACATCGACTTTTATCTGAATCAAAAAAAGCAGGCTTGGAAAACAAGCCTGCTTTTTGTTTTGAACAGTTAACTACTGGCAGCTAAAACTGTCTGCTGATTCAACGTCGCCACTCCCTGCATTCGCATCATAACGGGCTACGGTTGGGTAGGGGCACAAAGGCCGTGACCGATCTGCCGACCATGCTGCTGGTACCTCAGGGTTTTCACCGCCCGGGTTACCGGCACCCCGCGCCGTGGCCACGAGATCTTCAGGCGCAATACCGTTTTCTACCCACTCAACTAAGGGGGTCAGCAAATCAACCTGATCCACTGCCGTGCCGCCAGAGCAATGCCCCATGCCAGGCATCAGGTATAAACGGGCAAAGTCAGTGGCATCACCATTATTATTTTCGCTCAGGTTGTTATACCAGTTGATCGTATCCATTGCAGAGAAGATAGGATCACTCACGCCATGATAAACCATGATTTTTGCGCCTCTTTCGCGCACCGCAGAGAGCTCCTCACCGTTATTGGGCGGGATCATAAAACTGCTCGCCGCTTCGGTGTAAATGTCGTTGGTTGATTCAATGCTGGTAAGCATGTCATCAATAGAACCATTCAATGCTAAGTCCTGGCCGTTGAACGTGGCAGGATCGGCAACTGGTACGCCCCAAATTAAGCCAACGCCACCGGAATCGAGCACTACCGGCGCAAAGAAATCCCAAAACGCATAGTCAGCACTGGCTACACCGGTATCGAATGGAAATGGCGCGTAAAACGGCTCGCCCGTGCTGGTAACGGCACCACTGAAAATAGGCGCCAACGCCGTTTTTTGTGCTTCACTCAGGCAGGTGCCATCGCGTTCAGCAGTACAAGTGGGTACATCATCAAAAGAGAATGTGGCCTGACAGACTTCAAAGTCGTTAATCAGGCCGTCTTGTACGCCATCAAGATCATCACATACCGACAACGTGGCAGCGGCAACCATTTGGCGCTCTGGCGCAGTAAACCCTGATGCAATGTCCATTGGGTTTGTGGCTACAGAATGATAGCGTTGTGCGCCGAAAATATTAGCAATAGCGGCATAAGGTAGCCTGAATCCGGGCGCACCCGCCAGATAGCCATCATATTCATCCGGCATACGGGCAAAGGTATTAAAGGTATGGCGTCCGCCATTAGAACAGCCACCAAAATACGAGCGATCAGGGCCTTTACCATAGGCAATGGAAATCAGCTCTTTCGCCATTGGGGTTAATTTTTCGACCGCTGTGTAGCCGTAATCTAACCGGGCAATCGGATCCACGCCAAATGCAGGTCCCAATGCACCGCTGTGCCCGGCGTCAGAACTTAATACGGCAAAGCCCTGATAAAGCGCGTTGCTTAAATTACCGGGCCCGGCGGCGCCTACGGCTGTAACAACTGTGCCATCAATACCGCCATTGGCCTGATGAAAAAAGCGGCCATTCCAATTAAGTGGCAAACGCATTTCAAATCCAATGGCATACACGTTGCCGTCTATGTCACTGACACGTTCAAACATGTTGCCCGTTACCAGGCAGTGCGCCGGAACATCATTGCCAGCCACCATCAGCTCACCTGTAGCCACTTCGCTGCTTGAGGTAATTGTTGTGTTTGCTAACACGCTCAGACTTGCCGCCAGGTCGTTACAATTGCCCGAGAGCTCGGCGGCGGTTGCGGGTGAGAGTTGCGGTAATGCATTATCTGTTGGCTCAGCATCATTGTCTGAAGAATTACACGCCAGCAAGGCTGAGGAAAGAGCCGCAATTGCGGCAACCTTCATAATATTTTGCTTAGTCATTTTTTTCATTCCAGTATGTTTATTTAAACAATGGATAGCCCCAATAACGAAGATGCTCGTGAGATAATGCTTAAACATCTATTCAATAAACAACGCTGTGCACAGCAAACCTGTGCACAGCAAACCTGTGCACAGTTACTGAAAATAAAACTGGGGGTAATCGTTAAATTTACGCCGCTCTAACAGTCTTAAAATTCAGTAGAGAATGAAAGAAACCAATTTCTGGGTCTGGCATAAATGGCTTCGGCATAACCCAGTGTGGCTAACGAGGCGTTACCTTGTTCGAGATAGCGTTCGTCGGTCAGGTTATTTACACCAAAGGTGAGGTCCCAATAATTAACCAGATTATCCAGTTTTAAAGAAGCGGTAACGTACGTCACTCCATCATTTTGCGCGACAATCTCGGTATTGCTTGAGTCGAAGTACTGACTGGCGGTGTACGATACATCCACGCGTGAGGTCAACTCGTAGTTATTGGCCACTTCAATACTGTAAGCGGCACCAAGGTTACCTTGCCATTCGGGCGTAAGTGGCAACGAATTGTCCGGCGTAATAGTCGCTTCTGCGCCACTCACTTCAGTGATGCTGTCGATTTTGTCGTCCAGGTAACTGAAGCCACCTTCAATTAACCAGTTTCTGGTGGGAATGTACGTAAACTCCAGCTCCACACCATCAATAGACGCTGACCCTGCATTAAATAACAGTGGCACCACCCCCTGACGGAATATCAACTGAATATCACTGTATTCAGACATAAACGCCGCCACATTAACCCGGAAGTCATTAGTGACATCTGCTTTTACACCTATTTCCCAGGAACTCACTTCCTCTTCACCAAACGAGATAGGTAAGTTGTCTGCTGTTGGTGCATTGTAACGGCTGTTAAAACCACCTGATTTGAAGCTGCTGCTGTAACTTAAGTAGGTATTAATATTGTCCTGCAATTTATACCGCACCGATGCCGACCCGGTCGTTGCAGAATAGGTATCAGAAAATGGCCGGTTAAAGATAAACAGCGGACCACCTTCGCTGGTGGCTTGTGTGGGTAGCGTCGCAGGATCCGGTGCAGTAGCCGGGAATATATTCATAATAGTGCCCTGAAAGCCCTTGTCATCTTCGGTATAACGCAGACCCGCGGAAACACTCCAATCATCGTTCAGTTCATACGCCCACTCAGAAAACACCGCAAAGCTTTCGGTTTCCAGGTTAATAACCTGATAATCACGGGAGCCAGGGCCACCGTTTAACAGTGAACCAATAACCGGTGGTGAAGGGGGGAATGCCAGTAAAATTGACAGCTTGTCATCACTGCTCTCATCAAAGTAGTACAAGCCGGTAATGCCGGATATCTTGTCGTTATCGTAGATCAGCTGGAACTCTTGAGAGAATTGTTCTGAATCACTGGTGACATCCGTGGTAAGCATATCGAAGGGGGTATTGTCAGCATCACGAATACCGGTCCACTCTGTTGAGCGGTATGCGGTAATCGACTTTAACGTAATGTTTTTGCTGTACTCCCACTCTAACGCAGCAGATAGCCCCCAGCCTTCTAATGTACTTTCAACGGGGGCCGTACCGCCGTTGGTAAGATCCCCTTTACTTTGAAAATCGTTGGCACAACGAGGGTCATCAATATTGGGCACATTAGGCGCGCCAAAACGCGGGTCGCCGGGCGCGATGGGCGCGAAAGGAATCGTTGCACCCGGGCACCCGGCCGCCACGCTTACAATCGCCGCCACAGGGGCAGATTCATTAATACCAGCAAAAACAAACGGCGAACCATTTTCATCTTCTTTGGTGTAATCCCCTTTAAGGGTCACTTTAAAGTTATCACTTGGCGTGTACTGTATTGTGCCATTCAATGAATACGTATCATCATTACCAAGATCCTGGCCATCATAAACACGGGTAACGTAGCCATCACGCTTTCTGGTACCTGCTGAAAACCGACTGAGCAAATCTGTTGTGATAGGTAAATCAACGGCAACAAAGGCTTCACGTAAATTATCTTCACCGATACGTAACCGTGCTTTCCCACCAAACATGTCAGAAGGCTCAGCTGTTTTTACTAATACAGCGCCGCCTATGGTGTTGCGGCCGAACAAGGTCCCCTGAGGACCACGTAATACTTCAACGCTCTGAATGTCCTTAAAGTCCATAGCCCCGCCTGCAGAGCGGCCCATGTATACGTCATCCACATAAATCCCGACACCGGGATCAACTGATGAGGTCGGATCCAGCTGACCGACACCACGAATAAATACCACCGCTGCAGAGTTGTTACCCGATAGCTGCCCACTGGTAGCAAACTGCAGACTCGGGGTTACACGGTCTAAATCCTGAGTATTCTCTATGCCACGGCGCTCCAGCTCTTTGGCTGAAAAAGCTGAAACTGCAATAGGCGTTTCCTGCATACTTTCTGAACGCCTTCTGGCGTTTACGGTAATAACTTCTAACTGGACTTCATCCTGTTCAGCTGTTGCTGGTTCGGTTTGTTGTGCTAATGACGGGGTGGCAATAAAAGACAGTCCAATTGCTGTTGCCACCAGCGTTTTGCTGAAAAAACTTGCTGATGCACGCTGACAACGCGGATTCTTTATTATGCCACCCTTAAACTCATGGGGGGTGGATTTAGTAAATAAGTTAGGCATTTGTAAGCACATGGTTTGCTCCAGGTTATCGGTGCATTTCATTTGCTTATCAGACTCAGTCACACCATCACGGATGTTGGAATTGATAGCCAAATGTTAATTATGCACACATTTGTATAATTTTTGTTTAACATTTTGGCTATAGTAACAACCTCGTTTGCACTGGAAATTGCCAAAAGTGACTAAAAAATTGACAATTTGTGCCAAAAGAAACTTTATGCATAGTCGAAGTGGCTATCTCTTTATTGACTGAGTAAGCAAACGCTCAATTGTCATTTTGTGTTTTAAATACAGTGCTTTACACATAAGGTGTTGGCGGTAAATCAACGGTATTCGTAACTAGTAAATTGCCCGCCAATACGCACCTAACGCACTGTTGCGAGCATGATTTTTGCTGAAGCCTGATAACACGAAGTGCCGGTCACTTGCAGGCTCGGGGTGACCAGTTTAAAGATTGAGAACGACAAAGGGTTTGATAATTAGTGACACGACACACCGTTTTGCAAAGAACTAGTTTCTGGTGCACTATGATTGGTTAATAAGTTGTTAATGATTATTGGAGATCGATGCCATGCCAGATAAATATGAAGTGGGTACAGCAGCAAATCATTACATCAGTCAGCTTTATCATGAGGCCCTGAAAAACAATCTCGATGTCGCAAGCATGTTAAAAACAATTGACGTCAGCGAAGATATCTTTGACCAACCTGAGTTGCGGGTTAAAACCGAAAAGCTAGCCACTTTCCAAAACCTTATCTGGCAAGCATTGCAAGACGAAAGCATGGGGCTCGCAGCGCACCCGTTACCGGCTGGCTCATATTTTATGATGGGGCGATTAACCGTTAATCAACCAACTTTGCACAAGGCTTTGAATTTGGCGGTGCGATTTTATGCCATGGTCACTAAAGCGTTTAAAATTAAATTAACGGTAGAAGGGGAGACGGCGTTTCTTGACTTTACATTGTGCAGTCCTGAGCGGGATCCTCACCATATGTTTGCCGAATTACTTTTGTTGGCAATGCACCGATACGCATCCTGGTTAATTGCCGACAGTTTGCCGATCATTGAGTGTCACTTTGACTACCCTCCACCTGCTCACATTACTGAGTATTCTTATCTGTTTCCGGGCGGCCATACCTTCGACAGCCATAAACTTGGGTTTGCTTTTCCTGCCAAATACTTAAAACGTGCAGTTCAACAAAATGATGCCTCCTTAAAATTGTTTATGAAACGTTGTCCACGAGAAATTTTTCAGCGTTATGAAGCAGACTATAGCTTGTCCACAGAACTACAGCGGTTGCTATGGAAAAACCTGAAAGGTGGAGTGCCGTCTATTGATTCAGCAGCGGCAATGATGAATATGACAAAGCGCACCATGATGAGAAAATTAAAATCAGAAGGCACCTCGTATCAACAACTAAAAGATCAGGTTCGACTCGATAAAGCGGTTACCTTACTGACAAAATATAACCTGCCAATCAATCAGATTTCAGAAAGCGTCGGATTTTCTGAACCCGCGGTGTTTACGCGAGCTTTTCTTAACTGGACCGGCGTATGTCCCAGTCAGTATCGGGAGAAAAATTCGGTGGAAAACTAATAATGGCGAGCATTCTTTGCAAAAAAACCATGCCTGTCACTATATATCAATTAATTAGTCACTTTATGCAATTCAAGCGGCAATAACACTTCGTTAACATTCCTCACATATTTACTACAACCAGTTTGAAATGAACGTTATTGCCAGCTGGTTTTGTGTACTGTTAGCCCTGTGAGGTAACTCAAATAATGACCAATAATCCAATGCAGCAGATAGAACAGTCTGACATGAAAATATTTCAGTTATTCGTGATTCTGATGTGTATTCTTCTTAATGCGCTTGATGGATTTGATGTATTGGCAATTAGCTTTGCGTCACCCGGCATTGCCACTGAATGGAACGTGAGTCGCGGTGCCTTAGGCATTGTGTTGTCAATGGAATTGGTTGGTATGGCCATTGGTTCAATCACCCTGGGTAACCTTGCCGATCGCTTTGGCAGACGCCCAACCATACTGACTTGCCTAACATTAATGACCATTGGTATGAACGCCAGCGCCTTTGCAGACTCGTTAAACTTCCTATTGGTGTTTCGCTTTTTAACCGGGCTTGGCGTTGGTGGTATGCTGGCATCAACCAATGCCCTGGTTGCTGAGTTTGCCAACGCTAAGTATCGCAACCTCGCAGTGATTCTCATGGCGACCGGCTACCCCATCGGCGCCATTGTTGGTGGCTCTATTTCTACTGAATTATTGGAACTGTATAACTGGAAAGCTATTTTTGTTTTCGGTGGGGCCGTCACTGGTGCGTTTTTAGTTATTTGCTGGTTTTTGTTGCCCGAATCAATTGATTTCCTGATCAGCCGACAGCCGAAAAATGCGCTGCAACGAATCAATAAGGTATTACAGCAAATCGGTCATCACGCAATCGCCAGTTTGCCGGTAAAAACCAAACAGCAAAAAGCGTCTGGATTTAAAACCCTGCTCGCCAACAATTTAAGACTTATCACTGCCTTGCTGGTGGTCGCTTATTTTGCGCAAATCATGACCTTCTATTACATCCTCAAATGGATTCCCAAAATCGTGGTAGATATAGGTTTTGCGCCTTCCAGCGCCGGCACTGTGCTGGTATGGGCGAATGTTGGCGGTGCTGTAGGTTCATTAATTTTTGGTGTTATCGCCAGTCGCTTCAGACTGCGGCCGCTGCTCATCGTCATTATGCTATGTGCCTTTGCAATGGTGATGGTCTTTGGGTTAGGGCCACAAACCCTGCTGCATCTGTCCATTATCTCTGCGGTGACCGGGTTTTTCACTAACTCTGCGGTTGTTGGCCTGTATGCACTAATGGCGCAATCGTTTCCGGCAGAGGTACGTGCCAGCGGCACGGGTGTCGTCATCGGTATTGGTCGCGGTGGAGCCGCTTTAGGGCCAATTGTTGCCGGTTATTTGTTTCAGTCCGGGCAGGGTTTATTTAACGTTTCCGTGGCAATGGGACTAGGTGCAGTAGTTGCCGCTGTTGCTATTTATTTCCTTGGCCCGGTGCTTAACAAACACCAACCCAATTCTCAGGTTTAAATCTACAAATACTTACAGATACGAGTGCGAGGTAATGATGAATTTTGAGCGTAAAAATCCGTTAACCGGAGACGTTGCCAGTCAATCAATTGCAATGCAGGCTGAAGATATGGCGGCGATTGCCGAGCGAGCACAAAGCGGTTTTAAAGTGTGGTCAGAAGTAGGCCCTAACGCCCGCAGAGCGGTGTTGCATAAGGCCGCATCGGCATTAGAAGCGCGTCAGCAGGACTTTGTTGATGCAATGATGGCTGAGGTAGGTGCCACGGCCGGCTGGGCAATGTTTAACCTGGGGTTAGCCGCTTCGATGTTGCGTGAAGCCGCGTCGTTAACCACGCAAATTGGTGGTGAAACGATTCCTTCCGATAAACCTGGTTGTCTGGCCATGGCAATTCGTCAACCCGTTGGCGTCATTTTAGGCATTGCGCCATGGAACGCCCCCATAATTTTAGGTGTAAGAGCCGTGTCTACTGCGCTGGCATGTGGTAACGCAGTCATTCTCAAAGCGTCTGAACTGTGCCCCAGAACCCATAGCCTTATTATCGAAGCGCTCGAAGAAGCGGGTTTCCCTGAGGGCACGGTGAACATTGTCACCAATGCGCCTGAAGATGCCGGTGAAGTGGTTGGCGCCTTGATTGATCACCCGCTGGTGAAGCGTATTAATTTTACCGGCTCTACGGAGGTGGGGCGTATTATTGCACAACGCGCTGGCGCTAATCTCAAGCCTGTTCTTCTTGAATTAGGTGGCAAGGCACCTATGCTGGTTTTGGATGACGCAGATTTAGACGAAGCAGTTAAAGCGGCTGCATTTGGCGCATTTATGAATCAGGGACAAATCTGTATGTCTACAGAGCGCCTGATTGTAGATGAGTCGGTAGCCGATTCATTTGCCGCCAAATTTGCCGAGAAAGTGAAAAGTATGGCCACCGGCGATCCGCGCGAGGGCAATACACCACTTGGGGCTGTGGTGGACCAAAACACGGTCAGCAAAGTCAATGCTCTCATTGATGATGCGGTAGCGAAAGGCGCAAGCATCATTGCCGGGCAGAAAGGCGATTCTGTATTAATGGCAGCCACCGTTGTCGACCATGTGACCGCCGATATGAACATTTATCGCGATGAAAGCTTTGGTCCTGTGGTGGCTATCATCAGAGCCAAAGACGAAGCCGATGCTATCCGCATTGCGAATGACAGTGAGTACGGACTCAGTGCGGCCGTGTTTACTAAAGACAGCGCCCGCGGTTTAAAGGTCGCGCGACAAATCCATTCTGGTATCTGTCATGTTAATGGTTCAACGGTACACGATGAGGCGCAAATGCCATTTGGAGGCGTCGGCGCTTCCGGGTACGGGCGTTTCGGGGGTAAAGCAGGCATTGACCAGTTCACGGAATTGCGCTGGATTACAATCGAGACCGAAAAGGGTCACTTCCCCATATAAGTTAATGAATAATTTGAATATTAAGAGGTAAGATTTATGAGCATTGAACGCGAAGAAGATACGGTAGCGGTCAAGGTAGAAAACAATATTGCCTGGGTGAGTTTTAACCGCCCGGAAAAACGCAATTGTATGAGCCCTAAACTCAATCGCCAGATGATGCGGGTACTGGACGATCTTGAATTTCGTGATGATGTGAGCGTATTGGTTTTAACCGGCGAAGGTTCTGCCTGGTCAGCGGGTATGGATCTAAAAGAATACTTCCGGGAAACCGAAGCACAGGGGTTAGGCGGAACACGCCAGGCACAGCGTGAATCTTATGGCTGGTGGCGACGTCTTCGCTGGTACCAGAAAGCCACTATTGCCATGGTTAACGGTTGGTGTTTTGGTGGTGGATACGGACCATTATTTGCCTGCGATTTGGCGTTTGCTGCAGAAGAAGCGCAGTTTGGTTTAAGTGAGATTAACTGGGGGATATTGCCTGGCGGTGGTGCCGCTAAAGTGGTTGCTGACTTAATGCCATTACGTAAAGCAATGTATCACGCCATGATGGGTGAAAACATCGATGGTAAGACGGCCGTTGAGTGGGGGCTAATCAACGAAGCGGTGCCGGCGGATCAATTAAAAGCCCGGGTGACTGACGTTGCAAACGTCTTACTACAAAAGAATCCGGTTGCATTAAAAGCGACAAAAGATGCGGTGCGACGGGTGAAAGAAATGACTTACGATAACGCCGAAGACTACCTGGTTCGTGCTCAGGAAGCCGCTAACAGCTTTGATAATGATGGTCGTAAGGAAGGCATCAAGCAATTTATTGATGATAAATCCTATAAACCCGGCTTAGGCGCTTACGACAAGTCCAAGCAAGGAAAGTAGTTGTCTGACCATGAACTCTTTGTCACTTCAGGCTAAGTTAAGGCCAACGAAAGAAGCAGTCCGTGACCTGACCTCAGGTCGCTCATGGACGTATCCCGAGTGGGAAACCTTCGTCAATAAATGCAGCGATTGGCTAATGCAGCAGGGGCTCAGGAGCGGCGACAGGCTGGCTTGTCTGGCAAAAAACTGTGCAGAGCTGGTGGCACTGCATTTTGCATGTGAAAACACTGGGGTGATCTTTGTCCCGTTGAATTGGCGTTTATCTGCCGAGGAGCTGCATGCCCTGCTTGAGGATTGCACGCCGTCATTGATTGTTGGCGACAATATGGCCGACAAATTGGCACTTACGTATTTTGAGCTGGACAAACTCACTGACGTTGTCGCCAGCCTGGAGGGGGAGTATCAACCGCAAAATCATCGCGCCGTACCATCGCTGATTTTGTATACTTCCGGCACCACGGGGCGTTCCAAAGGTATCCTGCATACTCAGGATAGCATTATGGAAACCACGTTAAATATGGCGTTGTTGGGGCAGGTCGATGAACACAGTACCTTTTTATGTGAAACGCCGATGTTTCACGTTATCGGGCTGATTTCCTGTGTGCGGCCGGCACTATATCAGGGCGGTAAAATAGTGATTTCCGATGGCTTCCAGCCAACCAGAACATTGGCGCGTTTGATGGATAACAACTTACTTATCAGTCATTATTTTTGTGTACCGCAAATGGCCAACTCGTTGCGACAGGAGGCGGATTTCAGTCCTGCTTCACTGCAAAACCTGAAAGCGCTGTTAACCGGCGGTGCGCCACATCCGGCGGTACAAATTCGCCAGTGGTTAAACGACGGTATTCCCATTGTTGATGGCTACGGTATGAGTGAAGCGGGGACGGTATTCGGCATGCCTTTTGATATTGCCACCATTGACGCTAAAGCGGGTAGCGTCGGGGTGCCTACGCATCGTATTGAGGTGCGGCTGGCCGACGCGCATGATCAACCCGTCGCTAATGGTGAAGCTGGTGAAGTGCAGCTCAAAGGTTTAAATCTATTTACCGGAATATGGCAACAACCGGAATTATATGCGTCTTGTTTTACCGCCGATGGCTGGTTTAAAACGGGTGATGTGGCGGTTAAGGACGACGACGGGTTTTATCGGATTGTCGATAGAATCAAAGATATGTTTATCTCCGGCGGCGAAAATGTGTTCCCGACAGAGATTGAAGGGGTAGCACTAAAGCTGGATGCTATTTTAGAGTGCGCGCTGGTGGGTGTACCTGACGAGCGTTGGGGTGAAGTTGGGTGTCTGTTTGTGGTAGCGAAATCGAACCAACCAATTAACCAGGAGAAGCTCCTTGCTGCCCTTGAATCGTCATTAGCAAAATACAAATTACCCAAATACATTAAGGTGGTCGATTCTTTGCCCCGCAATGGCGGTGGCAAGGTAATGAAACATCAACTTAAAGCGACGTTTAACGCAGAGGGTGGGCCATAAACGGCCTTTGGCAGCGGCGCATTACATTGACCATAAGCCCTGAAATATTAGCTGCAGGGAAAACAGGCTTAAGATAACCCTGAAGATCCGTTTGAATTTTTCAGCTGGCAATTTATGCAGTACTTTTAAACCTATCCAGGTACCCAAAGTGCCGCTGACAATCATTGCAATAATCAGTGGCAGCCACTGCCAGAAGGCAAAGCCCAGTGCACTAAACAGCACTGCCTTTAAACAATGTTGTAAGGTCATACAACTTGAAAACGTTGCGATAAAACGCATTTTTTCGTAGTTGTATGTATGCATAATGCTCCCCACCAAAGGGCCACTGGCACCAACAAACATAGACATAAAAGCAGTAAAAGCACCAAATGTCAGGCGTCCCAAAGCCGATCTTTCACCCACCCTGGGTGTGACGCCCCAAAGTAAATACAAAACAAATACGCCGACCAGGACTTTCATTAGTTCCAGTGGCATATCGGCCACAATAAACGAGGCTAACAATGCGCCTATAACGCCGCCGAGCGTAAAATATGCCAGCATCGCCTTATCAATATGACGAAAGGTCATGATTGCTCTGTTAGCGTTAGAGCCCAACTGAACCAGGCCGTGAACGGGGATCACAACAGACATCGGCATAATCGAAGCCATAACGACCAGTAGTAACAGCCCGCCTCCAGCACCGAAGGCAGCAGTAATAAAGGACGTCAGGCCAGCAAGAAAAATAAGTAAACTGGCGCTCGCCGTGGAGATGAGTTCATGGGTTAACCATGCCAATTTGGCTTGCTCTGATCAGTAAAGGTGCCAGCGTTAAATCCGGCACCTGATATAACAAGAAGATGGCGCATTAATATTCTTCGGTATCAATTTCTGCCTGGGTGGCTGGCGGGTAGCGATTGCCGCTGATATTGCCGGGGGCAAAAGCGCTGTCTAAGACCTGTAATTGTTCAGGACTTAACTGGATCGCTGTCGCAGCCATGTTTTCCCGCAAATGGTCAGTTTGCGTGGTGCCCGGAATAGGTAAAATGTGCTCTCCCTGATGCAGCAACCACGCCAGGCTAACTTGACCCGGAGTGCAATCCAGAGCATTTGCCATGTCCTGTAGTACGGTTAACAGCTGCTGGTTGTGTTGCACATTTTCGCTTTGAAAACGCGGCATACCTTTACGAATATCGCCATCCACCAGGGTCTCAGCATCTGCTACCTTGCCGGTTAAAAATCCGCGACCCAAGGGTGAAAATGCGACAAAGGCAATACCCAGTTCTTTACACGTATCCAGTACCGCAATTTCGGCATTGCGGGTCCATAGTGAATACTCAGTTTGTACTGCTGCAATGGGGTGTTGCTGATGTGCTTTACGTATGGTCGACGCCGAGACTTCAGATAAGCCTATGGCTTTGATTTTACCTTCGTCAACCATGCGGGATAGCTCGCCGATACTGTCTTCTATCGGCACGCTTTTATCCCACCGATGCAAATAATACAAATCCAGCACATCGGTTTTAAGGCTGGTTAACGATTGTTCTATGGTGGCGCGCAAGGTGTGCGGCCGACCATCTATGACCCGTTTGCCATCGACACCGGTCATGCCACATTTGCTGGCCAGGAAAATCTGTTGTCGGTAAGGTTTGAGTACCTTACCGAGCAGTTTTTCGTTTGCACCAAAACCGTATAATGCAGCGGTATCAAAATGGTTGACACCCAGTTCCAGCGCTTGCAGCAGCAATTTACCCGCGTCTTGCTCAGAGGGAGGATGACCGTAGGCATGGCTAAGGTTCATACACCCCAGGCCCATTGCATTGACTGCTCTTGAATCAATCAGACGTTGCAACATCGGTATACTCCTTTCACTTTTATTAAATTAATTGCTGTTCCAGATCATGCAGTACTCTATAGCAGTCTAATACCTGGCTGACACTGGAATTAGGTTCACGACCTTCTTTTATGGCCGCAAAAAACTCGCGATCCTGCAATTCGATGCCGTTCATGGACACATCAACATCGGAGACATCAATTGGGTTTTCTCTGCCATCTACCAGATCGTCATAGCGGGCAATGTAAGTACCGTTATCACAAATATAACGGAAGAAAGTGCCCAAGGGACCATCGTTATTAAACGACAACGACAAGGTACAAATGGCGCCATTTTCAGCCTGTAACTGAATCGACATGTCTAAAGCAATCCCTAATTCAGTATGGATCGGACCCTGAATGGCATTGGCTTTAACTATTTTACTGCCCGCCTGGTAGGCAAATAAATCAACCGTATGGGCAGCATGGTGCCACAATAAATGGTCGGTCCACGAACGCGGTTCACCTTTGGCATTAATATTTTTACGGCGGAAGAAGTAAGTTTGTACGTCCATTTGCTGAATATCTAAATCGCCAGCGCATAAGCGTTTGTTTAGCCACTGATGTGAAGGATTAAAGCGCCGCGTATGCCCGACCATGCACACCAGACCGGTTTCCTGTTGGGTTTTCACTACCGCTTCGGCGTCTGCCCAGCTATCGGCCAGTGGGATTTCAACCTGCACATGTTTACCTGCGCGCATGCATTGTATCGACTGCGCAGCGTGTTGTTGGGTGGGCGTGCATAAAATAACAGCATCAGCCTCTATTTTTAATGCCTCTGCCAGGTCGGTAAATATCTGCGGAATATTGTACTCATCTGCCACTTTTTGGGTTTTCTCAGCTGAGCGCCCGACCAGGGCTACAACTTCTACATCATCAATATTCTTAATGCCATCTAAATGTTTGATTCCAAAGGCTCCCGGGCCTACGACGATTACTTTCATAATATTTTCCTATTCGTTTTCCAAGATAAGATGACCCACAGCAGTATTCGATGCCGGCACATGGTAAAACCGTTTTTTGAGCTTCACCTTGTCGTTCAGTGCGCCGCGCATAATCAGCCACATCACCAGTTCAACACCTTCCGAACCGGCAAGGTTCAGATAGTCAAAATGGGGCATCTCGGCGAGATTGTCTGCGTCATCCACCAGGCGGTCCAAAAAGTCATTATCAAATTCTTCGTTAATTAAGCCTGCCCGTGGGCCTTGTAACTGGTGGCTCATACCACCGGTGCCCCAGATTTGCACATTCAGATCGTCATCAAAGCTTTCTACCGCTTTGCGAATAGCTTTACCCAACGCATAACAGCGTTTGCCCGACGGCGCGGGGTACAGCACAACGTTAACGGCAACCGGAATGATTTTACATGGCCAGGCGTCAGGCTGACCAAACATGAGCGATAAGGGCACGGTTAAACCGTGATCAACGTCCATTTTGTTAATAATGGTTAAATCAAAATCCTGTTGGATCACCGATTGCGCAATATGCGAAGCCAGCTCAGGGTAACCGACAACCGGGGGCACCGGCCGCGGCCCCCAGCCTTCATCCGCTGGCGCAAACGAAGGCGCGCAACCCAGCGCAAAGGTGGGAATGATGTTCATATCAAAAGCCGAGGCATGATCGTTATACACCAGAATCACCACGTCAGGCTTTTGTTGCTTGATCCATTCTTTACCAAATTCATAACCGGCAAACAGCGGCTGCCAGTAGGGATCCTGGGTCTTGCCGTTATCAATAGCGGCGCCAATAGCCGGTACATGAGAGGTTGCCACACCAGCGGTAATTTTAGCCATTTTTGTCTCCGGAAAAGGTGTTACTGGCATCAGGCTTACGCCCGCCATTAAGCATCATTTGTGCGTATTCGGGTTGAGTCATGCCCGTCATGGTAGAGGCTGCATCCTGAAAGCTAATGCCATCAGAGGAAAAAATCTTGGCAAGAAAATAGATATTGCCGCCGGTAGCCATCATGCGGTTGTAATCACGATCTATCACTGCCTGCTTTTGCTCTTCGGTCATCTCCCATTCGTCTAAATAGGCGCGTTCATTGGCTTTAAACCTTTCACGGTTTTCTGCTTTCATCAGTGACATGCAAAACTGATTCAGGTGATAGCCCAGTCGCCCCATTTCTGCATCAAATACAGTGGTACCTGGAATATGTTTGTAAGGTTTATCTAAGGACATGGTTTTTCCTCATCACTTAAGACCAATACAGTCGCATTGGATTATCAATTAACAACTTGCGCTGTAATTCTGCTGTTGGGGCAAAAAGCGGGATCATATCCACTAACTGGCCATCATCCGGCATATGGGTTTTCATATTCGGGTGCGGCCAGTCAGTGCCCCACAACACACGATCCGGAAACTGTTCAACGACTGTGCGCGCGAACGGCACAACATCCTTATAGCGTTGGGTGGGCCCAGCCAAAGAGATGCGCTCCGGGCAGCTGACCTTCGACCAGAAGTTTTCATTGTTGCGCATGAGTTGTAAAAATAAGCCAAATTCAGGGCCATCAACCGGTTTTGAAACATCCGGGCGCCCCATATGATCGACCACTACCGTGGTCGGCAGCGCGGTGAAAAAGTCGTAGAGTTCGGGCAGCTCCTGACCTTCAAAGTAAATGACGATATGCCAGTTAAGTTCTTTTATACGGTCAGCAATGCGTTTAAGGGAATCAAAGGGTAAAGCGTCGACCAGACGTTTGACAAAATTGAAACGCACGCCGCGCACGCCAGCCTGATGCAGGGCTTCTAATTCAGTATCGCTGACGTTTTCTTTAACGGTTGCTACGCCGCGTGCCAGGTCATTGGAGTGATTCAGTGCATCTACCAGGGCGCGATTGTCTGCACCATGGCAGGTGGCCTGCACAATCACATTACGGCTAAAGCCTAAATGATCGCGCAGTGCCCATAGTTGGTCTTTTGATGCGTCACAGGGCGTATACTTTCGCTCTGGTGCAAACGGAAACTGCTCTCCCGGGCCAAACACATGACAATGCGCATCTACCGCACCTGCAGGAAGCACAAACTCAGGTTTAGACGGCGAGGGGTGCCAGTCCAGCCAGTCAGCATCTTTCACAAATTTGCTCATAATCCCATTCCCTTCAGCTTCTTATCCAAACCTGGGTAAACACGGCGTGCATTGCCAGAGTATACCTTATGACGGTCGGCATCAGACAAATTCAAGGCATCCACATAGCGCTTGGTGTCGTCAAAATAATTGCCGGTTTCCGGATCGATGCCGCGTACCGCGCCAATCATTTCTGAGCCGAACAAAATATTGTCTATGTCGATCACTTCAAATAACAGGTCAATGCCCGGCTGGTGATACACACAGGTATCAAAGTACACATTCTGCATCACATGTTCACGTAAAGGCGGCTGTTTGAGCATGTCTGCCAAACCGCGATAGCGCCCCCAGTGATAGGGTACTGCACCGCCGCCATGAGGAATAATAAAGCGCAAGTCAGGGAAGTCCTTAAACAGGTTACCCTGTAAAAACTGCATAAACGCGGTGGTATCGGCATTCATATAATGCGCGCCGGTGGCATGAAAATTCGGGTTACAGGAACCGGAAACATGGATCATGGCCGGCACGTCCAGCTCAACCATTTTTTCATAAAAGGGGTACCAGCTTGGATCGGTGAGCGGTGCCGATGTCCAGTGACCGCCGGAAGGGTCCGGGTTAAGATTGCATCCCACAAATCCCAGTTCGTTTACGCAGCGCTCCAGTTCGGCAATGGAGTGCGAAATGGGCACACCTACCGATTGGGGTAATTGGCAAACGCCAATAAATTGCTTCGGATACAGCTCAACGACCCGTGCAATTAAGTCATTGCAGGCTGAAGTCCATTGTTGCGATACCGCTTCGTTACCCACATGGTGCGCCATTGCCGAAGCTCGCGGCGAGAAAATGGTCATATCCGAGCCACGCTCAATAAGCAACCTGAGTTGATTTTTTTCGATACTGTCGCGAATTTGGTCGTCGCTGATATGCGGGACTTGCGGTAATGCTTTACCCGCTTTATACGCTTGAATTTGCGCCTCTCTGAACAACTGTAAAGGTTCAGGGGCGGTAGTATAATGACCGTGACAATCGATGATCATCGGATTTTCCTCTTAAATCTAATAGGCGTAAAACGTGTTTTACTCTTCAGCCAACATGGCATCGCCACGCATTAATAAACGTGCGGTACGTAACAATGCCGCACGGTGAACCTGAAACTCGTTAAGATCGGAATTGTTGCTCACCTCCATTTCAACCGTAAACTGCCCGGTGGGGTGCTCAACGACTATCTCCATGGCCCCCTCAGCAATGTGCTGCGCTAACACGTCACTGGCTACGGTACCTTGCAGCACACACGCGGTGGCAACACTCACGGAGCCTAAAACACCAATGGCCTCATGCACTCTGTGGGGAATAAAGGTGCGGGTATTAATAAGCCCACCTTTAAGAGGCGGCGAAATCAAACTCATTTTAGGCACGGTTTTGTTGCTGACATCGCCTAAGTTCATCAGCGTACCAGCTTCAAGGCGGATGCTTTCAATGCTGCTACGCAAGGCTTGATTGGCTTCCAGTTCAGCCGGGCTTTCAGCCCCGCTTAAACCAAAATCCTCTGCTCGCAACAACACAACCGGCATACCGTTATCGATACAGGTCACCATGGTGTTTTGTATACGGTCGCGACTATTACCGGTGGGAAACAAACTGCCACAACTGGAACCGGCAATGTCTAAAAAATCGATCAGGATGGGCGCACTGCTGCCGGGAACACCATCAATTTGTGCATCCCCCTGGTAGGTCACTTTGCCTTGCGGTGTTGGCACGCGAGCCACTGCAATGGCACCGGTATTAAGCATGTGAATACGCACATCGGTGGACTCCTGCTTAGCGCTAACTAAACCTTGTTCAATGGCAAACGGCCCCACGCCGGCAAGAATGTTGCCGCAGTTCTGGGCATCACTGACTTCGGCTTTATCCACCACCACCTGCAAAAATAAATAATCAATATCGGCGTCGTTGTGGGTGGATGGGCTGATAATGGCCACTTTGCTGGTTAACGGGTGAGCGCCACCTAAGCCATCTATCTGGCGGACATCCGGCGAGCCCAGTAGTCTTAGTAACCATTGATTGCGTTGCTGTTTGTCCTCGGGCAGATCTTTAGCCAGGAAGTACAACCCTTTGGACGTACCGCCACGCATAATGGAACAGGGGATAGCCTGTTGCATTTAGCCTTCCTCGCCCTGTTTAACATACACCAGGCCTTTTTCTGCAAGCCGGTCGCGCATGTTGTAGATATCTAATCCAAGCTCACCGTTTTCAAAACGAACGCGTTTGGACTCTTCATTGGCGATGCGTTGCTCTACTTTATCCCAGACTTGTTCTGCTTCGTCACGTTTTACAACAACCACGCCGTCTTCGTCGGCAACAATAATGTCTCCCGGATTTATAGCAGCGCCAGCACAAACAACCGGCACATTGACGTTAGCAATGGTTTCTTTGACACAGCCCTGAGCGAAAATCGCTTTAGACCATACCGGAAACTGCATTTCGGTGAGGGTTGCGGTATCACGTACACCGCCTTCTATAATTAAGCCCAACACCCCGCGAGCCTTTAATGAGGTGGCTAACAAGTCGCCAAAAAAGCCGTCAACACTGGGGCTGGTAGGCTTAACCACTAATACATCACCGGGCTGGCATTGCTCAACGGCAACATGGATCATCCAGTTATCACCGGGCGCCACTTCACAGGTCACCGCCGGGCCGGCAATTTTAGCCGGGCGATAGATCGGGCGCATATAATGCGCTAACAAGCCCTTGCGCCCTTGCGCCTCATGAACAGTAGCCACTTCAGCACCCTGATACCTGGCAACAATGTCTGAACCAGGACGCGCAATATCAGTAATACAAACAGCCATAACTCACCTCAATGTGGTTTTTGATAGTAAGAGTATGCGCCAGATTGCCGTATTAATATCTTTAGAAAATTGCCGTTAGGTATTAGAATTTTCTATAATGGGTGAAATATGGTGGCTACTGGTGATGCTGTGGAAAATATCAATCTGAATATTCGGCACTTGCTTTGTGCCATAAAAATAATGGATTGCGGGGCGTTGAGCCAGGCCGCCGAACAAATTCACCTGACGCAATCAGCCCTGACCCAGGGTATTAATAAATTGGAGGGGCAGCTTCAGTGTCGTATGTTTGAACGGTCGCATGCGGGTATGAAGGCTACCGATACAGGGCAGGCGTTTTTACTTAGGGTAAAGCGTGCCTTTGCGCATTTAGAAGAATTCAGTAGCATTTTATTTGCGCACGACAAACTGCAACGCAGTGCTTTTATTCGAGCCATTAGCAGTCGCCAGTTACGTGCCCTGATCTACATTGTGCAACTGCAAAGTTATACCGCGGCAGCGCAATTTTTGGGGTTGTCGCAACCCACATTGCATCGAACCATTAAAGATCTTGAACAGCTTTGCCAACAGCGTTTGCTGCACCGCTCACCCAGTGGCGTAGAAGCGAGTTGGCGGGCAAAGCAATTACGCCGCTATGCCAGTTTATTTTTTGCTGAGTTACAGCAAGGCATCGATGAAATTCATGAAGTGAACGGGCGTATGAGTGGTTCGTTACGCGTTGGCAGTTTGCCCCTGGCACGCAGTGAGATTGTGCCACTGGCTGTTCTTACGCTAAATGATGAGTTTCCTGATGCGAGCATATCCATTATCGACGGACCTTACAGTGAACAATATAATAGTTTGTTGCATGGCCAACTGGATATGATTGTAGGTGCCCTGCGGCCTGCTCACACGCAACAGGATATGCAGCAAATTCATCTGTTTGACGATCAGCTCAGTGTTGTTTTCAGAGCCGATCATCCGTTAGCCAACCGGCAATCGATTTCCGCGGCTGAATTACAGCAACTCGACTGGGTCGCACCTGCCAAAAGTACGCCTGCGCGACATGTATTTAGTCAGATTTTTACCCGGCGAGGGCTGACACCTCCCTCGCATGTTATTGAATGCAGCTCGTTGGTGGCGGTGCGGGGTATACTGCTAAATAGTCAGCGCGCGGCACTGCTGCCGGCCCGCCAGGTGGAGGTTGAAGTACGCGCCGGCCTGTTAACGGTTTGCCCTATGACGCTGACCGATACCGATAGAGTGATTGGTTTAACCCTGCGAAAAAACTGGCGACCCACTAAAATGCAGCAGCGTTTTTTAGAAATTATTCAACAAAGTACAACAGTAGCACGTTAACTCATTTGGCCTTGTTGCCGGAATGCACCTGCCGTACACCCCACCATTTTTTTAAAAAACCGACTAAAGTAGGCCGGATCACTAAACCCTAAAACGTCTGCAATCTCCTCCGCACTTTGTTTGGTGTAAATCAAGCGGCGTTTAGCTTCAATAACCAGGCGCTGATGCACAATCGCTTTGGGTGAGTTATTCAGTAAGTTCTGACACAAGCGATTTAGCTTGGATACCGAGATGTGAAGTTTTTGCGCGTAATCTTTTACCGCCAGGTGCTGACAATAATGTTGCTCGATTAAATGGCGGAAATTGAGCAGAATTTCGGACTCGTGACTCACATGACTGAGTGTCATGGCATGTAACCGTTGCTGGCGTAAAATGGTCAGTAAAATCATTTGCAGTAAATGCGTCACGGCCATATTTTGAGCCAGCTCATCAGCTCTTAATTCATGCTTTAACAGGTTAATATAAGTGCAAAACGTTTGTATTTGCTGCTTATCCTTAAATTCTACAGTTTGTGCCTGCCAGACTAAATCTGCCAGCGGATTGGTCAGATTGGTATCTCCAAGGCTGAGTAAGGCTTCATTTATCGACAACACAAAGCCCTGGGTATCCGGGGCAAAATGAAAACCATGCACAACGCCGGCGGGGATCAACACCAACCAGTTGCCGTCTAAATGGTATTGCTTGTCGTCCAGTTCAACCGACCACTGATTATTAAATACCACCACCACCTGCGACAATCTGTTGTGTCGGTGCGGGGAGATTTCCCAGCCTAAACCTCTGCTCCGGTAGGCAATGTCTTCGACATACACCAGGTTAGGTTGCTGACGTATAAAGTCTTCACCGTACAGGTCGTAAAATGGAATAACCTTATCTTCGTCGGCAAAACCTTGCATAGAATACCCGAGCTGTCATGACGTAAAAGTACAATAATATAGTTCAGTTTTGAATTATATACACCAACTTTTAGGGGCATTATGAGGTCATCTCACAATAAGGTTGGGTAAAAAATGCAATCCATTAACACAAAAGTTGCAATTATTGGCGGTGGTCCATCGGGTTTGTTATTAGGTCAGCTGCTGGCAAAGCAGGGCATCGATAACATCATTATTGAACGGGTTTCCGGTGATTATGTACTGGGGCGTATTCGTGCGGGGATCTTAGAGCAAGGGTTGGTTGATCTGCTGCATGAAGCAGGTGTACACCAGCGCATGGACAAGGAAGGGCACGTTCATGAGGGGTTCGAGATTGCTAACTATGGCAAACGCTATCGCATCGATATCAACAAGCTGACCAATGGCAAAACGGTAATGTGTTACGGCCAGACGGAAGTGACACGCGACCTGATGGAGGCCAGAGCCGAAAAAGGATTAACCACTTATTACGAATCCAGTGACGTAGCGCTGCATGCGCTTAAAACAAACCAGCCTTATGTGACGTTTGAACATAATGGTCAGGCGTATAAACTCAATTGTGATTATATTGCTGGTTGTGACGGCTTTCATGGTGTGTCTCGCAAAAGCATTCCTGCAGACCAACGCACAGAATTTGAGAGAGTCTATCCGTTTGGCTGGTTAGGATTACTCAGTGACACACCGCCAGTCAGTGATGAACTCATCTACGCTAAAACCAAGCGTGGCTTTGCCTTGGCCAGCATGCGCTCACCAACGCGATCACGGTATTATCTGCAAGTGCCAGTCAGTGACAAAGTGGAAAACTGGAGTGACGAGGCGTTCTGGGAGGAACTTAAAAGGCGTTTACCGGCTGATGCCGCCGAAAGGCTGGTGACTGGTCCCAGCATTGAAAAAAGTATCGCACCACTGCGCAGCTTTGTTTGTGAGCCCATGCAATACGGGAGATTGTTTTTAGTCGGTGATTCCGCGCATATTGTGCCACCCACCGGTGCAAAAGGGCTGAATTTGGCGGCGTCCGATGTGTCGACGTTATTCCGGTTATTATCGAAGGCGTATAACGAGGACGATCACGATGCAGTATTACGGTATTCAGAAATCGCATTACGGCGCGTATGGCAAACTGAGCGATTCTCCTGGTGGATGTCAAATATGCTGCATGATTTTAAAGACGATCCAGTAAACGTTCAGGATGCAAAAATCGCTGAGCGCTTTATGGAGTCGGAATTGGACTTTTACCTCAACCATGAGGAAGGTCAGAAAGTAATGGCGATGCAGTATGTGGGCATGCCTTACGAAGAGGTTTAAACACGCCGGCAGCCGCGGCTGCCGAATGTAGATTGATGACAATCTTATCTGCCGCCACAATTCACTCCTTCAGTGCCGCTTATATTTTGTTCAGTTCAGGCTATCTTAATTTTTTTAGGCGGCTTCGGTGCGGGTATCATTGCAGACCAAATTGTTGTTCATTATCACGCCTGCCACTATGCAGTTGCAGGTTGGTAAGGAGAACATTATGAATAGCCGCATTACCTATTTAGTATTATTTTTAATCTCGTTGTTTGTATCGTGAACCGTAAAATGACAGCGCGGCGAATACTGGGGTGTCGCTGCTGGTCTGGATATCTTGCTTGGTTCCGTGCTTAGCTACGTTTACGTCACCGGGTTGGTTTCAGGGTAGGTTACGTTTGCTAACACAATGACAAAAACCTGGCTCGACAAAGCAATAATAGATATCACTTGTGGGAGGTGAATCAGGCTCTTGTCGACACCCATGCATTCTGAGTGGAACGATGTCGTAGCAACAGCCCTGGCTTTATTAACGCTCGTTTTGATGCAAGTTGCATCGCCGCCTGAAGAGGATAAAAGCAAGCCAGTGATAGTCCCTTCAAATTAATCTCGCCAATTTTGTGTTCGACTTTTTCTGAAATAACGGGTGAGTAGATGTACCGTGACAAAAGTTGCTAGTGCTACTACCTGCTGCATAACAAGAGCTCAGATTTCATAGCTGTCTGCTCTGCAGATACACGTTTCTCCGAGTTATTTTCTGTTTATTGTTTCTGACGTAACCGCAAGGTTACACGGCTTTTGTCTTAGCTGAATGTTGCAGGCGCATTGATTTTGACCGTAATTAACAAACTTCAGAGCATATTCTTAAGCGTCGTGATGTCACGGCTCTAAAATACGCCTCGTCATTTACTATTACTTGGATTCGAAAGATGGCCACAATTTCCTCGGGCAACTCTGTGTCGGTAAGCGCTGCACCATCAACCAAAATTGATGTGACGCTTTCTGGTGCCGCCGTAGTTAAAAGTGTTGTTGCTGAGCCGCCACAAAAGTCTATGCATCAGCGGGCGGCTGATGCACTGGAAGAAGTGGGAATGGCGTATCACAAGCTAGTGAAGGCCGACCGACATCGGGTTAAAGATGACCGTCGTTACGTAGACAGGCTGAGTAATAGTAAACTGAAAGAAGCCGCTTTCGCCTTTGATAAACTTCAAAAAATTGATGAATGTTCAGAGCATTTGCGTCACACCATATTTGACGAAACCTTTTTGCCACAATGGCTGGCTAATTTTTCTCAAGATAAGGGTGAGCAATACGTTGCACTGACCGTGCTAAAAGATTCTCTCATCGCGCACCCCGGTTTAGCCTCCGTTACACAGCAGCTCGACCGTTTGTTGTCTCCGTTAAAAGCATCTAAAGAAGTTGACGCGGCGTTAGCTGGCTACGCAACGATAGCATGGGGTGCAGAGCAGGGTATTCCACCTACGTTACTGCAAACGGGGACTGAACAATACGGTCAATTCACCGGTTTATATCAAGCCTGGCACAGCCTTGTTAACCAGTTTGGTGAACATGCTCTGGTTGCAGGCCCTCATCATATTTACCAGGCATTGGCTGCGCAATATCACAATGGTGGACAGGCAATCGACGTTAATGAATTACGCAGTATTTTGGAAAAAATGAGTGTACTAAAAAGTTTGCTTGGCTTGTTCGACCAATGCAAAGAAGTGGTCAGCGTTTGCATGCCCACAGCGTTTCATGACACCACTGGAGATGAACAGAGCCAGTCATTATTGAAACAAGTACTGGGACTGGTCACGAAGCCATGGGTACAGAAAATGGATATCACCGCCATTGCTAGAGAACTCAACATCACTTCGAGCGCCGGCGCTAACGCGTTGGGCGTATCGCTGAAACGGTTAATCAATATGGTTTCCCCTCAGTGGTTTAACGACAGTAACAATCAGCAGCAATGCCTTGAAGTGATGACAGAGTTTTTAGACGCTCAAGCAAGAATGGAGCAAGCCTATGGCTGATTGGATTATCCAGGAAGTGCTTTCGTTTCTGACAGCCCGCGGCGCATTGCTGAACGCATCGGCACTCACAGGCTCACATTTTACGGTTTATCTGGAGAACAACTGTCAGTTGCAATTGGATTTTGATCCCCATGAAGAGTCGTTGCTGATGTCTATGCGCGTGATGGTTGATGTCTATAACACGTATGTGTTGCAACGTGCCCTGGAGCAAAACGCAAACAGCCATTTAAACAAGTTCTCTCCTACAGGCCACCTGTTTAACGATCATCTGGTGTTACGGGAGCGGCTATTCAGACACACCCTGCAATCACAAAACTTAGAAACGGTATTGAGCAATATGATGCGTTTTCAAGAAAGACTTACTGAGGCCTACTAATGCGCTCTACATCAAGTTCATCTTACACTAATCTGAACCAGGGACTGGACGGGATTTCTCACGTCACCAGGCAATCCGTTCACGCGCAGCCGAAAACCAAACCGCGTATGATTTTCTTCACGGGTGATGTTATCGCCTCTCACCTGTCCAAGTTATTTAAACGTTTTAATAGCGAGCGTTTCATTCGGCTCATTTGTAAGCCTCATGACAAAGAGTTTCAGGCGTTGCATGCCGACCACGCGAATCAGGCACTACAAGCATTAAACTGGTGCGAACAACTCGATAGCAGCATCGATCCCATGCTCAAACAAAATGCGCTGCGTGTACTGCAACAGATCGCAGAACTACACATACAACAACAGGTTCAAAGCAAACTATTGATATCAGCGTAACTGCTGATTTGGAGCTCACATGCGCGAATGGCTTTTAATGCAAGCACATTTACAACAAGACTATGTTGATTCTCATAATGCAGAGCATCTGCTGGAAATAATAGAAGCTGCCTATGGCGAAAGTGTTACCACTGGACTTATGTTGTGTAAAGCGTTCTGTGAGACCGGTGAGCTACCAAAACTGGAAGCCAAAGCCAGTTCATTGCTTGCCTACTCAACGCTCTCATGCGAGCAACGTGCCTCTATTTACTTTTTTCTTAGCCAAGCCCGCTGGCGAGCCGAAGATCGAATAGGCGCCAGGCGTGCATATGAATTGTACCTGTCTCTTATCAACGAAGAAGAAGCCGTAGCTTATGAAGCGCTTACTACTCAATCTTAGTCAGCGCGCCGATTTGGCGCTGGCAATATTACTAATCGCGGTCATTTTCATGATGATCATGCCGCTGCCAACGGGGTTGGTGGACGGATTAATTGCGATGAATTTTGCCATCGCCGTTTTGCTTCTCATGATTTCCATATATATGAAAACCGCGTTGGAATTCAGTGCCTTTCCCGCCGTATTGCTAATTAGCACGTTATTCAGGCTCGCTTTATCAGTGACGACAACCCGTCTGATACTAATGAACGGAGACGCAGGCGATATCATCACTACATTTGGTAACTTTGTTGTTGGCGGTAACCTAGTGGTTGGTCTGGTCATCTTTTTGATCATCACTATTGTACAATTCCTGGTTATCACCAAAGGAGCCGAGCGAGTTGCTGAGGTGAGCGCACGCTTTTCTCTTGATGCATTGCCTGGAAAACAAATGAGTATTGACGGTGATATGCGTGCGGGCATGCTGGATATGGAAGAAGCGCGCGACCGTCGCCTGGCGCTCAATCAGGAAAGTCAGCTATTTGGCTCGATGGACGGTGCCATGAAGTTCGTCAAAGGGGATGCCATCGCCGGTTTAATCATAATCTTTGTCAACATTATAGGCGGTATTACCATTGGCACGAGTCAAGGGGGGCTTAGCACGGGTGAAGCACTGGAGATTTACTCTATACTCACGATTGGTGATGGCCTCATCGCGCAAATCCCAGCGCTGCTGATTTCTATTACTTCCGGCATTATCGTCACCCGCGTCGCCTCTGGAGACGAAGACGATGATATAAATCTTAACCTTGGCACCGTGATTGGTAACCAGATAACGGCGTATCCCAGAGCGTTATATGTTTCTTCGGCATTACTGTTTGGATTCGCTTTTATACCAGGCTTCCCAATGACGATTTTTATTCTGCTTGCAGTTCTGCTCGGGGGCGGAGGCATATTGTTGGCACAATTTGCCCAGCAAAATAAAAATAGCGACCATAGTTTGCCGCAAATACTTGCTCAAAGCGGAGGGTCCGCTGCTACGGCAACTAAAGAAAGTAAAAAAGCCACAAGTCGAGACTCAGCTCAAGGTAGCGACGAATTTTCAATTACGGTTCCGTTGCTGGTTGACGTCGCTACTGACCTGGCCGGTGTGCTCAACGCCGACAGACTGAATGTTGAATTAAGCGCAGCGAGGCGAGCGCTCTATCTGGATATGGGGGTACCTTTCCCTGGTGTGCATTTACGCTTTAACGACAACCTTGCGCCACAACAGTACTATATACTCAATCAAGAAGTACCTGTAGCACAAGGCGTGTTGCAGCCAGGATATGTGTTAGTCACAGAACTGAAAGCACAGTTGGAACTCGCCGATATCCCCTTTGAAGAAAAGGACGACTTTCTTCCTGATACACCTAGCTTATGGGTGAAAGAAAGTGAAGTTCCCCGTTTGGATGAAAACCATATCTCCTATTCTACCTGCGATGGCGTGATTACCTACCATTTAGCCTACGTGCTTAGACGTTATGCTGAAGAGTTTATTGGTATTCAGGAAACGCGCCTGTTACTCGATAAAATAGAGCCCCACTTCAGTGAACTGGTAAAAGAGGTACAGCGCATCGTACCAATACAGCGCCTGGCGGAAGTACTGCAGCGTTTAGTATCGGAAGACATTTCAATTCGCAATTTGCGCGTAGTTTTTGAAGCGTTGGTGGAGTGGGGGCAAAAGGAAAAAGACGTTGTGCAATTAACTGAGTACGTCAGATCCAGTCTCAAACGTCAAATATGCTTTAAATATTCTGCCGGTAGTAGTGTTTTACCCAGCTACATGCTCGATCAGGATCTCGAAGATAAAATTCGAGCTGCTATTCGTCAAACCTCTGCGGGTTATTATCTCGCGTTGGATCCCGCTATCAGCAAACGGTTTATTGAGGCTATGCAACAGGCTGCAGGTGATGTGTCAAAAGCAGAGCGAAAGCCAATCTTGCTGGTGGCCATGGATATACGTCGCTATGTTCGAAAACTGCTTGAGAATGAACTGTATGAGTTACCAGTCCTGTCGTTTCAGGAGTTAACCAAAGACATTAATGTACAACCCATCGGACGAGTATCAATTTAATGACCAGTCGTGCAGTGCCGCCAAACACCCTTATGTCAGAGACTCTCAAGACTTCTCTGGAAGACGCTCAGGCTTTGGTGTGCAAAACATGGCAAACGCAATTCCCACACGTAAAGAAGAGCCTGGCTGAATGCCGCCAATTTATCATCAGGGGGCGAGTTCAGTCGGTGTCAGGTACCATTATTCGTGCGCGTATAAGCGACGTTAAAATTGGTGAGTTGTGTCGTCTGGTTGACCCCGTACACGGGTCAGAAACACGCGCGGAAGTGGTAGGGCTGGATAGCAATATCGCGCTGCTTTCACCGCTAGGCAATACGTTGGGTATATCTAACAATACCGAAGTCGTGCCAACGGGCACCAGCTTTGATGTCGAGGTCGGTGATCATTTGTTGGGCAGTGTCTTAAACGGACTTGGTGAGCCGATTCAAAAAGGACCGGATTACGACAACACAGAAATGTCGCGCACTCGGCGCCCCGTGTTAGGAGATTCACCTGATCCGATGCAGCGACAATTGATCAGCAAGCCTATATCACTGGGTATCAAAGCCCTCGACGCCGTTTTGTCCTGTGGCGAAGGCCAGCGCTTTGGCATCTTCGCGGCAGCAGGTGGAGGCAAAAGTACCCTGCTGGGGATGATGATTCGCAATGCCGAGGTTGATGTGACTGTCATTGCACTTATCGGCGAACGCGGGCGAGAAGTTAGGGAGTTTCTCGATCACGATTTGGGGCCTGAAGGGCGTAAAAAAGCAGTGGTTTGTGTGTCGACCTCGGACCGGCCGGCAATGGAACGCGTCAAAGTAGCTTTGGTTGCCACCACTATTGCGGAATACTATCGTGATCAGGGGAAAAAAGTTTTATTATTGATGGATTCGGTTACCCGATATGCCAGAGCCTTACGCGAAATAGGATTATCTGCAGGTGAACCTCCTACTCGCCGAGGATTTCCGCCTTCCGTCTTTGCCGCACTGCCACAATTAATGGAACGTGCAGGAAATTCAGCTAACAGTTCAATAACGGCGTGCTATACCGTGTTGGTAGAAGGTGATGACATGACAGAGCCCGTTGCCGATGAAACCCGCTCGATACTCGATGGTCATGTTATTTTATCCCGCGAATTGGCCGCCAGTGCACACTATCCGGCAATTGATATTCTTGCTAGTACCAGCCGGGTGATGAACAACTTTGTGTCGAACGAACATAAAAAGGCGGCTATGCGCCTACGCAACCTGCTGGCTAAATACAAAGAAGTGGAGTTACTGGTGCGCATTGGCGAGTACCAAAAGGGGAATGACGCTGAAGCTGATAAAGCCGTGGCCGCTATCGAGAAGATCAAAGCCTTTTTGCAGCAACCCACGCACACCAGTATCCCTTTTACTGACAGCGTCAGAGAGTTGCAACAACTCATGCGCTAGTCTTTTAGCCCTCTTTTTGTTCAATTTCTAAAAACACACGACCTAAACGTAAAGCGCGATCAACGCGAATCTCTATCATAGATCCTGTGCCATCGAGAGGGATGACAGAGAGAATATGCTGTTTAGGTTGCAACACATTAAACACCACAAGTTAGCATCAGCTGAATCTGAATTGCGCAAAGCGACACAGAAACTGAAAGATGCTGAAGAGGTGCTTCATGATGCCAATCAGGCAGTACTCAGTTACCAACAATGGCGCATTAAAGCAGAAAAACAGCAATTCGATAGCATCCAAAAGCAACTGTTGAGCATTGCCAAACTAGATCTAATGCGTCAGGAAGTCGCCGCAATGCGTGAAGAGGAAGCTCGCCAGTATCAGCGCATTTTAGAGCTGGAGAAGAAACGGGCCGAATTGAAAACGCAACGTGATGTATGTCAGAGAAACGTACATATCTGCGAAAAAAATGTCGAGAAATACGCCGAAATTATTAAGCAGCATCAGGCCGAGTTGCGTGTTACCCAAGAACGCAAATCAGAGCATGAACTGGACGAGTTTGCCATCCTTCAGTATCAGGGGAAACCTCTATGAAGATTGAAAATCTAGCTGTTTCATCCACCGTAGTGGAGCGCGTTTCTTTGTCTGCGAGTAATGATCTCATCTCTCAAGCTTGCCAATTTAACAAGCAAGACGCTAACACTCGATTACAAACATCAGAAGATGACGAAAATAGTCTGCTGCTGGATTCAAATTCAAACGCGATTCCGCCAACTATTACACAGACTTTGCGAGAAGCGATATTGTCTGCCTTGTTGCAGCTACCGTCAGCCAAGTCGCTATTGTCGTCATTCACTGTGAACGAGCAATCCAAAGACCAAAAACCAAGCTGGCAAGATACCGATGAGGGCAGCGGAGATGCTAAAAGCCAAACCGCAGGCCCGACTTTGCCTTTTCCGGCTAGTAGTACGCAGACACTGCATACTGGTTTGGCTTGCGCGAATACGACATCTATACCTACTGCTATATTGACGCCTAATAGTGATCGCTCTGATAAACTTAAGACGTCCAGCGCAACAACGGTGAAATTGCCACCGCAGTTACAACAGCGCAGCGAAAATCTCGTCGATTCCGAAGGGCGCCCCAGCGTTGTCAATGTTGATAATACGGTTGGTCGTCAACCGGGACGTACCATCGCCACTCAAAACAGGCGCTCTGTTGAGGCTCATGGTGAGACACCATTCACGCAAGCAATGCCGAACAAGTCTGCGCCTCTATTACCGCATCAGTCATACAGTAATGCGGGAGAGTCGTCTGCGGTCACGTTCACAAAGACGTTACCTATCACCACCGATGCATCTCTTGACGATATTAACGCGTTTAATGACGCGATAAGTCAACATGTGATCCCGTCGGTTGAACAGTTACTCCAGCAACAAGTCGCGGGAGTGGCTAAGTCCTTGGCATTTGCATCCGGGCATCATCACGCAATGTTGCATGAAAGCACGCCAACCAGCGCCACTGAGCAGTCCAAGCTGGTAATTCGCTCCCAGGTTAATTTGCCTGACTTTGCGGATACCGAAATCATTCTCACCGTGGAGAATGAAACGCTCAGCGTTCTCCTTCAGCCTGGTGCTGAGAAAGCGCTGATGAGTGCAGCCATGCTAGCAAGTTTAAAAACACTGCTGGAAGAAAAATATCCAAATCTTCATATACATGTAGAAGCAAGAAAGGAGTTTTCTGACTTACAGGTTGACGCATACGAATCACGTCAGCGACACCGTCAGCAGTCAGATCAGCAGCACCAATCATCAAACCAGTCATCACGCGAAGATTGGCTGCTGTATTCTGATAAGGATGAATCATGACTATCGCATCTTTAGGGCTGCCGACTGTTACCAACACCCAATTTTCGATATCCAACACATTGGCTGGTTTGATTGAGCATTTCGATATTGAGACCCCGGTTCACCGCTATAGCATTGGCGCGCCGACCCAAGTTGAAAAAAGTCTGGGTGCGGGCATTGTTGCCTGGTTGGATGGACCTGACTCAAATTTTACCGCGCAACTCTATCTCGGTTATGACGAGATCGACCTTCTCCTTGCCCACTGGTTACAAGACGCCAACGCCAATACATTGCCAGAGTCGTTATTGCATGCAGCGTTCGAACTCTGGTTGGAAAGGGTGTGGGCAACACAAATGTTATCCCGGCCTCGTATTACCGCTATAAGTCGCTTCGCTCAACCAGCCTATCCAGCAGAGCATCAGCGCATGCTGTTGTTACCGGTAGGTATTAATGAAAGCCGGAGTAGGGTTTTTATTTGCACCGACGCCGATGAGATTTCATCTCTGATGGGCTTGTTCCCACGACAACAACGGCAGGCTGAACAGTTGCCAGTAAAGGTAGATCTAAGAATCGGCCGGCTGTGTCTGAAACCGACAGTACTTTGTCAATTGGAGCCTGGTGACGTATTGGTCCCTGAACTAATGCAGGCTCGCGCTATTTTACATTTTAACAATGTGCCTTGTTGGTACGCTGAGACCAACGAAACGCACATTACGTTAATCAAACCTTGGAAATACAATATGAACGATACATCCAGTTCACCTGCTGATCTTGCTACAACTTCATCGGATGACGCTGATATCGGATCAGTGGATATCAGCCAGTTACCGATAACCCTGCATTTCAGTTTGCCGATGCAGACTATGTCTGTGGCCCAAGCCCAGCAGCTAGCGGTGGGTCACACCATGCCTTTCGAGTCTGGAGCACAACAAAACGTGGCTATCGAGGTTCACGGTCAAGGGGTTGGGCGCGGCGAGCTGGTCAATATTGAAGGTCGTCTTGGTATACGCATCACTCAGTGGAGTGACCATGGACTTTAGTTTCTCTGGCGACCAGCTCGATAATATTTCACTCATTCTGGTATTGGGTGGATTAGCGCTTATTCCTTTTCTTGCCGTGATGGGAACGTCGTTTGTTAAAATTGTGGTGGTCTTCTCATTATTAAGAAATGCGCTGGGCGTCCAGCAAATTCCACCAAATATGGCGTTGTATGGGGTTGCTCTCATTCTGACGCTCTACATTATGGCGCCGGTAGGTTATGACATTCGCGATTTCGTTGATGCTAATCCGCACTTATTAGAGTCGTCAGAGCACTACAAAGAACTATTTGATGGCTCGGTGGCACCCTATGTTAGTTTTTTAAAAGCGCACACCTCTGACACCGAGAAAACATTTTTCATTGACTCGGCGAAACGCCTGTGGCCGCAACGCCACGCGGATAATGTCAGCGAAGACAGCTTGTTGGTATTAATGCCAGCATTTACCGTCAGCCAGGTGACCGAAGCATTCAAAATCGGTTTTTTGATCTACTTGCCTTTCTTGGTTATCGATTTAATCGTTTCCAATATATTGCTCGCTATGGGAATGATGATGGTATCGCCGATGACAATATCGCTACCTTTTAAACTCCTTTTATTCGTGGTGTTAGATGGCTGGACTACGTTAACGCATAATCTGGTCATGAGCTATTAGCCACTATCAAAACGGAGCACCAAATGAACGAAAATGATTTAATCCAGCTTGCTCAGGAGGCCCTGATGCTCGTACTCGTTCTATCATTACCCACTATTATTGCCGCATCGGTGGTTGGCACATTAACGAGTTTGTTGCAGGCACTCACCCAAGTTCAGGAGCAAACGGTAGGCTTTGTGTTAAAACTGATCACCGTAATTGTCGGCCTGATTATAACAGGGCGCTGGATGGGCGCTGAGTTATTGCAGTTGGGTCATACCGCTTTTAACAGCATTATTTAATGCGCTTGGTTGAACAGTGGAAAAGTTAGAAGCGATGTTTCAGGCATATCTGTTGGCGCTGCCAAGGATATATCTGATCTTCACCATAATGCCCATGATGGGAAAAAACGTGCTTGGCGGTGCTATGGTCCGAAACGGAATACTGCTTAGCTTATCTTTGTTTATCTTCCCACTTAACGAAGGCAATATTCCCGCGATGCTAACACGCATTGATTATTTGAGCCTGATGCTTAAAGAGGGGGCTATTGGCCTGGTTGTAGGGCTTGTCATTGCCGTGCCATTTTGGGTCGCCGAAGGTGTCGGTACCTTAATCGACAACCAACGAGGATCAACCATGTCTAATGTCGTTAATCCTTTGCTTGGCGACGACTCCTCTCCTTTAGGTATATATCTGACGCAATTGTTGAATACGTTTTTTATCATCAGTGGCGCCTTTTTGTTAATGTTGGGGGTCATATACCAGAGCTTTGTATATTGGCCTGTGGGTCAAATGTTACCGCTTAACCTGGAAGGTACAGATGTCTACCTGCTAGCTCAGCTTGATTTTCTCACCCGTTCGATAGTGTTATTTTCTGCGCCTGTCGTCATCGCCATGTTCCTGGCGGAGTTTACCCTCGCTCTGATAAGTCGTTTTTCACCACAACTCAACGTGTTTTTTCTGGCTATGCCTATAAAAAGCGCCATTGCCATACTCGTTTTGATTATCTATGTAAGAGTATTGTTAGCGCACATTGACGGAATTTTTGACGGCATCTTTGCAGATATGCGCTTTTTTATGGAAACAATACTGAGTGCGGCACCATGAGTAGCAATAAAACCGAACCGCCTACGCCCAAAAAGATCCGTGATGCCAGGGAAAAAGGACAAGTAGCTAAAAGCAAGGAAATGGTGTCACTCATTTTGTTGGTAGCCATAACTACCTGCATCTGGTTCGACGGTGCGAACATGCTTGCACAAATAAAAACGTTGTTTGAAATACCTTTACGATACAGTCATTTACCTATCGAACAAATTGCCGTACCTGCGCTAATTGACGTGGGTTGGCAAACGTTACGAATCATTTCTCCCATTTTATTTGTGACATTTATATTTGCCATTATTGCCAACATTGTTCAGGTGGGCTGGTTGTTTTCTGTCGAATCGATAAAGTTTAATATCGAAAAAATAAGCCTTATACAGGGGACCAAGAAAATATTCAGCGCGCAAAACGTCATGGAGTTTATGAAATCAATTATAAAAATTGTTGTTCTGTGTATCGCTGCTTGGTATGTGTTAAAAAATAATATGTTACTGCTTATGCAACTACCGGAGTGTGGCGCAGAATGTGCCCTGTACGTCACAGCTTCACTCATAATGAGACTTATAGTGTATTGCTTGGGGGCATTTGTCTTTCTCGCTGGCGCCGACTACGGTCTTGAGCGTTACTTGCACTTCAAAAAGCTCAGGATGTCGGTCGATGAAGTACGCCGAGAATATAAAGATACTGAGGGCAACCCTGAAATAAAAGGTAAGCGTAAAGAACTTCATCGTGAAATGCTCGATGATGAAGCGATTACCAAGCGTGTTACCAGTGCCGATGTGGTTGTCACCAACCCCACCCATTTTGCAGTGTGTATTCGTTATGACACCAACCTTGCCCCACTGCCTTTTATGACGATGAAAGGCGAACATTTACTGGCCAAAAAAATTCGCCGTATAGCAGAAGCTCACCAGATCCCGATTGTCGAAAATGTGCCTCTGGCCCGATCACTGTATGCCGAGATCGACATTGACCGAAAAATCACAGCCCAGTTTGTTGAGCCTGTCGCCGAAATCATTCGTTGGTTGCAACACCAACAGCAAGATTAGCGTTAAACCGCATTCGACAGAGGCATATTGGTCATAGAAGGTATGTGTATGCCGGAGGGTAAAACTATTCGTTCAACGAGTCTCTGCAATGCTAATGCCCTGCAGTGGTATTTATTGCCATTTGGATTTGTTATCCCAATTAAACAGCACTGATGCGTCGTACTCAGGAAGAGCTTTGTCAGCGGAGCATAAAAAAGCCTGAGACAACACGGCGTTTAGTCCCAGGCTTGGCCACTCACATTTGATTGAAATTACACTATATTAGTGTAAAAACTCAAGGGGTTGGCTCGCATTGTATTATGAATTACTTGGGCCGTCTCCAAAGAATCAATAGTCCTGCCAATAGGCGCGTTAATTGAGTTTTGCAGCTCTCCAATTGCAATGCTTATAGCGTCTATCTCTTGGTTGTTTACGTCACGAGGTTCAACATTTTGCAATGTATCTAGACTTGTTTCCAAGTCAGCTAATTTAGCTTGCAGTTTATTTATGCTGTCATCCATGAAGGATTTCATACCCTGAAGCTCCCGATCGATTTCTGCCACTTTTTGCTGAATATGCTTGCTAGCCTCTAGTCTAGAGGTCAACATATTCTTAATATTTTGATACGTATCAATTGCGTCATCCATGAAGCTTGCATCGGGGTTATTTTCCAAATTACGTAGTTCTTGTCGTCGTTCAATTAAATCATTCAGCGGAACATCAATGGCTTCCAGGAAGTTGTCTACTTGTTTTACGTCGGAAGAGTATTGCATTTCAAGCGCTTCGTTAACTTTACTTAGTTTGCTGGCAGCGGACTCTACCTCAAACTTTATCTCGTTGATTGAAAAGTTCTTATATTTTTCAGGGTTGGCCATTTGCTGGATCTTGTTGAAGTCTTCTACTGCCCCTTGCAGAACATCAAAGGAATCACCGAAAGTTGCCATATACTCGTCGATACCTGCCAATTTAGCCGCACCATCAGGATTAAACTGGTGCATCGCTATAGTCTGAGTATGCATCAGTTTATTCTCATTCCGAATCTGACGGGCTATTCTTGCAGGTAACGTTTTAGCAGTAGCGTCGTTGGGCTTAGCTACATCGTATTTTATGCGTTTCTCAACTTCAGCGCGGTTATTGGTGGATCTCCATGCCTTTAATGCATGCGCCTCCACTGAGCTTTTCGCTTGTAACTGGAACATGGCTGATCTGACCGAGTCCTCCGCGTCCGGCAGGTCTGTATTTTCGACATGATCATAGATCTTTTGATGAGCCTCTAATGTCGTATAGTAGATTGCTTCTTGATAAGTTTTTAATGCGGTATGTAGGTTTTTTAGGGCCCAAACGGCTGATGCTTTCATCGCAGGGTCCATAGTCTTGGAACTAACGAGCTTTTTTTCCGAATTAGCGAATGTCGTTAACTCATTTAATTTTTCAGTGATGGGCTGAAGGTACTCTCCAAGAGCAATAGCTGGCTTTAATACACGTTCTATTGCAGCGACATGATCTTCATTTTGTAATGTAAGATTTAATTCATCGGCGTCTTTTTTGAGAGCTACAAGTTGGCTATCAAGCTTGGGCAAATCAAGTGTCTGCATTATGCCGTTACAATCATTAATACATTGAGCGGCGAAGTCACTTGGGTCACGCTGTTGTAACGCAACAGGCGCGACGGTGGTAGGTAGCGTCTGCTGCAGTGTCCTGAGCTCATCCTTCACTGTATTAATCAGTTTTTGGGCCTTGGTGATGCTATCTTCCTTTGCTTGGTTGGGCTGGGCCGGTTGCTGCTGAATTGGCGTTCCAGGCTGGATTTGCGTGCGCGTTTGCGGGGCCGCATCTACGCGGTTATGGGTAAACATTCGACGACGAATCTGATCAATAAAATTATTAATACCATTCGTCACTGTGCGGGTTTGTGTCTGTGCAGGTGCTGCAGGAGCTTGAGTGCCGGTCACACGACCGATATAGTTAGCCATAGTAAATACTCTTAAAAATTAATAGATTGAGTGAAATACACTATAAGAATAAAAAGAGTAACGGTTATATTTTGTAGCAAGAATTTTAGTATTTAGGCATAAAGTTTATCCGCTATGAAAATAATGGATGGCCATCGTTGTAATTTAAAACCAAAAACACAAAAATCCATTGGTTTATTTAAAGTGTTTGGGGCGTTGCAACGCTAAATTTCCAGTAACAAACATAGTGATTAATCACGTATTGTAAGAAGAACAGGAAATCGGCCACATGAAATTTAACTTTCAACAACTCATCAACGACTTCGCCGTTAAACATGATCAGGCTATGTCGGGGTCAGTCGAAGATGCATGCCATTTTAGCTGGGACGATATTGCCATTAATATTTATTCTCATGAAGAAAATGGCACACCGACGCTCATTGCTACCGTCTCAGCAGGCCATGTGTCAAACCGCGCGTTGAAATCTCTAAGCAGTGAAATTCTTGAAGCGAATTATCTTTGGAGCGGGACGCACTTTAGTACGCTGTCGTACAATTCGTTGACTGAAGAGCTCGTTATTTGTGACCGTATGGATGTCATCGACATAAACGTTGAGTTGCTTTCAGAGCGTATCACGGAGCTGTTTCAAAGCGCCAAGCACTGGCAAGGTGTGATTAACCATGAGGAAAACAAAACCCTCACTGCCTCAACCCCCGTAAACGACTATTCTGTTCGGGTATAACGCCTTTCGTTGCCAGGGTACCAAAATATGCAGTGAATGTGCCTCCATTATTGCAGATACTATGTCTATGATGGGGGCATTTAAGTCGCGACATAACGTTTAATAATTAAATAAATCAATAAGATAAGCCGTTAACTTGTAACAGGCTTACTGAATAAAACAGACCAAGCTGCATAGCCAACGAAAAACAGAGTTTTGTGGGGAAAGGAGTAGACACAATGGACGCAGAACTGCATGCATACAGTTGCGATGCAATCATAGACGTAGTTACCACTCCAGAAATGGTTACCAATGCAAATACCAGCATTTTACCGCTGACATTACAATTAGTCAGGCATCTGCGAGACGTGTCACTCGCCAGTAAAAATACCCAACGGGTGGGCTTGGAAACAGCGATTGAACATCGTAAAAAGTTTAGCCAGCTATTGGTAGATATATTCAACAAGCTATTACAGCAGAACACGCATTTGGGGTTGTCGGATGTTGTGAAGATACCAAGTGAATCAGAAAATAATGTGTCTTACAAGGTTCTTGGCTTGCTCGTTGAGTTGTATACTCAAGTAGACACCGCTTTGGATTATACTTACCAGACACTTCTGGAGATAAACCAAACTGATACAGACCTGGCTAGTTGCCAATTCACGTTGGAAGAGCTATCGAGTTGGATTTCGTCGACTCTGCAAACCATCGATGTCACCCAGCACCAATTGAAAAGTGCAACGCAAGAAAGTGGTCGGTTAATATCCGACGCGAATGATAAAATCGTTGTCGGCATTCAAGAAAGCCAGAACGCTGATATCGGCCATCATTGGTTAGTTACGCAGGCACACGAGTTGAGCCTTCTGCGCAAAACAATGCTTAACCTACACAAGATTATTGTACATTGTGAATTGCAGACCAAGAGACTGACGAATACGCCTGAAATAAACACGCTGCAATTACAGTTAAAAGATTACAAAGCAAAGATTAATCACTTTTCTGCCTTGGAGTTTCAGTTGCAAAACGATCTTGCAGTTAACCTTCGGCTCGCAAGCCGGTGTCATCCTGGCGCTATCGCGGGCAGCGATGAGCAAATTGACCTAATTCGTTCCACACTCGCGAACGCCTCAGACGAAAAGGAATTTTACGTTTCACTAAATTGCTATACGCAGGATATGCTGGATATGCTTTATGATCAAAACTTGACTACATTGGAGCATTCTGGCCAAAAATCATTGATGATCAAACGTTGTATGGTTAGCCAACTCACGTCAGGTTTGACTGGCGCTAACTATTACTTTTTAAAATAACGGTTCGTTACGTTTAACCGAACGAGCCGTTGAGGAAGGGGGAAATGTGAGCGTTATCCAGTGGCCGTGTTGTTTAGCGTCGGGGATTCCCTGTTTGCTATAATCCCCCCGCTTTTACCTGGCAGGATCGTGAACACCTTTTAGGTTTTATTTAAAGCATTGTCGACCGTTTGTTATCAATACGGTAAACATCTTCGTGTCAAAATATCGCTGTTCATTGTTGGGATTGATTCCGCAACGCTGCTTCCAACGCAACCAATTGGCTAGAAAGTGAAGCATCCAAACGCCCGACTGGGGTTTCCAATATACATGCTTCAGACGCAAGACTTTCATCTCCCAGTAACGTTAATTTACCAGCGATACCCCATTTTTCAGATAACTTATCGATATTGTCCTGCACACTGGTAAGTCGCTCTGGTGCGACATGTAACACGATAGTCTGGCTGTTTTTGTACTTACTTAACGCCTCTTGCGCAGCCGCTATAAACAATGAGTCTTGGGTGAAGTTGCCTAGCACTTTGTGCACCACGCTAATTGCCAGCTCAACAATGTCATTTTGGTGTTCGGATAGATATTGCTGACATAAATCAAGAGTATGCATCATAGCCGTTCCCTGCGCCGTATCAGCATGTTCCAACCCGTCCTGATAACCTCGGCGTTTCTCCTCTTCTCTTGCTTGCTGTGCAGTAGCAATGATGTCGAGCGCCTGCTGCTTTGCTTGTGAGACAATATCCTGCGCATCTAAGTAACGCTGGTACTCTGCCTTTTTTATGACTTTACAGTCATCAGACAATGTGGTCGAAAGAGGTTTTATTTCAACAAATGCAGGCATGATGGTTCCAAAAATCGGATGAGTTTGGTGATTGCCAAGCGAACACGTGCGTCCGCCGCTGGCAGGTGTCTTGTTAGATCCTCAGTCGTGCTAGCAAAAGACTGGGGCAGTTGTAGCTGCAGATAGCGAAACCAGCTCGCCAATAGAGTGGGATCCGTCGATAGCGTTTGCTGACTCAAGGCGAGGAGTCGATATAGAATCAGCGCGCCCGGAATACGAAAATCAACCAAAGTCTCGCCATCCGATTGGAGTAGCGGCAGTGCTTCGGACACGGCGCACAGCAACTCCACGTTATCGTGTAGTAGCATAGCGCCATTTTGCTCAATAAAATGGACTTGTTCAGCGGGCAATTGGTCGTACAGCTGTTGCCGAGCAACGGTAGTGACCACCCTATAAAATTCCTTTGTGTAGCACAGCGCCCCCATGACGGTCAGCAAACGGTATAACGCTACGGAATTTAATAACAGTACTTTACTGATGGGGGAATGAAACCATTCCCAGCGGATGGTTGTTAGCGAAAGATTCTCGCGCAACCAAACATTCGCGTTGGAATGTGAAAGCACTGAAGGGGGCAGGCCATGCTCAAACGTCTTCTGCCAGGAAGCGTCAACCCAATTTACAGGTGAGCTACTCAGTACCAACCAGCGTTTAAAATATGCATCATCAAGCAAGGTTTTGTAATTTGCCTTTGTCATGGCATCTACACTCGCTATAAGTGCGTGTTATTGGGGATGCTAGGAAAAATGACGACCGCTACATTCGCGTATTCCAGATCTTCCACAGCATTGGCTACCATGGTTTTAATTTGTGGAATATAAGCTTCAAGGTCGACATTTCGGTTGTATTTTATAAACACCGACGCTTTTGCAGGCTTCACCGCACTGGGCTGTGAAAGCTTGTTTCCTGAATCTTTCTCTGGCAACACCAAATGTACTTTTGCCGTTAGTACGCCATCGATAGTCGCGAGCGTCGCAGCCAATCCCTGTGATTTTGCAAAGCTATATCGGGCGCTGTCTGCCATCGGCGATTGTATAAGGCCGCCTTGTGGAAACACATCATCCAGCGTGGCGTACTGATGTCGGGGGTAGGAGTGTCTCGACAATAACGTCATGGCGGCTGATAAATCCGACTCCTCTACTTGTAGGTTAACGGTTTCGCCCTTGCCTTTTTCTTTACTGGCAGCAATCCCCTCTGATAACAGCAATGCCAGCATTTCATTGCCCTCCTGCTCATCCAGGCCGGAGTACAATTCCACTTTGCATGCTGTTAAGACAAATAAGCAGGTGAGCAAAAAAAGATGCCTGACGCGAAACATTATTGTGCCTTCAATAAGGTATCAACGTTCTGGGTACTTTTTGATACACCTTTACTGACGAGTTCCTGCTGAATGGTCAACTCGGCCAATTGAAATTGCAGACGGATCAAATCCACTGGTGATATGTCTTTGACGTTGAGTGCCTCACTGATCTCAACCGATTTTGTGGCGATGTTTTCTTTTGCATCGGACAAGATTTCAAAGAACTTATTGCCCAGAGAGTCGATGTCCTGATAATTTTCCGCAAAATTATCAGCCATGGTAAATTCTGAGGTGGAAAACGAATCAAACGATGCGCTGCTTATTCCAGATACAGGCTCCATTATTGTGCCTCCAATTGTTGCTGAATTTCTTCTGCCATTTCAATTGCATGAGAATCGTTGCACTGGTTCAAAATAGACTCGCACAGCTGATTCGCTTCGAAAAGCTGGTCGGTCTTCCATAAACTCAGTGCTAAAAACGCATGCGGCATAGCGGTGTCATTGGTATGACACCATGGAGCCAACAGTTCAACGGCTTCCTGATATCGCAATGAACTCATTGATACCAGCGCCTGTAAACTCAGTTTTGCTTCATCGTTTACAGGTTCATATTGTAGTGCAGAGACAATGATTTCTGCCTCACGCTGCATACCTTCGAACATTCCAGTAATGGCAACTTCTGCCAATGCTTTTGTTAACTCCACAATGAGACCTACATTTTTTGTACGATGGACATGGATGCGTCTTTTACCGTCTTATTGATGGTTGAAATCACATTCATGACAACAGACCATTTTGCCGTTGCGGCATTAAAATTTGCCAAGGCTGAAGGGTCGTCAGGACTCTCCGCCAGCGACGCAGCTTGTTTATTCATATCGTCGTTTACGGTTGTTGCCGCTGCTGACAATTGTTGTGAGGCAGAGTTGATTGAGAATCCTTTAGTAACATCTAAAGGGGTATAAGCAGCCATAAAAATCTCCTGTCTAATGGTGTTGTTAAAGTATAACTAAGGGGAAAAATCGCGTTTTAGTTTTGCTTAGGCAAACTATCGAAATTGGTCTTTTCTACGATAGAAATTGCGCTTTCGATGGCGGCCAGTAGCCGTTTTGTACGCTTCACTTCTTCCGGTGCAACGGGCGTTCTAAGCGTGTTTTCGCAAGCCATGCGTTGTTGCTCAAAAAACGTCAACATAGGTTTGTCTTGCGCGGTATTTGTGTGGTTCATAGAAAACAGGTTCATTCGTTTAGTCTCACTCAGATGTTGATGTTTGGGACACTGCCTCAGCCAAATTTTTAACATCCGGTGTGAGTTGCAGTGTTAATATATCGGCGCCTGATAAAACGGTGACTTCGCCAGCCGAAAATTTTTGCAAGCTCGCACCATTCGGCAGGCGCGCTCCCGGTAAATAGCGCTTGCCATTTTGATGTGTCACATAAGGGCTTTCGCCATAGCGCACGGCTGCAATGCCAAAATCTGTCAATGTCGGTGCTTTCGGACGGCTATCGGTTTGTTGAAAACGTAGCGTCGGCTTGTCTCCTACTCGCTGTGAAAAACCGGCCACTGCGTTGGAGAGTTGCTGGCGTTCTTGAGCGGTAAGGTTAGCCTTAATGAGTATTTCGCTGTCAGTGTCTACAAAGACAAGTTTGTGACTAATCGACAGTCCGCCAGTCATATCCTGCAAAACTGTCATTGCCGGTGGGGGGGCTGGGTAGTCCAAATCGACCTCGGCTAAGCCACTTATGTCGGTAAGCAATACTTCTTGTGCTTTTTCCCACTGCTGAAGCTGTGCATTATCGATGGTGATATGCAGTACACCATTAGCGAGCATTTGCGGCGGCGCTACTGCTTCTAAGCCTAGGTGCGCCAAAATGAGTGTCGCAGAATCACGGATCTGCTCGTTGCTGAATAGGTTTGTGTTAACCTCGGTGTCTAATTTAGCAATTTGACCTAGTAGCCGTTGCAATTCCTGACGTGTATTGACATAACCTTCAAGTGTTGCCACTGTATTATCGCCTGTATATGACAAAGAAATGTTGGCATATTCTGGCTCCGCTATTAACGCTGCTAGCGATGCAGATTCGCGGCTCGTTGCTGGCGTATTCGTTTCAGTCACAACCATGCCATTTGACTGGGTGTCGACTAAATCTTCTGAAAAAAGCCATGAGGCCGCTGAAAGTAGTCCAATACTCAACGATGCAAAAAACGCCACCTTTAGACGATGATTGAACCTGTGTTGCTTTGCGCTTCGAGCATTGCAATCACCTTTATCATCATGGCCGTCGGCGTTTTGTCGTTCTGGCTGTGCAAATGTTTTTGGGTCGTAATGATAGTGAATAATGGTTTGCGCCCAAGGCTCGTCATGGCGCGCAATAGCGACAACCAGTGCCCCAATTTGGATTGGTTGTTGATGCGGTGTCGGAGCATCCTCAGCTAAAACGTTACCGCCCTCCAGTCGAATCGGTACACTGTTTGTCGCCATCAGTTTTAATAGATCATCCTGCACATCTATGCGCACTAGATGTTCTGCCACGAAATCATCGGTAATAACGACGTCATTAGCCTGCTCATCACGGCCAATTGTCATGCCAGGTAAAAGTAAGATTTCGGCGCCATTGTGGCGACCATTTAAAATACGTAATTTCCATTTTGACTGCAAAATTGAACTCCTCTGTAGTGTCCTGAACGTGGTCACAAAGTAACGACGCGGAACGCAACACTCGATTTACCACTTTCACAGTGAGTCAAACGTGTGTCGATGCCCGAATTAAAAAAGCGATTTCTACGTTGTCGTGCACGCAACGCACTTTCGCACGGTAATGATTTGCTTAAACGCTGCAGTTCAGGGTTAAAGTTGGATAGATCAGACACCTGATGGATTTTTTCTGACATCGACAACTCTTCGCCAGTAGTCGACTCGACTTCGTCATAAATATGGTCGTTTAAAATTCGCGGACTTAGCATGAATATCCGAATGAGCTGAGAGCGGTTCTCACCGGAGTGTTGAAACAGTTTGCCAAGTACGGGCAAATCACCGAGCACCGGAATGCGATCCTCGTTATAACTACTTGCATCCCGGTAATATCCACCAATGAGCAGTGAACCGCCGTTAGGTACCAACGCACGTGTACTAATTTGGGTATTGCGAATAGAAGGTAAGGAGTCTACTCCGCCGTCAATCATTCGGTTTGCATCTTCAATATTCACGTCCATTGCTATACGTTGTGGCTTGCCGTGCCCCATTACCCGCGGTGTGACACGCAATAAGGTGCCATAGGTTATTTGCTCTAATTCTGCTACTCGCTCGCCCTGCAAACGAACAAAAAATGTTTCATTGTTATCTAACGCGGCTTCGAGTCCATTCTCAGTTACAATCGCTGGCCGTGAGGTAATATGAGCTTGTCCTTCAGACTCTAGTGCGGTGACCGACGCGAGAAAATCGGCATTGGTCTGTGCTAGTGCCGCCGTTGCCTGAGTAGATGCCCCCGGCAAAATCAACTCAACAAGCCCCGACCCTCCTAAGCTAGCTTGTGCCGTTGTCCAATCGACACCCAGTTCGCTGAGTGAGTTAGCAGTTAAATCGATAATAAGCAGGCTCACTTCCAATTGTTCTCGAGGGGTATCCAGTTGGGCTACCAACTCTGCGTATAACTTAAGTCGTGAACCATGGTCTTGGACGATAACGGAATTGGTTGTGGCATCTGCTATGACCGAGGCTTGCGGATGAGGCGTGCCTTTATCTGCGGGGACAGTCAGTGCGTGTGTTGCCTTAGGGGAAATTGCCTCGGCAGTCTCATCCTGCACGTTTTGTTGTGGCTCTGCAGATTTGTGTTCACTGGTAACCCCGGGGCCGTCAGCAACTACACTCCCGGCCAGCATTAAGCGTCCAAGCAGACTCGCCACGCCGGGTAGAACAATGCGTTCGTCCCGTACGACGATTTGGCGATCTATTGCTGATGCATTGGTGAGTTTAAAGACTTTGACGCTCAGCCCTTCCTGCGCCAGTTTATTTAGCTCATCATTGAGCATGGTCAATGTGGTATCGATCATATTCAAATAGCTTGGCGGGCCTGAAACCATCAGTATTGAACTGTTCTCCAGCGTGCGCCAATCAAACCGGGCATCCCATAACCCCAAAGACTTCATTGCGGTTTCTAATTTGCGGGCAGAAATACTATGTAGCTGAAACAAGCGACTCTGCATCGCATTAATTGGATCCACATACAAAGTGGCACCGTCGCTGTACCATATAAGATCAAAAGTGGTCGCGAGATAGTCAAGCGCTTCTCTTGCATTGCGCTTGCGCAGATAACCATTAAAGTTTGACTGGATATTTTCATTAATTTTTACACCCAGCAGGGAGTGCGTTGCCACCGCCGTCAATACATCGGGTAATGCCTGATCCTCACCATAGAATTCAAATGGTTTGGATGACAATTCGCCGGCATGCAGGGACCCGGATAACGCTATCAACAATGCCAGAAGCGCCAGTTTAAGGTTTAAGGTAACCATAGTATGCAATGTCCGTAGATTCAGTTGTGGATAACAGTCGGGTTAAAATTTCACAGAGTCGACAATGAGCACTCAGGATGTTAAAGAACGCAGCAAAGTCGAGTTCATGAGACAGCACACTATTAATGTGCAGTGTTTTTGGGTCCGATGCTGACAGGTAGGACACATCGCCATTCCAGGCATAGCTGTAACGCATTAATTGCCGGACCGCGTCCCAGTATGTGTGCTCATGCTCAGGTGGTATGAAACCTGAAGTGGATGCTAAGTAGCCCATGGGGACTTCATTTAAACTTACCGTGATCGTTGGATCGATGACCAGGTGCAACAACCCATCGCCATCCCGTTCTGGGAGGCGTAAACCCAATTCATCACAGAGTTGTTGAATTAGCGCGTCGAGTTGCATGTGATTACCAAAAGGTTAGTTAGAATTAAGCGATTTTGAGGGTCGATATAGTGCAGGTTTGTGTTCTGCATTTCTGTTAAAAGCAAGCCCGAGTTTTTATAAATCAAGTTTTTCAGTCGTTTTTATGATTCAAACAGAGAGCGCAAAGTAACGCGGTTATTCTCCCCAAGCCCCGATAATCGTAAATTCCACGCTAAAGATTGATATTTCAACGCACAGTTCCACGCACTTTTACACGGTAAAGAAATAACCTCTATTGCACGGATGTAGGCGTTCTGATTCTTGACGCTTACTGCAACTATATTAGAGGTGATCAGGCGTGAGTGTTACACAGGTTTCATCAACCACCGTACCCAGCAACACAATTACTCCGGGCAGCAGCCAAACCGCAAGTGCGAGTGCCCCAAATGATCCTGCATCGAACACAGATATGTGGCGATTTGGTGCAAGTACCACACGTTTTGATACTGACGGCACGGTGAGGTGGGCGACAGCAGAAGAGTTGAATTCAGCTGTAAGAACAACGCCCGCAGCAATGCTTTCGGTACTTAACACCGGTGCAGACTTACTTCGTTTTGAGGCCAACGGTGTGTACAAGAACGATGCCGCTGCCATTGCTGCGCTCTATGATAATACCGCACTTTCTCCCGATGAAATTGCCGCTCAGGTGGCGCAGGCAACAGCAGAACTGCGAGAAAAAATACGCAATGACATTGCAAATGGCGTATTCCGAGTGAATAACGGTGGACAGGTGGTGCATACCCGCGATGGTGTGGAAACCACACTGGAACCTGAAGAGGTTGGATTCGAACTCAATTCAGCACTGATTAGATCGCAGGAAGAAGAGATCCTGAGACTCAATAATCTAAACAGCCGACTCAACCAAATGGATCAGTTCATTGCTAGCCAATTGGATCAGGGGGAGCAGGAACTCACGCTGTTATATGAAAGAGAACTCTTTCGCGAACGAGAGGAGGAAATCAGAGGGGCTGCTGGTGTAAATATCAAAGATCCTTGGCATAACGCAGACAACGACGGTAACCCTGCACGTTCTAAATTTGGCACTTTCGATTACAACGAATGGCGATCTATGGGATCACACAAAACTGAGTTAGACAAATTTGTTGGCGATACGTTTAGTGAATACGACGGGGCCGCCGGTGATGGTCAACGGTTTTTTAACGAGTTACGTGCAGAGTACGAAAGCCTGTTGAAGTTCTCAGAGCTGGAAATTGAAGGGTGGGATACCAACGGCGGTACTTCTGGCGTAAGTCATGGCAGTTGGGAAGGCCCCAAAGAGTTTTTCCAGGACAGCACCATCTTTGGCGATCGCTATTTTGAGCGCGTGAGAAACAACATTCGCAATGTAAACCAGCGCAATGTGCAGGAAAACACTTTCGAAATCGCATCGCAAAAAATTGAAACTCGCATTCGCACTGTTGGTTCATTAGCCGAGCAAATGGGAACGGACTTTAAAACCGACAATGCACGCTTTAACAATATTCTTGAAGCGATGAATAACTACAACAAACTCGTTGCTGACTCTTTGCAACGATTCTCGGTTATTTAATGACAGAGGTTAGCCGCATGGTTTTTTCTGATACACAAAAATACATCCAAAATTGTCAGGCTATTCGCGCAGAAGTAGACCGAATGCTGGCGACGTCTGATGCACTGGAACAGGAGCTTTTCATGCAGTTTGGCTGTTCACGCAAGACGTTAGAAAAAGAAGCGATAAAACGGTTTGGCAGCCCATCTGCGCGCGAACTGTTCAACGCTAATCAACACCTAAAAACCAAGCAGCAACCTGCGGTAAGCGGAGTATCGCAATCGCGCCGCCCGTTTGTAGTAAGCAATCGAATTTAATCGATTCTAGGAAAGGTTTTCGATGAAGACTCAAAACATGCACAGCAAAATAGACTTTAACGCTCTCAGCGAACAAGACTGGTTGGATTTTTTGGATCAGGGTGGGGTGTTGGCGGATACCGTTGACTTAAGCAAGGAGCAACTGGAAGCAATTTATACCTTGGCTTACAACCTCTATTCGGCGGGTAGCTATAGCCAAGCGCTTAAAGTGTTTCAGTTGCTATGTAATTTAAACCACTATGAGGCACGTTTCTACCTTGGGCTGGGAGCCACCAGACAAGCACTGAAACAATTTGAACTAGCTGGTGAAACGTACGGTTTTGCTGCCATGCTATACCCTGAAGACCCTCGGTTCCCGTTTCACGCGGCCCAGTGTCATTTGAACCTGAATAACGTTAAAGCGGCGGGCTCTGGGTTTGAAGAAGCGTCACGCAGGTGCGGAAACGCTTCTGAGCACGCTGCCATTAAGACCGAATCTGACAAACAGATAGAGTCTTTGCAAGCCTGCCTGGCCAATACTCAATCTCAACAAATCAGTGAGGATTAGCCGTTATGCAAAGTATCCATTCCACACCGTCGTTTCTGCGTGATTCCACGATTTTGGCAGCAGAAAGTCTGGAGATTGCCGAGCAGAATCGCGCGCGTGATGTACACCAGGCCAGCAGTGTCACATTTGATCCCAATACACAATCGGCCAACCTGAAACCTGCTTTAGACAAGCCTCAGCCAGTATTAGGTGGGTTTTATGAGTCGCTGATTACCGCGCTGGCAAGTCTGGCGGGCGTCATGGGGGAAGTCACTGATTCCATGCGCATTGAACTGAATTTCAAACGGGTTCAAATGCGCAACCTTTTGCAAGACAAACTCCGCGACATCGACGCTATTGCTGAACGAAAAGCAATGGCCATCAAGGCTGAGCGGGAAATGGTTGAAGCCAAAGAACGCCAGGGCATATTTGGTCGAGTGATCAATTTTGCTTTTGCCGCGGGGGAAATGATCGGCGGGGTTGCCACACTCGCAGCAGGGGTTATTTCCGGTCAACCCTCGCTTATTGCCGGCGGCGCTATGCTGGTTGCGGCTGGGGCTATGGAAATGGTTGCCGAGGTAGTCGATATGACAGGTGGTTCACACACCGCAGTAAAAGCACTGAAAGGCGCGGCGGCCGGCGCGCTAATCATTGGAATAGGTCTTACTACTTATGGCGCTGGCTCGGCGGCTGCAACCACATTTGTTGCAAAAAAGGGCGCCAGAGAGGTTTCCAGAACGGCCGCTAAAAATGCTGCAAAAGAGGCGGCCGAAAAAGCCTCCCAGGAAGGGGGGGCAGCTTTGCTCAAACACAACATTAAGTCAGCCATATTAAAGCCCGGAAAACTGGCTGGTGAGTTTAGAGGGAAGGTAGCAGATGTTAGCTCGGAGTTGATTGCTAAACAAGCCAAAAAAATTACCTCCAAGGTCGACGACATAACAAGTCGTATTTTTGGTGAGTCGGTTGAGAAAGCTACACAGCGAACTCTTGATGAGGCGGCTGCAACTACCGCCAGGCTGGCCGATGACATCGGCCAACGAGCGTTAAATAACACCGACAATTTGTTAATAAGAGCGCAGGCAAACGGCGCTAAACGGGCGGCTAGCGAGGCCAGTGAAAAGGCAGCCAAGCATGCTGATGATATTCAGCAGAGAACCATGGACATGTATGAATCGTCGGTTAAAAACATGAAAACGGCGGGGAAAGTTATGGCTGTGATGGCTGGTGCAGCAGGAACCGCAACGGGTGCTTATGGCGGCGCATTAAAATTTGAGTCAAGAGATAACCAGCAACGCATGAATGAAATAGAAGCAGAAATCGCAGTATTGCAAGCCGCGTTAGAAGAAGTGTCACAGCGCCAGGATTACATTAATAAACTCATACAACTTATTCAGGAATACGCCGCCAGATCAGTGTCTGAACCCGTCAATAACACGCTCAGAATAATTAATGACGTTATTCAGGACACTCATAAAGCGGCCAGCGCAATATTGCGTCATGGCGTTTAATCAAGATTTTAATTTAAAACCGAGAACCTACTCATGAATTCGATTACACCACCAGATACCACTATAGCGAAGCAATCTATTGGAACTCACGCGCCCACTAAGAATCGCGATAGAGCTGATACTCAGGCGTCTCCATCGCTACCTGATGATGCGCCAAAAAACTATGCGAGTTCGCCAGCACAAAGTCAGGTGGATGACTTTTTGGAAGCCTTTGCACGGCAAAGTTCGGTCTATAGTTTGATTAACGAACTCAATACTAATTTGAAAAGCCTGATCCGGGATCTTCAACAAACAGAGGCCCAGGAGCGGATTCATAAGTACGTTTCACAGCTCGATACCGTCGTTGAGAAATACCATCATTCACTGGAGGTGGCAAAGGACATCAAAAATCTCAAGGACCTTGCAGCAGAGCAAACCAAGAAACAAGGGATTGCGAACATTGCATTTTCACCATTGTCATTCTTTGCCCCAGCTTTGAGTAAAGGCACGGTTGACTTGCTGGAACACAAAGCACAGTTGTTAAACAACGAAGCCGAAAAAGTGCGCATGGATCACGACGCAATCAATACCTTGCTCGATGGCGTTGCCAGCTTTACTGAAAAAGAAGGCCAATTGGCCAATACCCAAATTAACGCACTGGATAGTTTGTACCAGAGCTTCTCAAGTTTGGTGGATGGTTTACACCAGAGCAACCAGTCCGCCTTCGAAGCTATCGCCAGAACCATGGTGTAACGGCTGCGTTGTTGCGCCTCTTGTTTTAAATTATTGATACCGGGATTCATATTATGAACGCTCTACCTTCAACCTGCCGCTTGAGTGAAACCTACTCTCCTAGCGCTGCCATTGCACCACAAATTGAACACGCAAAATGCGGTGGATTGTTCGAGTCTAAGACCTACAGGCTTGCGCCACACGCTGCAGAAAACATGGTTTTTACACCTGTAATGAATTTGGTTCTGATAGTGTCTGGGCAGGTAGAAATAACCAACCTTAATCAACACTTTCAATTGTCGAGTGGCGAAATCTGGCTGGCTAAAGAGGAAGGGCATTGTGTTATCACTAATCTCAGCAGTGATATTGAAGCTTGCGTGATCACCATTGAGCTGCATTTTGCGATGCTTATGCGGTTTAAAGATCGCTACGAGCAGGCGCTAACCGGCAGAATAGACCGGCGCATGCAAATTGACTACTTTCATAATCAAAAACAGGGAGAGTTTATATTTGAGAGTTGCGATCTTACTAGGATGGCACTTGATTCGTTCAGCCTTTTTTCTCTGCAAAACGATCACGGCTTATTCGCATTAAAGCTAGAAGAGTTACTGTTGCTGAAACTGCGTGGCCCAAGCGGCCATTTGTTAGCTATTCATTTGCTAAACCGCTGTGATCCGATACTCGAGCGCTACCGTCGATTTGTTGAAAACAATGTACTGAATGATTGGTCTTTATCTACCTATGCCAAAGAAGCTGGTATGAGTCTTACGTCTTTCAAAGTGATGTTTTCTCGCGTGTTTCAGGATGCTTCACCGAAAGCATGGATCAATGAAAGACGTCTACGTTTCGCTGATACTCAAGTCAGAACAACACGTAAACGCCTAATTGACATCGCAATGGAGTCGGGCTTTTCAAGTCAGTCCTATTTCACGCAATCTTATAAAGCGCACTTTGGAGAATCTCCATCAGAAGTAAGGCAGCGCACATGATTGCTCGGTTAGTTACAATCGCTATCATTATACAACTGGCGGCGTGTTCAACCATGAAGCGGCCAGACAGCACTCTGCTTAGCAGTCTGAATATTGGCGTGTTGGGGCGGGATACATCTTCTCTTACCCTCGCAAAGGCGTTGTTTTCTAATGCACAATTGAGCGTCAGCGGAACGCCAAATACCATTGATGAATACACCAATGAAGAGCTCATGCGTCGCCTTGCTCAAGGGGATATCGATGTCGCGATTGGACTGTTTAGTAATCGTCAGGGACTTTCGCCTTTTTCTACAACGCGCGTTGCAGTGAAAACCATTCCGTTTGGTTATTATGTCAGCACTGAAAATCGTCACCTCAGCTTGTTTAACAATGAAGCGGCGTTAGCCCGCCATGTAAAGTCTATTGGCTATATCTCCGACGGTGACAATGCCGGTATCAATAAAGCGGCTATGGGAATGAACAAAAATACGTTTTTATTTATACCATGTGGTACCGCTAATGAATGCAAAATGGCACTGCTAAAAGGAGAAATAGATACCCTTTTTAGTGTGGTGACCACAGCTGATGATATCGACGTAACACCGTTGTCATATCAGTCTCTGCATCCCACGCCAATTCAGCCGACCTTAATGTCAACTTCAATCGTGTTGAATTATCAGCTATGCGTGTTTGTAAATACCCTCACCATGTCACAACAAGAGCGCGCCATCATGACCAACTGGCTATCGCATTATTTAGATGAGTAATAGTGCGCAAGTATGCAGGTCACACCTCGCACTTTAACGCGGTGCGGGTTATCTGCGATCATCTGTGGAATATCCAATTTGTACTGTTGGATACGTAATATTTCCCACTGAGTACTGCCTAACCAATAGTCAGGAGCCTTTGCGAGCCAACCACTTAAGACCCATAAATCATCTCGTAGTGCCCTACAGCAAGTTAATGTCTGTTTTCTAAAAAGTGGTCAGCGAATCGATACTCAACACGCCGAAATTTGGTTCAAATAGTCATTAACTGAAACCGCAAGAAGTAATGTTCCAACCCCTAGGAGTTTTCTAGAATGCCCAATCACAATAGTATTAATAGTGTTAGAACAACCGCAAGTCTTTCAACCGGTAACGTCGACAACCGCGGCGGCGTACCCAGTGGCCCACCGCCAATTGCACCTAGAATTTCTAGACCTGTCGGAGAGACGGGTACTTTTGCGCAAAACAGAGCCGAAGCCGCGCCGAGCCAACCCTCTGCGCGCTCAGCTGGGCATAGGCATTCGTCAGAAATATCGCAATCGGACAGTTTGAATGGCAGACTGGATGTTCAGAATAGCCACATGCATACACAACAGCAAATCAACGCGAAAATGCAGGTGGTTAATCAGATTTTGTCCCACAAGGAAATCATTCAGGATTTAACGGCTGATACAAAAAATCCGTGGATTGTTGATGCCATGCGCACTACGGATCTTACTACCCGTGTTTTTGAAGATTTCATGACACAGACACTTAATCGTGCCGCGGCAGCGCTTTCCAATACAAGTCAGGGAGGGCTTCAGCAAGGTGGCGAACAAGTACAATTCGATGCGCAAAAAAACGACCTTCACACGGCGTTAAAGACAATGCAAAATGCGGTCAATTATTATAAAGGAAAGCTCCTGAACGCGACCGAATCAATCCATAAAGGGGAAGCGATGTATTTAGCAAATCCCAATGGCCCGGTACAAACCGGTGAAGTATCACGCATGAAGACGGTCGCTTCATACAGCATTGCTCACTATATAAACGCTGAAAACAAAGCGGCGCAAATAGAGAAGCTGCTGGAAACTCTCAATGAGGCCTATAAATCCAGTGACTCATTTCCTAATGCCAAAGCACTATTAAACCAAATCGCCGATATCTGTGCGCCGATAAAACAAGTGCCTTCCTCGCAGTTAACACCAGAGGCTACAGCGATGATGCGTACCAGACTCAAGCAGGGCATGAGTCAGGATTTGTCAGAGTTTATATTTCTGACGGATACTCACAGCAGTGTGCGCCAGGCCGTCGAAACACCCAATGGTGACCCGATAACAAACCTAGCCCCAGCAAACAAGGAAGTGTTGAGTTTGCTTCAGACAGTTAATGATACCACCAATAAGGCGATGGACTTTGGCAACAAGCTTCAAAATGATTTGGCAGTTCGTGTTGATGGCATCATCAACGGAGTAGAAAACAAAAGCCTGGAGACGCTGTCCTATGCTTTTGAAAACCTGCGTGAATATGAAACACAGCTGACTGCGTTGTCTAGTGACATCGCGGCATGCCGTGACAGCCTGATTAAAATGATCCAGGACCTTGATACGAAAAACCCGGCAGCCAGTAACCTGTTGGCCGCTAGACTGGTAAAGCTTTCTGAATACGAATTGAATATTTCTTCCTTAAACTATAACGTGAATTTATTCAGTAAAGCGATGGATAGTACCAAGCTAAACGGTACCAATCTGGTTAAACAATTAAATGACTTAGTACATAAAAATTTGAACATCCTGTTAGAAATTCAAAATTGTTCAGACGCATTTGTTACTGGTCTGAAGCCGTTCGACATGGATCGTTTTGAAAACTTGGCCGCGCTACTCAATATTTCGCAAACCTCACAGATTGATCCACGAACACAGTCGTTTAATCCGCTATCGTTGCAAGAATACAACGACATCCTGTCAGGCGCTGAAGACGCCTTCAATAACGCGTCGCTACCTGCGGATATTAAAGCCAGTTGGAATGCTTCGGTTGGCGGTACTGGCCACTTCTTTATTGAAGATGTTCCTGCTGTGAAGGAGTCGTTGCTGCAAAAGCTTCAGTTCTCCAACACAGAGTTGCACACCCCGGAACAAATACATCAGGAAATTGCCAGTAAAGATCAGTATTTTGAAGAACTCAAGCTGACGCAACTACAAGACACATTACAACAATGGAGCGAATTGGCAAGGCGTATAGATAGTCACGTTGAAGCACTACTAGACGTCAATGAAGATCAGGCAACGGTTGACGCCCTTAGCACCTTGCTTAACGCCGCTTTTGATATTCACCATACGCTGGATACGAAGCGGTTCGAAATGCAAGCCTTGATTCAAGAACATCGTGAATTCGACACCTTGCGCAATACCTTAACCATGAGTAAAGCGGACTACGAAAATAGAGTAAATGAACTCACGGGGATGCTTAGCAAACACAATAAGACCAGTATTTTGGGGCGCATTTTCCGCGCGACTCACTTTAAAGCCGTAAGAGACGAGCTGGCTGAAAAGATAGACTTCAATAAGGCTAGCGTTGACAAGCTGGAACAACACATTGGGGGGCTGGAACGCTTGCATCATATGAGGATGACCGAGCTGTTATCACCTTCTGCATCTGGCGACGATTTGCCAGCGCGTACTTTAGACTTATTTTTTGAAGAGAACTCGTACGCTAGTCAGGTCAATGAAGCTAGTTGGGACATTATTTTAACAGGTGAAGACGAGTGGGAAGAGTTCTTGCTGGCGGCTGACACCGGTACTGACGCTGTCAGCGTATTCAGTAACAGAGTAGATGACTTTGTTTTAGAATCAACAGACAACAATGCTGAACGCTTAACTGCTGCCAGCCAAGCAGAGGACATATTTGCTGACCCGCATGTGGCAGACTTTACTGTTGAGCACAATAGCAATAACGCAAGAGGCAATATTAATGCTGCCACTCCTTCTTTAATGGATTCCGAGCTGGAAGATCTCCTCGATGGCCCGAACGAAGATAGAACACGAGGATTTTCTGTTACTAGCGCAGACATAGAGGTATAGCGCGCTAACGTTTCAGTCAGCTTCGTGGGCAATGTTTAAATTGCGACGCCCTTATTCGCGCGGCGACCTGTTAGTTATCTAGCAGGTCGCCGTTTTTGATTGCCCAAACTATCTTAACCTTTGCTGAAAGGTCAATTAAACCGTCTTTGCAACCTGTGCATTCGCGTGTTTCCATTTTACCATGAACGATGCGCATACTCTGTCTAACGCCCTTTGTACGCATATTGTTAGCAAGACACTGTGAGACGCAAGAATACAGCGTGCAAAAGCAACGTGTTCAGTAAAAAGGCGGCTTGAGAATATACGTGCTTTGTGTGCACGGGTTAATTCGTATGCAAGATGCTTATTGGTGACGCTTAAGGAAATCCCGAATAGCGTCAAGGAAGACCGCTGAAGCCGGTTCACGGCCAAGCAATAAATGTCCATTACTTTCCAGACCAACGAACTCTGCATTTGGAATTGTTGCAGCGAGGTCTCGGCCAACATCTACAGGGATTCTGTTGTCACCCAAAGAGTGTATGACCAAGGTTGGAACACGTATTTTAGGGAGAAGGTCGACGACATTAATTTGGCTAAACACGTCAAGGAAACGAACGGCGTTTTTCGGCGATGTTGTTAAACGCTGAAAATTATCGAACCAGTTAAGTTCGTCGAGTGTCGCATCCGGCATGAACGTTGATGAAAATATATGACGATAAGCGGGGTTATCCTGGCCCCAGCCGGCAGCGGTGAGCGTCATTACTGCTTCGCGTTCGAGAATAGTGTGAGCTGATGCGTTGTGCCTCCAGCCCGCGGCATATCCACCAAAAAGGATTAAGTGCGATACTTTGTGAGGGTGGCGGACAGTGTAATCTATTGATACGGCAGCACCTTGAGATATTCCTAATAGTGCAAATTTGTCTACCTGGGTTGCCTGAACAACGGATTCTAAATCGGTGACAAAAGTATCGAAGGATATATCGGCGACATTCCAGTCTGACAGGCCATTGCCGCGTTCGTCATAGCGTATGAACCTATGATCCTTAGCCAGTTCTCGAAAGAGCGGGCTCCAAATAGGGGCGTCCCAGTCGTATTCTAAATGATTTAGCCAATTTGCAGCTTTAACGATAGGTTTACCTTCACCAACGCTGGCATAGGCGAGTCTGACGTTATCGTGTGCTTTGCAAAACTGAATGCGCTGGCGGGCTAAAATTTCCCGGCAACTTGTTTTATTCGTAATGGGGCGGGAAGAGCATGGGTCGGGCTCTTCTGGACCAGTGTAGTCTTTTCGTTTGTCCGGAGACCAGGCGATCCCGGCGTTGCGAAAACGTGTTGTGAATTCTTGTGTCAGACGCAACGCATCGGTTGAGCGACCCATTAATTCCAGTACAGTGAGCAGGCTAGTTGCAGCTTTTGGGTTGAATGGCTCTAATTGCTCCCATTCCCTAGCCCATTTTAAACGTTCACTAAAAGATAGCTCAGATGTTGACACCAGACGGCGCAGAATGCTCGCACGAGTTTGCGACAGTGCGGCCCGCTCTGCAGTGAGCCACTGTTGAAACAGCTCCTGATTGGGTAAATCTATACCGTCCAGCAATGTGCTATTTAGACTTTCAGCCAGCTCTGTAAGTTTTTCTACCGATAAATCCCTGTTGTTCGCAATGCTAATGAGTTGGCGTAAATCTATATTAATATCAGTGGTGTCCAGCCTCACGCGTTCTCGATCCGCAATCAGTCGCTCAGTGTCGTCGTTAACAAGTGGGCGAATTTTACTCAGAGACCAGCGCAACGCGCCTCTTGGGTCATCAGGAATTTCCCAGAAAACTTCACATAAACGGTCCCGTCTGTGTGGGCGAGAGGTAATAGCCAGAAAGGCCAGGAGAGCACGCGTTCGCTTTGAAGCTGGCAATCCTACGGGGGTGTCATTTTTAAAGACGGCTAGCTCACCAAGTATATTGATTGTAATACTCATATTTGCCCTGTTATACCTTTTTGCTGAAACATTCGATATTAATGACCACGTGCGCGGAATGAGAATGAGAAGTAAATTTCAATATCTAAAGACTGGCATGTCAGAACAACTCGAGTGTTAGATTCCACGTATCTTAACCATCTTACTTACCATAGACGGAAAATCCTGGTATGCAAGGTTCAACCCTTAAGTGGTGGGAGCTGCGGGCACGAATGCATCTGCTTATTCTATCGGAATTGAACGGAATAAACTATATTTTACAGCGTGTGTTAGGTGACATTTTACGCAATTAACCAAATTTTCGTTCTGGGTAAGATTGTTTCGTTTGCCGAAGGCAAAAAGCTAATAATGCAAACTGCCTTGTTGTATGGCATCAACGACATTGAGCCTTTCTTCGCGGTTCATTTTTCCAACCGGTTTACTGTATTTTTAAATAATCGACATAATGACGCCGTCCATCAGGCTTTCTACTTTCTGCGCTGCTTAGCCAATACATTGCTTCTTGGGCTTTATTGGCTATTGAGCCTAACCAGCATGTCGGCAATAGTAGTATCTGAATTAAAGCATAACCCGGCAAAAGGAATATCACCACTAACGCGAAATGCAGCCGTTGCTGATCGTAGCTCTACGTTAAAGTACGGTAATCAGCAATAATATTATTTTGTTGACCTTTGGCCGCGGCAATTTCTTTAGCACTATTAAAGCCCTTGTTACCAGTAATGTACTGTTCACTCATAAAAAACCAACAAGTGCTTAGTATTGAGTGGGAGCCACCGAGTATAAACGTGTTTGTAGCCTGCTATTGGCTCGCAAAGCTGTTGCCTATTTCCGGTCTTTTGTCTTCAAGCCAGTTATCGGAGGGGAGTTGCTGTTCGCAACACGCTAGTCGCACGATTCGCTAAGATGGATAGGCATTGGCGTTTCGTAAACTCTCAAAATCGTTAAAGTTTACGCCTTGCTGCTTTAACACCTTATTAATTTTTTTGCTGATCCACTGACGAATATAAAAGGGTTGGTTGGGAAAAAAGTGATGTATGGTATGCGTTTTGCCAAAGTTGAAGCAAAACAAATGAAACGGCAAAAACCATTTACTGGTGACTACGTGTGTTTGCTGGTGAACGTTGGATACACCACCATAGTAGTGCATGGAAGATGTCACAAAATTGAGTGATGCAGAGCGCACAATATTGGGCAAAATCAGCACTACCATTAAAAATTCAAACAGGTGCACAATCGGCAACATGGCAGCGGGTAAGTGCTGTTCCATGGGCGTGAACAGATTTAGCGTGTGGTAAATAATCATGCTGTAGAGCACCACAAAATAGGCGGTGGCGAGAGGGAACCCGGCGTGAAACACCGTAGCAAAGCTAAAGCCTTTAATTTCCTTTTTGTACACGTTACGAAACAGCAATAAGCCCGCTAAGCCGTCGATAATAACCAAAAACCGTTTTATTGGATTTTTAACGCCATTACCTACCAGTCGCTCTTCCAGATCTTGTTGAGTACCGGAGTGCTGGTGGTGATGCAGGTGGATTTTGCGTCTGTACCAGGGGTTAACGGTGTTGGGCCGCATTATCCACACAATTGCCATCATCAGGTTGTGTAAAAAAGGCGAATTTTTAAAATACTGGCGGTGAATGAGATCGTGTTCCAGTTCATGCGAAATCGACGCAACCATTGCAATGCTCAGTATGGTGAACCAGGCCGGAATAATCGCAACATAGTACATCGCGCCCAGGGCAATCATGCCACTTAAAGATAACACGAGCAGCAGCATGCCCAGGGTGTTCTGATAGGCCAAAAAGCGGTACTTGCTGCGCAGCATCGCCTCTTCGGCTCTGATTGCTTTTACAATCGCCTTGGTTTGCTCTCTGGATTTTAATAACTGCTGATTCATAGACTAAGTGCTCTGTGGATACGTGCATATAATACCGTGTTTACCGGGCATTTCGAGCAGAAAGT
>JABXHM010000056.1 GCA_013373625.1 Alteromonadaceae bacterium | reverse complement strand
TAAACATCAGCACGCACTATTTCATATTTTACTGTAAATTAGGCCAATGAACTCCTATAATGCGCCACTCAAACGGTTCCAAGCCGTTTACCCACAACGCACCCGTAGCTCAGCTGGATAGAGCGTTGCCCTCCGGAGGCAGCGGACATCCGGAGAACACAAAAAGTGGGCAACGGACATTGTGCTAAGAACACGACGCAACGTTGTGTATTATAAAATTTGAAGTAAAAAGTTTATCCGCCCCTAGCTCAGCTGGATAGAGCGCAGCCCTCCGGAGGCTGAGGTCAGAGGTTCGAATCCTCTGGGGCGGGCCATCTCCCTCTTTTTTGTGCTTTGCTTTTCTTAGTCACAAGTAATTCAAAAGTGGTCTGTGACCAGATTGTGACCAAACTTCCAGACCGATTTAAATAATCGAATTCTAGTTTAACTAATTGACTCAATACTTTTGGTTGTCATAGCGTAATCTTTATCCAAAGTGCTATATCCCATACCACTGCGCTTCTGCACATGGATTTGAATGGGGATACGCTCTTTCATCGATTCAATGTGACTGATTACTCCGACCATTTTGCCGCTGGCATTAAGGCTGTCTAAGGTATCTAACGCTTCATCCAGCGACCTTTGGTCCAGCGTGCCAAAACCTTCATCTAGAAAGAGGGATTCAATATTTGTTTTATGGCTAACAATATCAGATAGCGCGAGTGCTAGAGCAAGACTAACTAAGAAGCTTTCTCCGCCAGAAAGCGTCGTCGTATCTCTTTTAACATCACCTTGCCATGTATCAATCACATTAAGGCCGAGCCCTTGTATATCTTTTCTTTGCAACAGGTATCTTCCATGTAGTTTATCAAGTCGTATGTTTGCTAAGTGAACTAAATTATCCAGTGTTAAGCCTTGTGCAAACTTACGAAACTTCTTACCGTCAGCAGAGCCAATCAAACCCGATAAGGTTTGTGCATCATCGTATTCTTGTTGTTGTAGCTCGACTTCTTTAAGAAGTGAACCATAACGTTCACGCTGTTGTTGATCGTTTCGGAGTCTTTCTTCAATAACACGCATATCTCCTACGAGAGATTTTTTGGCTTCTTGTAACGTGGCTATCTCACTCTCAACCTGCTCTATAGGGGTCTGATTCCACATATTGGCATTCTCGTTCAATAGTAACGCCTGTTTCTCTTTGTTCGCTTTATCCAATAGAGCTTTCGCTTTGGCCAAACGCTCATCGAGAGACTGTTTCACTGCTTTCAGCTCCCCATATTTAACCTCATCAAGCAACGATTGATGGAATTCATCAGACGTTGAGAAAGAGCTCTTTGCTAACTTCTCTTCAAACTCATCTCGTGCTTTTGCCAAGGTCTCTTGAAGTGCGGAGTGTTGATTTGATAACGTTTCTATTTCAGTTTGGCAGTTATTGAATGTATAGGTTGCTTTATGATGAGTCTCTTGAGTTTGCTCTCGCTTTGAGTGAGCCTCAGATAGTAACTCGTTCGCTTCCCGACGCACAATTGCAACTACTTTATCTCCAAACAGCTCCTGACGTCTGGTTACTAAGTCGTTGTGCTCACGTGATAAATCACTCACCGCTGCTTTGAGTGCACTGACCTTGTCTTGAAGATGGGCTACTTCAGTGCTTAAAGACTCGATCTGAGATGACTTTACGGTCCATTGAGAGTGTAGTTCTCGATAACGGGTTTCTTTTTGCTTAAACGTAACTGCGTCAGAGTGTTTTTGAGATAGCCACGACTCCACCTTCTCCCATTTAACTTCAAAGCCACTCTCACGGATATTAATGAGCAATTGTTCTTTTAATCGACCTAATTGAGCTTCGAGCATCTGAATATACGCTTCCTTATCAGAAAGCTGCATTTGCTCATTCGATAGCGCTTGATTATTCAAGGCAGTATCATTCAATAATAGTGTTTGTGCTTGTAACTCCTTATCTAAGGTCTCTTTGGCTATATTTCTTTGGTCTGTCGCGTGTCGAATAGCACGCAACGCATTCGTATTTCTCTCGCCCTCTGTTTGTAATGCTTTACTTAGTGTTTCAATCGCGCTTATGTCTTCAATAGCACCAGTAAACTCAAGTCGTTTTGCCTGTCTTACAAACTCATTGTATTTATCTGGCAACGAGGCGTTGTTGGCATCTAATGCTTTTTTCTGAGTATGGATCAAGTGCTCCAATGAGTTGATTTCATTGCGTTTCTCTTGCCCTTTTTCTTCCCATTCGACCATCCCGCTTTGCGCTTCATTCAAACGTTGAATCGTTTCAGAGAGGTTCAGTTCACCATTTGATAGGATGGGATGATCTAAAGAACCGCACAGTGGGCAGGGTTCATCCGTCGACAGATCTTTTCGGTATTTCGCGATTTCCTCTTCTCGCGTTGAAATCTGTTTGTAGTACTCAAAGTCTCTTTTATACGCTGTATATTTGCTCGCACACTCGTCTCGCTGCTCTTTGGCTTTAAGTAATTGACCTTCATTCTCTATGAGTGACGTTCTCGCCGAATCAACGGAGCTTTTTAATGCCAGATACTGCTGAGCAGAGTTTTCAAGTGCATGAAAATACTGCCACCTCCGATTTAATGATTCTTGTCGCTGCTGAAGTGAGTTTTCGTCTCCTTGAGATAAAAGGAACTTCAGCGCTTCCGTTTTTGTGTCAAAGATAGCTTTTGCTTCGATCACCTTTTCAGCAACACCAACCTCGTCACTGCTTAATTGTTGAGATTTTGCGGTTAACTCATCTATCTTTTTTGCAATGCTGAGATTTGCTTCTTTTTGCTGCTGTAACGTAATCCTGTCTCTTTTCCATTGACTGAAACGCTCTTGCCAACCTGAGAGCACATCAGATAGAGTGGCATCATTGGGGTGCTGCTGAATATAGCTTTTTAATTCCGCTAACTGACCAACAATTTCCGCAAGGGCTTTATTCTTGGTAGCTAATAAAGTTTGTTTGTCTGTGAGTTCGTTTTCTTTGTTTTGACGCTCGGCGTCTTTTTCAGACTGCTGCCGATGCACCGAGGCAATTTGGTGGTCAAGAGGAATCACCTGATCAGTAATCAGTGCCTCCTGTGAGTGAAGTCGTTCTTGGACTCTTCTTAGCTCATCAACCTCATTCAACTCGTCGGCCTTAGCTTTCTGCACATTGGCTTCTAAGTTGGGTAACTCCGCTCTTTTTACCTTCAGCTGATTGTTTAAGTCTTGCTCTGCTTGTTTGGCCTGTTGATATACTATCCAGGGAGTTCTTAATCTTTCAGCCGGCTCTGCAGCAGAGAGCATATCCAGCTCTTGCGAAAACGCTGCAATATCTTTTTCAACAGCTTCACTATCCGTCTTGGCTTGTTCTAATTGCGCTTGGTTTTCAGATAATTTCTTGCACCAATCAAGATGGGCTTGCTTTGCCAATATCTGCTTTTCAGTGGCTTCTAAGGCCGTTTGATGTTCTTTTTTCTCATCAGTGTAATGTTGCTTTTCTTCCTCACTCAACAATTGAAAGGCAGAGGATTGTCCTTTTAGGATTTCAAGAGCCGCTTTTTCATCATTGGCTTTTTCAAACACGAGCTTAGATACTTGGCTGTAGACTTCTGTGCCGGTGAGCTCCTCTAACAATCCGGCCCTATCATTATCATTGGCATTCAAAAAGGCAGCAAAATTTCCCTGAGATAACAGCATTGAACGGGTGAAACGATCAAAGTCTAAACCTGTAATTGATGCTACCTTAGCTATTTTTCGATTTAAGTGGGTCTCAAGAACCGTACCAGAGGAAACCTCTACCAGTTCACACTGAGCTGGCTGTAAATTACCGTCGGGTTGTTTTCGGGCTCTTTTTTGGTGCCAATAAGCGCGGTATTGCTTATCCTTAACTTCGAACTCGACTTCAGCGAGACATTCTCCCGTTCCTCGCGTCATGACCTCATTGATGGACTGCGTAATAGAATCCTGCCTTGGCGTTTTGTGATAAAGCGCCAAACAAATCGCATCCAGCAATGTCGTTTTTCCTGCCCCTGTATCTCCGGTAATCGCGAAAAGCCCATTGTCAGCAAACTTAGGCGCAGTGAAGTCTATCTTCCAATCACCTTTGAGACTGTTAAGATTCATTAAGCGCAAGGAAAGAATTTTCACGATTCCGCCTCCCCTGTGATGACCTCAGAAAGCGCTGCGGTAAACCGTTTTTTGATACGCTCAAGCAATGCTTGGGATGCATCGCCTTCAAACACCTCCAATGCTAAGCGTTTCTCGAACACTTCCTCTGGAGATAAATCAGACAGGGTTTCGTTCTTTTCTTGTTTCAAGGCTGGTGACTGCGCTTGTCTTGCACGGCGTAATTGCAATATATCAACCGGGTATTCCGCAACAATCTCCTGCCCCCTCGATTGCAAATCACTGAGATAGTCTTGAGTTTGTATTTCAATGCTCAGCCATGTAGGAATGTTATCCTTCACGGAAGGTAGTGCTTTAATCTGTTCTTCCAGCTCATCCAAACTACAGCGTAGTGTGGCCATGGCCTGAAAAACAGGAATATCAATGGGAGTAATTTGCTGGCGTGTAGCACCTTCAAACTCCACCAACACTACTTGCTTTTGCGTATTCACCTCGTCAAAAGCTAAAGGAATTGGGGAGCCACAGTATCGAATATGCTCTTTACCAGCCACTTTCTGCGGACGGTGAATATGACCGAGTGCAATATAATCAACATCCGGGAAACCATCTGCATGAAACGCCTCTAATGTACCAATGTAGATATCTCTCACGCTATCACTCAGCGTTGCACCAACCGCAGTAAGATGTCCGGTAGCGATGATCGGCACATCAACGTTCAGTTGATTTCGCCTTTTCATCGCCTCTTGGTGAATCAGGTGGTAGTGATCAGAAATGGCTTTGCTCATAGCCCGACTTTTTTCATCAGGGGTTTGCCCAGCATGACTTTCAATGACATCTTTTGGACGAATAAAGGGCACTGCACATACAATCGCAGCAATATTGCCTTTTTTGTTCTTTATATTCACAATTTGCTTATCTAAGGCGACTCCTGTGCTGGCAATCACCTGGGTGTTTAAATACTCAAGTACAGGTTGTGACTCATTGAGCATCGACACCGAATCGTGATTACCGCCAAGCACCACCAATTGACAGTCCTTCTCTTGCATACGGGCAACAAAGCGGGCATACATCTCCCTTGCATAACTTGGGGGCGACCCGGTATCGAAGATGTCGCCGGCAATAATCACAGCATCTACCTTTTCGGCTTCTACGGTAGAGAGCAACCAATTGATAAACTTCTCATGTTCTAACTGACGTGTCTGAGTAAAAAAACTCTGACCTAAGTGCCAGTCAGAGGTATGAAGAATGCGTAGAGTACTCATAGTTGAAACTCACCCTGTTTTAGCACCGAAATTTCTGAAGGAACATTATCCAATGGGTAACAAGCCAAATAGGCTATTTTAGTTTTCATGGAATCACCTGTTTTAAATTTCATGGTAACTTTTTGTGTCGCACTAGCTAGGGCCACGCCGAGATCAGCGAGCTCATCTAACAGTGCTTGCAATTCGTCATATACAGGGAACTTCATAGATTGGGTGTAATCGCGATGTGCATCTCTATAATCACGAAAATAATCAATCACTTTAGCAAATGCCTCATCCGTTACCCGACTCAGATCACATCCAGAGTCTGGCATATCCAACATGCAATCTTCTGCTAATTGCGTAAGGGCTTTTCCTGTTTTGATGACAGTGATTTTTAGAGTAGTACGCTCTTTTTCATACTGTTTTTGTTCAGCTTTGAGCTTTTCAATATCAGGCATTAGCTGAGGCTTATTGAAAAAATCGAGATCTTCTAGTTCAAAGGCAGCGGCAATAGCTCGCTTGGTGTCTCCGCTCACATTGATACCACTTTCAATACGCTGGACCCCCCGAACATTTATCCTGGCAAGATCAGCAAGAGTTTCCTGAGACCACTGTCTTATCCGACGCATCTCCTTCACTACTGCTGCGACTTCACATGGAGTCATAACTCGCTCTATAGTATTCGTCTGATCCCAATTCATTTCGATTCTCCGTTTGTTAAGGTCTAAGTTCCATTTTGACAATGCGAGGAATAAAGCCCACGACAGTCACCCGACAGCTTCATGACAGTGATTAACTGGATGTGAGTATTATGCATTAAATGGACGTGTGGCGTTTTCCATCATTTGTGCAAGGCGCCCCCATGATTCATCTGGTAATTGGCGTACAATATCTACAAGCTTCGAGTCGCCACTGGTTAATAGTTTGCCTCGCAGACCTTCAGCAATTTCTACGCCCTTTACCGCATCCTCTTCGTTTATATCCATTCCTCGGACAATCACACCTGATCTCATTGCCTCTTTCAGGCTGAGAACAAATTCCGCACTTAGGTTTTCGCCGCAATGGGTACAATTTCGTTTGTTCTTTGGCGTTTTTTCTCCGCATGCAGGGCATGAAACTGTCGCGGGAGGTTCAGGTTTTCTGCCCTCAAATGGCTCAGCACATTCACAACAGTGAGATGCAGATAACGCATTTTCTGTATGGCAAACGGAGCACTTTTTGGTTTTCGGCTTTGACTCGTTTTTGAACCTAGGGGGGAGCTCGTCCTCAACGCGGCGTGCATATTCATCAAACAGGTTTAAATTTGGCATTACCACGTATGCTCTGGTGTCATCGTCACTGTCTTTAGTGCGGATAACTCTCCCCATTGCTTGGCGGAAATACAGCTCGGTTGATGCATTGGGTAAATAAACCAGTACTCTTAACCTAGTGATATCAGTCCCCTCGCTAACCATAGAAACTGACACCAACCACTTTTGCTTGCCTCTTCTGAAGGCCGCTATTTTCTTGTCAGCATTTGGGAGCTTGCTATTTACAATGACGGGCTTTTCGCCTTCTAGCTTTTCGAGGATCTTGGCCATGTAGTCAGCCATTTCAATAGTATTAGCAATAACCAAACCTCCGGCATTTGGCATACGGAATCTGGTCTTTTCTAACTGTGCTACCCCTTCACGGAGCATCGAAGCTTGGTAGCCACTCATATCTGGTAGATCTGATCCATGCGGAAAGAAAGCTGGTTGTTTGATCAGCTTGGCGAATTCCAGCGCATTTTTAAGCCCTGGTATACGTTCGTATTCCTTAGGAATTTTTGTTTCCTGCTCACTTCCCACTTCAACACGGGTTTTATTATCGAGCTGTACTGAAAACTTCCCAACATGTCGATGGAAAGTGATAGGGCGGCAGTAACCTGCGTCCACAGCCTGGCCATAGGTAAGAGAAAACGTTCCTTCGTATGGGTGAGCAACACTCCCGTTTTCGTCTAAAGCCAACCAAACTGTTTCCGCACCATCTGAGCGTACCGGGGTTCCGGTAAGGATGAGTACAAACTTTGCTTCATCTCCCCCTTCTTGCGCACCCATTCCCCAGGATGCTTCCATGGCAGCGTGGTGCTGTTCGTCGGCAATTAAAAGTACTTTCTTGGTCCGGCATATCTCGCGCATTTCGTCAGAAAGATTTTGAACGCTAGACCATGTCGTACAGAAATGAGTACCCCAGCTAAGCACGTCTTTGTCGATACCCGTGATCTTGGTCATGGTCTGACCGGTTCGGCTCTGGAAGTCGGTCGCCCAGTCATTCACAACGTCTGTTTTGGGCGCGATGACGATGACGGTTTCAATCTCACCACGCTCCATTAATGGAACGGCGATCTCTATGGCGGCTGTGGTTTTCCCTGATGCAGGAGCCGCACTTATTAAGAACTCGCGGCCATCTTGCAAGAGTAAGTAATCAAGCGCTTTCGCCACACAGGATTGTTGCCATTGTCTTAGTTTTCTCGCCTTTGACATTATTGTGCTCCTTTTGTCGTGTGGTTGATCTGTTGCACTAACTCGCTCATTGCATTGCCATGGGAGTTCTTGAGCCTTGATACGAGGTTGCCAGCTCTCTTAACGTTGGGGGTAAAGCCGGCAAGGTGATTGCTTTTGAACAGGTTGCATCGCTTGCAGAGCGCCTGACCATTGCGAATAACGGTTCTTCCCCCTTTTGAAAAAGGAACCCTGTGGTCAGCATGCCAATCACTCCCTAGATGGGAGTCACAGATGGCGCACTTACCGCCACTTCGATCAAAAATCACACTTCGCTGATAGCTGTCAAAGTTGCGTTTCATCGTTCTAGCCTCCACTGGGTTATGCCGACTTCTTTGGTTGGTAAGTCTTTGGGCGGCTCTATCGGCATATATTGCTTTAATCGAGCATACGCTCTAGCAAGGGGTATGCGCTCAGCGGTAATAACAAATCCATCCTTGCGTAGCCTTCCAGTCGCCGCATAGCCATTGCTGACACCGTAGAGCACCACGGCCTCAAGCATAGACAGTGGCTTGCCTGACAGGATGTGCTCCTTGAAAGCAACTTCCGGATTGTATTTAGACGTTGAACTCATTTAACTAATCCTCTTAATAAAACGCTTGGGTTAATTCGCGGCAAGTGGCAGATTGCTGTGGATAGATCTCTAGCAACTGGTGCAAACATAATTGAGATTCGTACTGCTCTTCGCCAAACTCAATGGCATGAAAGTACGAACTATCGCGCCAGGCTAGTTTGCTATTCATGTATTCGCTGACCTCATAGTCCATGTAGGGTAATGGACCGCGACGATCACAATGTGAAGCATGTTCCTGCTCACCAAACATACAGTCAGCAATTGCGGATATTTTTTCTGCGTATAACAGCGCTTCTACATCTGAATCACATAACTCTGTGGACAAGATGTCTTGGAAAAGAGAAGTGATAATTTTCTTTTTGCTAGCCATTTCTCGCCCTCAGGTAAATACTTAACCTGTACTTAGCGAGAGTCGTGCCAACTTTGAAATTCAGTAAAATCAGTACCTAGGGGCAGGTGCTGACCCATGGTTAATAAATATTATTATTTTTATGTAAATATATTTATTGTTTTGATATTGTTATCTTGTCAACTGGGGGCCCGGAGATTTTAGCGCGTTCTTCTCTAAAGGTTGTATGGTCAAGAGCAACTACTAGCGCCTTTTCTGCATTGTTATCCGTGTGATTATCAAGACCATGGCCAATATTGATTGCGCCAATATCGGTCAAAAAGAATCGATCGTGCATTTTTCCGTGAGGCCACTGATAAACATTGACCTTAATATAGTCAGGTAACAGTGGAAAAAGCTTCATTTCTGCGGTTGCAGAAATGTCGCCGTAATTATCTGAGGTATGAATGTTTAGCGTTGAAATACCTCTTTGGTAGTTTAGTGTGCCCATTACTGCTAATAGTTCAGTAATAAGCTCAGCGTATCTTCCCCAGGTTGGCTCTGTGAATTTCAGCATTCTATCAATTAGGTGTATTTCTTTAGAGATGCTCAATAAAGGCAATGCGGCATGAACTAAGTGCCTCGCTTCTCTTTTTACATGTGCCTGTGCCTGTGTATACCAAGTTGGCGGTGATTCAATATCTAACTCGTTAAAGCTGTAGCTCTTGACTGGTTCTCTTATCGGAGTCGGAGTATAAACAGCAGCAAAAGGGTAACGTTGATGTTCGTTGGCTGCTAACTGAAACCAGGTTGGTTTGTTCTCTTTGATAGAGCGATTTCGAATTAAGTTTTGTTTTACAATTTTAGCTAGTCGCTCTTTCAAAGCTTTCTTTTTCTGGGGGCCACAGATTTCGTGAGGAATCGCAGTAATTTGTTGCAATACATGACGTGACCAATTTTTAGGCGTGTCCGATATTAAACGTTGAGTATTAACTGAGAAGGCTTCTAAGAAGGTGCGTCGGCTTATCTCATCCTTAAAGATATCCGGGTCTATTGCATACTCATAAAACATTAGAAGAATAACTCCTCGTCACGTTCGTCAAAGAATCCGGAAGGCCATTCATCAATAAAGTCACCGTCATCAGATACTCGCAGGTGCTTAAACTCTGTTAAGCCGTCATTGGATTGTACGTATTGAACCGATAAGTCTTCTGTTGTAAGAGCTTCTGGATAATCAGTTCCCCGTTCTTCATTTGCTTCACGAATACGCCTTAAAAGCCTTAGCATCAAATGTTCGCTATGGGTTTCCAGCAAAAACATCATATTTTTGTTTTTGACGGCGCTTACAAACATATCAGCCAGTTCAACCTGTAGTTTTGGATGAATATGAAGTTCAGGCTGTTCGATAGCGGCGAGCCCGTTTTTTTGAAACACACTCAAAGCAATGACAGGAAATAGCTGAGAAATGCCCACACCAATGTCTTGAGGCATCACTTCAAGCCCGGTTAATTCCTCAGTCAGTCCTACGCGAACCTTTTGGGGAATGCTCTCCAACATTTGGGTTAGTCGGACTTGATCATCTAAGTCAATTTCTCCGTTGAGCATTGAGAATAGTTGAAAGGAAACTGATTCATCTAATTCGCGATAACGTTTGATTGATACCTGATACCCCGAGTTCAGGCAACCTTCGCCCAGCCAAAAATTAATCTCATCAATAAGCTTTATAGATGCGTCGGGCAGCATTTCCCACGCGGCCAAACCTTTTGCCCAGCGTGATTTATTTACACTCGTGCGAGCCTGAATATTACGCGGTGGAAGATCTCTTAACGGGCCAATGTAGTTTAAGTCCTCAAACCAGGTAGACAGACAAGAGAGTGGGCCGCAAACCGCTGAATTTAATACGCCACAAGCAAAGGTCCGCAATAGCTTTTCTTTGCTGCCTGACAGAACTCCATCGATTTCTTCCCATACATCGGGATCAAACCTCAAACCAAGCGTGTATTCGGGCAACGCGTGCTTTTGTTGAGGCAAGCCTATGGTTTTCGCTGCAGAGGTATCAGAATTTAACTCAAGGACTTTTTCAATTTCCGCCTTTAACGAGGCTGCGGTGCGTGTTGTTCGCAACGAAAGTACATTTTTAGCTTCAAGTAGCCACTCTTTTGAAACTGAACCGGAATCTTTTAGCTTTTCAAACTGCACACTTATCTCGGCCACATCTTTGTCGTCTAAATTAATGGCATGATCTAAAACAGCGCCGTCGCTACCAAGTACCGTGGTATCTAGTCGCTGGGCCAACACATAGGCTAAAGACTCTTCTTCGCCCAATGATGGAATCGGTGTTTGTAAAAAGTCTACAGCTAGTGGCAATGCTGTTATTTCAATTTGCTTTCCATCGAGGCTCGATTTTATTTGGGCCACAGGTGCGCCATTTAATTTGCAAGAATACTCCTGCACTACAACCTTTTCTTGTAGTTGACTCCATTTTAAGCTTAAGAAAATCGTAACATCATTTAGCGATTCAAAAATGTCAGCAACGGCAGGGTATTTCTCACTTTCTAGTTGCTCAGCTTCATAATCGGTAAGGTAGGACGGCAGCTCATCGTTTTCTACCGCGAGCGTTACCTCAAATTCCATGGCATTAGCTAGATCATGGTTATGAACGATATTTTTAAATCCCCCCAAGTCGAGCCATTCTCCACCCAGTTCGCTGTAGTCGGGATTAAAGTTTCGCTTGCTAACAACCTCTTTTAAATAAATTAACGCCTGCAGCACGGTACTTTTACCCGCACTGTTTGGGCCAAATAAGAGGGTAATTGGCGCCAGCGTGACGACTTGTTGCTTGTTGCCAATGGACTTAAAGTTTCTTAACCCCAGTGATTTTAACGCGGCCATGTTCTATTACATTCCTTTTGTAAAATAACCGTCGAGCACTGGCGTTGACTTAATATCTCCCGCAGTGACATTGGCAGTTCCTTTTTGCTCGATAATGCGTTTGCGGGCGCCCCCTAACGACACCGCAATCCGAGGATAGTCATATTCAAGATCTTCATACTCATCTTCTAACCAGCTAGGGAACTCTTTGGTTTGCACGAGTTTCAGCGTGTGACCCTGTACCTTTATTTCACCTTTCGCCAGGTCCTTCACCATTGGCAGCGAAGCACCACCGCCAGTAAGCGCTAATGCGAGTGTTCCGTTGGGCGCACCCTGAATAAAACTTGAATTAACTCGCTGTAATATTTCATCTCGACAATCTACCAGCGACTGGGCAAATCGTTTAACCTGAGGTAGTTCAAGAAACTCGTTTAACTCTATCGTGACTATTTCATCGTTAAATAATTTAACGTGCACTTCAGAATCGGTAAACAGCCTCTCCTTATTCTCGCGCAGGTCCAATTCTATGCTGCTTAAATAATTAATGTAATTATCATCATTAGGCTTTAACCCGGCTTTACTCAGCACCAGAGATTTGAGCAGGTTATCCAAATAGTTTCCTGCCTCTGTTATTCCTTTGGTGGAATTGGCTACCTGTAATGCAGTACTTTTTCCGCTTTTTGGATCGTAAGCCATTCGGTACAAACTGAAATCACTGGTACCTGCACCCACGTCAACCACCATAACCAGAGAATTAACATTGCCTTCCCAGCTAATAATGGAGCCAGCGACTCCCAAAGGCTCAGTCAGACCTTCTTTCACAAATGAGTAACCGCGATTTTGCTGCCGTAACAAATTTACCGCCTCAATAAAATCGGTAAGTGGGATCCCATCCTGCAGCGTGATAAAAAAAGTATCCGCTAAAACCTGGGCTTCACCGAGCATAGAAGCTAGCTTTTCGTAAGCTTCTCGCGATTTCTCATTATCAAGGCAAGGCATTGCAAATCGACGATTTAGATTACGCGGCTCTCCCATATTTTCTAGGCTATGGTTTACTGTCCAGGTCAGGAAAGTCAAATAGGCCAATACAAGGTCGGCGTAAGTAATGTTTAATTCTGTGGGGTTAAATTTTCCTAAAACGGTTTCGCGCAAGCCTTCCTCTGAAAGAAAACGCTTGATGTTGTCTAAACGCGAGATATCACTGGTCAGCTTGGATAGGTCCTGTGCTCGCTTACCAAACCACAATTTTCCATTCTCATCGATAAATACCGAAGAAATAAGCATAGTTTCTGAGATTTCTTCCTGGTCCCCTGCCACGCCAAGTTCTAACACGTGTATTTCTTCAAGCAAACGCTGGTCAGTCTTATCTCTAACCAAAGTCACTTTAGACATGGCTGTACCAAAGTCGAGGCACAATCGCGTATCGTCGGCAGGTGGGGTCAAATCGAATACACTGGTATCCAGCTCAATTTTTTTGATAACTGGTAATTTGGTAACCAGAGTCGGTTGCTCAGCTACTGGAGGGGTGTCAACAACCTCTGGTTCTGGCTCAAACTTGGGTACCGGACCAAGGGAAGCTGGCTTTGGCGGGACTTGCGTGGTAACAGGCGGTGTGACCGGCGCCGGCGCTACTGCGGTATTACCATCAAACAATGCTAGCCCCATGTTTAGGGCCGTCATTTCTTCTTCAGTAAGAGTACCGCTGAGCTCGTAATGATCTTCTTCTACCTTACGAATGCGCTTTAAAAGGTTTCTGAGCAGAATTTTTGCTTCTAACTGTTCCATGGCTTGTTTCCTAGTTGTCTGCTGGCGTTACCCTTGGTTTGACCAGAATTTTAATTTTGCCGTTAAAGTCTTTTTGTATGCCGTCTCTCTCAACGCGTACCTTACGCACTCCTAGCTGATGCCCACCGAGCATTTCATGTTGTAACGGGTTGTATTCCATTACTTCACCTTTGATACCCATGTGGTTTAACTTACGCATTCGGGCTAATTGGCGCGCCGACTGAGCCACCTCGGCATAGTTTTGGGCAGCCTTTTTCACTGTTGCCGCCAGCACCGGATCCTGAATTTCTAACATTGGCACAACAGCACGTTCGAGTTTTTCCATGACGGTCTTACTGGTTTCTACATTTATTAGCAGCGAGCCAATTTGCTGATCTTCACCATTGCCGATTTTGTGCTCCACATTGCGCACACGCTTCTTAACGTTTCCAAGGTTTTCCCACCACTCTTTTACATCAGGGTTCAGTTCATGAGAGTCAGCGAGATGAGCGCTAACCGCGCTGGTGGCTTGTGCTTTGGAATAGAAGGCGGATGCAATAACGCTGGCAAGGTCGCTATCCATTTTGTCCTGGCTGGCAAGTACGAGTGCAGCCTCCTTCATACACAAGCGGATACGCTCAAGGTTGTTAGAGTGACGGGTCACTTCTGACCAATGCTGCTTGTCAATAACCGTGCGGGCCTTATCCAATAGCTTATAGGTAGGTGCAATCAGGGCGTTAGAAAAGCGTAGCTCTATCACCCTGAGCACCATACTAATAGCATCGTCAAAAATAGTGGTCACAACACTCAAGTCTGCGTCCTTGGTACCGCCGCGCATCAGGTTGTAGAACCAATCACCCAAGGCAATGCCAGCATGAGCGCCGACCTCTCCCTGCCATTCACGTATAGCCTCCGACATAGCGCTGGAGATGCGGCGGATACGTTTATGGCGAGCATCGACACCTTTTATGTCCTTTAAATAATCAAAACCTTCACTACTTAGCTGAACAAAATCTGAGATGGTTTTGCTTTTCTCAAGGGCGGTGGCAAACAAGACCTTACGCGCTTTTTCTGCATTATCTGTCGCATAGGCTTGTTGAATACAATAACGGGCCAGCCATTTGTTGTTGTACTGTGAAAAGGTGAGGGCGGCATAGTACTTTTCATCGCCATCGACGAGCACCTCAATGCCGGGCGGCTCTTTACTCAATAATTCATTTACGCGGGAAAAAACTTCGTTGCCACGGCCTCGGGCGACGGCCGATAGCCGGCCGAGGATCGCAGAGGCGATTAATCGGTTCTCGTCTTCCTTACCTTCGCCAATCAGTGCGAGATCGGCCACCATGTCAGCGATATAAGATAAGTTGTCGTCTTTAATGAGAGGCTGGATTTTTTGCTGCGCCATGACCCGCGTCAACAAATCATTTACATCGCGCAGGTCTGTGGCCTTTTCGATCCATTCTATTTGTTCTTTTACTGAGCCGATGTCAAACAAATCGTTTTGCGTTGTCACGTCCTTTTTCACCTTATTTTTTGTCTTTTCCTGGTCAACCCATGTTATTGCTGAAACGATACCCCAATTACCTTTGGTATTCGCTCGTCGCCATTTGGCGACCGGCATAGCCAATAAGTACGCCAGCGCCTGATCAAAGTCGGTAAATTGAATTTCATTACCTTTCTCTCCCACCCGATAAACGCCATTAGCATTAGAGCATTCGGGCGTAAACATCGAGCCATCCTTAGCCTTGGGTAATTTCATTGCTCGCTACAATTCTCCCTTGAACGCTTTTTGGCTTAGAGAGTTAACTAACTCCTCTATTTTTTGCTGACTACTACTAAGTTTATGAACGAATTTATCTATAATCTTAACGACTTCATCAAACTTTTTCATAATGTGTGGTGGAGGAATTGGTAATTCTATTTCTTGCAAATCGACTTTGGTTAAACTTGGAATTGTCACAGCTCTATTTAATTTTTCGAAATTAAATAATTTGCAAAACCAGAAAAGATAATTGTGGCTTAATAAGTCGATATTCGGAACTAATCCAAATGCTGTATCTACGTTCCAGTATTTTTCTTTAACTAGCAACGGTTTGTTTATATTACCTTTTCGACCGATTACAACAGAGTTTTCTGGGCAAAGGTAGTCTTCTGCTCGACCCATTTCACCACCGCTCCCGTAGATCGGGTATGGTCCATTATCGGACTCTACCTTTTTTTGATTTTTTCCATTGATAATTCGGACCGATTCTTTCCAATATAACGTACGCCAACCATTAGGATTTATTATTGGATCGCCAAACATCGTTAAAAACGTGTCGCGTAAAACCTTGTCTGCCAATTCAATGGCTTGTTGGCGTTTATCACGGATGCTATTGGCTTTATCCAAGATCGCCGCAATTCGCTGTTGCTCGGCCAAGCTCTTTGCTGGTTCATCAGGAAAAGGGATTGGTATTTTATAGTCCGCTATAAAGCTAGCGGAGACCCTTTTTTGTCCTGCTGCACCTTTCATAGCCTTTTCAGCAAAGAAGCGAAAACCTTCATTCCAAACCATATAAAAAATGTATTTAGCATTAACCCATTCATGCTTTGGTCTTAGTACGTGGAATTCGGTAGAGCCAAAACCTATTTTGTGAGGCAACGTTCCAGTATGTGCGGCCTTTCCATTTTCAAAGCATGGAGTGATCTTCGCTAGTAAGATGTCGCCACGTTCAAAATAGGTAAAACCCTTTTTAGTTTCTCCAAGCACACGTGTTTCTGGGTTTACAAGCTTGCCCTCCTCTGTAACTGACTGCATTGGAATAAAACTAACGTTCTCTGTTTCATCAGTGTTTTTTGGTAGCCTAGGGTTTATTTCAACTAATTCGCCGATAGGTATCTCTCTCACTTCAGAAGCCCTCGTAACTCGGCTAATTCTGTTGCGATTTTATTTTCAAGAGATTCAAGCTGGTCCAACAGTGCCTCTGGCTCATCATACTCAGGAGGCGTATAGGGCGGTGTGTAATATTGATTGAAAGACAAGTCATAGTTGTTACTGGCTAGCTCATCCTTGCTCACCCAAAAGGTTAGTTGAGAGCGGTCATTAGCCTCCGTACTTGTAATGCTTTTATCGCGATTGTGATAACCGTCAACCACTTTGGGCAGGTCACCCGCAAAGTCGATGGTATTGCCTAACTCGTCAAGATATTTAGCTGAGCGCTTATCATCTAAAGTGAAGCCGTCGTCTTGCACGTTGTAAAACCATACATGGTCAGTTTCGCCGCCTTTGGTAAATACCAAAATGGCCGTGGCAACTCCTGCATAGGGCTTAAATACTCCTGAAGGCAGGTTAATCACGGCCTCCAACTGGTTATTTTCTATTAGCAGCTTACGCACTTGTTTGTGGGCATTTGATGCGCCAAACAATACACCCTGGGGCACTACCGTTGCACTACGCCCACCACTTTTCATCATGCGCAGTATTTGCGCTACAAAGAGCAGCTCAGTTTTTTTGGTTTTCACCATGCGCAGAATAGGGGGGTTGATAGTATCTTCGTCCAGAGTTCCTTTAAACGGCGGGTTAGCCAGCACCACATCGAAGGCATCTTTTTCAGATGTCGGGAACCTCTCTGCAAAGCTTTGTGCGAGGGAATCCTGGTAATGAATGTCAGGGTCTTCGGCGCCATGCATATATAAGTTCATGGCAGCAATGCGTAACATGGTGCTGTCAAAGTCAAACCCGTGGAACATTTGGGTGCGAATATGCTGCCATTGCTGCTGGTCGAGCAGATCACCGGTGTAGTTCTTATCCACTACACGCTGGCCTTTGTCATTGATAAGCTCTTCTTCGATAACACCATCGGGTGATGTGTAGCGCTGTTTGAGCTCTTCCAGTGTACCTACTAAAAATCCAGCAGTACCACAAGAAGGGTCCACCACCTTTTCGTGAGGCTCGACACGCATGAGTAATACCATCAGCTTGATGATGTGCCGTGGCGTTCTGAACTGACCGTTGATGCCTGCAGTAGATAACTTGCTTAACAGGTATTCGTATAAATCGCCTTTAGAGTCGCCTACTTCCAGCGGAAGGTCTGACACCATTTCCACTGCTTTGACCAGTAATGAGGGCTTATCAATGGCCAGGCGCGCGTCTTTCATGTAATCGCCAAATGAGATGTCGCTGGCGTGCTCTCGGAAGTGCTTAAATACTTGGTCGCGAACTATGTTCATCAATTCGTCGGCATCTTCAATGTGTTTTAGCCTAGACCAACGTAAATGCTGTTCGGCTTCATTGAAGCGCCTTTTGAACGTTTGACCGGTACGACTGGCACGTTTTTCATCGCGAGACTCGTTTATGTCGAGCATGCGTGCAAACATTAAGAAGGTAATTTGTTCTATGACTACAAGGGGGTTGGAGATGCCGCCCTGCCAGAATTCCAGCCATAGTTTGTCTACTTTCTTTTTTAAATCACCTGTGATCATTCAATTCTCTATTTTACTGTTTTTAATGAGATGAGCTCGACGGCGGTGGTGCGCTACCAAACGAGGAAACGATGGCCAACAATTCGTCGATTTGCTGTTCGTTGTTAAAAATATTGTCTATGTCGCCAATTGATGTGAATGGCATTTCGTAAAGGCTACTTACATCGATAGCACCACTGCGTGCTATTTGCCGTTTTAGCATGCCCAGGAATTGCACCTGTTTTGCAGTGAGTGACGGGTAGTGCTGTATAAACTCAGCAAACTTGCTATTCACCAGCTCAGCATCTAAGCCAACGATAGTGCGAAGTATTTGTTGTAGCGGCACTGCGGTATCGTAAAAGCCTTTTAATGTTTCAAGGTCAATGTCTGGATGTTGGGTGTGTATCAGGGTATTAAGCGAAGATAATTCATCTTCACTGACTTGCTCGCCATTTTTGATCTTTTGCAACACCGGGGCATTTTCGAATACATCTTGTAAGGCTTGCTCTACCCGCAAACGGTATGCCCGCATATCTACCGCACTTAAATAGGTTTTCTGTGGCTCAGCGACTTCATTACCGTCAGTGATATCGATTACCGGGGCTGTTGTTGGCGCTGTATTGCCTTTCTCGATATGCTCCATGATTGAACGAAGCTCTTCACGCACTGACTCTAACTCTTCATATGAAGCCGATTGCCACCATGAAGGTTCACGACATTGTTTGATAAGGTCTGCCTTGGCCTTTACCTGGTTCTTACGCATTTCCAGTTGCCATAACAAAGCGATAGCCTTGCCTGTGAGGTCGTCAAAGGTGGATGAGCTTTTTAATTTCTCTTGTTCTATTTGGGTAATAAGTAAGTCCCACTGATATGCATTACTGTGGCCGCGGGTATCCATGCCGCGCATAAGCGGGGCAATTTCTGTTTCCAATAGAGTCACGGTGTTGGGAGCAAATTGCTGAAGAATGCCAAGATCAGAAAGTTGTTTTTTTACTTTCCACTTCTCTCGCACCGCTAATGAATCGTCGTTCAGACTATTGATGGCTTTGTGGACCCAGCTGATAGCCATTTCAAACAGATCTGGCTCTGCGTAATGCAGTGCCAGTTTGGCCAATGATAGACGCGCTTCAAAGAGCCGCTGCATCATGCTTTTCGATTCGTTTATCGTGACTTCACGTCGTTTGGCGCCGTGATATTCTATAACGCCCCAATGGTCAAACACCTGGAAGTGGGTTTTGTCTTTGCCCGGGCCGAACAGGTCCTTGCATAGGCGAGTGCCCCGGCCGATCATTTGCCAGAATTTCACCGGAGATTTGACCGGGCGCGCGAAAACCAGGTTTACAATTTCAGGCACGTCGATGCCGGTATCCAGCATGTCTACTGAAATAGCAATGGTGAGTTGGTCATTGCTACCTTCACCTTTGAAGTCATCAATAAGGTCTTCAGCGCGGGGGTCATAGTTATCGATAACCTGGCAAAATTTACCACCATACTGTGGGTACATGTCATTGAATAACTCTTCGAGTAATTTTGCGTGCATGTGATTACGCGCAAACACGATAGTTTTGCCCAGGGTTTGCCCGTCTGCCTGGCGCTCGCCACAGTCCATCAGGTTCTGCAAAATCTTACGGTTGGTGTCTTTGTTGTATATTGCCCGGTCGATATCTGTGCTGTCGAAGTCCAGCGTATTGGGGTCGATTCCTCTATCTTCCAGCTCGGCAACCTGTTCAGGCGTCAGAGCATGACCACGAATGCCTTCGCGTAAAAATTTGGTAGTGTGCTTCACTGGATTATATGGAACGAGATAGCCTTCTTCGATGGCCTTTTCTAAATCATAGTTACTCGTTGGCTGTTTAAAATCACAGCCGAACATTGAACAGGTTGAGCGGCTGACCATCTCAACGGGGGTTGCTGTGAGGCCTAACTGCAATGCATCGAAGTACTTGAAAATATCTCCATATACATTGTAAATACTGCGATGAGACTCGTCGGCAATGATTAGGTCGAAAAAGCCAGGGTCGAATTTTTGAAAGTGCTGCAACATAGCCGGGTAAGTCGATACAAACACACGGTTTTGTGTATCTTCCACACTCTTACTGGTTAACACAGTAATGGGCACGCTAAGCCATTCGCTGTAGGCGTTTTTAGCTTGTTTTCGTAATTCTTTGCGATCACACAGGAATAAAATACGCTTTACCCAGCTCGCTTTCATGAGAACGTCGGACACGGCGATGGACAGGCGGGTTTTTCCCGTTCCCGTCGCCTGCACAGCCAGAGCCTTCCGCTTTCGAGACTCGAAGCTTTCGCAGATGCGCTTTAGGGCCTCATGCTGATATAACCGGTCAGTCAGAATCTCAGGCTTAGGTTTAATAGAGTTGAGTTTTTTGCGATTGTTTCGTTGCACGGTTTGGTACTGAAGACTTGACCGTGAATAAAACCCAAACAGGCGTCTGGGTGGGTAGTTCTGACTAGGGTGGTCATCCCATATCCAGATATCATAACCATTTGTATAGAAAATTATGGGGCGGTGACCGTGCATCTTCTCTAGACCATCGGCATAGCCTTTAGCCTGATGTCTGCCTTTTTCAGCATCCACTGCCGTTTTTTTGGCTTCCACCACAGCAAGGGGTTTATCGTCATCATCCCACAGGATGTAATCGGCATAGCCGACACCTGTTGGTGTGGACTGATGGAGAATTTTATTACGCTCGCGTGTGCTGCCGTAATCTACGGTAACTTGTTCTGGGTCTTCTATATTCCAGCCTGCACTGATTAACAAGCTGTCGATGAGATGCTTTCTAGTATCATCTTCGCTAAAAGCCAGTGCGTCTGCTACTTGCTTAGCTTTAGTTCCTTTTTGCGCTATGCGTTGTTCCAATTCCTGCTTTGACTGCACAAGCTGTTGAACTTTAGCTTGTTCGTCTTTGAGTTGGTCAAGTAACGCTGTCATCTGCGCTTCTTGCTGTGCATATTTTTGAAGTAGCGCTTTTTTTTGCTTTTTGAACTGCGACTTTTCGCTTTCTTCAGGTTGGGGAGAAACGTATTCAGGAATACAAGATACATCACCATTTGCGTAGGTAGCGAAAAGCCAACGGCCTAAATCGAATGCTTCCTTAATTAGCCAAAGTGCATTTTGCGTAGAAACAGTATCGCCATGCGCGGCTTTATTGCCATGAATGCGAATTGCGTGCAGCTTACTTACCACCACATCTGGAGTGACGGCTTCGAATGCATCGTTTTTGAGCAAATCAATAAACTGTGACATCCCTGGGCGAGGTAATTTCAGCTCGCCATACACAATATCTACAGTGCGTTCTGCAAAGCTGCGAAGTTTAGTGATTGCGCTTTGAGGATCAGAGAACGCATACTTCTCAGCAAACCCACCCAAACCGGCAAGTTCTGGCCAAGTACTTCTGAGAAATTCAAAGTTTATTGATTGCATAATATTTTTTTCGCTCATATTCCGTTAAATGCGAGAGGCATGCCAGTTTTTAACTTGCGCCATATTTTTCTATCCAATTATTTAACGTTTGATAGTTCTTCAAACCAAGTAGCTCTGAAGCACGCTTCTTGTTACCGCCAGTAACGTTAAGAGCTTTGCTGATATAAAACATGCACACATCAGCCACAACGTCATTAATATCAATACCTTTAGCCACATCTAACGATTTAAAGTCCTCTCTTTTACTACTCTGTGTAATGAGAACACTTTCGATGTCTGACCGTTGAATAGTTTTGCTCGGGCACCAAATTGAGGCCCTTAGTAAGGTTGCATCCAATTCACGTACATTGCCTGGCCAAGGGTAAGAAGATATAAAATTTATTGCACTAGCAGAAAGTTTTTTATCATTCTCGAAGTCTGAAATTGATTTCTCATTGTGTTGTTCAAGTAGGTATTCTGCGATTATCGGTATATCACCTGCTCGTTCGCGAAGCGGAGGAAGATCGAGAACGCCGACAGCTAAGCGATAGAATAAATCTTCACGGAAATTACCCTCCGCTACCTCATTGATAAGGTTTCTGTGGGTGGCAGCGATAATTCTTACGTTTACTGACTTTTTCGCCGTTGTGCCAACTGGGCTGAATGTACCTTCTTGCAGCACCCGCAGTAATCGTACTTGGCTTTCTAACGGCAACTCACCCAGCTCATCAAGAAACAAGGTACCGCCGTCAGCGTCTTCAAAATAGCCAGTAGCCTTTTCAGTTGCTCCAGTAAATGCTCCTTTGACATGACCGAACAGAGTTGTATCGATAAGGTCTTTTGGAATAGCGCCACAGTTGAGTGTTAGCAAAGGGCGGTCTTTGCGGCGACTGGAATTGTGAATTGCTTTAGCGAATAGTTCCTTGCCGGTGCCTGTCTCTCCGTGTATCAGGATAGGCACATCACGTGCTGCAATGATGGCTGCTCTTTGTTTGAGGCGCTCCATGTCGGGGTTTTGCGTAATTATGTTATCGAACTCAGCCGTGTCAGGAGCGTTTTTGCTTAAGAGCGCGGTAAGCTCTGCATCTCGCTTGTTTACCAGGGCAGGTATAAAGTCAGCGGCAATATCAAAAGGTAAATCGACCTCCTGCACACCTTGTTCAATTGATGACTGTATGAACTTTGTAGAGTATTTTGCTTTTCCTAAAAGAATAGAGACAGCCGACATTGCTGGTGTGCCGGAAGTGATTTGTAAGAAAAGGTCACTTTTTGGATAAGATGCTTTTATCTTTTTTAATATGCTGTCGGCCGCGGTGTAAATTTCCGCAAACTCTATTGGGCTAGTCAGAGTCACTGGATTAAAACATACTTTTCCTTTGTACTTTGATAACAAAGCCTGATTAAAATCTTCAACCTCGTTTTCGCTGTAGTTATGGGCTAAATGAAGCTCATCAAATGGTTTATGTTCAATGATGCTCATCAGCGGACCAGGACCACCATTGCTGGTAGCGCCGGTAAGGTCCGCTTTTCCAACCCACGAAAATAGTATGGTCTTAACGCCCATAAAAATATTTACTTTTATATAAAATATCTACTCATTGTATACGCTTAAAGGGCTTTGTCAGCAATTAAATGCAAGCCTTGCGTTTAGAGGTTATTGATAGAAAAGGGCATAGTGTTTTGGTAGCACACTGAGTCGCTATAAAAGGCTTAAATAGCGTGATTTCACGCTATTTTAAGATTAGTTAAGCGCAGATCAAAAACCGGACACCAGATGCTACTTATCGGTCACTTCATTTATTTAGTCTTGTACCTTTTCGAGTATATCTTCTATCGGACAGTCAAAGTAATCGCAGAGTGTATCAAGCACTTCAAAGTCTACTCTTAACGCTGTTTCTTGATATAGCCGTGTAATTGTTCCCCTGTTAATACCTGTATCCCGAGCCACATCTACAATTTTTAGTTTTTTCTCGCCCATTAAGCGAGACAAATGACACCTAATCATACCAATTAACACCAAAATGTTCTTCTATAGAGCAAAAAGTCTTGCAAAAGGAAATTATGCTCTTATAATTAAAAATGTTCTCTAGGAGGTCATAATAATTTCTCCATGAGCTTTTAAGTCTACAAGAGGTGATGGTGTATGTCACAACAATATTTAACAACCGCTGAACTTTCCAAAATGATCAAATACGACTGCCGCACAATCCGTGAGCAGCTTAAAGACTCTGTTCTTCTTGAAGGCATCCATTACATTCGCCCATTTGGCGGACGGAAGATTTTGTACGACTGGGAGGCTATAAGACGGGATATGTGTAAGTTCTCGAAGCAAGCCATGGCTATCCCTATGAGTAACGGAGAAGTCACTCATGCCTAGTGTCAACGTTCGTAAAGAAACCGGAAAGCTTTATCTGGATTTTCGTTATCGCAATGTGCGATGCCGAGAACAGACTGAGCTTAAGGATACACCCGCAAACCGGAAACGGGCTCAAGTTTTATTGGATAAGATACAAGCTGAAATTCTGCTAGGGCAGTTTGATTATGCTGCGACGTTTCCTAATAGCAGGATGTTACAGAAGTTAAATCAGACTGCGACAGTAATAGCTGGCCATACTCTTAATATTCCCACGTTCGAATCTTTTGCTACCAAGTGGTTCGACAATCAAAAAGTGCAGTGGAGTAATAGCTATACAACGTCGATATACAACATTGTTTTTGGTCGACTCAATGTGTACTTCAGCGGAGTTCAAATAAATGAGATTGCAAAGGAGCACCTGCTGGCCTTTCGCACTTACATTTGTGGACTTAAAAAACAAGATGGCACCTCTTTGTCGCCAGGACACATAAACCGTCATTTGAAAATTGCGAAGGCTATTCTCAGAGAGGCTGCAGAGCAGTTTGGGTTAAAAGACCGGATTGGAACCATAAAGCCACTCAAGGTACCAAAGTCAGATATTAACCCCTTCACGCTTGACGAAATTAACCTCATCTTAGCCAACTGCCGAGAAGACTTTCGCGAATACTTTCTAATTCGTTTTTTTACCGGTATGCGAACAGGCGAAATTGATGGGTTGCAGTGGAAGTATGTCGACCTTGATAAAAAGCAAATTTTGATTCGTGAGACGATTGTGGATGGTCAAATGGGTTACACCAAGACAGATCATAGTCAGCGCATTATTGAGATGAGTGAACCTGTATATCAAGCCTTTCAAGTGATGCAAACAAGAACTGGGGAACATCAATTTGTATTCGTAAATAAAGCTGGTAATCCGTTAGAGCATAACGCTGTTACAAAACGTGTTTGGTACCCTCTATTAAAACACTTGAAGATTCCAAAGCGTAATCCATACCAAACTCGTCATACAGCTGCCACGCTTTGGCTTGAAGCCGGCGAAGCGCCAGAGTGGATAGCCAAACAGATGGGGCACGCTAATACCGAAATGCTATTTCGTGTCTACTCACGATACGTTCCAAATCTCACCAGAAAAGACGGTTCAGCAGCAAACGCCATGTTCTCAAAAGTTGTAGGAGTACCAAGTGATGAAACGAGCACAAAGTAAACCGTTAGCGTCATACACTGAACAATCTGTTCTTCGCTTCAAAGGAATTTATTTTCTTGTAGGGTTTGTTACCAAGCTAGACCGCCAGAGTAATCCCTATGTTGAAATTCGAATATCAGACGCTACGGCTACTCAAATTTTGTATTGCCGTGATCAAACTTGTATTGATGGAGACATTCAACCAAATAGCTTGGTGCACATAGAGGGTCGGCTAGAACACGCAGGGAAGCGACCTTATTTTTCCTGTAAGTACGTAGGTGCTTGCACACAAGGCAGTATGAACTTCCGCCATTTACTTCAATTACCCTCCTGGCTGTGTAGGGATTCAACATCGCTTAATCGCCTAATAGCACTTGTAGAGTCAATTCATACAAATGAACTACAAGATTTTGTATGCCGCGTCATACTGCAACCAGACGTAGCTGTGAAATATGTTACGTGCCCAGCTAGCCTAACGTCACATCACACCTATGCCGGCGGCTTGTTAGATCACTCGATTGAGGTAGCAACCAACTTTGCAGCGACAAAAACGAGAAATACTATTCAATATGACTTTGCTGTAGTCGCCGGGTTGTTACATAGTATTGGCGCAACTCGCACTTTAACTTCGGACCTAACGTTATCGGACATTGGCATTTCTAAAGACCAAGACTCGCTTACTTTTAAGGTATGTGAGGCGGCTTTATCAGAACTGTTTCAAAAGAACCGGTGGGCAGCAAGCCAGTTGTGCCAAATGTTGACTTGCAATAGTTCGGATTCAAAACCTACGTCGCGGCCGCGTACATTCCTAGTGAGACAACTTCAGGAGCATCATAGAGATAGCGTTTTGAACAATAAATTTAACGCAATTTATTCAACTAATTAATTTAATTAAAGGAATTAAAGTTATGGCTCGTCACGCTGAGGTTAAAGAAAAAGAAATTATCGATGCGGCTCTTATATTGGAGAAAAAGGGTAAGATCCCAAACCCCGGTGCCATCAGGGCGCAACTAGGATTCCGGGGCGGATTATCCCGAATTAGGAAGGTTTGAGAAGCATATTTGTACAAGCGTAACGGCAACTTGTCAGAAGATGAAGGGCAGCTGAGTATTAATGACCTGCCCACTGAACTAACCGATGCTTTTGATTATTTGATTAATAGTCAGAAAAAAACATTGGAGGGTATTATCGTGCAGGCTTATAGCCGTTGTCAGGCTATCTTTGAAAAAAGGCTTGATGAGCACCTGACAGAGAAAATCAAAGTTTACGGCTGTTTAAAGAAGCTGAAATTTGTGCAGATGAGTCAATTAAAAAGCTTGAGGACGAATTGCGCGCTGTGCAAGCTGAAGCCAAAGATTTGGCTGACCAGAACGCTAAACTAATCCTAAACAATGCAGAATTGAAGGGGAAAGTAAAAGCTTATGAACAGAGTTTACCCTCTGCCTCTTAGTTGATGCATAGCAATCGGTGGTTCATATAGAACAGGCCCCATAGCATTAACTCAATAGGCTAAACATCGAGAAATCATTAATCTTCTAACACCCCGGGAATTGTAATCGCCAATATATGGCAGGCGTATTTAATAACGTTACTGGAGTATCGAGAATAATGGCCTATGTTTTCTGTTTTCAGTTGACCAGGGTAAAGAAAATACAAATGCGCTCGTCCCGATTGAAATCGATTTGAATTTACTTTTTTATTCGTCAAGGTTAGTTCAACGTCAGGGTAATTTTTATGCCACAATGTTTTTACGCCGCTAAAATCCTTCGGCAACGAAAGTTCAATTTCCCATTCTTTGGGCGATGTCATCTCCAAAGCTAATTGCATAAAACGCTGGAATTCATTCACATCAGAAAAAACTAGGTAACTATGACTGTTTAATGCGTTGTTTATGACTTGGCGAATGAACCAAATTAGCTCCTGTTGTTTCGATAAATACAATATTCGCGCACTCTTAATTATTTCATCAGCACGCTCTATCTCTGCGTTAGAGCTTGGTGCTACCGGGGTTAACATTTTATTAATAGTCTCTGATAGTGGTAACAGCCGGGATTTACCTTTGCTGGTTTTTAGCTCGGCAGCTTGTGTTGCACGTTCAAACCATTTTTCAATCAAAAGCATGCTGAAATCTAATTGGTGAGATATTTCTTGGACTGTTTTTCCTTTGTCAAAGAGTTTTAACGCATGCATGCATTCTACATATGTCGGAGCACGACGAGGGGGAGAAAGATCCGCAGGCTGTTCAACATTTTGATAGGCTGAAGCTTTAACCTGCCCCTTTGAGCAAAGGCTCTCCAAAAGCAGTTGCATAATTTCAGTCCGAGATGGCGTGCTATCGGTACATCGGTGAGTAATAATGTGTTTGCTTAGTGCTGACAATCCTTCCCAATATGCACGATGTTTGGCCGTTGAGTTTTTGATCAAGCTCTCGTAGAGAATAACATCAGTAAAATGCAAATAGCTTTTAAGCGTTGTAGAGGGGCAACTATGGCCCGCGAATGCCATAATTTGAAAAAGCGTATCTCTACCAACGCCAACGTTAAAATAGTGCTTTATCTTTTCAATTTGCTCTGGCGCGTAAGGCGTGAGGTGTAAAAGCGTTTTTGACATTAATACAATTTGCAATGTCGATACGGCTTTGTGCCTAAGATGATAAGTGTGAACATTGTCACCACAAACTTCGCTTAATCGCTCGCTGAACTGTTTGTAAAAATCACTAAGTGAATAAGGGAGGTTAGAGTCTGGGCAGCTAGGAAAAAGCAATAGCGAAAGCTTGCCATTGACGTCCAGTCGCCGTCTTCTCAGGTAAGATTCAAATAATTCATATTCGGAAGGAGTGAGTAAAATTGCCAACGGAATTTTTCTTAGCGCCGAATAGGATTTATTGTCGCCAAAGCGGTTTTGTCTAGTAATAATATGGTGCTCATTAGAGGGTTCAACGTCTCTTATCCGGAGTTTTAGCACCTCTCCGGGTCTCAGGCCGCAACGGGCCATTAAAATGGCAGTAAGTACCAACCCCTGCCCTATGTGTGTTTGATGGTGGCTACAAGCACTTAATTCGTTAATGAAACGCGTAAAGTTCGACTCGCTTATCACGTAATTTCTAACATTGCTGATATGCGTTCCTTGCACTGTGTCAAACACAGGAAGTGCGATACCAAAGCGCTCACTACCAAACGTAAAAAATTGCTTTAAAACGATGATCTTATTAGCAAATGAATTATCTTTTTTGAATGGTTCAGAAATTTTCTTATAAAGCTCGGTCATTTCACATTCGTCGAGCGACAATATTTCAACTGATTGGGTGCACTGCAACCAGTGCGCTCCAATGTGAGAAAGGTAAGTATTACTCGATGAGCGTCTTAAGGTGTTACTTCTTAATCTTTCCAAGATATATGCAAGTAGAATCTTCTGCGCCAATGACTTCGTTCGAGTTCCTAATTCTTCCAGCTCACAAAGTGTATGCTTGATTGCAATTTTTCTTCCGGCGCTATCGATGTGTTTAATTGCATCGCGCAACTTAGATAAGAATTTTTTATCGCTGAGCTTAGGTGTAGGTGTATCGGTCAAGCGGTTTCTGGACAATTCGGCCGCTACTATGATGGGCTGGGCCCTTTTCTCAATGCGATTTGAGGCATTCCATAATGTATTCCAGCAACCATTACTGATACTTGTAGACGTTTTTTTGCACATAAAGTCCACTAAATAAGCAGGCAGATTGATCCTGTAATGCTCGCCTGTAAAAAGAGCACCAGCTTTGCATAACTGCTTGAAGCTTTTGATCTCTGAAAACTCAAAAATATATGAGAATTGCCGCTTCACAAGACGGAATAATGACTTTTCATCCAACCTTTTTAGTTTAGTGCAGGCTGATAATGCATGAATTGTGGCGAGCGTTTCTGTGTCGATAAACCAACGCCTAAAGCCTTCGTTACCTTCTTGAGACTGTGTACGAGGATCAAATTCGACAAATGGCCCGAAAGGATGAGGCGTTATATCTAATGTCTTCTCGACGATATGATTTATCAATTGAGTAAGCAAAGCGGGTATCGCTAATCCTCCTCGTGCAATAGCGAAAAAAACAAATCGACATACTTTTTCGTTACTAGTGACGTTAGCCTCGCAACCTCTTTTTTCTAGATAATCGAATGCCTTTGAAAAAGCCGTCGTTTTTAAAAACGACGCGTGGTTCCACTGTGATAAATTACGAGACGACAGACTCACAATAGCAATTCCACAGGTGAGATACTGATTTTCTCTAACTCTATACATAAGGCATCTGCTACCATCCGTAGTTCAAGGGTTTCAAGCGAACTGAATGCAGAAAATGATTCATCAAGAAGGTTCTCATGCCCCATGAATGCATCAATAGCAGCCGGGTTGAGTTCAGGATGGAGGGCGAGGCGTGACCTTATCCAGTGTCGGTGCCAATTGTTCTTTGCGTCAATGCGAGGAATATCAACCTCCGACAAATATCCTGTGGCAAAAGATTTTAGTTTTCCTCTTACCCACAACTTGAACAGGCTTGATCGACCAAGTAGCGCTTCTTCCAAAACTAAATATTCTTCGGGATGTATAAACCGTAAATGCTTTGAAAATCGCTTTAAAAATGCGAGGTAATAATTTAATTGAGTGACAGCTTTCGAAGTCAGTGGAACGATGCGGGCTGATTCAACTCGATTGTCCTTATCTTTTATAAGGAGCACTCTTCTAGATAAATCAAAGTTGCTTAGTTCTCCGTACATGGCTCTTTTTGGCCTGTGCCCTGTAGTCATATCTAAAATCAGAACGGTAAAATACGTATAGCTATTGAATAGTAACCAGCGATCAAGGTTGCCTGTATTCTGCTCTTTAGCGAATATTTTTCTTAATTCGAAGAAGGATTCTCGCACTTTTCCAATGGATACATTGAAGTTACTGCCTATTCGACGTTGAGCAAATGGGAGAAATAAGATTTTATCAATTTGGTATAGCTGACATTGTGCTGTTTCCATCAAAAAGTTGATGTATATGTAATGTTTCTTAATTAGTTCCGAGCCGAACATTGACAGGTAAGAGCTTCCACCATGTTGTTGCAATGGTGTATCTGAAATCCAATTAGTCTCTGCTTGTGTTAGGGCGCATGCCTGAGCTTTTACACGAATGTAACCTTTGATTCGTGTTGGGGTTAATCGTGTTCCATAAGCTTTATTGATCTCCCTTAGTACGTCTTCAGATTGCATTATTAACTCAGCTTCAGACATCCCCGCAACTACTTCGATTGATTTGATTTGATGCATTGGTAACAGTGCATAAGGAGGAAGAGCAGGTTCACTTTTAAACGGGTCATCTGCACTTCCTTTGCGCCAGACTGGAAAAACTATGTTTGATAGAAGCAATCCATACTCCGTATCTTCTATCATCTGGGTACGAGTATTAGGCGCACAAAATGTTTTTACGTGGCGACCTGTAAAAAGTGAGGCGAGCAATAAGCTTTCAATTGTTCGCTGTGAAAATTTTCTACAATGTTGAACAAGAGTACTTACGTCGTATTGGCTAAGTGTATGATTGTCACATGCTAAGAACTTCTCACGCCGTTTCATGTGCTTTGCAGCGCTGGATAATATACGGTTAGTTACTGCGAGGCTCATTTTCTTAGCCTCTCTTATTTTGCAAATAGTAGCGAACAGATGCCCTGCTCTCGCCACTAAACTTGACGACCTTGGCAAGAGTCGTTCGCGGTACTTGATCACAGAATAAGCGAGCTTGAACGTGACCTGGCGCACTATCAAAAAAATATCCAAGATTCGGTAGAAAATTGACCTTATTGGATAAAGCAACTATTGCGTCGATAGCGTAAAGCCAGGAATTAAACTCGATATTGGAGGGGTGCGCTGAAATTAATTTTTTAAAGGTGAAGTCATCGTTGAGAAGTAACGACATCCACCCATCAAGAAACAAATTATTTTGCTCTTTTCTAAAGTACTGCAGTTTTCTGGTTCTAGCGTACAACTTTAAGCGTTCTGGCTGCGGTGCAGTTGCACTATCGCGACAAAATAAAAACTGAGTTAATTCAAACGCTGGAATAGCATTAGGGTGGCAAACGAGGCTGGGAACTAATTTTTTAACTTTACTACTCATATAAAAATCCTTAACAACAAATCATAAAAAACCCAATTTGTTGTTGTTCAGACTCTATAAGAGTTTACTGTAATTATATACAGTGGTTTTAGATGCAGTCAATAACTATTTTTACAGGTGAACTATGTCTTTATTCTATCCAGCTTCGTTAAGTTTTCGGAACAACGGTAATACTGACTTCATTATTCCTTAACTGCAGCTTCATCAACTCCTCCTCCGTAAGTTGTTCAGCTGCAGCCATGCCGATCCTCGCCCAATATTCTATAACCTCTTCAGGTGATTTAGGTTGGCGGTCCAAATATCCTTTCGCCGAATCTATTAGCGTATCGTCAAGCTTAATTTTGCTTTTCATCTGAAGGGGTTTCGACATTATCTTCATCTCGTGACTGTTAAAAACCTCGGGAGTATAGGCTGGGAAACACCTGCCCGAAGTCATGCAGTTTGAAAAAGGGAAGGTGTATTTTTGACTGCCAGAGAAGTATGGCAGGAGAAGAGTGATTGGTCAAGGTGTTGAATAATAACACATTTTCTCAATTTGTCAATTTGACAGCCGTCAAGTCTATGACTAAACCGTATGTAATGACTTTAGCAAACACTGGTGAATTTATGGGCTCAAAACGGTTGATTCAGGATCAAGATGTGTTTAAAAAAACACTTGATCCAAATCAGCAGAATTCAGACGTCTTAAATGAAGGTGTCCGCTCCACTGAAGAGGCTCAATTTATATGCTGCAATAAAGAATGCGGCGTAAATTTCACTCGAAAGATTTTTCTCGTTGACGATTCCTTAAGAAATATTTCCGAGGCAAACGGTTGCCCAATATGCGCCTTACGCATTCGAGGAGAGAAAAAGCACCAGAATTTTATGGATAAACATGGTTCTTTTGAAAATAAACACCCAAACATTGCAGCTGAGTGGGATGTAGTTAAAAATGATTTGTCTCCCAGCGAGGTTAGCGCGGGTGGTGGCAGGCACAATGATATTTGGTGGGTATGCAAAAAGTGCAAGCACTCTTGGCAAGCGGCGCCAAGAGGTAGAGTTCGTGGAAGTGGCTGTCCAAAATGCGCTCGTAAAAACAGCGCTTACGCAAGGTGCAGCGAATCAATACGATCCGACGAACTTTTGCTAAAAGAATATGACGAGGAAAGCAATGGGCCATTATCCGATCTAGAAAAAATGATGAGAGAACGAATATATTGGCATTGCTCTCTAAACGAAAATCACAAGCTATGGCTTGCAACTACCAGAGACAGACTTGAGAAAGGCTCTAGATGCCCGGCCTGCGCTAAGTCGTCAAGCAGTTCTATCCAAGTCGCGGTTTTCAACTTTTTGAAGAATAAGTTTCCTGAATTTAAACCCAGCTTTGAAAGAAAGCTGGGAAAGTACTCGCTTGATATTTATTTGGATAAAATTGATTTTGCAATCGAAATAGATGGGTACCCTTGGCATGACAAACCTGAGGCTATTAAACGAGATGGAGAAAAGTCTCTCATGTGTAGCGAAAGAGGAATTTTGCTTCTAAGACTAAGGGACGTTCGATTGAATAATTCCCTCGAATCCCCCTACAAAACCACTGTTGAAATACAAAACCGTATGAGGTGCTTGAAAATGGCATGCAAAATGTTGATGGACAACCTGCAGCACAGTCACTCTTCTTATAGTCGCGTTAAGAAGGCTCATGACGAAATCTTAATAGATGAAAAGGATGTACAAGATTTAGTAAGACACCATTCCATACCCACAGGATACTCTCTGGAAGAGATCCACCCATGGGTTAAAAAGTATTGGGCAAAGTCAAACAAAAGTAGCCCAAGCGACTTTAGGCCCAATTCGAATGTAATAGTAAATTGGAAATGTCCTATTGATGGTCGCGAATACCCTTTATCGATCGCAAATCGTGTACGAAATTATGTGTGTAAAGAAAACTGGCACAAATTTCAGAATTCTCCTCACAAAGAAGAAATAAAGAAATGGATTAGAGATGTAACAAAGAATGCCCAAGTTCCTAAAAAGTGGCTTCGTTAAATGGGCGATAAAGTAAATATGACGTGTAGCTCAATAATGTTTGGCATGAAAGAAAAATGAACCTTTTATTCCTTTGCACAAGCAACGTAAACTGATCAGTAACACAGCTGAGTAGGTGTTCAGAGCAAACTATCCTCATCACCACGTTTATTCAGCGGGGGTAAGTAGCAAGTATTGCGAAAAAACGGAATAGCCCTGTGAACAAAAAGATTATTAAAGTGGGCTGATAGAGTCTACGTTATGGAGCTTTTGCATGAAGAAAGAATAAAGGAAAATACTGGTTCCACCTACCTGGATAAAATCTCAGTTCTTAATATTCCCGACCAATATGAAGCAATGAACTCTGAACTCATAGAGTTGTTACAAAAGCGAGTGAAGATTTGAATCGAAAATAATTTCCTCGACACCTCTTAGTTAAATATATTACTGTTTAAGCCTTAACGAATTCAGCTTTGACAGGGCCCAAAACTGGCTAATTTCATCACGCAAAATCACAAAGTTTTGTGACCTGACTGTGACCATCGGCTTTAAAAGAGGTAAGTTGGCTTTTTAGTAAAATCATTGTAACTAATTGATATACCTATTAATGCCGTTTTTCGCAGGGGTGCCACTTTTAGCAACTTTTCGCAGGGTCGCTCTCCGGAGGCAAAGGTCATAGGTTCGAATCCTATCGGGTGCGCCAGATACAAAAGAACCAGCCTCGTGCTGGTTTTTTTGTATCTGTTGTATCTCGTGGGTGAGAACCTTCGTTCGACAAAATCGTCGGGAACGATTTTGAACGCGCTTTAGCGCGGCCCGCAGGGCGAGGCGCAGGAATCCTGTCGGGTGGTTTATTTTTAAAGGGCTGCAGCCTGATTCTCTTCCCTCTGAGCTCGTACTGTTTCGATAAGGTTCTAGATAATGCTTGTCAATCTTGTTTAACACTAGCGATTGGAGTGGCGATATAATCAAGTCGTAGTTTAGATTGAAGCATATACTTTGATACTTATGCAGCTCGAACTCGATCATTGCTTTTTTCAAACAGTATAGCCGTCCTAGAATAGCTTACTGGCTTAAACCTCATCGACAGCATACCAAACTATTGCTGAAACTCGTTTAGCTTGCGGTGACTCCTTTATACCATTTAAAGTGTGCGGTACTCTAAAAGCTGATAAATTTATAGCACTAGATTGAGTTAGATAATAGAACAATAATTATTGGCTTGATAACTTATCAATTATACCCTCACCTGCAAGGATGCCTGTAGCTGCAGAGTGGACAATGCCTTGGCTCCATCCGCTTCCATCACCTGCTACAAACAGATTTTCGACAGATGTTTCCATTTTTTCATTTCTAGTCGAAATTGTACTCATCCACCACTCAATTACTGGTCCATAGAGAACAGAGTCTTCATTAAGGATATGTTTGCTTATTTTACTAAGGTTTATAAGCATTTCCTTAATCGACAGGTTCAGCTTTTCTGGTAACAAATCCCAAAAATTGGCAGCTGTAATATCTTTATATGACAAGTTGATTTTGTCTAAATCTTCTTTGGTACTCATTTTCTTAGCGAGGAAATCAGAGACTTTCTGGCACGCGAGTGCCTTACCGTAACTACTGAAATTGGGATAGATAACATCATCTAACTCATTTGTTTCTAACCTTAAGCCATTCCAAACAATTGAGAAACCACTTCTCTCACTGTTTTTATTGCTATATTGGTGTCCCCCAGTTAAATAGATTTCTTCATAGTAAACGGGAGTGACGAAGCCGCCGTTAGAGGCACAGTGAGTTTTCACATATGAACCGTCGTCAAGTATTAACTTAAGTTTTGGATCGTCGCTATCATTGAAAAGGTTGGAAATGCTGTCTTGACAAGTTTCAAGCCGTAATCCAATATTCATTGGATTTTTTTGTGATCTGACTCCTAGTTCATTACATATCGATTGCTGCTGCTTTGAGCCAATTTTTCCCATCGCCAGCAAAACAAAGTCATAGTCCTCTCGAAATGATACTTCAGAGTTAATAATGTGCGCGGTGAAATTGTTACCTGCACGTTCCAATTTCTTTAAATTCGATTCACTTCTAAAAATAACTCCGTCACTAGATAAATCTTTAATGAATTTACTAATTAGGGTCGCCCCTCTGTCGGTTCCGATATTAATAACGGGATATTTTTTAGACGCTAGTCCTTCAGAGTGATTTGTTTGTAAATTGTGGTTTTTGTAGTTGAACTTTATATCTTTAGCTCTTCGTAATAGCGTGTCCGCTATTTTGCGTTCTAGAGTTAGTTTTTTATCAATTGAAATTATTTTTGATATAAATCCGCCTACCTCTAGATCTAGACAAAGCTTGCCATCTGAATATAAACCAGTTCCACCTATTCCGGATGACAAATCTATGGGCTTGCTATGAGAGCGTTCTGATATATTTTTACCTTTATCAATTACTGTGACGCAGGCATGATTTTTGATTGTATCCGCACAAAATAAGCCAGCAGGACCCGCACCTACTATTAGTACTCTAGGTTTGTCCTGGCTACTCTTATTGAGTTCATTGATGTTTGCTGTCATAGCGGCGTAAATTATTTTTCAACAGATTCGATACGCGCTTCAAGGTGCGCGACTTTTTGTTCTAGAGTAGAAATTTTTGAGTAGTAGGTCACAAAAATGGTGCCAATAAAAATTCCAATGGTTACCAAAATTCCAATCGAACTGGTCAGTGTGAATCTTTTCTTTATAGCTCTTGTTTCCTCTTCAAACTTATTCTTTAACTCCTCTGATACTGTTTTGAACTTATTGCTGATATCAAAATTGCTGCTGGTCATCCTTTCATGGAGCATATCTTTTAGCTCCTTTTGAGCTACTTCTCCTGAGTACGACTTTTCAGTATAGTCTTTAATTTTTACTAACTCTAACCTCAGTACAGGTGAATCTAATGGAATGAATATTTCTTTGTTAGTGAGATTGAAGAGCAGCGCAAAAACTCCTCCGGAGTAGCCAGCGTCGAACTGGCTTTGAGCAGACATTAGAATTCCTTTCATTGTAAGGCCAAATTTTAGGCTTACATGGCCGATTGTATTGTTTGGAAGGTTTATTTTTTCTTTGCATGTAACATAAATTGCTTGATGTTCTGGAATCATTATTCCTGATTGCTCATCTTTTGTTACTTTTGATACTCTAATCTGGTTGTCTTTTATTCTCGCTTGATCTTTCAAATTGGGAGTATCATTGGTTTCACTATCGAATAAATAATATGTCTCGCCTAGTCTCAGGTCATAACTTGCACTTTTGACGTTTTTAACATGGCCACCTTGTATGACATCACCGGCTTCAACCAACCTAACAATATCTTGATAAGGAAGAATTCCGTTTCTATAACTCATGATTATTCCCAATCTCTAGTTTCATTGATTTTTAACTTTGTCAGAACAGCTTTGTTTAAGTCGATATTCATTAGGTTTGCAAGTTGAGCAACATAAAGAATAATGTCAGCGGCCTCACTTTCAACTGAAAATTTGTCCGGGGTTTCTATCCATTGGAAACACTCAAGTAGTTCTGCAGATTCTATACAAATAGATTTTGCAATATTTTCTGGTTTCTGAGGTTTAGTACTCCCAGTATTGTACCAACCTTTCTTACGAACAAAAAAATCCATTTTTTCGACCAATTCATTTAGTTCCATAGCAGCCTCATTAAATCATTATTAAAGAAATTACACAGCCTTACCCTAGGACTAAGGTGCTAAATTTGCATACCTGAGCGCCATAACCATTTAACCGTGCCAGAGGAGATCTTTTATAATGACCAAGTCTACATCAACCATCACCAGCTTGCTCGCAAAGTGGTGGTGAAAGTAATGAGAGCAAAAAACTGTAATCTCGGTTGCCGCTAATAAAGCTGCCCCCAAATTCTTATAGAAATCTGTTAGGGGATGCCCGTTTTCATCCTCATACATACGACGCACGAATTCGTAATATCGTATCCTATTGGGTAAAACTTATTTGCCTTCATTAAGCCAGAAACAATCTAGAATGTTACAAAACCATGTGGCGTTCGCTTTAACTAATGAGCAGGTTACAATATTCCTTGTAAAGTGTAGAATTCGTCACGACGAATTTCTTCTGAAAAGACCATCCAATCATCTTAAAGAATAACCATGAGTATCATATGGAATTTCACGACATCTTACATGGGCACATAGTCATCGAACGAAATGAGATTGCCGTGCTAATGAAAAAGTTACTAGATACGACTGAATTGCAACGATTGCGCAATATGCGGCAGATGAATTTTGATGTGCCCTTAATTCAGGAGCTGGGAAGGTCGAGACGACTCCCCCATTCGGTCGGTGTCGCATATATATCACTTAAACTTGCAGAGCAATCGAATCTGAATCTTTTGCAAACAAAGGAACTAATTGCCGCGGCTCTGTTGCATGACGCAGCAATTCCCCCTTACGGCCACCTAGTGGAAACTGAATTTAAGTCTACAGAGAGGGGGGGCTTCGACCATGCAAAGATTCTCGAGTCTTTTATATTCGGTGACTTAGGAAACAGAAACAAATTCCTAGAGATCTTGCCAAATAGACAAGTAGAAGTATGCGAGGCGCTACATACTGAAAACATAAAGCCTGAAAACGTATTAGAACTTGTAGCTCCTACTTCTTTAAAAGGGAGTGCAATTGCTGCTCAGGTTGATATAGACAATATCGATAATGTCCACAGAATGGCTATTTTTCTTGGTTGGGAAGGAGTAAAGGAAAATATGCTGTCATTGCTTTCTTATGTGAAATTAGAAGCCGACTTGTCCCTACGTTTCTCAAAAGAGGCATCAAAAAATCTAGAAAAGTGGCTTGAGTATAGAGAAAAGATTTATACCATGATTATTGCTCACCCAGAATGCATACCGCACAACGCTTTTCAATCCGATTTAGTTGAGTTAGCTGTTAAAGAAAACGTGATTTCTCCAGACAATTGGTTTATGTCTGAGCCTGAGTTCGAGGAAAGACTACGTAATAATTATGCTACTAAAACACTCGCAAACCAACTGCTTTCTGGTTGTGAATACGAATTAGTAGATTATGTTTGGTTTAAAGAGCTAAACCTCAAACGGAAACTTAAAAATTCTGAAATTAAAACTAAGATAAAAGAAGAAGTTTTTTCCGATATTAAAAGTTCTAGTTACTTCGTATGGTTTGAAAAAGGTCTTATTACGAGAAAGATTAACTGGACAGACTTTGAAGGCCGGCCACAGACAATGGGAGTAAATTCTCAAAGTTGTATGATAGCCCTTGTAAAAAAGCAAAAAGGTGGAATAAAAGGTGCTTACAAGTCTGGCAGTAAGAGTGCCTGGAGATCGAATGTAATTGAAGCATTTGAAAAACTAGCATGTACAAGGGATTATAGAGTTTCATTCCCGGAAGATTACTCCGGTAGATATAACGTTCCAGGAACAGGCGAATTTAAATTTGAATTTTAATAATATTCTTACTGAAGTAGATTGGTCATTTTCTAATTTTAGTAATTCAGGATTACATTCAATACATTGGTATCCTGCAACCTATATTTCTGCTATCCCAGGAACATTGATTCCGACGTTGTGCCAAGAGGGCGCTACCATATTAGATCCTTTTTCCGGTTCCGGCACAACAGGCTTAGAATCACTTCGATTGGGTAACAATTTTATAGGTTTTGATACTAACCCGATCGCTATATTGATCGCAGAGTCGAAATTATTCCACCCGGAACCTAAAAGGTTCTTAGACTTAGTGAGGGCTGCAACTTCGGAAGCTCAATTTAAATATAACAACAACGAAGTTGCTACCCACCCACAGGAGGCTGAGCTTAAAAGTTGGTACCACGCCAACACGATGGCAGAATTAAATGCAATCCTTCAAGAACTATGTCTTATTGAGAATCCAAATTACAAAAAATGCGCCTTGGCCATTTTTTCTAGTATTTTGAAGTCTACGTGTTCACAAGGAAAGCATTGGGGGTGGGTTTGTGACAACGTCAAACCAAAGCTATCCGAAATCATTTATAGAAATGCGTTTACTAGCTTCTTAAGTGCATGCGAGGAATTTGCGAAAGCAACACATGACTCATTTAGGACGATTCAGTATTGGAACAATAGCTTAACTAGATCTACTCTGCGCAAACGAGCTAATTTTAGAGTTGGCGATTGTGTTGCGAATATGAAAAATTTACCTGATGAGTCCGTGGATTTGATTATGACATCTCCACCTTATTATGGAGTCGCAGATTACGTAAAATCACAGCGATTGAGCTTCCTCTGGTTCGATATAGTAGATCTCAATCACACTTTGCTTGGGTTCGAAAATTTTTCTGAATTACGTTCACAAGAGAAAGGATCTCGTTCACACCGTCATCGAAAAAATAGTTGGCAACAGTACATAGAATTTATTCATCATGTTTTTTTAGAGGCTCATAGAATCTTGAAAGTCAATGCACATATGGCTCTTATAGTAGGAGAATCTAGTTCTAGAGCTGGTACGACTGACAATATTATCGATATAGCGGAAGATGTTGGATTTTCACTAGAACTCAGAAAGCAAAGAGGTATTCGCTCAACTAGAAGGAGGCTTATGGCGAAGGTGAAAGGAGAAGATGTACTTATATTTAGCAAAAAAACTTAGGGGATATATGAATGGACTCTTTAAATACAAAGCTTACTCAGATTGGTCCCGGAATATATAAAATATCGAAACAATCTGCTCGTCCAGAAAAGTTGGAAATAAACGGTGAACTTCATTCTCGTTTCATGGATATATTTTATCTTAGAGACTCTACTCAACAGTTAAATGAGTCGAAAGTTATTGCACTGTGCAGAGAAAGAGAGAAGTTACCATCGTATGGTGAAGTTAATAGTACTGTAAAACAGGTTTTTTCAAAATTTATATCAGAACATGGTGGCATAAACATACTTGAAATTGGAGCAGGAAAAGCCCCAACCATTAAAAATTATAACGGTGAAGGAAAGTACATACTTGCAGATACAGACCCTAAAGTTGTTGAGTTGAATATCACCAACGGAGGTGAATATACTTGGTTTAGCAGCTCAGAAGGTTTGAAGTATCCTTCAGAATTTTTTGATTTGGCATTTGCAGTCTTTGTATTTCATTTTAAAATTTACGATAGTCAGTTAATTGAACTACGACGGTGCATCAAGCCAAATGGAATATTGTTAGCAAATGTTTATCTTCTAAATGATGAAGAGAGACACGAATTATCCGCCTCGATAAAAAGTCAAGGGTTCAGTCTAGTGAAGGTAAGTGACCCAATTGAAATATGCAGAAATCATGAGTTCTGGTTATTTAGTCCAGAAAGGCAGTCACTCGAAACAGCTGAAGAAACATTGAAGAAAATTCTTGCTTCATTGTTCAGTGAATGATTTTAGTGCACTATTTATGTTATGTTCCAATTGTCGCATGTCCCCGGAGTTTTTTATGTTAAAGTCCGCTGCATTTATAAGTTGTGGAACATATCTCTCGCTTTGAGCGAGATTTAAAGACATAAAATTATCTAGAGAAATATTTCCATCTTTTGTTGTGTTATCACTATCCAGTGTTCGCTGGTATCTTTCCTTATCAGTGGCTTCCAAGGCTATTAGCTTAAAACTAGGTAGAGTTCTGTATACATCTAATTCTTCTAAATACCGTATCCCGTCTATCACATACCTTGTACTTGTATCAAAACTGTTGGTCGACTGTACTTCTGCAACCCTAGCTCTCGCGATAATACCTCTTCCCAGCTCAGCAAATAATGCATCACCAGTAGCTGCTAATAATTCTCTTTTCAAGGGTAAGCCAAGTGCGGATAGTATCTTTTGGAGTACTTGGGCATTTGGTATAGACTTATATCCAAAGTGACTCTCCAGATACGTTGCTGCTGTACTTTTACCTGCTCGTATCTGGCCAGTTATCCCAATTATTAAGGGTAATTGTTTGTATTTAGACATATCATTGTTATTAGACATATCAAGTAAAGTACACTTGGTAGGCCGATAAATAAAGCACTTTTTGAAGTGTTAGGTAAAGAGTGAACACTATTACTCCTAGTACCTTCCCAGGGAAAAATGTTTATTAAATACTTTTCCAAAGGCTTCATAGAGCGAAATAAGAATACCAATGCTATTAATGCTAAATCTCCAAAAACCGCGATTCTTGGGTCCCCTGCTAATGGAGATAGATCATATATTTTGAGCGCTAGCAACATACATACAAATGATACGAAGCCATATGTTATAGAGCCTGTTAAGAATCCTAATACAGGGCTTTTATTTGATGATTCCGATAAACCATTAGTATTATTCATATTTAGAGGGCTTTTAATAACATCAGCAATAATGTCCCAAATGAAATATACTAAAAAAACTAATCCCACCAGCAGTGCTTCGGGCTTAGATGAAGGTTTAGGTGGATTTTTTATAACTTGGTAGTCTTTTACCGCTAGTTCTATGCTTGAGGCAATAGCAAAATACAAAGTAACTAGTACAACCTCAATCAATAACAATATAAATGCCCAACTTGCTAGTCTAGCTATGGCCTCTTTGTTTCCAGCGGATTCTGATTTTGACCATCCAACCCAACTAACTGAAACGAGCAATAAGCCAAGAGTTGCGTGAGATACTGCCGATAAGAGTTTCCAATTGTCAGCAAACAAGTTACTTATAGCTGTGGTTTTAAAAGGTAATACCGACCAACTATTGGTAAGCTGAAACAGAATATCTGTTGAGCGCTGCGCTATTGTTGCAATAACTAAGGCAAAAAGCATTGCTATAAAGTTTTTTCTTAAGTTGTTACTGTTCATATCCTTTGCTTCCGTAAAACTCTTAACTAACATTTATTTGTGCAACTAGTAATTCAGAATTTTGACCATTAATAAGCACTTTAACTAACGTAGATTAAATGTTGTCTTTTGAAAAAACCTGACTATTAGAGCAAATTTTTATCTTTAACACTATCAAGATATATAGATTTAAGTTACTCAAGCTAGTTTTATCTTTAATCTGCATTAGCCAATGTAATCTTTTAGGCCTGATGTTATGCTCGTCAGGCTGTGACTCATTCTATCGTAATGTTCTACAATCCAAAACGCCGACATACCAGCAACGGGCGATGATCATCAACAGAGTATAATCGGCAGTAATTTGGGAATATGGAAAGAGTCTTGGAAAATCTGGCCTTCCCAAACTTCTCGCAGTATATTTTTCTTGCTAATCCAATGAAATAATCAGAACCTGGTTTAGTGGTCGGTCTTTAACCAAGGATGAGTTGTAAGATGTTTGATGTATATGCAGATGAGTTTCACAAACTTAATGTTGATAGGTCATCTGGCCGTGCTAAACCTCATAAAGTTTGTCTTTTATTCGCTGTTTTTGACCTCATAGAAGATAAGCAAATTCCTGATAATCGTATTTTCTTCAACGACCAACTAAAAGCACGTTTCACATATTACTTTAATAAGTTGAGTGCCGATGGTGATAGAGATAATCCATCTCTTCCCTTTTTTCACCTAAGAAGCTCAAGCTTTTGGCATCACAAACTTAGATCTGCTGTTAACCACAAACATAAATATGCAGTTAGTGAAAAATCGTTAGGTACATACATCGAATACGCTTATTTGAATGACGATCTTTTTGCTCTGCTACAGAATGAAAATCATAGGAATGCTCTGCGACAATGTTTAACACAAAACCTATCTGAACTCGGTGAGCAGTTTAAGCGGTGGGCTGTTGAGATTGGTAAAAGCGAAAAGACGGCTAAGAATTATGTTTCAGCCCTAAAGACCACAATGCCTAATTGGATGAAAACATTAGGGAACGATGTTGGGTCTATTTTTGAACTGAGCTCTCTTTCAGAATTTAAACTGTTCGAGCGGAAACTGCGTGAAACTAGCATTTTCCAAGAAAGAGACTTTACTGGAAAGAGAATGTATTCAGCGGCTTTAAAGGCCTATGAAGACTTTCTATCAGATACTACCCAGGTGCAATTGCAAGAAGACATTGACGATATTCTCAAGGATGATACAAAAACGGTGACTGAGAAATCGGTGCTGGTAAAGGCAAGAGTTGGCCAAGGGAAATACAGGCAAGATCTTATTGACCTGTGGGGCAAGTGTGCACTAACAGGGTTGGAAAATAGAGACTTTTTAATTGCTTCGCATATTAAGCCGTGGCGCGATTCTTCAGAAACAGAAAAGCTTGATAAATATAATGGACTTTTGCTCGTTGCTAACTTGGATAGAGCTTTTGACAAAGGTTACATTTCATTCGATGAAACTGGGGATATTATGATTTCTAAAGAGCTTGAGGAATATACAAAACTGGGCATCAGCTCCTCTGGTAAGTTGCATATAAACGAGCAGAGCCGTGAATATTTGCTTTATCATCGGGAAATGTTATTTCGTATTTAAAAAGTGACATCGCGATGATTGTGTTTGATGGTTTGAAACCAGAAACATTTATCCTAAACGTCTGCATCATTCGTATTGATCTGAATGTAGATAAACGTATTTAAATGGTGTTGAATACTCTCGCAAGGAAATAGTCCATTTGTCCTCAAACATTGAATACTATTCAACTCACGCAGAAAAGCTCGCTAATCAATACAACAGTGTAGCGTTCGAAAAAGTACATCGTGACTGGCTCGGTGAAATTCCAGAAAAAGGGTTTGCGCTGGATGTGGGCGCTGGCTCTGGTCGCGACGCGCGTTATCTCGCCGCAAAAGGGCTAAGTGTTGTTGCCGTTGAGCCTGCCGATGGTATCAGAGAAAAAGCGCAACAATATACAGTGAGTCAGCCGGTGTATTGGCTGAATGATAAGTTACCCGAGCTGAGCCAGGTATTCTCTCTGCAAACAAAATTCGATCTTATTTTATTGAGTGCGGTGTGGATGCACATTCCGCCCTCAAATAGAGAACGCTGTATTCGTAAACTCAGTGCCCTGCTGAAAACCAATGGCAAAATTGTTATTTCTCTTCGACATGGTGCGTGTACCGACGAGCGGACAATGTCCCCCGTATCTGCTGATGAAATTGCGAATTTTGCTGATAAATTCGGTCTTTCTTTTAAGTTGGTAAGCGAGCAGAACAATGCTGACGAGCTAGGGCGAAAAAACGTTTACTGGCAAACCGTTACGCTTACTTCACCTAACGATAGCTTCGGTCATTTAAAGTGCAATTAGTGGTTTAGAGTTAATGCAAAACGGCATTAATCAAAAACGCCTGGTAACGGGCCTGCAGCACTGTGTTGTTAAGATGCTGCCCCTATTCAGCACTATTTATCAGCTTACGCGAGTCGGCATTATCGTTTAGTTCAACCTGACTCAGTGTGGCATGGGCGTGCTCTTTCATTACGGCTTCAGCTCTGGCACCTTGCCTGTTTACCAGCGCTTCAAACACCACATGGTGTTGCATGTTGGCGAAGCTGAAACGCCTGAATTCCCGATCGAGTTGCTCCGGGTTAAACAGCAATGCGTTAACCGATGCAAAAGGCAAATGCTCGTTTATTTGCATGGCTGATTGAATGGCAGGATTACCACTGGCCTGAATAATCAAGGCGTGAAATTGTTTATTCAGTAGGTTGTATTGTTCAAGATCATCTTCGGTAATGTAACCCTTGTTAAAAATCGCATCGCCTTGCATTAAGCACTGTTCAAGTTGCGCCTGAGTGCTTTGTGATAGCCCTTTTTCGGCGGCCTGGCGTGCTGCGAGTCCTTCCAGTACACCGCGTACCTCTACTGCCCCGGATATTTCTTCGGTTGTCACTTCCCTCACCTGGTAACCGCGGCGGGGTAACTTAATTAACAGGCCTTCCTGAGCAAGGGCTCTGAATGCAATACGAACAGGTGTTCGCGACACACCTAATAAATCGGCAGTGGGGATTTCCGCTAGCCGCTGACCAGCCGGAAATTCTCCGGAGACAATTTTATCGCGCAATATACTGATTACTGCTTGCCCTTCGCGTGGCATACCCACTCCTGAAAACGATTGAATAGCATCATCGGCGCCACCGCGCCTGTCTGAAAATTGGATCCAATAACCCATATTATGCGTGTTAAGCCAATATATTGAAATAGCTTAATTTTAGGCTGTTATGGCGGTTAATTGCTGTGTGTTGCACCATATCCGGGGCTGCAATTTAACGTTAAATTTAAATTAATGGATCCAAAATTGCGTTTTTTAGTTGTTAAATTGCTGTAAAGGGCTTAAAGTGGATCCAATAGTTAATGAAAGGTTAAAAATATGCGTCCTCAAACTTACCCGCTCAACACCTGGTATGTGGCTGCTACACCCGACGAAATTGCCGACAAGCCTTTTGCACGCCAAATTTGCGGTATCAAATTGGTATTTTTCCGTAATCAGCAACAACAAAT
>JABXHM010000025.1 GCA_013373625.1 Alteromonadaceae bacterium | reverse complement strand
CAAGTGGAAGCGCGATGCGATGACCGTCGACGCCGTGCTGATGTACGCCCAGCGCGGCCACGGCAAACGCTCCGGTTTCTATTCGGATTTCACCTTTGGCCTCTGGGACGGAGACATGCTCGTCCCCGTCGGCAAGGCCTATTCTGGTTTCACCGATGAAGAGCTTCTCCGCCTCGACCGTTTCGTGCGCAACAACACGACAGAGCGCTTCGGCCCTGTCCGGAGCCTCGCCCCTAAACTCGCCGTTGAGGTCGCTTTCGAGGGCCTGAACCGTTCCACCCGCCACAAATCCGGCGTTGCCATGCGTTTTCCCCGCATCGCCCGCATCCGCTGGGACAAACCCGTCGAGGAAGCCGATGTGCTAGATACCCTCAAAGCACTTCTGCCCCTAGAAACATGAACCGCGAAAAACCCACTTTACAGCCCCAGCGCGACACACTAGGAAGCGCCCCAGTGCCTCTATAGCTCAGCTGGTAGAGCGTCTGATTTGTAATCAGAGGGTCGGGAGTTCGAGTCTCTCTGGGGGCACCATTTACACCTTATCAGGTGTCTTTTTCTCAACATTCTAAGGCCTTTGTGGTTGTTCCGAGACACAAATCGGGACACATTCGGGACACTTTGAATGGCTTTGATACTAAGAATGAAATACGTAGGCACACTGAGCGGTGGTCGTAAACGGTTCCGCAGGCGTTTCCCTAACGACGTAATTAAGGTGCTCGGAAGGGAATACTTCCAAGTCGCAATGAAGGCGCGAGACGGGGCGGACTTCCACACGGAGTACGCAAAGCTCTTAGGTGAATACGATGAGGTCTGCCGTCGAGTGCTTCGAACGACAGAGGACGAGCAGAACGTACCGCCTCTAAAGCGCTGGGCCGAACTTCAGGAACAAGCCGCTGAGTTGCTCGCGGGGGTGCATGGCGCTCGTGATGAGGATGAAGCCCGAACGATACTCGCTGACGATCTTGAAGCGAGAAATGCTGACACGGCTCTCTACTCGGCAGTTCAAGGTCCTAGCAACAGACCAGATGTGACGCTGCTCGACGTCAAAGAATTGTACCGACAGGAGCGTGTCCACGACGACACCAAAGATCATCAGAGGCTTGATCGTATCTTCGCTCGTATTGAGAAGGCGATAGGGCCTTTGAGTGCGGTTAAGCTCAAAGAACTAAAGCGCGAACACGCTCGAACGACACGAGACTACTACCTGACGATGAAGAAGAAGAACGGTGAGTTCTTGGCGGTCAACTCCATCAAGCGTGAGTTTAAGACCATCAATGCCGCGATCAATCTGGCGCTCGTTGAAGATGACCTCAAGGGGAAGGTCGCCAATCCGTTCGAGCATTTGGTTGTAGTAAGGCAGGGCGATACTGAGGTGGCCGAACACGAACAGCGTGACCCTCTTCCGAAGGATGTCATCCTTTCTATGCGGATACATATGGAGAGAAAGGTCAAGATACCTGAGTTGCGCCTAATCTGGACCCTCCTCGAGGGCACGGGGTGCCGCGTGTCGGAGGTCGTAGGTCTTCGGGTCGAAGATGTGGTCTTAGAGGGAGCTTACCCTCATCTACGGGTTGTCTCGCATGATGGCCGCCGCTTGAAAACCAAGGTGTCCAACCGCTTGGTTCCCCTTGTTGGCGAAACTCTAAAGGCCGCTCAAGAGGCCGTCGTCCTTGCCGGTGGCGCAGCTAATTTGTTTGAACGCTACGCTGCCGATGGCAAATCTACTGCGGTCTCAAAAGCTCTGATGAATTACCTCCGCAACTACACCAAAGACCCGAAGCACGTAGTCTATTCACTGCGGCACAACATGAAGGACTACTTGCAAAGCGCAGGGGTGCCTGAGCGCGACGAGCACCGCATTCTGGGCCATTCAGAGGCCAATATGGGTGATAGGGTATATGGTGGTGGAGAGGCCCGTCTAAGGGCCGCCTACGAGGCTATGCAAAAAGCTCACGCTTGGATGCCTTAGAGCAAGACAACATGCTCGCACTCTGTTTTAACAGATTGGCATCCACCTGCGGGCATGGCTCTGATTTTCAGACGTTTGGTCGAGTTTGAAAACGGCGGTGCCGTCAATCTTGCGCACATTGATTGCGAATAACAGGCATCTGTTTGGCTAGCTATTTTCCGCTTAAGTGCATGATTTTAAATTACTAACGGAGATCTAGCTGCGGGGTGGGGCGATTGACCCACCCAATTGAATAGATACGAACCATCTGTCGCGACACCTACTTCGGACCGCGACAGGTCGCTCGGGTCTTCTTTCCTCAAGCAGCGAGAAATCTCACAATGAAAAATCACCTACACAATGCCCGTGGGCAAACGACACCTCGTGCCTACAACACCGCACCCACTTCTCACCTTCACCCAAAGCATCAAAGCCACGTTGAAGTGGCTATCCGAAGCGGAAGCTTCTCTATTGGGGAACACCTTATTGATTGTTCTGTCCTTCCTAACGGTACGCGAGTGCTATCCGAGCGTTCGGTGCATCGGCTATTTCGTAGCAAGCGCGGTGGGGCGCACTACCAACGAAAAAAGAAGAATGAGGATGGCGCCTTTTTGCCCTCATATCTTTCCCCTAACAACCTTTATCCCTATATAAACAACGACTTACTGGTGGCGCTGAAACAGCCAATTTCCTATCGACAGGTTGTTGGTGGGAAATCAGCAAACGGCCTAAACGCCGAGATGCTTCCCGACATTTGTAGTGTCTACCTAAGGGCGCGGCGCGCTGGGCGCATCCACTCCAAACAAGTGCATTTTGCAAACCAAGCGGAATTGCTTCTAGAGGCCTTCGCAAAGACTGGCATTATCGCGCTCGTTGACGAGGCAACAGGCTATGAGAAGCTTCGGCCAGAGAGGGCGCTGCAAGGTAAGTTCTCAAAATATCTCACAAGGGAGATGCAGCCATGGCAAAAGACCTTTCCTGAT
>JABXHM010000091.1 GCA_013373625.1 Alteromonadaceae bacterium | reverse complement strand
AGGGGGGTAGGTCTGCTCATGCATCACAGCTACCACGCTGGATTCGCGAGATGAGTCCCTTACGTGATTTGTGCAACAGGGCCCCTGCACCCCCCTCATTCTGTTCGTCACGACGGGTCACGTCAGCGATTAAATCGGCGCGCGAGCATTGCTGGGGGGGCTGCCGGATGCCGATTGGCTGCTCGGGGATCCCAGATAAGACGCCCACTCGCTTCGAAAAGCGTTAAAAGACAAAGGGGTACGCGCCTGCATCCGCGGTCGGTAGCAATGAAAGCAGACTGTTCAATACGACAAACGCCGCTATCAGATCTAGATCATTTTCTGAAGGTTGAAGGGTTGGAAACGTGTCGCGATGCCATACAATCGATGTCCAAATGTCTGCATATTCGCCATCGCGGCAACAGTCATCATAGTGTCTATGAATCCTGCCCCTAAGCAATGCTGTTTTGACAAATCGCATCTCGGCGGGGTGAGTCTTATGCAGGACAACGCGATTTGGCGTGTCTAGAATGAAGCACCATTTTTGTCGTATTTTGCGCAAGTTGACTTTCTGTCTTACAGAAATTGCGGGTGCAAATTTGTAGAAGGATAGAGTGTTGGCTAGGTTAAATTATTGCAGATTAGCTATAGTAAGGCGAACCGCCGTGACGTTTGAAAAGTTCAGGTAATCTGGTTTCTTCATCGCGTCAAAGCAAAATGATTTGTCAAATAGGCTCAAATAAATAAGTTGGCGTCGCGTTGAATCTTCTTTTAGGCACGTAACCCAATTCTTCCAGCCAAGAGCTCAGTTGTTCAAAGCTAGAACGGTCCATTGCCTCCAGGCAAAGCAGTGGCTTGTGCTTTATTATTGTACTACGTGCTCCTTGGAGGCAATTGAGCTCTGCTCCTTCTACATCGATTTTCATGAAATCCAATCGTTCAAAAATAAACGAATCAATTGCTATCTGTGAAATACCCTCACGGGTATTTAATTTTACGGAATTGGTGCCAGAATTACCGTGAACTTTCGGTCCTAGCGAAATCGCGGACCCAGTCCGATCGCCAACGGCACACTCAAGACACCTAACAAGATCTGAAACTGCATTTCCCTCTAAATTGGCAAGAAGCGAAACGTAAGTCTCGTGACGAGCCTCGAACGCCAATCCAGATAAGCCCAAAATCTTCGATAGAAAAATTGAGTGGTTCCCGATATGCGCACCAATGTCTACAAAGAACCAATTTGGCATTGCACGATGAAAGATCTCATCTAAAAGTTCCTTTTCATAGAACGTTTTATTCTGCTCAATATAATTGATGATATAGTCGTCACTGTTATCTTGAATAATCACGGGCTTTCCGTGTGATCTAAAGAATACCTTTTTCACCAAATTACTCCAATAAATTAGGTAACTTTGCCAAGCCGCCGAAACTTTGAACCTCTTTCAAAGCATCAATGGGGAGATTAGAAGTGACTGTGAGATATATTGAACTGTCGTTTTGGATTTCTTTAAGCCATTCAGCCTCTCTGGGGATGCAATAGAGATTGATGTTCTTTTCAAACGATATCTTTGCCAATCTAATATCAACAAATCCAGCTGAGGATCTCATTTCTTCATAGCTTGGTAACTCTCTACCTTTCAAAAACACAGTCCCTGTCCCCAATTGATTCATGTAGGCGCCTTCGTCCAAAGCTTTGTCAAAAACATGAACTAGGCGGCCACTTCTCTTCCTCCCATCATAATAGTCTGAATATATAACCCCATGCACTCCCAGAATGGTTGGTTGGTCTTTGAAGCTTAGGCTATACTTGAGCATCGCGGAAACATAATTTTGGGGATAGATTATGTCGTCGTCGCAAAGAAATACATCGTCGTTTTCAGAAACTTCGAAGGCAAATTTTCCAACGTCCTTTAAATTATTCTCCGGGAAGTAATAATTCGCGTTGCTAATGTCCCGCAAATCATCCGGGACCTCTGAGTATTCGTTGAGGCAAATATTCAACACATCGACTTGCGTGGCAATCGATTGAATTGATCGACGGCGGTTCCCATATCTCCCAGGGTAAGTCGCTACATTTGCAATAATCATTCGCTTGCTACCTTTAGTTCTAGCGCAATTACGCCTTTATCTTCGCGATATATACCTGCTTCTTTAAGTGTTAGTTCTATATCCATATCAGAAACCAACTCACGACCTAGAATGCGTTGCCTGCCCATTTTTGAAGAGTATGCACGTCTGGCCACAGATCGATATCCGACTTCATTCGCCTCTATCCCGGCCGTACGTGTCAATGAAGCGGAGCTCCAAAGGCCCAAAACCAGCGGTTCGGACGCAATTGCGATTTGTCCCCTCGGTAGCGCACCGCGCAGTTTTTCGTAAAATTCTGAGTCAGCAGAAGTCAAAGACGATCGATATGGGCCATGTTCTTGGTAAACACTCCGAAAAAACATTATACTATTTAGACATTGTCTAAGATATGTTCCATCTCTGAATGCTACAAAGTGGCCATTTTCTCTTAATCGAAGCCACAGTCCGAGTGACACCCGCGCCTGCTGTTCAATCATGAGATTAAGTTGTTTAGAGATTCTGTGAGGAAATGCTATATCATCAGCATCATGAAATGTGATAAGCTCACCCTTGGACTCATTAATAAGACTGTTTCTTACATTGTAGGGGCCTTGATTCTCACAAGATGCGAACAACTTTATTCTTGGGTCATCTCGATACTTCAATAGAATCTTCGCCGTGTCGTCGGTGCTAGCATCGTCGCATACAAGGACTTCAATATTTTTATATGTTTGCCGGAGAATTGAATCGATGGCGTACTCTATTGTCTTCTCTGCGTTGAATGCGGCAATGATTACTGAAACGAGAGGCCCTTCGGAAAGGTGACTCATATTTCTGCTTTCGTGAAATTTTATTCTCTTTAAGACGTTATCATCATAAGTCCCTAATTCAATCGAATAGGGGCATTTTACCTTGCGTAGATACGAATTAAAGTTAGCTTCGTAGCTATTCGTGCTTTGGAATAGGTTGTAGTTTGCCCATAACAAAGACGCCTCGGCAGAATTGGGTGCGTTCAGCAGTACCGTTTCAAATTTTATTCTTTTGGTGTCATTGAGATCTCTTGACAGGTTGAATATGTCAGGGCGACCTGACGGCAAGCGATAATCTTTATCCTGATCATGTTTAGGACTAAGAGCGCGCGCAAGAATGAGGGCTGAATCGATTTTTTTTGCGGCAGGCTCATCTTGAATTAATTCAATAACTCTTTCGTGCTCGCCAGTAGCAACAAACACCGAGACTATATCTGAAAAGTATTCACCGAAAGACTCGGATCGCTGACGGGCTTGTGAGACGATATATTCAGCTAAACCTCTGCCAGTATCGTAATCTTCAAGGGACAAGGCGACTTTGAGCATTTTCCCGGCCCAATTAAGAGGATTTTTCCGCATCATTGGGTCCATCGAGTCGTTTAACTCTTTTAAATTTTTTGATACGTTAAAATCATGAATGCGATAGGGTGGATAATACGAAGTATTTGCTTGGCCTTTTTCTTTCGAATGCGTTTCCGTCAAATTAATAAATTCAATTTCACCAAGCCAAAAATTTATTGGCTCTTTGAATTCAAAGCAAAGCGTATAGGTAGCCTCAGGGATAGTTGGGTTTGCAACTTCAATTGGGCGAGAAACTTCACGAATTTGATTTGTGCGCGATAGGTGTCGCGCAATGTTCAAGAAAGTCTCACCTCTTCCTTTGATGTATTCAATTATTTTCACATCTGAGGCTGAGTTTTGAACGTCTGAAAGCTTTTTGTACTTAAAGTTTAATACGTGATTTCCCGTGGATAGAAATTCTTTTGGGATATCATATTCTACGCGAAACCATTTAAAAGATGAGCGTAGTTCTATTTTAGTGGGAGCAGATGAGTGCTCTCCGCTCGCGCTCAAGCTAAATGGCTCGTCAACTCCAGAAGCGTCAAGGTTTGAGTGTGAGATTTTCCACCCCCCCCCTATAACGCCTTGCTTCGTGACATTAGCCGCATTTGCCACCAACGGTGCATTTTGTAATATGATATTTTGCATCCCGTTTCCTTAAATTAGCCCGGATGTAGCGTCCAAGCTTTTTATTCGTTCGTATCTTCGAAGTGCCCATACTAAGCGAATAAGTGAACTCTGGTAGAGTGCGCGCGTCACGACGTACACAGATCTTCGCTAGTTTCTGCTTAAAAAGTTAAGCACTACGCACGGTCGTTAACTAACACTACTGGCTTGGTGTTGTCGATGCAATTTGAGCCGCGCTCGGAGCATTAGGGTCAGGACTGTTGGTCATTATATGACTGTTGCCGCGAGGGCGATGACGGATGGGGAGACCTTCGGACATCGATCGTATTGCGTCACGGCCTACCTTCAATGCTTCAGACTTCCAAACGGCTCTGTTGCACAAATCGGGTGTTGGCAGAGGTTACCATTTCCTCGGACAGACTTATCCCACGGCTTCCGTAAAGAGGTATGCCAAGCGCGGTATAGTGGTTGAGCACGGCGATGCGGACCTGGAGCTCGGCGACTTCTCGATCGAAGTCCCGCGCCATGAGACGTTGACCTAGCAGTTTGACACAATGCATTTTCGTTTCGATGCGGCTTCGGCGGGGGTATGTGCTCCATCATGGCCACAGGGCGCAGCCGTGGTATTTTGGTGTCCGCCGTGGTCAGCGATGGCATTATGGCATTATGGCATTTGCGTGTGGCGTAGGCCCCATCTGCTGTAACACTGCCGATTTCCTGGTCCGTCGGGATCTGGGCGAGCAGGTCGGGCAAAACTAGTGCATCACTAATGTGGCCCCCGGTGATCTCAACAACTCGGATTTCCAGCGTTTCCGCATCAGCCCCGAGGTGGATCTTGCGCCAGGCGCGACGTTTCCGGCCACCATGTTTGCGAGCGTGCCATTCTCCTTCGCCCTTGATCTTTATACCGGTGCCGTCGATCAGCAGGTGCAACGGCCCCTTGGAGCCGCGATACGGGATATTGACGGCCAGCGCCTTCT
>JABXHM010000123.1 GCA_013373625.1 Alteromonadaceae bacterium | reverse complement strand
CGCCATCGACTGTCAGCCAAATCTTATCGCCACGCCCGCGCTGCCGCATTCGAGATTTGGCACGATTACACTGACGACTTGGCGGCGTAATCCGGCATCCAGGGTGTAAGTTCGTGCTGCGCGAAAAAACCTGACAAAGCCCTTCATCGGCCTGATGATGGACCATCCAGAGGGGACTGGGGCAAACCTTTCTACCCTGTCCTGACCTGAATCCGCCCCCCTTTCCCACATATAGTGTCTGTGTTGCGTAGTTAGACACTAAAGAAAACATTTGCGCCGACTCGGCTTACCGTCCTATAGAAACGATAATAACAGCTAAGACGCAAAATAGCGTTACTACAGGGGGCAATACGGCGGAAGAGGTCGGCGGCGGATATTCATCCGGTCAATCGATCCATATCCCGCGCACAGGTGGACTATGGTGGAAAAGACGATCCGCATCAATGAACGCATCCGCATGAACGCGGAGAATATCGCGTTGGCACTTGAAAACCATATGATGACCGCGTTTGCCCCCGATGCCCGCAAGGAACTGCGTCTGTTCAGCGCCGGCGAGGCGGCGGACCTTTTAGGGATCTCGGCCTCGTTCCTGCGCAAGCTCCACTTCGATGACAAGATCGAAGACGTCCAGACCAGCGCCGGCGGCCGCCGATCCTACTCGGCTGATAATTTGGTGACGATCCGCAAACAACTGGATGCAGGCGCCAAGACAGCGGGCACCTATCTCAAGGGGCGGCGGGCAGGTGACAAGGTACAGGTGCTGTCGTTCCTCAACTTCAAGGGCGGTTCGGGCAAGACCACCAGCTCGATCCACGCGGCGCAGCGGCTTGCGCTGAAAGGGTATCGCGTGCTTTGCGTGGACATCGACCCGCAAGCCTCGCTCACCACGCTTTTCGGCTACCGGCCCGAGGTGGATCTCATCGAGTCTGGCACCGTCTACGACGCGATCCGCTATGACGATCCCCTGCCCTTTTCGGCGATCATCCAGAAAACCTATTTCGCTGGCATTGATCTGGCCCCCGCTGGTCTGCTGCTGCAGGAATTCGAACACGAAACCCCGCGCGCGCTGATCGAAAACGTTCAGCCACCATTCTTCGCCCGTATGGCCGCCGCCCTGCAAGAGGTCGAGGCGGATTACGATCTGATCATCTTCGACTGCCCGCCGCAGCTTGGCTACCTGACGATGGCCGCGCTTTGCGCCTCGACGGGGCTGATCATCACCGTCGTGCCCAACATGCTCGACATTGCGTCCATGGCCCAGTTCCTGCAAATGAGCGCGGACTTGTTGGACGTGGTGTCCAACGCAGGCGCGCAGATGGACTATGATTTCCTGCGGTTCCTGATCAACCGGCTTGAACCGAACGATGGCCCGCAACAGCAGGTCGTGGCGTTCCTGCGCAATCTGTTCGGGCCCGAGGTCATGGCCGCCTCGATGCTGAAATCGACCGCCGTGTCGGACGCGGGCCTGACCCACCAGACCATCTACGAGGTCGAGCGGTCACAGTTTAACAGAAATACCTATGACCGCGCGGTGGATTCACTGAATGCAGTGAATGATGAAATTGAATCCCTCATCCAGAAAGCATGGGGTCGCTAATGGCACGCAAGGGTATCCTGAACACCAATATCACACCGAAGGCCGACGCTCCGGCGCGGCAACGGATGATGCCGTCCAGCGCGGTTGGCGCGTTGCAGTCCAGCCTGACCAAGCTTCAGGAAAACGCGGTGCAGGACATCGATCCGGCGCTGATTGATAACGCAGGCATGGAAGACCGGCTTGGGTTCGATCACGACGATCAGGAACGGCTCAAGGCCAGCTTGCGCGAATACGGTCAACAGGTGCCGGTGCTGCTGCGTCCCCATCCGACCGCCCGTGGCCGCTACGAAATCGTCTATGGCCGCCGCCGTCTTGCCGCGCTGCGCGAGCTGGGTATGCCGGTCAAAGCGATGGTGCGCCAGCTGGACGATCACGCGCTGGTCATGGCGCAGGGGCAGGAAAACAACACCCGCACCGACCTGAGTTTCATCGAAAAGGCGTCGTTCGCCGCGCAACTCGATACGGCTGGCTATGAACGCCAGAACATCGCCTCGGCTTTGTCGATCGACCTGCCGATGGTGAGCCGGATGCTCAAGGTAGGCAAGGCTTTTGACTTGCCTTTCCTGCGCCAGATCGGCCGCGCCCCATCGATCGGCCGCGAACGCTGGATGATGCTTGTGGACCTGTTCGCGGAACAGCCGAACCGGTCCCGCGCCGCGCAGCACATGAACCGGCCCGATTTTCTGATGCTGGACACCAACGCCCGTTTCGAGGCGGTGTTGGCTGCCGCCCAGAACAGGAAAAAGGCCCCTGCCCCCGTTCCGCCGCGTAAAACCGCGATCACCACGGCTGATGGTGCGCCGCTGGCCACGGTCAAAGCGACCGACAAAGGCGTGAATATCGCCGTGAAAACACCCGGTTTCGACCGCTGGATCGAGGAGAACGCCCCCGATCTGGTGAACGAATGGTTTGCCCGCTGGCAAGCCGAAGACCCAGAGCAGTAACCATACAGGAGGCACGACCCAGGACACCGAAATAAGAAAAGCCCCCCAAGTAACTTGGAAGGCCCTTCTCGTCTTTAGCATCTTCGAGATACCCCGCCTCCACGAATCAGTCAACTCTGCCGCTTGGACAGGGCACGGATTTTTGCGTCCTTCGTGAATTAAAATGACAGCAATCACGTCTCGTTTTGTCGGGCGGCCGGTATCGGCTGCGCCGGACGACGGGCCGATCACCCATGATAAATGGGCTTTGGTGGATGCGTTGACCCGCGCCGCCGAGGATTTCGGCTTGTCCCATCGGTCCATCGCAGTGTTGCGCACAATGCTCACCTTTGTGCCCGAACGCGACCTCCCTGCCCGCTTGGGCCGTGCGATTGTGTTTGCGTCCAACGATACATTGTCGGCGCGGCTTGGCGGTATGCCGGAAAGCACCCTGCGCCGTCATCTGTCCGCGTTGGTCAATGCGGGCGTCATCATGCGCCACGACAGCCCCAACCGGAAACGCTATGTGAAGAAGCTGGGCAACGGGATCGCCTGCGCATTCGGATTCGACCTTGGCCCGCTTGCGATCATGGCCAACGATATCCAGTCGCTTGCCCACACCCGCGACCTGCGCGCCCAAGAACGTGCTGTGCTACACACCCAAGTCCTCGTCGCGCGGCAAGCGCTTCTGGACACCGGCATCGACCCCGAGGCACCGGAATACTCCCCCCTCTTCGCCCGCGCCCGCCTGATGCTTCGCCGCAAGGACAACAACGAGGACCTGCGCGCCCTGCTGTCCGACTTTGCGGCAGCAACCGATTTGGACGCCACTGACAGCCAAAATGAGCGGCACCAACATAAGGAAACTTATAAAAACTCTGAATCCGAAGGTTTATTGTCAGATGACAATTTATCCCCCTTTACCGAATACCACCGCATGTTCCCCCAAGGCGCAAACGACTGGCCGACCCTGACGCGCCAAGTCCTGCAACTGGTGCCCATGATGGGTATCGAAGCGCTTGTCTATGAAGAAGCCAAGCGCCACATGGGCCCCCGCGTCGCCCCACTTGCGATCCTCGGTATCCTTGAAAGGTTCGAAACAATTATCAATCCGGGAGGATATCTGCGGACGTTAACCAAGCAAGCGAGAAATGGCGGGTTTGATGTGCGGAATATTTTAACAAGTTGCTAAATCCCGCATTGCAATCTCAGACAGTAATTCTGCCTTTAAGTGAAATTGCTTTACCAGTTTGTCTCAAATGTCATCCCCTGCTTGGGGAAAGTTTGACCGGACGACCGGTGAAACACATCATCTTGCTCATCACTGTGCCGACGTGGCTGCTTGTTTTAATGCGCTGCTCACACAGCCGATGTTCCGAGCCCACGCTGAGGCAGCTCTAGAGAACGTATTGACTGATGATCAGATTACCGGCCTGACCGCCCTCGCCTTTTTGCATGACCTCGGAAAAGTTGCGCCTGCCTTTCAGGCAATAGCTTGGCCCCATGCGAAAGATACGGTCGGTCATCTCATCTGCGGATTGTATTGGGAGGACATGGCTGACGAGATTTGTTTAGGTGGACTAGTTTCCGATCTATCGGCATGGCCGAATATGGAAATGTGGATGCAGGATGTCTTCGCGCATCATGATCGGCCGTTGAGTGAACCCATGAATGGCAAAGCAACCGCTGCCTTCACTGACCGGATTGGCTACAATGGCGCGATGCTGATGCGCTACTTGGCCAATCTATGCGCCGTTGGTTCCCCAGCATTACCAACGTCAGTCCCCTCCGGCCAAGCCTGCTTTTGCCCACGTTATCTGCGGCCTGCTAAATCTTGCGGGCTGGGTCGGCTCTGATCGCAGCGCATTTCCATTTGTCGTGACCTATGACCCTGACTATTGGCAACGTGCTGTGGTGCAAGCACAGAATCGGCTCGAGCAACTTTCGTTCACGGACCGCCCTGCGCTTCCCGACTTGACCAATTGGCAGCTGATTTCCGATCATCCCACGCCTCGCGCTGCACAATTGGCCGTTGGCGAAATTGCTGCAAATGAACAACTTGTCATTCTCGAGGCGGAAACCGGTGCCGGCAAAACCGAGGCGGCGCTGTGGCGCTTGGTTTCGCTGTATCGCGCTGGCAAGGTAGACGCGCTTTATTTTGCGGTCCCGACCCGTACCGCCGCCCGCCAGCTGCATACCTGCTTCAACGACGCACTTGCCCGCATGTTCGTCAATCCGCCCGAAGCCGTCCTTGCCATTCCTGATCAGATACAGGCGGGCGAAGCCACGGCGCAGCGGTTGCCGGATTTCAGGTTTTTATGCGACGATGATCTATACAACGGCTCGCGTCGGGCGGCCGAGCACTCAGCACGATATCTGACTGCGCGGATCGCAATCCGCACCGTAGATTAGGCAGCTCTTGGCGGTCTTCAGGCGAAATTTGCCCACCTGCGCGGCACGGCGGTTTCGCGCGCGTTGCTTGTCATCGATGAGGTCCACGCTTCGGACCCTTACATGACCGAAGTGCAAAACAATCTGCTGCAAAGCCATCTGGCAATTGGCGGGTATGCGGTGCTGATGTCAGCGACCCTTGGCGCATCGGCGCGCAGCCGTTGGCTGGGTCAGCCCATCGGCAAATTGTCAGCTGACAATGCGGTGCCATATCCAGCGGTTTGGACAGGCAGCGGACCATCAGAAAACAAGTCGGACACCAAGGGCAAAAAAGTCTCTATCAAAGTTGTCAGAGACTGGTCTGCGCGACAGGCCGCGACCCTCGCCGCTGAGGCAGCGCTACAGGGCGCGCGCGTTCTGGTCATCCGGAATACGGTAGATCGGGAGCAAGATACCTTTGAAGCTTGCGTGGAGCATGGCGCTGATCTGATGTTCCACGCTGGCGGCATTCCCATGCTGCACCATAGCCGATTTACCGCCCCTGACCGCCTGCTGCTTGATCGCGCAGTGGAGGCCCATATCGGCAAGGACAGCCGGATGGCTGGTCGCATCGTTATCGGCACATAGACGCTTGAACAGTCTCTGGACCTTTGTGCTGATATCCTGATTACCGATCTCTGCTCGATGGACGTTCTGCTCCAGCGGATCGGCCGCCTGCACCGCCACAACCGCCCGCGCCCCGCTGGTTTTGAAGTGGCAAGGGTTATCGTTCTTTCGCCTGAAAGCCTGCAACCTTTGACGCTGCGGCCCGAAACCGGGCTTGGCGCACTGGCCAGCGACCCCAGTCTGTCGGGCGTTTACATCGACGTGCCGGGCCTACAGGCCACACTGGACCAGATTATTGCCGTTCCCGAATGGCGCATCCCCGCGATGAATCGACAATTGGTCGAGGCTGCAACCCACCCCGAGGATTTTGTCAGTTTGTTGAAGCCGAACAACCGTTGTAGCGCGGCACCATGTTGAATCTGGCTGATCTTTCCCGCCTCAAGGGTTTCCGTTTCCCGCGTCCGGTCATCGGCTATGCGGTTTGGGCGTATCATCGCTTTGCT
>JABXHM010000052.1 GCA_013373625.1 Alteromonadaceae bacterium | reverse complement strand
TGATATGGCGTTAAACCACCCTCTCCGGTGTTTTGATAGAAGCCCCCCAGTGAAGCGCCTTTATTCAACGCCAGTACTGCATTTTTACTCAGTGAGCCAAAACTCATCGCCGATACATTTAAAATGCTGGCTGAATACGGCTTTTTACAATCAGGTCCACCAATAGTGACTCTGGGGTCATCGTTCATTTCATCAACACTCAGCGCAGATAATGAATGACCAATCCATTCGTATCCGGCTTTGTAGGTATCTATTTGCGTACCAAATGGCACACTGTCCAGACTGCCTTTGGCTCGCTGATAAACAATAGAGCGGAACATTCTGCTGATGGGCCGGCCACTGGTTTCTGTTTCAAGCAGGTATTGTTGAAAAAACGGCCGGAAATCTTCAATGACCCAACGTAAACGACCAATTAACGGAAAATTAATTAACAAAGAATGACGGCGCTGGAAAACATCAAAGCAAGCCACAGCTAACAGCAAGACTACAATGCCGGGTAACCACCATAATCCGGGGGCCAGCCAATACAAGCCCAGACTCACAATTAGTCCGGCTATTAAACTTACAAAAATTTCGCGGCGCACATTATCTCCTTAATGGCTTTTCTATTGCTGGTTCAATATGAATCATTACATCATACACGTTAAATACTTCTTTAAGGCGACGTTCAAACGTATGAGACAGCGTATGAGCGTCTGTTACCGACAGCTGAGGGTTTACCTTAATGGTTAAGTCGGCAATGGTTGAATCGCCCATTGCCCGGCTGCGAATCGACGTAACCCGGTGAATGTCTGCAAATTCCTTTACTAAGTTGGATAGCTTATCCGGCGAAAAAATTTCATTGGTGATATCTGCATCCACTAACACAGGTAATGCCTGTTGAAAAAGTTGCCAGGCCAGTCGCCCTACAACTACAGCAACGACAAGGCAAAATAGTGTATCTAACCAGTAGTACCCCATGGCAGCCAGTTGCCAGCCGACAAGCACAGCCATGGAGGTCAGCACGTCGCTCAGAGTATGTTTTGCATCAGCAGTAAGCAGGTTTGATTTAAGTAACTGGCCTTGTTTTGCTTCCCAACGACTCAGTAGAAAGTTAACCACAATCGCCCCAACCAGTATAATCAGGCCCGAATGACTTTGCTGTACCACTTTTCCATGGTTTTCAAAAGCATAAATAACAAGCTCTACCGCAACCACGACAAGCAACACTGACAACATAAAAATAGCCAGGTATTCAAATTTCTGATGTCCATAACGATGAGACTCATCTGGCGGTTTATGACTGATTCTCATTGCTACCAGTGCAATGACGTTATTGAATAAGTCAGTGAGCGAGTGTAATGCATCGGCCAGAATTACTGCAGATTGTGTCACCGAGCCAACGACAAATTTTACAATACACAGCAATATATTTACTGAGCCTTCAATTAACAAAACCCGTGTTATTTTCTCGCGCCTACTGTTCAATGTCGGCCTCCTGTCAACCGATACTACCTGTAAAATCATGTAACTAAACCGAAAAGAATCCCTGAAACAGCATAAAAATTGTCTTTCGTGCCATTGCATGGTCAATTATTCAACTGTAATATCATTCACTCAATAACATCGCAGTAACAATACTCCATACTATAACAATATCGGTGCTTTGCTGGCTCGTATAAAATGATGTGCGCAAAATGGAAAAGTTAGAAACAGTAAAAAAGTTGGTACGCGCCAACAATTATAAAAACAATGATGTCACCTTTAAGCAATGTCAAAAGCTTGGAGTAACCGTAAATCGTGTCGGACTTGAAATGTTCGCCCGCAAACTGCGCTCGATTGATAAAGCTGACGGTACCTATCAGCATGACGATTACTCAAAGACAAGCGATACAGATATTAGTGGCAAAGCTTTACATTTTGATAAGTCTTCTATTCAGCTAGCAGAGCGACATGATTCTGATCCACTGACCTCGCCTTCGACTACGGTATCCAATGTGACGCATTTGAAGACAGTTGAACCACTTCATGGCCCGGTAGCTGTAGATCCTATCGAACGTAAACGAGAAATAACCTTCGAACTGGGGACCATTAAAGTGCGTGAATACGAGCTCTTACAAGAACTTAATTCACTGGCACACAACGACAAGTCTGCCGAGGCCTTTTAGCACGTTGAAGCTTCGCTCCAAATAGTATCAACGTGTCTTCATTGTATGCGGTAATTTTGTCGTGAGACTTTGTTTTTAATCAAAGAAATTAAAAATTTACGGCGAACTGTTTTGCCAGGTGCAAAGTTCTCATGATATTTTGAATATCAAAGCCAGTTACAGCCAACACGATTCAATGGAATATACTTTTTTACTGTTTGCGTTTATTTGCGGGCTTGGGGTGAAGCTCATTGGCATTCCGCCTCTTGTCGGGTATCTGGTAGCAGGCTTTCTGTTAAACGCCGCCGGCTTCACAGCCACACCGGCTATTACCACCTTTGCCAATCTTGGCATAACGATAATGCTGTTCACCATTGGCTTAAAGCTGAATTTAAAAGACCTGTCTAAACGTGAAGTCTGGGCAGGTAGTGTCAGCCATACATTACTTTGGGTTGCGCTGGTTACAGCCATACTCATTGCTCTGGGTACTGTTGCAAGTGCATTAACCGGTCAGGTTGATTGGCAAAATGCAGCGTTAATTGCCTTTGCGCTGTCTTTTAGTAGTACGGTGTGCGTTGTTAAAGTCCTCGAAGAAGCCGGCGAGTCGAAAACCCGACACGGCAAACTGGCAATTGGTATTTTGGTCATGCAGGATATTTTTGCGGTGGCTTTTTTAGTGGTTGCTACCGGTAAGATACCCACATTATGGGCCCCATTACTGCTGTTAATTATTCCTTTAATGCCGCTACTCAAACGCGTACTGAATGAATCGGGACATGGCGAGTTACTGCCTCTTACTGGCTTCATTTTCGCCCTGGGTGGCTATCATGTTTTTGAACTGGTCAATATAAAAGGTGATTTAGGTGCGCTGGTTTTTGGCTTACTGTTTGCGCCACATCCCAAAGCTGCAGAGATGGCCAAATCGTTACTGGCTTTTAAGGATCTGTTTCTGATTGGTTTTTTCTTGTCAATTGGTCTTACTGCCCTGCCTGATCTGAACATGCTGCTAATGTCTTCCTTAATGCTCATGCTTATACCGCTTAAATTCTTATTGTTCTTTTGGCTATTCACACGATTACAACTTCGTGGCCGTACAGCTTATTTAGGCGGACTGGTGTTATCTAACTACAGCGAATTTGGTCTCATTGTAGGGGCTTTAGCCGTCAGCCTGGGTATGTTGAGCGAAAACTGGCTGGTTATTTTGGCGGTAACTACATCGGCTTCCTTCGTAATAACCAGTATTGTATACCGATATTCCCACAGCATTTATCAGCGTATAAAAGAACCGGTCAAACGCTATGAAAATCCTGTCCGTCTGCGCGAAGATGTGTACCCTGAGATCACCCGTGCCAAAATCCTTGTGGTTGGTCTGGGCCGTGTTGGTATTGGTGCATTTACATCACTGGATAAAATAGCTAACTCACATGTATGGGGAATGGATGCTGACCGCAATAAAGTTCAGCGAATGCAAAAAAACGGCCTCAATGTGATCAATGGCGATGGTGAAGATGTCGACTTATGGGAAAACCTCGATATTCGCCACGTGCAACTGGTTTTGCTGGCACTACCCTCCATTGAAGATGCTATCAATATCACCAAGCAGCTTAAAAATGCAGGATACCAGGGTAAAATAGCCGCTATTGCACGCTATGAAGACGAAGTAACGGCATTGTCAGAAAGTGGCGTCGATAAAGTATTTAACTTTTTTACCGAAGCCGGTTTAGGTTTTGCTGAAGAAAGCTTGTCACTGGTTGATACCCAGCGCTGATTGAGAAGTCTTAATACACATCAATGACTTGCCATTCAACAGCGACACAAATGATAACAGAGGCCATACCGATAATCGTTATCATTTGTATCGCATTGTTTTTTAAGGGAAAACTTGATTAAGCACGCTGCATGCACTACACTTGTATCATTAAACGCAAAGGATACAGAATATGCAGGGTGATAAATCCGTAATTGCTATTTTAAATGAAGTACTCACAAGTGAGTTGACTTCGATCAATCAATACTTCCTTCATGCCCGTATGTTTAAGAACTGGGGGCTGGAAGAACTCAACGAAAAGAATTACAAAAAGTCGATTAAAGACATGAAACAGGCCGATGAAATCATCGAGCGAATTTTGTTTTTAGAAGGCTTACCGAATCTTCAGGCGCTTGGCAAACTCTATATCGGTGAAGACACCGAAGAAATGTTGCAGTGCGACAAGAAATTCCAGGAAGAACAATTGCCACTGCTGCGCAGAGCTATTGCACTATGCGAAGAAAAACAGGATTACGTAAGCCGCGACATACTCGAAGCGCTACTCGACTACGAAGAAGAGCATTTAGACTGGATTGAAACCCAGGAATATCAAATTGAAAACATGGGCATAGAAAACTATCTGCAAGCTCAAGTAATGGGAGATGACTAATGCAGGGTAATCAAAAAGTATTAGAAGGTTTGAACGAACTGCTGTCTTACGAACTTGCTGCAATGGATCAGTATTTTATTCACGCTCAAATGTATCTTGACTGGGGATTTAACAAATTATACGAGCGTATTAATCACGAATTCGACGACGAAAAAGGCCATGCGACCAAGTTAATCGATCGTATGTTGATGCTCGAGTATGCACCTGATATGACCCAGCGAACCGGCTTCAAAGTGGGTAAAGACGTGCCGGAGATGCTCGAAAGCGATTTACGTGTTGAATACGAAGTGGGCGCTAAGTTAAAAGAAGTTATTGCAGTGTGCGAGTCAGCCCAGGATTACGTTACGCGTGACTTTTTAATTGAGTTGCTCGACGATACCGAAGTCGATCATGCTCACTGGTTAGAGCAGCAGTTAAAACTAATCAAAATTTTGGGCTTACCCAATTATTTGCAGTCACAAATGTAACTTACAGTTGTGACGTACTAAAAAATATCCAGACCGGCTCAGGCCGGTCTTTTAGTTTCAGCGTTAAACGCCACAGCATGGTCGGCTCACTGCAACTACCCAGAATAAACCATCCCTGCCACTGCTGGGCTGATGTTTGCTCTAATGGTAACGGGATTTTACCCATGTACATATTTTGCCCTTCGATATAGGCAGAACTTATAGCCAGCCCGGCGGGTAAATTTATGCTGACGGCGATTTGCTCTTCAACCGTTGGTATCGCTTCGACAATAATTGATATATCGCCTACGCTTAATGGAATCTGACAACGGGTGTCGGTTTGCCAGCACAAAGAAAGCTCACTATGCTGTTCCTGATGACGCTCAGGCAAACTTAAAAAGATTGTAACAATCGATACGCTGACGAATAAACACACAGTAAAGAGCGTTTTGAGCTGTATTTTGCCATGCTGAAATGTTAATAATTTGATCATTTATATCACTATTTTGTAAAAGCTAATTTTTCTTTATTGACGAAGATCAAGCGACCCCAGTTTATGGTATCTTTTTATTATTAAAAACTTTATTATCCGCGATACCAACTGGCCTGTAGACAATAAATCGACAACTTCAGGCTCAGGAGAAGTCCGCAACCTCTCTTGAAAATACGTCAGTATCGCGGTTGGAAACCCTTTTTAAAAAAGAAGTGGAAGATTCATTACAATGAGTGAAATAAGCCAAGCACAGCCAGATTACAACTACAAAGTTGTACGGCAGTTTACCATTATGACCATTATTTGGGGTATCGTGGGAATGGGCCTTGGGGTATTTATTGCTGCGCAATTATTCGCCCCTGCTCTTAACTTCGACATTCCATGGTTAACCTATTCTCGCCTCCGCCCTTTGCACACCAATGCCGTTATTTTTGCTTTCGGTGGTTGTGCATTGTTCGCAACGTCCTATTACATTGTGCAGCGTACCTGTCAGGTTCGTTTGTTTAGCGATAAGCTCGCCCAGTTTACGTTTTGGGGCTGGCAAGCAGTGATCGTTGCGGCCGTACTGACATTACCTTTTGGTTACACAACCAGTAAGGAATATGCAGAGCTGGAATGGCCAATTGATATTCTAATCGCCTTAGTTTGGGTGGCTTACATTATCAATTTCTTCGGCACCCTTGCGATTCGTAAGGTGTCTCATATTTATGTGGCAAACTGGTTCCTCGGCGCCTTTATGTTAACGGTTGCGGTGTTACATATTGGTAACAGCATGGCGTTGCCTGTTTCATTCATGAAATCTTATTCTATATACGCCGGTGCAGTCGATGCGATGATGCAGTGGTGGTACGGACATAACGCTGTTGGTTTCTTTTTGACAGCAGGCTTCTTAGGTATGATGTATTATTTCGTGCCTAAGCAAGCAGGACGCCCTGTTTACTCTTACCGTTTATCGATAGTCCACTTCTGGGCGCTTATTTCACTGTATATCTGGGCCGGTCCTCACCACTTACACTACACTGCCCTGCCAGACTGGACTCAGTCATTAGGCATGGTGATGTCAGTTATATTATTCGTGCCCTCCTGGGGCGGCATGATCAACGGCATCATGACCCTTTCAGGTGCATGGCATAAGCTGCGTACAGACCCCGTTCTGCGCTTCCTGATTGTGTCGTTATCATTCTATGGCATGTCGACGTTTGAAGGGCCAATGATGGCTATCAAGACGGTTAATGCGTTATCACATTATACCGACTGGACGATTGGCCACGTACACTCAGGTGCATTAGGTTGGGTTGCCATGGTTTCTATCGGCTCTATTTACCACCTAATCCCGGTATTGTTTAATCAAAGAGCGATGTACAGCACCAAACTGGTAAACGTGCATTTCTGGTTTGCGACTATCGGTGTTGTATTATACATCGTCGCAATGTGGATGTCCGGCGTACTGCAAGGCCTGATGTGGCGTGCAGTGAATGCTGATGGCACGCTGACATACAGCTTTGTGGAGTCGTTGGAAGCGTCTAAACCGTTTTATGTTGTTCGTTTCGTAGGCGGCTGCTTCGTTGTTGCCGGTATGCTTATTATGGCTTACAACACCTACAAAACAGTCCGTGCACCGAAAGGTAGCCTGGCTGCTGAACCAGCGGCAGCGTAAGGAGTAGTACATATGCGTAATCCACATGAAATAATAGAAAAAAACGTTGGCCTGCTCACCGTTTTAATTTTGATTGCCATTAGTTTTGGTGCACTGGTGCAAATCACGCCATTAATGTTTCAGCAACAGGTGATGGAGCCAGTAGAGGGTCTTGAGCCTTACACTGCGTTACAGCTCGAAGGTCGTGACATATACATTCGTGAAGGATGTGTTGGTTGTCATAGCCAGATGGTTCGGCCTTTCCGGGCTGAAACCGAACGTTACGGTCACTATTCGGTAGCCGGTGAGTCAGTATGGGAACATCCATTCCTGTGGGGCTCAAAGCGTACTGGCCCTGATTTGGCCCGGGTTGGTCAACGTTATAGCGATGAATGGCACCGTGTTCACCTGATGAACCCGCGCGATGTTGTACCAGAATCAAATATGCCAGGTTTTCCATGGTTAGCAGAAAACACGTTAACCGGTGAAGACACCGCTAAAAAGATGGCTGTATTCCAAAGTTTGGGCGTCCCTTACACGGAAGAAGACATTGAAGGCGCGCAGGCAGCAGTAAAAGGCAAAACCGAAATGGAAGCCCTTATTGCTTATCTACAATCTCTTGGCACATATCTGAAATAATATGGATCAAGGAATTGTAGGCAGCATTTTTACTGTTATCGTCTTCGTCATTTTTATTGGCATCGTTTGGTGGGCATTCAGCAGTCGCAACAAGAAGAAATTCGACGAAGCTGCCAATCTGGTGTTTGCAGACGAAGACAAAGAAGAATCAAAAAAGAATAGCGGGAGTTAACACTCATGAGCATGTTTTGGACAATTTGGATCTCTGTGATCACACTGGGAACCATCGTCGGAAGTTACTTGCTGTTACGTTGGAATTTGACGAACTTCACCGGTCATCCGGAAGGCGAGTCAATGGGACACGAATTTGACGGGATTGTTGAGATCAATAATCCGCTGCCAAGATGGTGGACCATTCTGTTTTACATCACTATTGTATGGAGCTTTTTTTACCTGGCGCTGTACCCTGGATTAGGTGCATTCGAGGGTTTTTGGGGCTGGAGAAGTTCTAACCAGAACATTCAGTCATTAGAAGAGTCAGCGCAGGCTCGCGCCGACGCTAAAGAACAAGGTTTAATAGTACAGTATGATCGTGAGCTCGATTATGCTGCTGAAAAGTTTGACCCAATTTTTGAAGCGTACGCAAAAGTACCGGTTGAAGAATTGGTGAATAACGAAGAAGCCGTTAAAGTGGGTCAGCGTCTGTTCATGCAAAACTGTTCGCAGTGTCATGGCTCGGATGCACGTGGTAATACCGGCTTCCCTAACCTTACCGATGATGACTGGTTGTATGGTGGTACTGGTGCCAAGATCAAAGAAACCCTTACCAATGGTCGTAATGCAGCAATGCCTGCGTGGATTGATTCAATGGGCGAACAAGGCATTAAAGAAACCGTTGCTTATGTGCTAAGTCTGAGTGGCCGTGAAGTGGAAGAAAATCACGATAAACTTGCAGAAGCTGGTAAAGCCCGGTTTGCAGTGTGTGCAGCGTGCCACGGTATGGATGGTAAAGGTAACCAGGCACTTGGTGCGCCTAACCTAACCGACAATACCTGGTTATATGGCGGCTCTGAGCGTGCCATTACCGAAACCTTAACCTACGGTCGTAACGGTGTTATGCCATCGTTTAAGAAAACCCTTGGTGAAGATAAAATTCATGTTGTAGCAACTTACGTTTACAGCTTGTCTAACTAATTGTCGTTAATTATTAAAAGCCTCGTTTTTACGGGGCTTTTTTATGCGAAAATACTCCCCTCTCCATAACATTCATTAGGTATTGCGGTAATGGAAACAACTGACACGAAACCCTGGTACAAGTACTTTTGGCCATGGTTTCTGATTGCGGTACCCACATCATCATTTATTGTCGGGTATTTTGTAATTTACTTTGCTACCAACACGGAAGATTCTCTGGTAGTGGATGATTATTACAAAGAAGGTAAGGCCATTAATGCCAGCATGGCAAAAGTTGAAGCGGCACGGCGCCTGCGTATCATGACCGATTTAACCATTCATGGCGGAGAGATTGCGCTTGAATTTCATAGTGGTATCCCGGCTACAGGAAACGCACTAAAACTGAATTTTTACCATGTAACCCTCGAAGATAAGGATTTCTCGATATTACTGACCCGTGACGCCAGCGGTATTTATCGCGGCTATACGGAGCAGGATACCGCTGGTAAGTGGAAAGTATCTTTATCGCCACTCGATGAGCAATGGAAAGTTCAGCAAACAATTGCTTTACCGCGAAGTGGCGCAATACGATTTGTACCTTAATGACTACCCCATCCAATCCTGAGTGTTATCACTGCGGCCTGCCAGCAGACAACGACAGCCAGTATCATGCTGTGGTATTAGGCAAAGATCGCATAATGTGTTGTCCGGGTTGCCAGGCTGTTGCAGAAGCAATCGTCGAGAACGGTCTGGAAGATTACTATCAGTTTCGAACCGAGCCTGCCGCTCAGGGCAACGCTGACTTAACAGACACCTTGTCAAAGCTATCAATGTATGACGATCCTGCGTTACAGGAGGATTTTGTTTACGATGACGGCGCACAAAAAGAAATTCAGCTCACGGTTGAAGGTATTACCTGTGCCGCCTGTGGCTGGCTAATCGAAAAACAACTGGCCCGCGTCACCGGTATCGCCCAGGTGGCAGTAAATGTATCTGAACGTCGGGCTGTAGTCAGTTGGATACCCGAGGCGATACAATTGAGCGGCATTCTGAACGCGCTTAAAAAAATTGGCTACACAGCACTCCCCTTTCAACCTGATCAACATGAAGCGTCTTATCAGAGTGAACAAAAACAGTTTTTAAAAAAGCTAGGGCTCGCAGGGCTTATGACCATGCAGGTTATGATGCTAATGACCGGCTTATATTTTGATCTGTTCGGCAATATTGAACAGGAAACCCGACAATACTTTTACTGGGTTGCACTGGTGCTCACAACGCCGGTGGTGTTTTATTCAGGCAGTACATTTTATTTGGGCGCCATTAAAGCGATATCCGCACGCACTGTTAATATGGACGTGCCCGTTACTATTGCCGTATTCGGTACCTATATTGCGGGTTTAAAGGCCACCTTACTGCAAAGTGGTGATGTGTACTTTGAATCGATTTGTATGTTCATTTTTTTACTCCTGCTCAGCCGCTATTTAGAACACCGTTCAAGGCATCGTGCCACGCAGATCTCAGCTAACATGATGCAGTACATACCCGTCACCGCCCAGCGTTTAAGCGCAGATGGCAATATTACCGCATGCTTAGCGAAGCACCTTTCAATAGGTGACAAAGTCATTGTGAAACCCGGAGAGACAGTTCCCATCGACGGGCGCATTATTGAAGGTAGTTCAGCCATTGATGAGTCTATGCTAACCGGTGAGTTTGAGCCGGTAAAAAAAGCAGCCGGTGCAATGGTGTATGGTGGCACAGTAAATCAAAGAAGTACGCTCGTGGTCGAAGTTCACCAGCAACTCAAATACGCCCTGGTGAATCAAATTATCCGCCTGCAATCCACCGCGATGGCAAATAAGCCGAAGGCCGCGCAGTTAGCCGATAAATTCTCCCGCTATTTTGTATTCGCTGTACTGCTAATCAGTGCTGCCACCTATAGTTACTGGTATTGGCAAGGCAGTGATAATGCCTTTTGGATTGCAATTGCCGTGTTGGTTGCCACCTGCCCCTGTGCTTTAGGATTAGCCACCCCCTCTGCACTAACCTGTGCAATGGCCAGGTTAAACAAACAAGGTATTTTGTTAAAGCGGGCCGATGCACTTGAGCAACTAACCACTGTCAATACCATTGCCCTGGATAAAACCGGTACGCTCACTGAGGGAAAGTTTGGCATTATTCACAGTTGGTATGTAAGTGGCCAGGACCCATCCCGGCTATTCGCCGTTGCTGCCAGTCTTGAGGCACGATCTGAGCACCCTATCAGCCGCGCTTTTGTATGCGACAACCTGTTAGCGGTGAGTCACTTTGAAGTCAGCATAGGTGGCGGCATTAGCGGTACACTGAGCGATCAACAATGGCAGCTGGGCTCGGCAACATTCACCGGCACCAACCCGCAGTCAGTGCCCATTGCAGCGAATGTATTTCTGACCTGCGAAGGCCAGTGCGTGGCAGCGTTTGAGGTCGCAGATAGTCTCAAATCAGATAGCGCCGCCACACTGACTTTGCTGCACAAATATAAACTGGTTTTACTTAGCGGTGATACCCAGCGCAATGTTGATTCTCTGGCTGCACATTTACCACTGACAGCGGCCACCGGAGGCTTAACGCCAGAACAAAAATACCGTGCTGTGCAACAACTGCAAGCCGCCGGTGAGCAGGTTATGATGCTTGGCGATGGCATTAACGATGCACCGGTTCTGGCCAGTGCCGACGTTTCAGTGGCGGTGGGAAATGCCAATGATGTTGCGCGCAACGCAGCAGATGTCGTGCTACTGAGTGACTCACTGTCGACCGTACCTGTCCTGCTTGATATTGCGGGCAGATCCCGTAATAAAATCCGCCAGAACATGTTTTGGGCACTGGGTTATAACGTACTGATTTTACCTTTTGCCGTATCTGGCCTGCTTTTACCCTGGATGGCCGTGATCGGTATGTCATTAAGTAGTATCATTGTGGTTACTAACTCAACGCGATTGCTCAAATAAGGTAGCGAAGTGAGTATTATTTATGTCTTGATCCCACTGGCAATCATTATTGTTGCAGTGGCTTTAGGGATCTTTTTTTGGGCCGTACGCTCGAATCAGTTTGAAGATCTGGAACGTCAGGGGTATAGCATATTGTTTGATGATGACTTACCTGAGGAACAGCGCCAAAAGCCGCCAGCCAGCTCCGCTACTGCGAAGGCGAAAGACACGGATACCGCAGTACCTCCCAATGAATGACTTTGGCTTTATTTCGGCTTTTATAGTGGGTCTTGCCGGCTCGCTGCATTGTGTAGGTATGTGTGGCGGCATCGCCGGCGCACTGCGCGCTGCAATACCAGGCAATAAAACCTCGCTCCCCTATATACTCAGCTATAATTTTGGCCGTATAACCAGCTACGCTATTGCAGGCTGTATTACCGGCGGATTAGGTCAGATAGCGCAAACGTCGGTAGCGCATGGTCTGGCTATCTTTCAGATATTAAGCGCATTAATGCTACTTGCTATGGGTTTGTATCTGGCTCAATGGTGGCGTGGGCTAGCCCGAATAGAGCAGCTTGGCCAGGGGGTATGGAAACGCATTCGCCCCCTATCTAAAAGGTTTCTGCCTTTTAAAAGTCCCCTGTCAGCTTATCCATACGGGTTTATCTGGGGATGGCTGCCTTGTGGACTGGTATATTCAACCTTAACCTGGGCTCTGGTATCGGGTGACGCACTACAAGGCGCACTTACCATGGCAGCGTTTGGCCTTGGCACTTTACCTGCACTGGTATCCGTCAGTATTGGTGCTGGCTGGATAATAACGCTTCTACAGCAAAACACGACGCGTACTTTGGTTGCAACAGGCCTCATAGTATATGCACTTTTCTTGATTTATCGTACGCTAAATAGTATTAATTGAGCTAAGCTCACAAGGGAACGTTTTTTATGTCAAAAGGCTCCGAATTTTCTATACATTGCCAGAGTTGTAGTTTTAGTCATTTATGTTTACCTGTTTCGTTAAATAAAACAGAAATGGACTCTCTGGACGATATTATTGAACGCAAAAAGCCGCTGCATAAAAATGATAAGCTCGTAAAAGCAGGCGACAGTTTTCATTCTCTGTATGCTGTCAGGTCGGGGTCGTTTAAGTCATTTGTAACCAGTAAGGATGGCGAAGAACAAATCATCGGATTTCATTTTCCGGGCGACATTATTGGCTTTGATGCCCTGCGTGAAAGTACCCACCCGAGCTATACCCAGGCGCTTGAAACCGCCATGGTGTGTGAGCTTCCGTATGACACGCTGGATCAAATGTCTGTTCAGTTGCCCAAGTTACGACATCAGATCATGAGTTTTATGAGCGCCGAAATTAAACACGACCATGATTTAATGATGTTATTAAATAAGCGAACTGCCGAAGAGCGCCTGATTTACTTTTTGGCACACCTGTCAAAGCGCTTTGAAGACCGCGGTTTTTCGCCTAAACAGTTCAACCTCAGCATGACACGTAACGAAATAGGCAATTATCTCGGCTTAACGGTTGAGACTATTTCCAGGCTACTCACCCGTTTCCAAAAGGAAAATATCATTGAGGTTGATGGCAAACTCATAACAATTATCGACTTTGAAGCCATGGATAAGAAACTCCATAGCATGGATATCCCCTCCACCACTGTTGGCTAATAAACTGGCTGTTTTTTCAGGGTGACTTTGATCCTGCGCAAAAGAGAAACTGGAGAAACAGCGAAACCCGACTTACACTCATAATGTACCTTTTTGAGGAGCGTCATTATGATCCAATATACCCGTATACTCGCCGTGATTGAGCCCGAGCGTGATACTCAGCCGGCCATTTCCCGCGCGCAGGAACTGGCTTCAAAAACAGGCGCCTCCATTACAGCATTTATGACCATCTATGATTTTTCCTACGAGATGACCACCATGTTGTCCGGAGAAGAACGCGAAGCAATGCGACAAGCCGTTGTTAAAGAACGTACCGACTGGTTAACTGAGCAGTTGTCTGATTATGACTGTCCAATTGAGGTAGCTGTTGAATGGAATAATCGCCCTTATGAAGCCATCATTAAATTCGCTATTGCCAGTAAAGCAGATATTGTTGTTAAAGCGACGCGCTCGCATGACAGTTTACGTTCAGTCATTTTCACCCCCACTGACTGGCACCTCATTCGCAAATGCCCTACTCCCGTTCTTTTGGTAAAAGAACATGACTGGCCACAAAATGGCAATATTATCGCCGCAGTCAACGTTGGCACCGAAGATCAGGAACATGCAAAACTTAACGATCGCCTTACTACCATAGCTCAGGATTACGCTACGCTGTTAAGTGGTCATGTACATTTAGCAAACAGCTTTCCCGGTACGCCACTCAACATTGCAATAGAAGTACCTGAGTTTGACCCTGATACCTATAACGCGTCGGTGAAAAATCATCATCTGCAAGAAATGGAAAGTCACAGCATGCGTTTTTCAGTTCCTCTGGATAACTGTCACGTGAAAGAAGGCCTCCCCGAGAAAGTTATTCCGCAAATTGCTAGAGACCTGGATGCTGAACTGGTGATCATTGGTACTGTTGGTCGTGTTGGCTTATCCGCAGCCCTGATTGGCAATACTGCAGAACATGTTATTGACGAGCTTAATTGTGATGTACTGGCCATAAAACCTGATGGATTTGAAACCCCGATCAGTTAAAACTTTATAAGAAAGACAGACCGCTATCGCAAAGCGGGCTTTTTTCCGTTCTTTTACTTGCTGAGGATGACGCCTGCCATTCGCTTCACGTATAATGGAAGTATCGTAATACGGGTTATCGGATATAATGAGTTTACAGGTTAATAGCGCTTCTACTGCTACACAATCCAAACAAAAATACAGCTTTAATAAATTACAAAAACGCTTACGCCGCAATGTGGGCAAAGCCATTGACGACTTCGGCATGATTGAAGACGGCGATAAGGTAATGGTGTGTTTGTCTGGGGGTAAAGACAGCTACACGATGCTCGATGTGCTACTTTACCTGCAACGCATTGCCCCCATAAAATTTGAGATAGTGGCTGTAAATCTCGATCAAAAGCAACCGGGCTTTCCAGAACATATTTTACCCGAATATTTACAAACCCTGGCGGTCGATTACAAAATCGTAGAGGAAGACACATACTCGATTGTTAAAGACAAGATCCCTGAAGGCAAAACAACTTGTTCACTATGCTCCCGCTTACGCCGCGGCATTTTATACCGCACGGCAACTGAACTCGGCGCAACGAAAATAGCCCTGGGCCATCATCGAGATGACATGTTAGAAACGTTGTTTTTAAATATGTTTCATGGCGGAAAATTAAAGTCTATGCCGCCCAAACTGGTCAGCGACGATGGCAAACATGTGGTCATTCGCCCCCTTGCCTACTGTAACGAAGCCGATATTGAAAAATATTCCGCAGCGGTTGAATTTCCCATTATTCCTTGTAACTTATGTGGTTCACAGGAAAACTTGCAGCGACAGAACATCAAAATGATGTTGCAGGACTGGAATAAACGCTTTCCAGGCCGCATTGAGTCAATGTTCAGGGCCATGCAAAACATAACACCATCTCATCTTGCTGACAGCAAGCTGCACGACTTCAAAGCAATTAAAGCGAGCGGTCAGCCAGAACCAGATGGTGATATAGCCTTTGATACCCCTGAATTTACAACACAAGACACCGCTGTTCAGCCTGCGCAATCTATCAACATCGTTAATTTGACTGAATAGGTATGTTATGAAAATCGGCATCGCGCTGGGTTCCGGCGCATCCAGAGGATGGGCACATATTGGCGTTATCCAGGCGCTGGAAAAGCTCGGCGTTAAAATTGATGTCGTAGCCGGTTGCTCTATTGGCGCTTATGTGGGGTCAGCCTATGCCAGTGGTCGGCTCAATGAACTTAAAGAGTGGGCATCGTCACTAACGGAGTGGCAAACGCTCAGTCTGATGGGAATAGGAATTCGACGCGGTGGCCTTGCCAGCGGCCAGAAAGTCTTCGACAAGCTATCAAGTGACTTTTGTGCCAGTACCTTTGAGGCAATGGAAAAACCGTTTGCGTGTGTAGCCACCGACCTGTATTCCGGTCGTGAAGTTGTTTTTAACACGGGCGATGTGGGTAAATCAGTGCAGGCTTCTTGCGCGATCCCCGCCTTGTTCTCGCCAATAGCTTACCAGGATCGGTGGCTGGTAGACGGTGCCGTAGTGAACCCGGTGCCGGTAAATTTGTGTCGCCAGTTAGGTGCTGACTTTGTGATTGCAGTCAATCTCAATGCTGATTTCAGGCCATTACGAATTGCCCGGGAAACCGCCAGGCATGTTGAAACTCAAGAACGTAATGAACACTTTTTCAAGAAAAGCCAGGACGTTGTACGTCAGTGGTTTTCCCCTGAACCCAAAGACAACAGTAAACAAGCCCCTGGTATTTTAAGTGTTATGAGCAGTTCGCTGGAAATTTTGCAGGCCCGCGTAACACGCTCACGCCTCGCCGGTGAGCCGCCAGACATATTAATTGAGCCACCGCTGTCAGATATTGGGTTAATGGAATTCCACCGCTGTGCAGAAATGTGTGAAACCGGTGAAAAAGTGGTGATGCGCCTGGCAGAGCAAATCCGTTATCAATTGGTATTGGACGAGATATTGCCTCCATCAGCATTAAACACGAACCCTGAATCTGACAGTGAAGCCAACGAAGACAAGCATCGCTTGCCTTTTGAGGACTAATTTTATTCTTCGGCCAACGCAGTTATTCTTAGCGGTTTAACAGGAAGATTGAGCGGTTTTCCCTGCTCCAGCCAATAGTTATCGAGAATTAAAGCGCCATTAGTAACAGGCGGTGCGCCAACTATCGTTTGGTTCAGGCTCTTATCTGCAAATTGAATTTTCAGGCCGCTTACCGCAGGCATCATAAAGGAAAGAAAACCGCCCATATCGTCAAAAAACGCATCGTATTGTGCTTTAATTAAGGCTAAATCTGCACTGCTGTACTGCTGTTTAACATACTTATCGGTAGTCTCTAGCTGAACCGACATATCACATAGGTTCGCCGCCTCCGCCAGATCGATAACAATCGATGCATCGGCCAGTTTAAGCGCCTTCTCTTTAGGCACTAAAAAGCGTTGTTCGGGGGAAACGGTTAATGGTATATCAACTTTCTGCGTTACGATGGTAGCGCTGTGAATATGGCATAACGTTTTATTGCGGACATGCATGAAGCCAAACGCAAACTGTAGCGCCGATGTGCTGTCATCGCCGATTTTACTTATATGGCTATAAAATCGTTTATATTCAACTTCGATTTGTTCTGCGTGGGATGTCAGTGTCGCAAAAAGCAACGGCATTACTAATAAAAAACGAATCATTCGGTCATTAACTCTTGGTTGAAGCGGATCATGCTTTGCAGCTCATTAACGTACGCCGCGCCGCGTTCGGAGTAGTTCATTAAACCCTCTGCTAACGCCAGGCCGGTCACCGGTAACTGCGCGCGGCGCAGTGAAGCCCGGATATGACGCAGTTCACTGTAGGCCTCGTGACGATTAATGTTGCGCATATAGGTATAGGTCGCAAGCGATAAGTTAGAAAACTTGGCTACCTCGTGTGTGGCACCACTATTTCTTCGTGAAGGCACAAAGCCACAGCCCTTTTGGTAACACCACAAACCATAAAAGTTGTAGCCATCTTGCGCAAACCGTGACGTCCCCCACGCCGACTCATTTGCGGCCTGCATCAGTACCATTTCTAACGGCAAAATATCGACTTTATTGAGCAAAGCAGCAATTTGTTGTTCTGCTGGAATATCTTCATCAACGCGGTATTCTTGGGCCAGCCAGATAAGCCGTTCATTGTCATCTTCGGTGAGATGGTTGCCAGCATTGAGTTGTCTTTGCAGTGTTTGTAAATAATGGCGCAAACTCAGCAGGTAGTTGTTTTGCTTCTCTACCTCAGGTTTGAGATAAGCAAAAAATGCGAGTTTTTTTTCTGTGGAGTCTTCAATTGCTTTAAAATCAGGTACCGGCTTTTCAGCTTGTTCCGATTCTGGTACGTCCAGGATGTCAGGTTCCCGCGTACTTGTCATCCAGGCAATGATCACAACAAACGCCATAATGGCTATCGCTATCAATATTATCTTGCTGGTTTCCCGTTTATGCATCGAGTATAGAGTCTCTCGTTTTTGTGTCAGTCGTGGCAGGGTCACCATAGCCGAACAGGTCTACATACAACCGTCCCATTACCAGTGAATACATTGGGCCAACCCATAACATCGCCAGTCCAATGGTAACGAATACCAGTAAAAACATCATCAGGAAGGCCAATAAAATCAACGTGAATGGGAGTAAATAGCGGTTTACAACGCGAGTCGAGAGAACGATAGACTGTAATAACCCTGCTCGACGGTTAGCCAGCAGAACCACAGCAAACTGCGTAACCATATACACATAGATACCGGGCAATATAAGCAAACTCAGGCCAACCTGTACCAATAAGCTGATCAGCAAATTAGCGGCCACCAGAACCAGTATGAAAGAAAAATACTGACTCAACTCGTTTATCCGGACTTTTTCTCCTGCTGCGATTTTAACGCCTATCATGCGAAAACCGACCAGCAACGGGGACATTATTATCAGCATGATAATGTCTAACATACCCGCGTTACTGCTTTGCATACTTTCAACAGATGTCATATCCAATTCAAGTAAGTTAAACAGTAAAAACGTCGCTGATATACCAATAGCCATAAGCACGCCCGTCGCACTTAACAGCAGGTTTAAATTATTCTTATATTGTGCCAGGCTGTTACTAAACAAAGCCTTTACATCAAACTTGTACTGGCCAGCCAATGCACGTTGGAGATTATCAGTATTGCCTGACAATTCGCGGTTAATGCTCAAGGGAATCTCTCTCTAAATTAGTCGCGGGCGAGTATACCACTGCGGAGCAGTTGAACCCAATCACCAAATGTTTACGCGCCTGATCTTTACAACGTAACCAGCCGGACAGCCAACGCAACCAAAACGACACCCATAAGCCGGTCCAGCCAATAACCTTTATCACCTATTAACCGTGCAACCTTTGACGTGCTCAGTAAATAAGACAAAAAACAAAACCACACGCCGGTAGCAAATGCCAGATACAGGCCATACAAGGCTTTTATTTCAACGGGTGTTTCTATATTGATAATGGCTGTAAAGAGTGACAAAAAGAATAAGGTGGCTTTAGGGTTGAGCCCATTGGTTAAAAAACCACTAAGCAGCGCCTTTCTTGCAGTCATGGGCTTATTTTTTATATCAGTTGTAACAGTTGCCGCAGAATCAGAGGGACCACTTCGCAGAGCACCGTAAGCTAAATACAGCAAATAGGCGGCAGACAAATAACTAATAGCTGAATAAAGCCAGGGCGTGGTTTTAATAACGACACTTAACCCCACCAATGAGTAGGCAACATGGAGTAATATGCCAAGTCCTATGCCGATACTGGCATACATTGCGAGGCGCCTGCCAGAGCTAACACTGTAGCGAACAATAATAGCAAAGTCGGGGCCGGGGCTGGCTACGGCCACTAAGTGCACCAACGCAATCGTGATAAACTCACTGAAATATTCCATGAACCTTACCTGTTAGCAATAATCGCGTATAAAGTGGGTAACAAATTCAGGTAAGACCTTACCTGCTTTACCAACAATTTTTTCGTCAAACAGACTGTTTTGTTGGCTCGGTTCAAGGTTTATTTCGATGGTTCTGGCACCACTGTCTGCAGCCATTGCCACGAAATTTGCTGCAGGATATACCTGACCTGACGTACCCACTGCAATAAACACATCAGCTTTGGCCAGCGCTAGAATAATCTCGTCCATATGCATGGGAACTTCACCAAACCAGACGATATCCGGGCGCACCTGAGCGCCAGGAAAACAGCAGCGGCATTCAGTGTGAGCATCGAAACTGTCTAACCATTGCGTCGTTTTACCCGTGTTGCAACAGCGTGCCGACAGCAGTTTACCGTGCATATGCAGCACCCGCTCACTTCCGGCACGTTCATGCAGATCATCAACATTCTGTGTGACCAGTAAAAATTGTTCACCAAGCGCAGACTCCAGTTCAGCCAGCGCTTTATGCGCCTGATTGGGCGTAACATCCGGTGCCTGCAATTGTGCACGTCGATCATTGTAAAACTGATAAACCAAATCGGGATTCGCAGCAAAGCCCTCAGGCGTTGCGACATCCTCAATACGGTGGTTTTCCCATAAACCATTATTGTCACGAAAGGTTTTTATTCCAGACTCAGCCGATACGCCGGCCCCCGTGAGCACGACAACGCGCGGTTTATACACATCATGCATTGCATGTCTCCACCGGAAACGCGTGCTCACCGCCCCATTCTGACCAAGAGCCATCATATACAGTTACACTTTTCGCGCCCGCTTCTAATGCGGCAAGCCCCACAATACAAGCTGTTACACCAGAGCCACAAGAGCATAACAATGGTTGGCTTATGTCGATCCCTTGCTCCTTAAAAAACTGTTTTAAAGTGCTAACAGGTTTAAGTGCCAGACCAACGTCAAGCAAGTCATTAAAGGGCACATTGAAGGCCCCCGGCATATGACCACTGCGTAACCCTTCTCTGGGTTCAGGCGCAATGCCATTGAAGCGCCCTGCACTACGCGCATCTAAAATAAGTGGCGTAGCGACTTCAATAGCTTTTAATACGGCGTCGCTGTTACAAAACCAACCTGTGGTGACAACAGGCTGGTAACTAACCGGTGGGCGGGATGATAACGTCGATGTTACCGGGTAGCCTGCGACTTTCCATGCGGGTAAACCGCCATTTAGCACTGCCACATTTTTATGGCCCAGACTTTTGAGCATCCACCATAGACGAGGGGCACTAAACATTCCCAAGTTGTCATAGACAATTATATTGCTGTGGTTTGAAACACCCAACTGACCTAGCAGAACTGCTAATGATTCGGGCGCTGGCAATGTATGTGGCAAAGCAGAACTGTGATCGCTACCCTCGCCATCCAAATCAAATTTAATTGCACCGGGCAAAAAACCCTCATTGGGATCATCAGCTTTTCCCGTCACCGGGTTGGTCATCGACGCAAACAACACAACATATGAAGATAAGTCATCAGGTTTGATATCGTTTACCGAAATGAGTCGCGACACAGCTATACCCTCTTCATTTAACAAAATAAATTCACACTGTATTAAGTGCGCCCTAAGAAAACGGCTGCAGAAATATACGAAAACTTGAACAGATTTTAATTATGCCATAAAAATCAGAGGCGCGAAATTTAGCAAAAAGCGTTGAATACTGGGTTCTGTCAATTACTTCATCAACACAGCATTATGAATGGGATCTTGCGTAGCACTCAGGTTTGTAAACCAGTGTTTTTTTTAATAAAGAAACAACCAGTCTTTATTGATTACCATTTCGCAGGAGTCGGTGGCGATCTTTTACGTGATAATAGATTTCTAATATAAATAACGGTATTGTGTATTTTTTATTACAAACAATCACAAACGACTCGTTAGATCATGTAAATCTATGATTATACTGGATTTTGAAGTTTATTAACGGGTTGGACAAGGAACTTGTTAACTGATGTCAGCTATACCCGGTGAAAACCAAAAGACACACTCAATATTTTTAACCTCTCGCTTGCCTATTCTTAATACAGCCGCCGCTCAACAAACCGCTATTTTGCTCGACGTCGAGGAGAGTAACGATAAGTTGCTACTTTCAGGCGTCTGTAGCCTTCGACCGGATCAACCAACGGTAATCGTCGCGACAATTGGCAGCCAACTCCTCGCCATGGAAGTATCAGATGCAAGTAATGACGAGTGCAACGGTAAACTACACCAGTATACATTTAACCTCTGTGTTGACAGGTCAGTCATTGAACGGCACAAAAGCCATTTTTTGTTCGTAACCTTGTACAACAAATCAGTGACTGAGCTTGGCTCCGTATTGTGTTCATCGCTGTTAGCCAGACTCACTACAACACAAAAACTGGAGCACGCAAATTTCACCCAAATTTTTCCTTCTCTGGGCTTTTTTGGTGGCGGCAAGCATACCCCACTAAATGTTTCAATACATAAAAAAGTTCGCTCAATTCGGGTTGCTATAAATAACGACCAAGCTTATTTAAATGTTGCAGGTATTAAGATTTACAATGAAAACGGAGAACTTTATACGCCTGACGGTAATGTACAAGTCACCGCCAGTTCAAATGTAAAGCAAGATAAAGACCTGAGTCGAGTATTAATCGACAAAGGATTTCACTCAGCCCGAGAGTCCAACCCTTGGTTTGACATTACGTTTAAGGATGAGGTTTACGTTTCTTGGTTAGTCATACAAAACCGTATGGATAAGTATGGCTTAAGAGCAAAACACCTAACGGTGTATGCACAAACCAATGATCAGTCATCAGAGTTAATATACAGTGCACTCAACGACACAATTAATCGCAAATATCTCAAGTATCAGATAGTAAGACATTTAGGTGATGCAGTTATCAGTAAAACAGCGAATAACGCTGCTGACATGCGAATAGCCTTGCTGAATAAACTGATATCAAAATATTACGACGGACTAGATACTGTTGAATATGCAGATCTGTATTTTTTAAAACAGCTAATATCTACTTGGCAGATTACTCAACTGCAGGCCGAACCACTTGAGGAAGAGCTAAAGTTACTAGCTGTCATAGTAGTCGCAGAAACAAAGAACTCATTGAGTTACAGTCTTACCGCATACTCAGCGCTATTGCCGAGTAAAAAATCAGTCTTATTGTTCGAGGGTTTTCTGAATAGATTACGTGGCAAGCAACAGCTACCACTGGTTCAGATTACAAAACATGCCATGGCTATAAAAGGCGTACTGACCAATAATGTACCCAAGGTTATGAATGTTTTAACCTCCCTGATGGCTGAACTTACCGAGCTGGGTTATAAACCTTGCCTTGGCTACGGAACCCTGCTTGGAGCATGCAGAGACGATGGGTTTATAGAACATGATGATGATGTTGATATTCTTATTGAGTTAACAGATAAAGAAATCGACACAAGCGACGTAATGGCCCTTCGCCAGGAAATGATTTCAAAGCTCGACGATAAGAAATACAGAATTAAATACGGTCAAAGCCATACTTTTAATGTACATGTATACGATATTGCGTCGAATATTATGATCGATGTCTTTCCCTATTGGTTTAATAACAATCAAGTCCATTTGCATATGCAAAAAATGAAGATAAAAGGCATCGACAAACAGTTTTTTGAAGGCAGAGAGAATATAGCGCTCTATGACCATAAAGTTCCGGTTCCCGCCAATCCCGAACAGTTTTTACTGGAATTATACGGTACTGGCTGGGGAATCTCAGATCGGTTTTACGAATGGCCCTGGCCACTAAAAGATTAGCCTGAACAAAGCAATACTAACTTTAAGTTAAACGAAAAATGTGATCGATCTGAGCTTGATAAAGCCCAACCGGATTGTTGGACATGCGCTGCATATTGACTTGTTTAGACAAAAAGCTGCGCTGTTCAACGGTTTCGGCTCCAATATCTTCAAGCATAGTGTCAACCGCAATACTGTGGAGGTAGTTACGCAGCGACTCTTCCGCAGCGCTTTCATCTTTGATGCCTAATAATTCCATAATACGATACATAATGAGTTTAAAATGCTGACTTCCCCTGGGGTCGGTGATGTTTTCATTCTCCCGGGCAGCCTTCACATGAAGACCAAAAATAGCTGGCAATGTCATCCAGACAGCATGGCCATGTGGCAGGCCGTAATGACCAGTAATCCCATACGACCACGCATGTGCAGAAGTCGTTTTAGCAATATTGATAGCGCGCCCCGCTAAATTTGCCGCGACAAGCATGTCCTGAAAGTCCAACTCACTGGCTGTACCGTCGACGATTGGCTTTAGCTGATTGATTACTTTTTCGATAGCCGAAAAGGAATAATGACGACTTTCCTCTGTTGAACCTGCAGCCCAGGCGCTTTCAATAGCTTGCGCCAATGCATCGAGACCATTGCAAGCCCGTTGGTAAGGGCTGGCAGAGGAGAGTAGCCGACCATCAAGGATAACGTTTTCCGGAAGTAAGTATTTAGAGGCCAGAGAAAATTTATCATGACCAATATAGACAACAGCAAAATGTGTAGCTTCGGACCCGGAACCAGCCGTTGTTGGAACCGTAATGAGTGGCAACCCGGCACCAGACATTGTTCTTGCCCCCCTGGTCAGCTCCTCAGCGTGTTCAGGCGCAGTTAAAAATGCTTTAACAAGCTTTGCCATGTCCATCACCGAACCGCCACCAATCGCGACAATTAAATCAACGCTTTCTGTCTGAGCCAAATGCGTTGCGCGCATTGCTTCTTCAAACTTGGGATTGACCGAAAAGTCCGAGAATTGCACGATGTTCAGCTCGTCGACCAATGGGTCAACAATTGCTGCGGCACCGCAGGCCTGGTAAGAATGACGCCCCGTGACCAGCAGTGTTTTTCTGGCGCCGTACTTTTTAATAATACCTGGTAGTTTTGCCAGACTACCGAGCCCTTCGGTGTATTTGACACTCATTTTATGTTCCGTTTACTTAGGCTTGAAGATGCTTCATGAGCGCCTTTTTATTTTCGGCAGGCGTAGTGGTAGGACGCCCTATATCGCTGCGGTGTCCGGGTAATACCCTAACTTCTACAAAAGACGGCCCTGCTGCCTCTTTCGCCTCTACCATCGCCTGCTCCAGTGATTCTATTGAGTCAACGCTAACAGCACTGACATAACCACACGCTTTAGCAATGGCAGGCAGGTCAATTTTAAAAGCAACTGTAGGCTGCCCTCCGACACTTTCGTGAGCACCATTATTAAGCACGATATGGACAAAATTACTGCAACCGCTTTGTCCAGAAACAGCTAATGAACCCATGTGCATCAGGGCTGCACCATCCCCATCAAAACAGTAAACAGGACGGGATGGCTGTTTCAGGGCAATCCCGAGTGCAATTTGACTGGCATGGCCCATTCCTCCCACTGTTAGAAAATCACGCTGGTGTCCAGCCGCCTCACGGGCCCGATACTCAAACAATTCACGTGATGGCATCCCGGTGGTACAAACTATGACACCATTGTCTTCAACCTGAGCTGCCGCTGCAATGATAGCGTCTTCGCGTTTGAGCGTGAGCGCCGGCTTTTCATTGCTCATGCTGTAACTATCAAAGGTCCCCTTTTCAACCAGGATGGCTACCGGAGCGTTAAGACGACGGGCTGTAGCCACAGCCTCATTTGTCTGGTTACGAGCAGTATCGGGATCTTTAGACAACACCCACACTGGCACTTCCATAGACGCAAGCATCGCCTCCGTTACTCGTCCCTGGTGCACGTGTTGTGGTTCGTCTTTTATGCCCGGCTGTCCACGCCAGCCAATAAGCATAACCATAGGCACACCATAGACTTCAGGAGAAGCTAACGACATAACTGGATTAACAATATTCCCCAACCCCGAATTTTGCATATAGACCAGCGGCACACCATTGGTAGCAATATGATGGCCAATGGCGAGTCCAATGGCAGCCCCTTCATTCGCAGTAATGATATGGTTATTAGCGGGCAATTTATCGGTGATGCAGGCACAAATCTGCTTTAATAAAGAATCAGGCACACCTGCAAAAAATTCTATACCGGCATTAGTAAGGTCGTTCAGATAGTTTTCCGGCTTTAACATCAGGCAGTTCCCGGTATTACTTCGAGAATTTCTTTTATCGACATACAGTCATCCCGAACTTCGAACGCACGTTCGTTTACCAGAATTTTCTTGGCTGTTTCATACATGGCAGGATACGCTGCGCGCAACATGTGGTTAGCGTAAATAACAATATTAACGCCGGCCTTTGCAAACTCAGTTTCAGTAATTCGATCAAATGAAGACGGCACCACGATGAGTGGTTTGCCAGCGCCAAACGTCTTATAAATTTCACAGAATTCCAGGATTTCCGCGCCATCAGACTTTCTGGAGTGGATCATAATGCCATCCGCACCCGCTTCCAGATAAGCCTTACACCGCTCAATTGCATCATCCATTCCTTTATCAAGGATCAGACTTTCACAACGCGCAAAAATCATAAAGTCCTGGCTTACCTGCGCTTTCTTCCCGGTAGCAATTTTTTCACTGAATTCTAATATTGAATCTTGTGTTTGCGCTACATCGTTGCCAAGTAACGAGTTCTTTTTGAGCCCGGTTTTATCTTCAATGACTATTGCAGAAACACCAAGACGCTCAAGGGTACGTACGGTAAAAGCAAAATGCTCTGGTTTACCACCAGTATCGCCATCATAAATCATTGGTTTGGTAGTCACCTCAAAGATAGACGAAATCGTATTTGCTCTGTCAGTGGTGTCTACCGCCTCTATATCCGGCTTACCTTTATTCGTTGAGTCTGTCAGTGACGAAGACCAAACCGCATCGAATGAACGCTTTTGGTTGTTCACCTCAACTTCGAGGTTTTCCGCAATTAAACTCGATATACCGCTGTGCGTTTCGATAACACGTACAAGATCTTTAGCCTGCAACAACCTATGCAACTGTTTTCGACGGCGATCAGGGGTTGTCCCCTGGCTTTTGGCAGCTTTATTCAGGAGGGTAGATGAAATGCCAGGTGTATATGGCACTTCTACAAGCTTACCTCCCCACTCAGCAAGCGTATCAATAACTTGCTGGCGCACCTTTGCCTGTACTCCGGTTTTCCAGTCGTCACCATGAACAACGATATCTGGCTTAAGTTTCTTCAGGTTAGGGCGATAGTCGAGGGTTTCCTGAGGAATAACTTCAGTCACACCCTTCATATTTTCAATGACCGCCTTGCGTTGTTCGTAATCTAAAAAAGGAAGGCGTTTGTACGACGCAATCGCGCGGTCGGTAAGAAGACCAATCAGAACGTCTCCGAGCTTGGCAGCTTCACGAATAACATTGACATGACCTGGATGCATCATGTCAGCACTAATTCCCACATAAACTTTTGTCATTTAATTCTCCTTATATGACTTGAAAAAACGTTCAAAAACAACAGTGCTTGAATACAAACAGTATGTATTACCTTTTTAACGGTATCACGTTATTGTGGAAGCATCTGAATTAACAACATTATTTCTAAACCGCAACAAACTAACGCACTTGTCTGTACTATGCAAAAACTTTGAGGCTGACTATGCCCTTGCAAGCATAAAGGGTCACTATCTACTCATACTCAATAGCAACACATACCGTTATAACTTTATCAGGATGTGTACTGTTTTTTCAGAATGGGATTATGAGAATGTGGCGTGTAACACTTAACCGGGTATCAACTGGTATATGTAGCAGCAACGTATTGATTAATACTCGCTCCTGATTAGACAAAGCGATGCGACCTCTTGCAAACTTTTACTTTAATAGTAGAAAAACATTGCACTCTGCTTGGTGGTGAGGAACTTCCGGATAAAATTTTATGCGTTCGATAATTAAAGGAAAATCACCAGCTTGTTCATTATTTTCAACAAGATAGTTATTCAGCAGGTAATCAATCGATGATTCAATCAGGCTATCGGTCCCTTTTACAACAACCCTGGCGTAGCGTCCCTGAGGAATACTGACAAATTGTTTGTCAGCAGTATTAGTGAGTTCGCGCGCCGGTATCTCACATGCAAGGTCGAAAATATACTCTGATGGACTAACACTAGCAGGATCGTGCCAAAGAAAATTAAAGGTCCGAAACTTACCGGGCGGCAACCGATTTTCGCGACGCCAGCTAATAAATTCTTGGAGCGTGCCTGGTAAAGCCCGTGGATTACCTTTATGGCGCAAGACACATACTTTAATTTCAGTAAGGTTTACCGTTTCCACCGAAGGCGTATCAGTCATAGTGGTTTCCTTGATATATTTATTTAAAAGCTTAGATAAAGGTTCTGGTATCGCTTCGCCCTGTTGACGCACGTTAGACGGCGTACAACCCGCTATGCGTTTAAACGCCCGGCTAAAGCCATCACTACTGCTGTAACCACATTCAATCGCAACCTCTAAAACGCTAAGCCAGGGCCGGTATCTGAGAAGGTAATATCCCCGATGAAGTCGCAATAGCGCTCCTAACCTGCCAGGACCGATACCATACTCAGCTTTAAATAATCGCTGAAAATGATAAGGGCTATAGCCACTCAAAACAGCCAGTTCATCAAGCGTGATAACCTGATCATGATTGTTTTGAATGTAATGCAATAATCGTTGTAAATTCATAAGATCACCGGTTAATCAGACTCTGCATTACCGTATCAGACTGCGCATAGCTCGGCCCGACCGAAATTGCGACGCAGAAACTACGATAAAAACGCGGTAGTACATAATCAATTTGGTGGCAGTTTCTAATTTGAATTCTTACCTGGCGACGTATAGTTAACAAAACCAAAAATTGACTCATTACGGTATTTAATGAGCGCTCTGCAACCATTTGTGATGAGCTGTTGGAGCAAAGCGCTGCCCACCCTGATAGACAAAGTTGAATATTCACAGCACCCAAAGTACCTACTGGCTACAGTGATCGCAACTGTGGTACAAAGAAGGTAAACACTGTAGCGCCAGCTTTATGGCAAATAAATGTTAGTTTTTGCAAAATAAGTTATAGACCTTGTACTCATCATCAAAGTACTTGTGCAATGCTCTCGGCACCTCTGGCGCTTTTCGCTTAACTTTGCTTTCATTTAAATAGTTTTGGGTTAACCTGATTCCCATCAGATTTGATAAGCGCTTCAATTCATCATCATAATCATTTGAATTCCCGACAAAGTGAAAAAAATCCTTACCAACCGTCTTAAAGAAAAGGCTATATGCATGAAAAAACTTTTTACTTTCTTTGTCTGATAAGAGTGACAAAAATATTTCTTCTCTGTCAGAAATGCCTTTGTCGATAAACTTGTTCTTTATAAAACCGTAAACATTATCGTTGTTACTAATGTCCAGAGTATGATTAAGTAAAGACCAAGACCTTTGAATTGGATCTCTTAGCCAGACAAGGCGCTTTGCATTGGGGAAAAGCACTCCGTGTTTTGGCAATGCTTTAAAATGGCCATGCAATACAGTCGCGCTTCTAGGTAACCATATTTGCTCAGCTCGGGACATCTCCTTTGCCCCTGAATCGGCATACACTCCAAAGACTCTTCTTGCACCATAAGCGCTTTCTAAACTTAATCTAAACGAAGTTCCTGCTGTTTTTGGTATGTGGTAAGAAACCCATTTAACTTGCTTTGATGTCTCATGAAGCCTTTTCTTTATAAACCCATTTATTTTCAATTCCACTCTATCCATGAGGTTTATGTTTTTTAAATTCTTCATCTATTTCCTTCTGTAAAAATCCGTTCAAATTTTGAGCTTTACCCCTGAAATAGCGCCAATCTCCTGAGCAGATTTTTATATTATGCTGCCCGCTTTCTGTACCCAACAGGCTGCAGACAATTCAGTAAACCATGTGATTAAACGTTGTCGTTGCTTGCACCATTAGTCGATTTAGGACCTTGGTTCTTTCTAGACTCTGACCAGTGTTGGTTTAGGTATTCATGTCTATACTTGTCTCGTAACTTATAGTTCAATGTTCGCTCGCTCGGTTTACCTATTTGAATAAAACGAAATTGTAGCTAGTTCATTCGCTCCTGAAGAGCAGGTTTTTCTCGCGTTAGCTTTTTACACTTCTTGGTGCGTAGTTGCAATGCTTACTCTGTATAGAGACAGTACGAAACCCAACAAAAACTCATTCGCTTTATTTGAATGAAAACTATGCCCGCACAGCGCATGGAAAAGAAGCCACCTGGCTTTTTAGACTTAGTGGAGCAAGTACACTACAGCTTACTCAAGGCCATGGCGAAAGCCTTATCTTCATAGCTACACCAAATTCGTTGCATTGTGATGATTTACACGCAACAACGGCAATACAGCGGTCTTCCACAGCAAAATGGAAATGCTATCGAGAAGAGCTTGTGATTTTAGGCATTTTTAAATTATAGAATTAGAGTGATGCACCACTGCGTGTGCCGCTTACCGATTCGGATGTGGCTATCAATAGATTAAAATGAGTGCTGGTCTGGTGTTTATAAGGGATTACTGAGGAAATGGTGCCCGGGGCCGGACTTGAACCGGCACGCTGTTACCAGCGAGGGATTTTAAATCCCTTGTGTCTACCAATTTCACCACCCGGGCTTAGGGTTGCACGTGATGTGCTGGTGCGGGCTTGGTTGCCCTGAATTTACTTAAAAACTAATACTTACAAAGTAATGGAGGCGGAACCCGGAGTCGAACCGAGATCCACGGATTTGCAATCCGCTGCATAGCCATTCTGCCATTCCGCCTTAAAGTTGCGTTGTGACGTAGGCCGTCTTAAAGCAAACGCAAACCATTCGAAAAATTGGAGCGGGAAACGAGATTCGAACTCGCGACCCCAACCTTGGCAAGGTTGTGCTCTACCAGCTGAGCTATTCCCGCATCATTTTTTGCCTGATATGCTGTTTAGTTCGTTACACTTTTTACCGTTAGGTAATAGCTCTTTCAAGCGGTGTTTCGTTCTAATCAGTATGTCCTGCTTCGAATGTGGGAGGCATTCTACCTGCCCCAACGAATGTGTCAACTACAAAAAATACCATTCGCCGCTATTTTCATCAATTTTGAATCGTTTGCTCATAAATACGTCATTTGCATGGCAAAAAGCTATCTTTTAGTTGCTGCCAAATGTGGCCAGGCTGCTCTTGTATAGCTAATCATTGACCAAACTGACAACCATGTGGCGATATATAACAAAATATATCCCAGGCTAACCCAGTAAATGGTAACGCCCATAAACGTTTCCAGTCCCGACAGTAAACCGATCAGGGCTAACATTTGTGCGGTGGTTTTCGCTTTGCCAATAAAAGACACCTGCACCGTATCGCGCACGCCTTGGGAGCCCATCCACTCTCTGAGTGCCGACACATAGATTTCGCGGATCAATAATAATATTGCCGGAATGGTTATCCACACCGAATCATAAGAATGTGTGATCATCAGCAATGCTGCGGCTACAATGAGTTTGTCCGCAACCGGATCGGCAAACGCGCCAAAAGGTGTTGACTGCTCCAGTTTTCTGGCCAGGTAACCATCAAACCAGTCTGTGATTGCGGCAAACCAAAAAATAAATGCAGCCGTTTCGTGCGCCCAGCGCCAATCAAGAAAATATACACATACAAAAATGGGAATAAGAACTACCCGGATTAAGGTAATTACATTTGGGATCGTCCACATAAACTACTCAGGGTTATCCTTATCGTTAGCGCTATTGTCACACGATATGGCGTTTTAAGAAACTGCCAAACCTTGTTCTACTATAAAACAATTTTTAAGCGTGTAAATGATCGTATATGGTTTCGGCCAGCTCGTCACTGATCCCCGGCACACTGGCAATCTCATTGCGACTGGCACGTTTAAGCCCCTGCAAGCCGCCCATATATTTCAGCAGTGCCTGGCGTCGCTTAGCACCAATTCCCGGGATCGACTCAAGTGTACTGGTATTTTTTACCTTTTGACGGCGATTGCGGTGGCCGCTAATTGCAAATCGGTGTGACTCATCGCGAATATGTTGTATTAAATGCAGCGCCGGACGGTCTGCATTGAGCGGAATGGTTTCGTGGCTATCGGCTAAAATCAGCGTCTCTAGTCCGGGTTTTCGGGTTGTTCCTTTGGCGACCCCAATTAATAATGGTTTTTTATCGTGAGGCCAGTCAGCAAAAAAATCCTCAGCCTGTGACAATTGACCTTTACCCCCGTCAATAAACAGGATGTCTGGAATTTTTTCGCCGTCTTGTACATTTTTATACCGGCGTTTCAGCGCCTGAGCCATGGCAGCGTAATCATCGCCTGGAGTAATACCCTCGATATTATAACGTCGATAATCACTTTTAAGCGGCCCATCCCGATTAAACACAACACAAGATGCAACGGTTTGCTGGCCAGACGTATGACTGATATCGAAACACTCCATCCGCTGTATGGGTGATTCCCACTCAAGTGCTGACTCCAGGTCAATGTAACGGGCAAACACCGACTTTTGCTGGCCGTACTGAGCGTCGAGGGCGTTTTGTGCATTATTTTGAGCCAGTTGCAGATACTGGCGCTTTTCTTCACGGGCACCACGATAAAAACGTACTTTGTGACCCGCTTCCTGATGAAGTAAATCGGCTATTGCCGTTTCATCTGAAAGCGCCTGGGGTAGCACAATTTGCTTAGGAATTATTTTGTTGCCCGCGAGATAAAACTGCAGCAGAAAAGCTTCGAAAATTTCATTTTCTGTAGTGGTCGACGGAATTTTTGGAAAAAACGCCTTACTCCCTAACAACTGACTATCGCGAATAAACATCACCTGTATACACGCCATACCGGCTTTGTAGGCAAAACCAAATATATCCATCTCGTCTTGTGTACCGGCGACCCACTGGCGCTCCTGTACTTTTCGTAGTGCTGTAATTTGATCACGATAACGCGCAGCCGCTTCAAAATTAAGTGTTTCGCTGGCAGTTTCCATTTTATCAGCGAGGGAGTTAATCACCTGCTGATTCTTACCCTTAAGAAACATTCTGAGCAATTGTACTTGTTCGGCGTATTCTTCATCACTCACGTAGCCCTCAACGCAAGGGGCTGAACAACGCTGCATTTGATATTGTAAACACGGACGGCTCCGGGCCCGATAATAACTGTCTTCGCACTGGCGCACCGGAAACAACTTTTGCATCGAACGAAGGCTTTCCCGTACCGCGCCGGCACTGGGGTAAGGTCCAAAATACTCGCCTTTGCGCTTTTGCGGGCCGCGATGAAAATCCAACCGAGGGTGTTCATGTGCCGATAAAAAAATAAACGGATAAGACTTATCGTCACGTAACAGCACGTTATAACGCGGACGGTACTTTTTAATAAAGTTGTTTTCGAGCAGGAACGCTTCGGTTTCGCTATTAACTACCGTGACATCCATACTGGCAATCTGGCTTACCAGCGCGCGGGTTTTAGGGCTATCTACTTGTTGTTTAAAATAACTCGACACCCGATTTTTCAGGTTTTTCGCTTTACCCACGTAAATGACTTCATCTGCCGAGTTATACATACGGTATACACCCGGCTGATGCGTTAATGATTTAAGAAATGCGGCGGAATCAAATTCTGTCATTCAGACCAGTCAACAACTAAGACAATTCAATGAGTTTGTGGCGTAATGCCAGATGGGTTAACTCTACGTCGGTGCTGATTTCAAGTTTATCAAACAAGCGATAACGATAGGTGTTGACGGTTTTTGCCGCTATGTGGAGTTGTTCGGCAATATCAGGGACTTTTTGACCGCGGGTAATTCGTATAGCAATATCCAGTTCACGCCCCGACAAATCAGAAAACGGGTTATCGTTATCAGGATTAATTTTACTCATCGCAATGCGCTGGGCAATTTCCGGACTTAAGTATTTTTGACCGGCCGCGACTTTATAAATGGCATTGATCATTTCCTGCGGTTCGGCATCTTTGGTTAAAAAACCGAACGCACCGGCTTGAATTACCTGGGACGGGATAGGATCTTCTTTTTGCATAGACAAGCCAATTACTCTGGTGTTTTCGCCTATACGTAAAATTTGACGCGTGGCCTCAAGCCCGCCAATGCCCGGCATATTCAAATCCATTAACACCACATCTGGCGCCAGCTTTCGGCAATTTCTTACCGCAGATTCACCGTCTTTCGCTTCACATACGACTTTGAAGTCGGCAACATCTTCCAGAATGCGTCTGATCCCCGTTCTCACCAGGTCATGATCATCTACTAACGCTATCTTGATCATGTGTTACTCACTTTGGCTACTATATTTATGAAAAAGTCCAATACCCTGCCCGACTAAAACTATTAGTTTATTGCACCATTTCCTGTGCCCGCGACTGACCATAATAATCAATATTTACACTAAAGGTAAGTGTTAATCGGCATTTGATTATCAGGGTAAACAGAAGACGTCACAAACTGAGTCCCTCATCAACTGTTCGTAGTACTCAAGCGCATAAACGAAACAGAATTAGCGTTACCTTTAATCTTGCCTACACTTTCTATATAGAACTTTAAACGTACTGGAACTGCTAACAAGTAAGCCTGACTATAACTACAGTCTTCATGTAAGGCGTGCCGCCTTGAGTATTTGCTGCCGCTGTACAGAAATCAACGATACAAAGTTATACAGGTACAATCAGCTTCGCATCAGGATTGCCAATGATTACAGCACCACAATTACCCGATGAAAATGAAAGAATTAAGACCCTGCAAAATTTAAATATATTGGACACGCCTCCGGAAGAGCGTTTTGATAGAATAACAAAATTAGCGTCACGTATTTTCCAGGTCCCAATTGCACTGGTGTCGCTGATTGATACAGACCGACAGTGGTTTAAGTCATCAGCAGGCTTGTCGGCGTGTGAGACAGAGCGTGACATTTCGTTCTGCGGACACGCTATTGAACATGACGACATTTTCATCATCGAAAATGCAACAGAAGATCATCGCTTTTTTGATAATCCGCTAGTGACAGGTGAGCCCCACATCCGTTTTTACGCTGGCTGCCCACTCGTTCATCCAAATGGACACCGACTAGGCACGCTGTGCCTGATCGACCAAAAGCCCAGAACCTTATCCGATACTTTTCGTAAAACACTCTACGATCTCGCCGCCGTTGCACAACTTGAGTTAATCGAAAATCAACTGACTAAAGTAGACGATGAAACGGGTTTTCATAATCAATCGGGCTTCTTAGAAATTGGCAACATAATTTTGCCGGTTTGTGATGAGCTTAACCTGCCTGTTTCGGCAGCAATTATTGAAATTGACGGACTCGAAGCACTACAACATTTGTCGCCTTACACAGCTGTATTATCCATTATTGCTGACACTTTTAATCTGGAGTACCGCAGCTCAGATCTGGTTTGTCGTTATGACCAAAATACTTTTTGTTCGCTGGTAACCAATGCTTGCAGAGAAACTACATTTGCCACAGCCAATAAGGTAAGAAACTTGATTGCGCAAAAGTTACATGATGCCTCGCTCGCTGAGGGGCTAACCCTTAAAACAGCTGTCGCAGAGAAACAGCCCAATATGACATTGGAAGAATTGTTAAATGAAACGCAAAAACAGCTGAATATAACCCCATGATTAGCATTAGAGTGAGGGTTAAGACGTTAAGGGCTGCTAATTTTTCACACAGAGCAATAGTTTTATCCATCTCTGTGAGTTGAGAGAAATATGCACAAACATTATTTACAGACATTTCATACTATCGTCACAGACCAGTCGACTTCTTTTGACAAAAAAGTAAAGCATTTATTGTCACTTGGTCTTCAGGTGCTTGACGCTGAACTAGGCGTAGTAAGCAGAGTCGTTAATGGATTCTATACCGTCGTTTTTGTTACCCCTAACACTTTTGATTTACAAGCCGGGAGAAGATATGAGCTGCCCAGTACGCTTTGCTCCGTCACGATCGAAAACAATGAAACCACCAGCTTTTTCTCAGCAGAATCACCAACCGGCATAAAACATTTGAATGTCGAAAATTTGCAGGAAGAAACCTATATTGGCGCGCCTCTTTATAATGGGTACGACGTGTATGGCACGATAAATTTCTCATCATCGTCACCTAAAACATCGCCATTCAGCATCGAGGATATCGATTTTATAGAGTTGATAGCCCGTTGGATTGGGGCTGAATTGCAGCGCAACCAAACCTATCAAATCTTACACAGTAAAAACCTGCTATTGGAACGATTAGAAGAGGTCGCAAAAATAGGTACCTGGGAATATGACCTTACTAGCGAAGAGCTAAAATGGAGCCGATCTGCCAAAGTACTACACGAAGTACCAAGTAATTATTTACCGACTCTGGACAGCGCAATTAGCTTTTACAAAGAAGGTGAACATCAACAAACTATAACAGCAGCTATGGAGCATGCAAAAGCAACGGGTGCGCCTTACAGCATTGAGTCTCAACTCATTACGGCTAACCACAATACCATTTGGGTCATAACAAAAGGGCAAGCTGATTTTATAGACGGAAAATGCATTCGTTTGTTTGGCACTATACAAGATGTAACAGACTCTGTTAAACAGCGCCTGGAGCTGGAAAAGCAAAAACAAGCTGCCCAGGAACTGCTGGCGCAACGAACCAACCTGTTCGCTAAAGTCAGTCATGAACTTCGAACACCATTAAATGGTGTAATTGGCATGTTGACCGCTGCGCTTGACATGAAAGATTCTACTATACGGAATGAAAAGCTCACCATCGCCTTACGATGTGGTGATTTATTGTTAGATATTATTAATGAAGTATTAGACTATTCCAAGCTAACTTATGGAGATATGGGCTTAGAACCCTCTGACTTTGCTTTAAAGCAAGTCTTCTTAGATCTGGTGTCTCTGTATGCCCCGCTTTGTGATACCAAGTCAGTGAATTTAACTCACCAACTCTTAATAGAGGATGATCTTTGGGTTCATTTTGACTCCACCCGACTACGGCAAATAGTGGCAAACCTGCTTAATAACGCTGTTAAATTTACCGCGTCGGGCACCGTAAAACTATGGGTATCAACCACTCGGCAAAGCGATTCATGCAAGCTGAAAATTAAAGTAGCCGATACCGGAATTGGCATGTCTTCAGAGACCCTCAAAAGCCTGTTCGAACCCTTCTCACAAGGACCAAAAGGAATCGGCCGGCAATATGGTGGAACCGGCTTAGGACTATCTATTGTAAAAGAGCTGGTAACGTTAATGAACGGAACGATTGACGTAAACAGTGATTTAGGTAGAGGCTCTATGTTTACGGTAAACCTCACCACACCAGTAATCGCTTCTCCGCCTCAAAGTCAGATTATTACAATTGAAAACTACACGGATGCATCAGGGTTAAACGTATTAGTTGTAGATGATAATGAGATAAACCGCTTAGTCATGGACTCTTTACTGCAAGCATTTAACGTTAAACCTGACTTTGCAGTAGACGGAGAAGATTCAATTTTCAAATGCCAAACCAAATCTTATGATGTGATTTTTATGGACTGTATTATGCCCGTGATGGATGGTTTTGAAGCAACGCAGCAATTAAAAAAGAAATCGCTCATTGCGAAACACTGCAAAGTCGTCGCGTTAACAGCAAACACGTCAGATGCCGACAAACACGCCTGTGCAGAAGCCGGTATGGATATGTTTTTGTCAAAGCCAGTGAAAATCGATGCGATACAAAGCGTACTCGAACACATTGTTTAGTTTGTAAGATCAAAAGTTAGTCATACAGTGTATCGCCGAAAATAAAAAATCCGCAACAAGTGCCGGCTTTTCGGTGTGTGACGGAGAATGAGGGATTCACTCGCGCCGCCCATGGCGCTCACCCTACGGGCAGCCTGCGGCTGTGCAACATGGCTGTCCTGCCATGTTGTCGAACCAACGG
>JABXHM010000020.1 GCA_013373625.1 Alteromonadaceae bacterium | reverse complement strand
GCATAAATCTCCGTCTTTGGCTCGACGAACATAAGCCTCCCCGCCACCAGTTTCAATGACGGCAGAGGGCTCCAAGCAGATCTGAGGCGGCGCGGCAGGCCGCTCGCCCTAGCGCGCCAGGACTGCGGACGCTGACGGCCCACAACCGACGTTGGCCGTTGGTCTCGCCCTCCGCATTGCGGCCCGACGTTCCGGACATTCGCTGCACCAGCGAAATCTGGTGCAATTTGGCTTCACACAAGCAGGACAAAGAACCAATTCGCTACACGCGCGGCAGTGGCTGATTTCATCACTTCACGTCCGCAGCGAAAATACCCCGGTTGGGAGCCGGACCTTCGCCGCTGACGCACGCCTTTCACCAAGAAGCGATATAAGCTATTTACTCGCGGCCACTAGTTGGGTTGCATGGTACTGAAAATATTTGGTACTGAAGCCTTCTGGTGCGCCTACCTTAGCCGGAATTTTTTGTTACATTGGAAGTCATATGCCAACTATAGCTTCTTCTTTAGTTCCGCCTCCCAAATCATGGGACGAGTTCGAAGACATTACGCTTGCCGCTGCTAAGCTTAGATGGAGTAGCTCCGGTTTTGAACGCAACGGCCGGGCAGGCCAGAAGCAGGACGGCGTTGACGTTTTTGGTTATGATGGCGACTGCCATATAGGACTCCAGTGCAAGAACACGGTTAAAGGCGTCTCAATTGAAATTGTGCTGGATGAAGTGGCCAAAGCAGAGAAGTTCGAACCGTCTCTCGACCTCCTCTACATCGCAACAACTGCGCCACGCGACGGCGCCCTACAAAAGCAAGTTCGCCTACTTTCGAAGGAACGCCGCGATGACGGTGCTTTTCGCGTCGGCATGCTCTTCTGGGATGACATCTGCCAAGATCTTGCCACCGATGACGAAATCTTTTTCGCTCACTTTCCGCAGTTTCGAGGCAAAGCTGACCTCTCCATTGCGCACGACCGGGCACTTTACGACGAAGTGATCAAACTGCTGCGGTCTGATGGCGTGATCGGATTTCTTGATCGCAACAATATGGCTGGCTTTTCATTCCCGCAGTCAGCCTTTGAACCTTTGTGGGAATTTTTCTACAACTGGAACCAGCCAGAGCGCGAGTTTCTTTCGCCTGATCTGGAGTTGCTTCGCAAAACGCTTTGGGAAAAGGTCGACAACTATATAACCGTTTTGGCTACCCAGACTTTCTACGTCGAGGGGAGTCTAGATCGAAAATGGGTCCCACCAGAATGGGAAACTGAACAGCCTCAGAGATTTTTTGATACGGTCAGCTCGCTCCACGATCTCGCAGGAGAGATAGTTGATTTACACGCGCAGTTTGTGCGAACAGGCAAAGCGCTATTAATCGCGGGCGCGACTTGATCATACACCTTTAGAAAGATTCTTTGGTCAGATAGTAAGAGATGAATTCCACACTAATCAACTGGTGGTCGGGCGAAAGGAAGTAACAGTTTTAGTCGCGAGACGGCCAACCTTAAGCGGCTGGCAACGTTACTTTAAAAGTACCTGACCACAGAATGTCTAGTTGAGAGAAAAAGTGAGGGGTTATATGAAATCCGACGAACCGAAAAAGCCTGAATTTTCGACATGGAACAGCTATTCGCACTTTGCCCACCATGTCAGATTCTCCAAGCGGTACATCTTGGATAAGGAAGCGCAAGCTTTCTTGCGAACGGTGCTAGCCACGATCCGGGGCCGCGACGGTGTTATCAACGAAGGACAAATCCTTTATCGTGCTCAGCACGGCGTTGACTGGATCGAACGGAAGGACGACGAAGGCAATTGGATCGGTGAAGATAATTGGGGTTACAGCTCTTCCCGCATGAAGCCACTCGCGGATCGCGCACGAGAAGGCCGTGCCAATCCTACAGGCATTCCCGTCATCTATGTGGGCAGTATGGTAGAAACGGCGATATCTGAAGTTAGGCCTTGGGTGGGAGCCGAACTCTCGGTTGCAAGATGCAAGGTGCTACGTCCATTGCGTACGCTCGATCTTTCGATTGGTCACGGCCAGTCCTCGTTCGGCGGCAGGGCCCTCAGCCATATCTTTGGTGGACGGGAGCTAACACCGGAAGAGAAAGAGAAGGCTGTCTGGATTGATATCGATAATGCCTTTTCAGAGCCTGTGACGCGGTCCGATGATCGGGCAGACTATGCTCCCACCCAGATTTTGGCGGAGTTGTTCCGAAGCGAAGGATACGACGCAATTGTCTATAAAAGCCATTTCGGCGACGATGGTGACAAGAAGGGCTACAACATCGCAATCTTCGATCCAGAAGTGATTGATATCGTAACCTGTGCGCCGTACCGAGTTAAGTCGATCAAAGTCGAAGCCCACCAAGATGGAAATGAGTGGTTTAAAAAAGAAAATTGACAGACTTCAAATAAACTACGTTTTCGTATCAGCGGGGCTTGGCTGCAAAGGCCTCATCACTGCCGTGGCGAGGACATGTCGAACTACAAAGTCGGCCACAACCGGCAGTATGGCGAAATCTGCACGGTATCTTCTCGGGGGGGGGGCAGTCATTGGTCGGTTTGGGCTGTTTTCAGCGGAGCCAATGTCTGATTCCGGTCAGTTCGCTTTTGCTGGCGCAGATTGCAGCATCGGGTACAAAGGGCTCGGAGCAGCCTTGCGGCGGTGCAGAGAAATTCCCAGTTTCTGGATCGCCCAAATGTCGGCTTTCAGTTTCGTAGTTTTGATTGCTCGCACATGCAGCGAAAGTCCGTTCTCCGCCCTTTCGAACCAGCTCTCGGCCTGGCGCCGCCAGGCAAAGCACGGACAGTTGGTTCTCCCCGCCGAGGAGATCGGCGTGCTGGTCTGCATGGCGCTGATCGTTTGCGACCCGGCCGAAAGGAACGAGCCGACGAGCG
>JABXHM010000068.1 GCA_013373625.1 Alteromonadaceae bacterium | reverse complement strand
CGCCATCGACTGTCAGCCAAATCTTATCGCCACGCCCGCGCTGCCGCATTCGAGATTTGGCACGATTACACTGACGACTTGGCGGCGTAATCCGGCATCCAGGGTGTAAGTTCGTGCTGCGCGAAAAAACCTGACAAAGCCGCCTACAATCATGCAAGCCTGTCCCGAATTCGCGTCTTGGGCGCGCAATATGGGTGGGTTCCTGAAGGATTGGGGCGATCTGTACCGGGTTGCGGGGCAGCTCAGGCCAATGATCGGGCTCTCGGAGCATGCCTGGAACGTGGCGCAGGACCGAATGGGCACTCAGGTGGCAACGGTTGCGTTTGCGCTTGTCTTCGAGAAGCACAGCGCGGGTGAAGTTTCTTCGCTGGGCGGGTATCTGCGCGGCATGGTCGAAAAGGCTGGGGCAGGGGAGCTGCATCTCGAGCGCAGCTTCTATGGCAAGCTCAGCGGGCAGGCCGCGTAATGGGGCAGGAGTTCAGAGGCCGGCGGCTTTGGTCAGGTTCACCCGGAACCGATCGCGACGGCGCTGGTAACGGCGGGTCATCTCGGCTGAAGCGTGTCCAAGCTGCTTCTGGACGTAGCGCTCGTCGACTTCCGCCGAACTGGCGAGGCCGGCACGCAAGCTGTGGCCCGAGAACAGTGCCAGTCGTTCTTTCTCGGGCAGCTCGGATCGGATGCCGGCGTCGAGGACCGTGCGCTTGATCAGGCGGGCCACATGTCTGTCGTTCAGTCGCGTCTCCAGAGCCTTCTTGCCATCACGGGAGGTGCTGACGAAGACTGGGCCGAAGTCGATCTTCGCAAAGTGCAGCCATTGCTCTAGAGCATGCACGGGGCAGGTCTGATCCTTGGAGCCGCGGCCGATTTCGACCTCGCGCCAACCGGTCTTGGCATTGAGGGTGAGAAGTGCCCCCTTGTCGAAGATCTCGATCCAGCCTCCGGAACCTGGTGTGTCGTCTTTGTGCACATCAAGACTGACAATTTCCGAGCGGCGCAGACCTCCAGCGTAGCCAAGGAGTAGGATTGCCCGATCGCGTAACCCGCGCAGGTCGAAAGGAAGGGTGGCCACCATCGCGATGATGTCCTCGGCCAGGATCGCTTCCTTCTGCAAAGGTGGACGCGCGTGCTTGCGCTTGATCCCGGCAAGCACGGTCGCGATGTGCCGGTTCTTGCGATCGAGGGAAAAGCCGCGCTGGGTGTAGTTCCAGGCGAGGCCCGACAGGCGACGGTCGATGGTGCTGACCGATAGGGCAGGGGAGGGGCCCGTTCCGGACGCCAGGTCCGCAAGGTAGAGGCCGATCATTTCGGGCGACGGGGGCAGAGGCTCCGCGCCCTTCATCCGGCACCAGCGCGCGAAATGCGCCCAGTCCTTCGCGTAGGCCTTCAGCGTATTGTCCGAGGCCGCGGCGCGGGCATAGTCGCGTGCGGTGTCCACCAGTCGGTCGAGCGTGCCGGACCCCGCGACATGGGAGGGCAAGGCGATGTCATCGCTTTCCTCTTGATCTCTCTCGTCGACGCGAGCATCATTTAGCTCATCAGAGGGCGTTGACGTCGATTTTTCGGTCTCTGAGGGCATTTTCCACTGAATCCGGCGATGATATTGAGCTGTTTCTCAGCGTATCCTTTTATGTCCGATAATGCAAACTTATTGGACATGGCCGAGGCCGGCAGAGTGGGGCGGTTAGGCTGCAATTTTATGGAATAAAGCGCCGCGAGAGTGTAGGCTTCAGGCATGACATTTGCCCGATCGTATCACCTCAGCGACCTCGACATGTTACCCCGGATGCCCGCCTGGGTCACCTCCACGCGTGCTGAAACCCTTGAAGATATTGCGTTTTTGTCGGGCGCGGCGCTGAATCACCTGCATCTTGTATTGGGACACGAGGAGGTGCCCCAAGCCTTGTTGCGGGACCGGCTCGCGCTGCACGCGGCCGAGGCTTGTATGGCGTTGTTGGGGCGCCCGGTGAGGGCAGGGGAATTGCGCGACACGGTACATCTTCTGCGATCCGGCGATCTGCCCGGACCGGCCGGGGAAACCTACCTCGCTTGGCGGCGCGCGGCGGAGCGGCCGGTGTCGATCAAGGCTCTGGGTCGAGCCTTGCCGGCCTTCGAGCCGGGCCAGATCGCGACGTGGCTCGATGCAGGGAAAGGGGCGCCCGTGACCCGGGCCGCGATGGCGCTGGAAGCCATTCTGCGCGAGGCGCCGCGCGCCGATTTGGCAGCGTTGATCCTTGCGGACGCGGCTTTGGCTCAGGCGCTTGGTTGGGAGCATCTTGTGCCGCTGCTGGCTGCGGGCCTGAAACGCGCGGACCTTCGCAAGCAGGGTGATGACCTTCGCTTTGCCTGTCATCGCGCACTCATCTCGTCGGCGATCGAGGCCGTTCGGCAGGCCGCCGACCTCGCGCGGCGGGCGGCGCGTCTCAAGTCAGCTGCGCCCAAGCTACGGGCCAAGGGGGCGTGTGACGCGGTCGAGATGTTCCTGACCCGCGATGCCGTTGCGCCTTCGGCCTTGCCTTTGCCGAATCGCGCCGCACGGCGACTCTGCGATCGGCTGGTCGACCTCGGCGCGGTGCGCGAGCTGACCGGGCGCGACACTTTTCGTCTGTACGGGGTGTAGCGATGGCCAAGGATCGGTCAGAACCGGATCTGGATCGCGAGCTCTCTGATCTGCCGCCGGAATTGCGCTGGAGGGAATGGATGCGCCGGATCGAGGCGGTGCTCTTTGCCTCGGCCTCGCCGGTGCCGCGCGACGACCTGGCGCGCGTGGTGGGGCAGGGGGCTTCGGTCGACCTTCTGGTCGAGGACCTCGCCGCCGATCTGGAAGGGCGGGCCTTCGAGATCGCGCAGGGCGCTGGCGGCTGGATGTTCCGCACGCGCGCCACCTACGCCCTCGCGATCCGCGCGGCGGCAGATATCGGGGACCAATTGCTGGACCTGAGCGAATTCGACGTCGCGGTCTTGGCCGCCATCGCCTACCACCAGCCGATCACCCGCGACGCACTGAAGGATATCTTCGGCAAGGAAATCAGCCGCGACCTGATCGGTCGGCTGCATGCGCGCGACCTGATTGGGACCGGACCACGGTCGCCTCGGCGCGGGGCGCCCTATACCTTCGTCACCACCGAGCAGTTCTTGGTGGCGTTCGGGCTGGAGAGCCTGCATGACCTGCCCGATAGGGAGCAAATGGAGGATGCGGGTTTTCAGGGGGAGCCACCTCAGGTTGGTGTTGGCTGAGTTCCCACTGCTTTTCGCGATTAGTTACTTCCAAATACAGGTTTCGGAAAAGGGGCTTCGAGCGCCATGGTCGACGGACAGGATGGCGATTTTTCTGGTCCATTGGATGATTTATGTATAGAATCTCAACGTATCGTACGTCGATAAAAAACCTCGAAGAAAGAGCAGCTTAACCGTGGCATCCGCCCAGCAAATCATCGGTCTCGTCAAGAGCCACGCGGAGGGAGACGCCGATCGTTTTTACGATCTGGCGATGCAACTCTCTGCGGCCGAAGAGCAGAAGGGGCATACTAGGCTGGCTGAGCAGTTGCGACAATGGGCTGAAGCGGGGCAGAAGCCGCCTGCGAAGCGAACCACTGCGATCACTCCTATCGCTACACCCCGCGGTGATCTGGCGGAGTTCCTTGCCGCGTCCTATCCGACCGAGCGCCTCGTCGATGTCATCTTGCCAGAAAGGATCGAGAGCGAACTCGCGCATCTCGTAGTTGAGACGCGCATGCGTGAAAAGCTTGAGGCAAAAGGGTTGAAGCCACGGCGGCGCGTTCTCCTCTCCGGTCCTCCCGGAACCGGCAAGACCCTGAGTGCTTCAGCGCTTGCGGGGGAGCTGCAGTACCCCCTTTTTTCGGTCATGCTCCACGGGCTGATCACGAAGTTCATGGGTGAAACAGCTCAGAAGCTGAAGATGATCTTCGATGCCGTCAAGACGACGCGCGGTATCTATCTCTTCGACGAAATCGACGCTTTGGCTGCGGCGCGGGGCGGTGAGAACGACGTCGGCGAGGCCCGGCGAGTTCTGAACTCGTTTCTGCAGTTCCTGGATGAAGATACCGGGCCTTCGATCGTCATTGCCACTACAAACCTGCCGGGAATTCTTGACCGCGCGGTGCTGCGCCGCTTCGATCTAGTTTTGCCATACGTCATGCCCGATGGCCCGGCCATTCGGCAGGCGCTCGAACGTCGGCTGATCGGATTCTCGCTTTCTCGGATGGGATGGAAGCGGGTGACGGATACGGCCTCAGGCCTCTCGACGGCCGATGTTGTGGCGGCGGCGGAAGATGCCGCTCGACGCGCCGTGCTAAATGATACTGACAAGATTGCGACACAGGATTTGCTTGATGCCCTCGAGCGCCGAAGGTCGCTCCAAGAATTAGGGACCGATGGCAATGGCACGAGACCTTCCGCACTTCCACCTTCGCAATCTCGGACAACCTCGCCCGTTCCAAGCAAAGGGCGGGGGCGGGTCCAAAAGACCAAGTGATGTCCCCAATCGCGCGGCGCACGCCCAAGTATTGCTTCAGGCCATCGACGCGCTACCGGATATTCCAACAGCCGAACTTCCCGGCGTCTATCTGGAAGTCCGCTCCCGATTAGACGAACGTCTGAAAAAGGACAGCTTGGACGCCAGCGGTTTGATGCTTCTGCGCATCGAAGATGCTCCAATTCTCGGCGGCGCCGAAGAGCGCGCGACGGTGTTTGCGACAGCCAAGGGTATCGAAAAGCTGCGCAAGAAGGTCGAGCAGTTTCGGACTGAAGACACGCCTGATCGCGAGAAAGATGGTGAAATCGTCCCGGGGCGTCCGAAGAACGCGGATCTGGTGCAAAGCGTTGCTGCCATCACGGAAGCGGGATTGCGTGCCCTCTGGCGCAGCCCTCCAGGCAAGTTTCCCGGAGCGGATGTTGCGACCGTCTGGGAGGTTTGGCTCGAGCCTCAAATGACCGAAGCCTTCGTCGCGGCCGCACCAAACTACGGCGTCACAGTGGGAGCGGATCGGCTGGAATTTCCCGAAGATACCGTTGTGGTCGTACAGGCCGATCGCAATCAGCTCGCTCAGGCCGTCCGTCGACTAGGCGGCGTGCGCGCCCTTGCCGCTCCGACCATCACAGCGGATTTCTTCGACGGCTTGCCAGTGGCCGAACAGGCGCAGTGGGTCGACGAACTCGCAGGGCGTACGACCTATACTGACAATCCCGACCTTGGCTACGTTACGCTTTTGGATACCGGTGTCAGTCGCGCGCATCCTCTCATTCAGCCGGCGCTCAGCGTGGATGACCGACATGCCGCCAACCCGGCCTGGGGACTGGAGGATGTGAAGGGCCATGGCACGCAGATGGGAGGACTGGCACTCTTTGGAGATCTGACGTCGAAACTGCACCAGGCGAATCCAGTTTCTGTCGTGAACCGTCTGGAATCCGTGAAGCTTCTGCCTGATGCAGGGATGAACCCGCATCATCTCCTCGGCGCGGTGACAAGACAGGCAATCAATGCAGTCGAACAGGTCGGCCCCCGACGCCGAACCTTCACCATGACAACGACAACCGGGGAGGACACGCCGCATGACGGGGCTCCGACGTCCTGGTCGACGGAGGTCGATCAGCTCGCCGCCGGTGTTTCAGGTGGGGTGAAACAACAGCGCCTGGTGCTTGTCTCGGCAGGGAATACCGACAACTTCACCTTTGGTGCCGGAAACTACCTCGACCGATGCGATCACGAGGACAACGAAATCGAGTCGCCAGCCCAAGCGTGGAATGCTGTATCTGTCGGAGCCTTTACAGAGAAGACCGTACTACCAAATGGAGAGCCGGCCCAAGCGCTTGCACCATTCGGCGACTTGTCGCCAGCTTCGAGAACTGCATCGTGGTCGTCCCATTGGCCGAATAAGCCTGACGTCGTCCTTGAGGGTGGAAACTGGGCGCTAAGTGCCATGCCTCCGCCAATGCGGCACGGATGGTTATCACTCCTTTCGACGCACCACAATTATCCGGTCCGATCCTTCACATTCACCTTCGACACCAGCGCGGCGACAGCGCTTGCAGCGAAGGACGTAACGGAACTTTGGTCTGACTATCCGACGCTTTGGCCCGAGACAGTCCGTGGTCTCTATGTGTCTTCAGCGCGGTGGACGCAGCAGATGCGTGCACATCTGCCTGCCCAGCCGAACAAGGGTCACTACACACCCCTTTTTCAGCGCTATGGATATGGTGTGCCGGACATGGCCCGTGCCCGCCGCAGCGCGTCGAACGCGCTGACCCTTATCGTGGAAGACACGATTACGCCCTACGGAATTTCTGAAAAGACCGGCGGTGATGTCCACAATGAAATGAAGCTGTTCGCCCTTCCCTGGCCCGTTGAGGCTTTGCGCGCGCTCGGCAATGCCGATGTGACATTGCGGGTGGCGCTCAGCAGCTTTATCGCTCCGAACCCGTCCGAAGCCTCGCGCGGCGTTCGGTACCGCTACGCGTCCCACAACTTACGTTTCCAACTCAATCGCGCTGGCGAGAACGAAGCCCGATTCCTGGCTCGGATCAGCAAGGCAGCCGAACAGCCCGACGGTCCTGCAAACGACGAGGATGATCTTTGGGACTACGGTAGCAATCGGCGCCATGTCGGCTCCCTCCATATAGATCAGCTGAAGTGTAAGGCTTCAGATCTGGCGCGGCGCAACTTGCTGGCTGTTCACCCCGTCACCGGATGGTGGAAGTCGAAAAAGCTTCTGGACGAAGGATTGCCATCTGTGCGCTATGCGCTGATTGTCGAGATCGATGCAGGCGAGCTCGAAGCGGAGCTCTATGCGGAGGTTCAGGTTGCAGTTGAAGCACTCATTGCAACCCAAGCGGCGATTGCTGTCTAGGCCACCCACTTGCTCGGGTTACATTAAGGCAGCGCATTACTGTTCGCCGCAGGACGAAAATGGAAGACGGTAGGGGCGGCTTCATCCCCCCGTGGTGAGGTAACTATGAAATATTGGAACACTGGGGATGTCGTCGTCGACAGCATTCTTCAGAAACTGGAAGGGTTTGGAACTTGGCGCTCAGATAGCGATGCAGAGAGCACGCATCAATTGCTGTCCGGTGTCATTCAAATTCAAGAGATGCTACCTAGACTTGTTGCAAGGCACTTTCAATTTTCGAACCTCTTTGTCGGCAATGCCCACTTTTCGGGGTCTCAGGATTATAGACGCGAATTGATTGAAGGAATCACGAGCGCCATCGACAAGGGGCTGGTCGCAGCTGCGGCAGATCTTTTGCTTGACCGGGATAGCACCCCTGACTTTTCTGATCGACCTAGAAGCAGAGGTGAGGAGATCCTCGATGCGCTGACAGCCTTTGAGAAAGACCGTGATCAAGCCGCGCTGAGTCGACTAAAGATGGCCGTCAGTCCAACCGGATTGCAATCGCGTGTGAAAACTATCGAAATGCTAATGAACAGGAAGCGCCCTTATGGTAACCAGTCTCCTGAGGTCGCTTTGCTTTCTGAACTTGGCCGACTGGAATTCGAGGCACGTGCCTATCATGGGCAGAAGGCATAGCGATCTCTTTTTCTAATTTGGGCATGACATGTCCCCCAGGGTCAGGACCCATTGATTTTCGCTCTGCGGCCTGATTCACGGTTCGAAGACCGAGCGGTGACCATGTCTGATCTTTTCTGGCTGACGGATGCGCAGATGGCGCGTCTTGAGCCCTTCTTCCCCAAGTCTCACGGCAAGCCACGCGTTGATGATCGACGCGTGTTGAGCGGCATTATCTTCATCAATCGCAATGGTTTGCGGTGGCGAGACGCGCCTGCAGAATACGGGCCACACAAGACCCTCTACAGTCTTTGGAAGCGTTGGTGCGAGATGGGTATCTTCGCGCGGATGCTTCTCGAACTTGCCGATCAAGGCGGCGGAACTGATACGCTGATGATCGATGCAACGCACCTGAAGACACATCGCACGGCCTCCAGCCTGGGACTGAAAAAGGGGGGCGTGGCCGCCTGATCGGTCGCACCAAGGGCGG
>JABXHM010000075.1 GCA_013373625.1 Alteromonadaceae bacterium | reverse complement strand
TTTTACGGCTTGTATTTTAAATTCTTCTGTAAATCGCTGAGACATCTTTTCTCCTTAGTACACATAATTATAAAGAAATTAAGTGTCTAGAGAAGTCTGGTCGATTCAGTCTCCACTGCTGATAGAGGTTAGAGATTGAAACCAAATCTGATGAACTGTTCATGGTTTGGTTTTCCGTCTTCTCCATAAAGATTAAACATGTCAAAGTATTTAAGTGCCTGAACACCAGCGGTGAAATCTTCTCTCGAAAAAGTGCGCTCCCAGTATTTCATGGAGTACTCGTGTTCTATTCTCTTTGTATCGTAAACAACTCTGCTCGGTTTGCTTAGTGTTTTCTCGCTTGCACTTCTCGCTATAAAATCGAAATTTTCACCAAGGTAATTATTCAGTTTACCTAACTCGGCGTTAGGAGAGTCCTTCATGTCTTCATAAAACAAAAGGTGTAAAGTCTCTTCCGTAAAGTCTTCTAACACAATTAAATTACCAATTGCCCAGTGAATAAATTGAATTTCTGCAAAGTTATTGCGTCGTTGAGCATCGATAAGATATTTTTGCGTATCTCTACCTAATCGTTTCATTAATGATGCGTTGTTTATGTATACACCTAGGTCGGTTGGCCAATACCAATGCTTTTTCTGAATTTTAGAGGCGACAACTGCAAACGGGTTTCGTATGAGTAGCACTGTTTTTACCGACGGAAATAACTGACTTAATGAGTGGGCGGCTAAGTTTATGAATATATCTTTTACAATTAATCCATTGTAGAGCAAGTTTCGGTTATCAAAGTCAATTCTCCGGTGTAGTAATTTTCCAGAAAAAATACTTTTGTAAGTGCTTATTAAGTCTTGAGGTAATGTATCGCGCGTAGAATAAAGATAAGGGGCAAGAGAAGGGTTATTATGTACGAGCGGATGGTAAGGTTCAAAAAGTTCACGAGCTTTCGAACGGCTATTAATTACTGACGAAATCCACGTCGTGCCGCTTCGCCCATCACCTATTAACCATACAACATTGCTGAAGTGCCCGGCTTTTCTATTCAATTGAAGAAATGTATTTCTTACTGGAAAAACGACACTTTTTTTTAAGGCTTCAATTGCTAATGACTTCACTCTAGATTTTCCATGCTATGTTTAAAATTTTTTATTTATCAGTGTGGTGCCTTAAAAGTTAAAACCTCATCCGTCGAGTTTCATGTTCTCCAACACATTTACTGAGGATATATTAAAGTATTGTCTGAACTGCGGATGTAACTCAATAAATTTCATCATTCTCGCTTTACTTGCAGCAACATTTACATTTTCAGTTCCGTGGTCACTAATGACCTTTGCAGGAATACCCCCAACAGTTTTATTATTACAGACACTCTTGTTGACCACAGCATTTGCTGCAATTTGCACCTCATTACCAATTTCTATGTCACCAAATATTTTAACGCCTGGGCCAATCCAAACATTGTTGCCTATTCTGGGAACAAGCTCTTGCCCAGAAACAGAGTTATTTGAGCCTATATTGACACCCTGATGGATGTCACACCACATACCAATAACAGCTGACTTACTAACCACAATATTTCCAAAGTGATTTATTCGCAGACCAGGGCCGAAAACATTTGTTGGAATATCAAATCCCAAACTGATGCCTAATTTATATTTTCTTAGCTGGTAAATTGGAAGTAGTAACTTCGAAATAATGTCTGGTTTTTTGTTTTTATAGTATTCAACCTTTCTCAAAATACGTTGAAACTTCCATACATCATCATTAATACTTGGCCTACTTCTGTCTCTACCTAATGCATATTTATCTGCAGCTAAGTAAAATTTAAGATCCATTTTAGTTTTTATCATTCAGCATCCTTTAATGTAGTAAGTCGTACTTGGTTTGTTCCCAATTTTCTATCAAGTTCTATTCTATTTCGGAGTGACAAACAAGTAGTTGAAGTTTGAGTTTAATAGATTTCATAGTGTAATATGCACGCTGGAAACCTATGTTACATGGCTAATCCCCCTATTCTTCCTGTTTTCACTATAGGCTTTAAACGAATCGTACTTCTTACTATTTAAGCCGCTATATATTGAGAGGTTAATAAAGTAAGCAATTAAAAATAAAAACATGTCATCGGCGTTGTGATTGATAATAATGAATCCTATGTAATTTACTATTGCCTGAATGATTATTATTGCGACTAAAACTGGCGTGATCGAGGGACTATCTCCATTCACATAATTTTTAGTAAAAACCCACATACTATGAATCAAAATGGAAATGACTAAAACTAGCGCTATTATGCCGCCGTGGAGTAGTGCTTCGTAATATCCACTATGTGCGTTACCAATAAATCCCCACCTATTGATAAATTCACTTACTGCATCACTGGCCCAAAACGCCCCAAATCCATAACCTTTAAAAAATTCAGCTTCGATATACCGTTGCATTAATTCCCAAATTATAGTTCTGTCTGTTAGATCAGGATCCCGGCCTAAGAGACCTAGAATGAATTCGTAGAGTGCCAGAATTACATAGGCAGCTATGCTAAGTAATATTGCAATCGTTATTAGTCTAACTAGGTTTTGTTGTGTATTGCGTGATTGCATGTATTTAAATAAAAATATTAGACTACAACCTGTTACTACTATTACCAAAGAGGTTGCAGAGCGAGACATTAACAAGCAGAGTGTAAGTATTGATAACGCGATTATCCCCCAGCGTTTTTTGTAGAGTTCGAGTCCAAAGATAATCAAAATGATATTGGCATAGAGTCTCGCCCCTGCATTTTTATCAAAATACATACCAGTAAACGCCCCAGCACGATGGCCTACTGAGATAAACGCGTTTTGAGGACTAATGATGGCCTCAATCAATCCTATAGTTGCAGCCAAGGTTACGGTGACTACCAAGGCTATCAGTAACGACTTTGGGGTAAATATCTGTACCAAACAATAGGCGGTTAAAACCAGTGTCGTAAAAGCAATTACGCGTCTAAATGTTACAGGAGGGGCGTAGGACCAATAGGTCGATAATACAAACCAGAATATTAATAAGCCCCATAGCCAAAAATGTTTGATGAATAGTGAAATTTGTACAATTTTTACTTTCAAAAGTAACAGTAAGCTCATCAACAACAAAAGTGTACCAACAATTTGATTTGCTATTGAGCCGGCGGCACTTGTAGCGAATACATCGTCACCCCCTCCGCCAAACATACCCGTGATGAAGTTTAAAAAACCCAAATAATAAAAAAACGACAAATATAAAAAAAACTTTTTGAATGTGACGTGATCAATCTTCATTGTTATTTATCTCGAAGTATCAATCGTTTATAAGCTTTGCTTGATACCGAACTGTGGAACTTACCAAACACATAATGCTGTAATTCATTATTGTTGATTTGTTCAAGAGAAAGGCTATTTAGCACAGCATCGCCTAATGCTTCTACATCTAAATATTTAATAAGAGGGGCTATTCCACCACCTTCTAATATTTCTCTTGCGCCATGGGGACAGTCAAATGCAACAACTGATGTGCCGACCGACATGGCTTCAACGATTGCGTTGGGGCTGCCTTCAAAGCGTGATGATAAAACATAGAGGTCTGCAGCTTTCATCTCGGCAATAATATTATCCGAATAGCCGGGCAGCGATACACGTTCCGTTATACCCAGGCCACTAATTTGAGTCTCCAAATCTGCTTTCAGTTCCCCTTCGCCAAAAATAATTAAGCGACAATCTTTTGTTTGTAGCACCTTGTGAAACGCGTTAATAAGCATATCAAACCCTTTTTGATAACTTAAACGTCCCACAGCTACAATGGTCGGTAATGATTTATCGACCAACCATGGATGCTTAGCAGGATATTGCGCTGCCTCTTCGGTCTCTTTTGTGATAACCGGGTTAGGTGCTGTGACTACGTCTTTTGCTCTGACAACGGTGGTATCGATAAGATCCTGCGCAACACCTTGTGATACTGCAATGACAGGGTTTGGCAGCAAGCGGTATATAAAAGGCGCTAAAAAGTAAGTCAGTTTCATTACTTTGTCGTTATTCACTTTTTTATCAAGTGAAAAGGCATTTCTTTCGCTGACACTGAGCTTTTTTAGCCAACCTAAGGTTGCGCAAACAATAGCAGTAATTACATTTATATGGGTTAATGCAGCAAGTATTCCATCTGGCGCAGAGCGTTTGAGGGCACGTCGAAGTGGGCCAAAGGCATCGAGCGTTCGTTGGCATTTTAGCTCTATAAGATTAACATCCTGACTCAAATAAGGCTTATTGCTACCGCCTTCGGTGATTAGAATCATGTCTACACTATCACCGTGTTCCACGAGTTGGTTTGCCAACCTTACCATCATTTTTTCCGCGCCGCCGCCTCGCAGGTCGTGCAATACAATTGTTATTTTTGCCATGGTCTATCCAAATTGCGAAATATAAGCAGTGGCAACATTTTCGTATGAAAAGTGTTTAACACTATCGGCGAGTGGTTTAGCTTTTAACACTGAATAATTCTGCATCGCCGTTGCCAAGTCGTCCGTGTCCAGGGCCTTCACCAGAATGCCGGTTTCATTCGGAGTGATTAATTCGCTTGGGCCGGTCGGGCAGTCAAAAGCAATCACTGGCGTGTTGAGATACATGGCCTCCACGAGAACGGTAGGCATGCCTTCGTGGCGGGAAGAAAGAATAAAAGCGTCAGCGGCTTGAATAATGCTGTATGGATTAGTTGTAAAGCCGGTAAAGTGAACGCGTTGCTGGATGCCAAGTTGGGAGGCGTGCGATTTGAGCTTATCTAAATCTTCTCCAGCACCCACTATCACGAGTTCCGGAAGAGAGTTATCGTAGCTATACGCTTTGGCGTATGCCTGCAATAGTAAATCAAAGCCTTTTTGTTCAACCAGTCTGCCTACACTGCAAAAGTATCGCTCAGGCAATTCGACTTCAGGTGCTTTATTTGCGAGTTCCAGAATAGCGGGTTGAAGCACAGCATTCGGTATAAATTTTACCTTGCTTTTGCCAAACAACAGTGTGTTTTGTATCTGCTTTTTTAAGGCTTCTGATACCGCAACAATTTTACCATTGGTGATACTATACATGGCGTAAAGTGATTTTATTGCCCAAGGGGGAAGCTTTTGATCGCTAACATCAAAGGCACAGTGGCGTGTATAAACCACACTCAGAGCTGGATAGCGAATTTTACACAAAAGTGCCAGCATATTTGCCGTTTCGGTAGCAGCAATAAGCACATTTATTTCTTTGCGCTTAATTAAACTAAATAAATAACGGAGTTTACCAGTCAAACTGGTGCTATCGTCAGCAGCAAATGCAGAGTAATCCTGTTGAAGTCTGGCGAACCCTTCAGCGCTTTCGCCGGTTTTATCGTGGACATAAAAAATGCTGTCTACACCGGCCTCGCCAAGTGCTACCGACAAATTTTTATGTACCCTTTCAACACCGCCACCTACAGTGAAAAACTTATGTACGAATAATACCTTGTGCTTTCCCATAGTACCGGCCTATGCCTTTGTTCTGTGCTTCCAGGCACAGTAAATCGAATGGGGATTCGTGGTTATGTAGCGCCACATGAATTTTCTCGGTTCGGTACAGGCTCTGTGCAACCATTCCATGCCAATTTTCTGCATAAATTCAGGCGCACGTTTATAATCGCCCGTAATATAGTTATAACAGCCGCCACAAGTGATAATAACCGGAACATGCAACTTGCTTTTGTTTCTCACCACAAAAGCTTGTTCTTTAGGTTTGCCTAAGCCTACCCATAATATATCCGCCCCAGAGTTATTAATGGTATCTATAAGCTGCTGTTCAGTGCTTTCATCAAAATAGCCATGGTGGGTACCTGCAATTTCGAAATTACTGTACTTGCTATCGAGAATATTGGCGCATTTTTCCACGACGCTTTGTTTTCCGCCCAGCAAAAAGTGTTTTATATTGCTGCTATCAAACAGAGGAATGTCGTGGATCGTGTCAGTAGTTGGGGTGCGTTCAGGAATCGGCGTCGTACTGAACATCCGTGAAAACGCGACTACACTCTGGCCATCGGCATGGATAATGTCGGCAGTTTCTAGCAGTTTCATAAAATCCGGATCACTGTTTGCAATTGAAATGCCTTGCCCGTTTGAATCAAAAATGGTGAGAGGTGATATGGGAGTAGATTGTACTTTGTACTGGCTAATTTGGTTTACAATCAGCTCAACTAATTGCTTGCGTCCTATACATGCCGTTTTGAGTCCACCGACATGTGTAAAAACAACATCTTCCATTTTCATTGCTTCTGGTACCTGAATTATTTAAATTTATAAAACGCAAAGTCACTCTACGTAAATAGCATGACACTTTGAATATACATTAACTCGTAGTTCACGGTAGTATACATATATCATGCCAGTGCTAACAGTCATAACCGCCACTTGTCATTCGAATGACTTAGAGGAATGAAAATTGTGTACTATTAGACTACTCTGATAGTGTCTCTCATGCAGAAGGGCAACTTCTATGTTCTTTTTTACGATATGCTCGGAAATTTTGTGTACTCGATGACTGGTATAAAGCCGTCAGTTCGCATATTCACGTTAAGTGCTCTGGTTTTGCTAGGGCTCGGTTTGTGGCAGCAAATTTTTGCGGTTGGGCCATTGAAAATTACCGAAGAGATTTATCGGCGGATACTGAGTACTTATGGCAGTGAGGCAAGTCAACGAGTCGTAGAATGGGAAGAATTACTAAAAGACGTTAACCGACTCGACGAAGATGACAAACTGTACGAAATAAATCGATTCTTTAATGCTATTCCTTATTACGATGATTCAGTGCATTGGAAGCAGGATGATTACTGGGCCACACCGATAGAAATGTTGGCGACTAACGGCGGCGATTGTGAAGATTACACTATAGCCAAATATTTTAGTTTACGTGCCTTAGGTGTGCCGGAAGAGAAGATGCGGATGATGTATGTAAAGGCTCTGGACTACAACCAGGCGCATATGGTGCTCGCTTATTACTCATCACCGAATGCCGTGCCAGTTATCCTCGACAATATAAACCCCCGTATTTGGCCAGCCAGTCGTCGTCAGGATTTAAGACCGGTTTACAGTTTTAATGGTGAGGGGTTATGGTTGGCTAAAGCACAAGGTCGCGGTAAACAGCTGGGCACCGCAACACGCCATAAGCTGTGGGAAGATTTAACCACCCGTATTGAACGGGGATTTTAAATACAACAGGTATAAACATGTCACTTGCAAAACAATTCAGCTTGGGTTTTATTACAGTGCTGTGCCTGGTTTTTTTCAGTACGGTGTGGATAAACGTAAACAGTTTTCGCGCCTATATTGATGATCAGCTTACATCCCATGCGCAGGATACTGCTACGTCGTTAGGGTTATCTATATCTCCTTATATTGGTAACGAGGCCGACTTACCATTGGTAGAAACCATGGTAAATGCGATTTTTGACCGCGGATACTACGAGTCTATTGTGCTTAAAGATTTAGACGGCAACGTTATTTTAGAGAAAGTGAATCCGCCATTACCAGAAACCGTGCCGCAATGGTTTATGGAGCTCTTTCCGCTAACACCGCCTACAGCGGAAACAGAAATCAACTCAGGCTGGAATATTGCCGGCACAATGACAGTACGTAGTCACCCCGGTATGGGTTACGCCCAACTCTGGCAAAATGCCAAAGATACATTTTGGTTCACGCTTGCACTCTTTGTGATCGGTACACTGCTGTTATTTGGCCTGCTGCGTATTATTATTACGCCAATCTATTCAGTAGTTAGAGCCTCGGAGCGCATCAGCGCCCGTGACTTCAGCGAAATCGAGTCAATTCCTCGTACCCGCGAACTCAATTTAATGGTACGGGCCATCAATAAAATGGCCAGTATTTTAAACAAGCAACATAAAGAGCTCACGGCGCAGGCACAAAGCTACTATCAAACAGCCTATTTAGATACCCTTACTCAGCTAGGCAATAAACTTGCGCTGGATAACCGGCTTTCACGACTCTTCGCCGATAAAGAAATGGAGCCATCTGGCTTTTTGGTAATTGTGCGCTTGTCCAGTCTGGCACATGTAAATGAATCTGAAGGTGCCCAAACGGCCGATATCTACATAAAAACCTTAAGTCACTTATTGGCTGAACAAGGGAAGTCGGTGAATGCCGAAGTTTACCGGGTGCGCGGTGGCGACTTTGTTATGCTGCTTGAAAATATTAATGATGAAAAATGTGCAGCACTCCTCGATACCTTAAGCGACGAGTTTAACGCCCAGTCACTGCCTATATACGCTCATGGCTTTGCTCATATAGGCGCTGCCAAGTTTAGTCAGCTTACTAGTAAAGTAGAGTTACTCGAAAATGCCGATGCGGCATTAACAACGGCAAAAAGCCAACCTAAGCGTTGGCAGTTAGCCAGCGAAATTGATACACATCTTAGCCAGAGTGCCTGGCGCGATGAGTTTAATCGCATATTGAGCTCTAAAGCGGTAGACGTAGTTCGGCAGCCTGTAAAAAATTTCGACGGCAGTACCGTGTATTTTGAGTGCTTTGCCCGCTTTAAAGCGCACAATGGTGAGAATTACTTGCCTATGTCACAGTTAATTGCAGAATCGGAGCATCTGCACTGTGCTGGTAAACTTGATTGCCTGATACTGGAAAAAATCCTGACACTTTATAGCCAGGATCCGGGCGATCCTGTCGCGGTCAACATTTCCCGAGCGTCATTTGCCGAGCGTAATACGCTCGACGAACTTGTAACCGTGCTACAAAAATTTGCCCACATCGCGCAGAATATCGTTATAGAAGTTAATGAAGTGTGCCTGCAACATGCGCCGGATAACGTGCATTATTTGGCTGACAAACTGCGAGAGTTAAATGCAAAGCTTACGGTAGAGCGCGTGGGTACTAGCATTGCGGCATTTTCGCAACTTCGCAAACTGCGCCCAGACTTTATAAAGCTAGACGGTAGTTTTACCCGCAATATTCATTTATCTGACGACAACCAATTTTTTGTGCGCTCGCTAGTGAACATTGCCCATGGGTTAAACATTCACGTTATCGCTGAATTGGTCGAGGAAGAAATTGAGGCACAAACTTTGCAAGAGTTATTTGTAGATCATGTTCAGGGTTACTTATATTGTAAGCCGTGCTCCTGGTAACTGTTTAGAGCAAAATAGTTTAAAACTTGACCTAGATTTATTTATTTTAACTGGTAGACTTTAGTTTGGGAATTCCGGTAAATTCCATCAATCAATGGAACTGGCGGCGTCTGTATAGTTTATCAAATACACTCAATGGAGATTATTATGCGCAAATTATTATTAACCTGCGCTGTGGTTATGATGGGGTTATCGCCTCTTACTCATGCGCAAGAAAGCTCAAATGCTACTGCTGCTATTGCTGCAGTCGTAAATTCAGCGGAATCAACTGAAGCGGCAATTGCCGCACTATTGGCTGGCGACGATTTAACGGCTGAGCAAAAAGAAGCGCTGGCAGCAATGGATTCTGCCGATGCTGCAACATTCTTAGCTGCTGTTGCAACGGGTAGTTCAGTTGCCGATGCTGTAGCTTTAACCATTGCAACCTCTACTTCAACTGATTCATCCAGTTTAGTAGCTTTCGCAAAAGCAGTTGACCCAAGTTCATCTGAAGCAATCGATACTGCATCAAGCTCTGCCACTGCTGCCGGTGGCCAAGGTAACGCAGGTAACCCACCTACGGGACCAGGTAACAACAATGGCAACGGTAACCAAAACCCAGGTACACCTGTCGGTGCTGGTAACGGTGCTGGCGGTGGTGGCGGCGGTGGTAACACCGGTTCTAACAACTAAGTTAGCGCCAATCAAAGAACTACTTACTGTTTTAAAAGGTCTCAATTTTGAGGCCTTTTTTGTTTTATAATCCCAATAATTAAAAAATTCGGCTACACTTATAACCATTACAGGGATTAGCCGTACAATAATATCTCATGCCTAACAATTCGCACTTTTCAGAACAGAGACGCGTAGACTCTGTAAAAGATACCCCTTGGTTCTATTTACTCTTATTTTTAATATGTTGGGCACCAATCCCGTTAGGGTCAAACCGCCCCTGGGCATGGGGGCTATTGGAGATTGGTGCTTATATAACCTTTATGGGGTGCATGTGGGCGAATAG
>JABXHM010000102.1 GCA_013373625.1 Alteromonadaceae bacterium | reverse complement strand
TTAAGCTTAAAAACAGATATTTTTCACCAACTGTTCTGGCTGCGTGATCACGGGAAGCCGGCGACTTATCCTGCTTACACCTCGGCTACCCGTCGACAGGTATCGAATTCGGTCCTTGTCAGAGCCACCCTGCGCAGGCAGCGGCCAGCGTTGGACTTGGGTTAAGCAGTCGTTCTGAAGGTCGTATTGCCCTGCAAGTCGCGCAGACGGAAACCGCTGAGATCGCGCAATCTTTCATCGGTCTTCGATCACGGCAGAGCACTGGTTTGCGCTGCGCTGAAACATGCTCACAAGCGTTTGCAACGCTCAATTGAACCGCGCCGGGTTTTCCGGAGGCTGATTGTCGTTAGTTACGCGGCCATGTCTTTAGCTTCCAGAGCTGCGTAGAAGTTTGTCTCTGCCACGGCGGGCGGGATGTTCCCGATGGGCTCGAGAAGTCGGCGGTTGTTGAACCAGTCCACCCATTCCAGCGTGGCGTATTCGACGCTCTCGAAGCTGCGCCAAGGGCCGCGGCGATGGATGACTTCAGCCTTGTAGAGGCCGTTGATGGTCTCGGCCAAAGCGTTGTCGTAGCTGTCACCCACACTGCCGACCGATGGCTCGATGCCGGCCTCGCCCAGCCTTTCGGTGTAGCGAATGGATAGGTATTGCGACCCTCTATCGCTATGATGGACCAGCCCCATGGCCTTTGTCGGCCGCCGGTCATGGACCGCCTGCTCCAGTGCATCCAAGACGAAACCGGCCTGTGCCGAAGTGCTGGCGCGCCAGCCGACGATCTTGCGGGCATAGGCATCGATGACGAAGGCGACATACACGAAACCCTTCCAGGTGGTGACGTAGGTGAAATCGCTGACCCACAGCATGTTGGGCGCCGGAACCCGGACCTCGCGGTTCACCTTGTCCAGAGGACACGGGGCCTTCTTGTCGGGGATCGTTGTCCGATGCGGTTTGCCGCGGATGATGCCCTGGATGTCCATGTCCCGCATGAGCCGTGCCACCGTGCAACGCGCGACAACGAAGCCTTCCCGGAAAAGCTGCCGCCAGACCTTACGGACGCCGTAGACCTTGTAGTTCTCCTCCCCGACGCGTTCGATCTCGGGCCGCAGGGCGGCATCACGACGGGCACGGTCCGACAAGCGGGCCGGATTGGCCCGCTTCGCAAGATGATCATAGTAGGTGGAGGGGGCGATCGGCAGCACCGTGCAGATCGGCTCGACCCCATGCGCATCACGATGCGCCTCAATGAAATCCACCATCACTTCGACCGGCGGTCGAGCTCCGCCATCGCAAAATACGCCGACGCCTTCCGAAGTATCTCGTTGGCCTGACGCAGTTCGCGGTTCTCCCGCTCCAGCGCCTTCATTCTCTCGGCCATCTCGCTGGGAACACCTGAACGCTTGCCGCTGTCGACCTCAGCCTTCTTGACCCAGTCGTTCAGCGTGTTCGCCGAGCAGCCGATCTTCGCTGCGATCGAAGTTATCGCCTGCCAGCGAGATCCGTGCTGGCCCTCGTTGTCGAGAACCATCCGCACGACGCGCTCACGAACTTCGGGGGAAAACTTGTTCGTGGTCTTGCTCATGATGCTCCATCCTTGTGTGTTCAAGGTCGGGCATACTGGGAACGCAGGTGGGACCCCGTTCCATCCCGGGGAGGTAGATCCCGCTGAGTAGCAAGGGGCCCATTTGCGCCGTCGCCATTTGAACCTGAACAGTTGCAAGGGACGCCCGTAGTGCCGCCCCCGAATATCAAGGACAGGACAGTGACTTTGCCCCAAACCTACATCGGCGTCGATGTTGCGAAAGACTGGATCGACGTGTGTGACCCCGCCTCTTCCCGGCAGGAGAGGATACCAACCGACCGCCGATCGCTCCGTAGTTTTGCAGCGACAGTTGGCTCATCCATCGTAGTCCTCGAAGCAGCTGGTGGCTACGAGCGATCCGTAATGTCGGCTCTCTTCGAAGCTGGGCGGCTCGCGACATGTGTGAACCCTCGGCAGGCCCGCGAGTTTGCCCGCGCAACCGGGCGCTTGGCCAAGAGTGACCGCGTCGATGCGCTGGTCCTGGCCGAGATGGGACGCGCTGTACAGCTGGCTCCAGCGAGCCCGCGTTCTGCCGAACGGCAGCGTTTGGCTGATCTTACCGCCCACCGGGCGGGCATCACCACCATGATCGTTGCGGAGAAAAACCGCTTGAGGACAGCGCAGGATTCATGGATTTGGCGCAACATCTCTCAGCACATCAAGACCCTGCAAGCCAGTCTCGCGAAAGCCGAGGCAGAGATGGAAGCCGTAATCCAAGAACAGGGCGATTTGCGCGAGCAAGCCGCGCGCCTACGCCAAGTCAAAAGGGATCGGGCCCGTCGTCTCAGCAACCTTGATCGCGCCGCTCCCTGAACTTGGTCAGCTTGACAGCCGAAGGATCGCGGCTCTCGCCGGACTCGCACCACATGCGAATGACTCCGGACATCGACGCGGCAAACGCAGCATATGGGGTGGACGCGGCACGATCAGGCGCACCCTCTATCTGGCAGCACTCACCGCCAGCAGGTTCGACCCGCGGTTCAGGGCCCTCAAGGAGCGCCTGCTTGTGGCTGGAAAAGCCAAAAAGCCCGTCATCGTCGCTTGCGCACGCAAGCTCCTGACCGTTCTCAACGCAATGATCAAAACTGGAACGGCCTACCGAGACGCCATCGTTTAAAACACAGTTGCTACTCAATAGTTGGAGCCTCCGGCAAACCCGGCGCGGTTCAAATCTGCGCGCTGCGGCCGTTCGTCCACGTCGCAGCGAAGGTCGGCTCTCCGCCCATTGTGCTGATCGCTGCGAATGCGCTTCGCCTTCTAAGCGGCTTCCTCCTGGTCGAGTTGTCTCTCTAAAGCTTGGCGGGCAAGGCCAACCACGTAAGCGAGATCCTCGCTCTGGTTCAAGCGCACTTCAGAGTTTCCATTCCCCCAGCGTCCGATTCCGGTCACGTCTTCGACCAAGCCGCGAGGGTCGTTGATCTCATGAGGATCGATATTCAGCGAGATCCGCAAGCCCTTGGCTTGCGGAACGACGTCGGCAAAGTTGGTCTCAGCTTTGAAGGCGACATAGAGCTTTAAGAACTCCCGCGTCACGCAAGGATCGAGAGCAAGAACCCGTTGTTCGAATGCGTCGAATAGCTGGCGGCTATGGCCACCCGCGAGGTGCTGGTGATCGCTGATCGTGTAGCCGGTCGTTGGAACATCTCTTGGGGCGTTAAGGGCCGCAAGTTCTTCGTCAGTGAGGGCAGGGGCCACCCAGACCTGTGTCGCTTTCTTGGCCAGCCGGGCGGCGCGCGCTTGGATCGCAGTCTCATCCCAGGTTTCGGTCGCAGAAAGACCTTCATTTACTCGAAGTGGGCTGTGCTTGAACCCGTCCCTCATGTCGCGCTTCTCGCGAAACGGACGGTTACTGTATTCCGAGTTGTAACCCGTCAAAGTCAGGTTCCCGAGTGTGTGTAGCCAGCGCTCCTGAACCTGCTCTGCATCGTGACCAAGCTCCCGCCGCCATTCGGCCGAGAGATTGGGGTCTTGGGGAAGGATATGTTCAATGGTGTAGTCGTCGACATGAACACGCTCCTTGCGGCCATGGTTCTCAAAGCGTCGCAGCCAGTAACTCCGCCGAGGGAAATTATAGAGGTCTCGCGTTTTAAGTTCTTGAATGAATTCTTCGTCACGAGGGAACCGCCGGTAGGACTTCATGCCATAGAAGTAGCTCCGGACGCTGCTTAGATAGCTTTCCTTGTCGATGGACCTGGCGAAGTTGGCGAAGGTCTTGTTCAGGGAGTTGGTCGGGATGGCGCAAATCGCGCGCCGGAAGACATAAGCCTCGACCAGGCGCAACACCTCGTGGAACTCGGCTTCGGAAAGGCGTTGTTGAGCGAAGTCATCAAAGACTTCAAGCAGGAAGGGATAAGCAACATCAACCTTGAGTTCCCGGATATCCTGGAACGCGTCTGCCAGCTTCGCGTCTGTCTCGTGGCCAAGAGCGATCACACAGTAGTGCCGAGCGTAGGTCCGGACCTCTTTTACAAGATCCTCAATGGTTCCGCCTTTTGAATGGACCTGACGCGCATATGCTTTGTAGGCCTCGTAGACGTCCCCCAAGCGTGGAATCGTTCCTGTTCGCACTGTAAGATAGTGGCGCATGAAGCTGTCAAAATGCGCCGTATAGGCGGCCTGACCGAAGTCCTGCTCCATGGGATGCCAGTAGTGCTCGTAGAGCCTGGTCTGATGGTCTGGCTCAAGACCCATGAGCACGAAGTTGCGGATGAGATCCGCTTGGCTGAGCTCGCGCCCGGTCGAGTTCATGCTTTCAAAAATGAGCTGCGGATTGTCATGTTCACGGCTCAGGGCGATGTCGACCATGATAAGCTTGCCAAGGCCTTTGCAGATGGTCTCTACGACTGCCTTGCCAGCCGCGAGGCGGTTCGTGAATGTGGTGTAGTTCTCGACAATCCGATCGGACTGAGGTGACGGATAGTCGTACTGGCCGACGATCGCCTTCAACGTTTCGCGGTCAGTTCGGGTGAGGAGGAGCTTGTAGAACTCATTACCCTTGCGGCGGTGATTTGTCAGGTAAGTTTCGCGGATCTCGTCAGCAGAGAAACCTTCTACCGGCTCATCTTCTCCAACAGCCTCTGCAAGCGCTGCCAGAAGAAGGGTGATTGTCGTCAAACGTTGCTGGCCGTCGATGACCAGATTTGGCGATCGTTGCGTGTTGGTTGAAAGCCCATCCTCTATATAAACGATCGAGCCGACGAAATGCACGTCAATGTCTTTATTCGAGCCAGCCCTATAAACATCATCCCAAAGTTGCGAACACTCTTTCTCGGTCCAGGAATACGTCCGTTGATAGATGGGGATCACAAATCGTTGGGTGGCTTTGAGGAATTGGAGAAGGCCAGCTTCGGTCGCTTTCACAGTAACACCTTGAGCACAAATCTTGGGTTGTGTGCAGGGTAAGGTAGCTGTCGGTAGGATAGCAATCCGATTGTGCTCTGAGGGTTCAGTCATGGCTCCTTCGCGGCTCAGCCTCCGCGGGCATTTTGAGTTGATGTAACTATCCGGTCTATCTTGCCAAATCAGCTAGGGTGCTGTCTGTTCCACCCCATTCCATAGTGCCTGTCCGGAGCAGTAAACAATGACGCAGAATGCGCTCGACGACCTTCTCGAAACCTATCGTTCTGCGGCTGTCACGGAGCGCGAGAAGGGCACCTACTTCGAGCGGCTGGCCTGTGCATACCTTAAGCACGATCCCGTTCAGCGCGAGGAATACGAGGCTGTCTGGACATGGTCGGATTGGGCAAAGGAGCGCGGCGAAAACGGCAAGGATGTCGGGATCGACCTTGTCGCGAAACTCCGCAACGAGGACGGCTACGCGGCTATCCAGTGTAAGTTTTACGGAGCGAAGCACCGGATCCAGAAGGGCGACATCGACAGCTTCATCTCCGCCTCCGGCAAGGCACCATTCGTACGCCGTGTGGTGATGGACACCACAGAGGTTGACTGGGGGCGCAATGCGGAAGCGATGATCGCAGGGCAGTCCATCCCGGTTGTCCGGATCAGTCTCAACCACCTCCGCGAGAGCCTTATTGACTGGACGGTTTTCGGTTTCCGGGGCGAAGCAGTTTTGTCGGAGAAGAAGAAGCTCCGACCGCACCAACTCGAAGCTTTGGATGCCGTTCGAGCCGGACTGTCAGATGCGGATCGTGGCAAGCTCATCATGGCCTGCGGCACGGGCAAGACCTTCACATCACTCAAGATTGCGGAGGACCTGGTCGGCAAAGGGGGCCGCGTGCTCTTCATGGTGCCGTCGCTGGCCTTGATGGCGCAAACAGTGCGCGAGTGGACCAACGACGCCGAGACACCGCTCCGTTCATTTGCGGTTTGCTCGGACGCTCAGGTGGGCAAGCGACGCGTTTCTTGCGAGGACGCGGCTGAGATTGATGCGCACGACCTCGCGTTCCCGGCAACGACAAACCCCGCGCGCCTCGTCGACAAAGCGGCTGATAGCGACCCTGAGCGAATGAGCGTGGTCTTCTCAACCTATCAGTCCATCGCTGTTCTCAGCGAGGCTCAGAAGGTCGGACTGCCTGAATTTGACCTGATTATTTGTGACGAGGCGCACCGCACCACGGGTGCGACATTGGTAGGTGACGAGGAATCCAACTTCGTCCGGATCCACGACGACGCCCATGTGGCTGGGCGCAAGCGTCTCTACATGACCGCGACGCCTCGGATCTTCGGCGACAATGTGAAGTCAAAGGCGGACGAGGAATCCGCGGTTCTGGCGTCGATGGATGACGAAACCCTCTACGGCAAGACGTTGCTTCACAAGGGCTTCGGTTGGGCGGTCCAGAAAGGCATGCTCACGGACTACAAGGTCATCGTGCTCGCGATGGACGAAGGTCTGGTCAGCGCCAATGTCCAGAAGCGATTGGCGGACGAGAACTCCGAGCTTGATCTCGACGACGCCACCAAGATCATCGGCTGTTACAAGGCGCTGACCAAGCAGGATCTGCAGCAGGATATATCGTTCGACGCGCAGCCTATGAAGCGTGGCCTTGCCTTCTGCAAGAGCATCGCGGCCTCCAAGCTGATCCGTGACGAGTTTGCCAACGTTGTCGCTGAATACACCGGCGACGATGCCCTGATCGAAGAGGATGCCCCGGCTGATCCGAACCGTCTCGACATCGAGATCGAGCACGTCGATGGCACCTTCAATGCCAAGTCCCGTAACCAGTTGCTCGACTGGCTTAAGGCCGATGCCGAGGGCAACACCGCCCGCATCCTGACCAATGCCCGTTGCCTGTCCGAGGGCGTCGACGTGCCGGCCCTCGACGCGATCATGTTCCTGCATCCGCGCAAGTCCCTGATCGACGTCGTTCAGTCCGTTGGCCGCGTCATGCGCCGTGCCGAGGGCAAGAAGATGGGCTACGTCATCCTGCCCGTGGGCGTGCCCGCGGGGGTGGAGCCCGAAGTCGCACTGAAGGACAACGAGCGTTATCGCGTCGTCTGGCAGATCCTGAACGCGCTCCGTGCCCACGACGAACGCTTCGACGGCACCATCAACCAGGCGTCTTTGGGGCAGGATGTCTCCGACCGCATTCAGATCGTCGGCGTCACCAAGGAATCCGAAGAGCTGAAGTCCATCACGCATGAGGTGCAGGATCTTCCCAGTCGCAAGGCAAAGGCCGCCAGTGGGATCGGGCAGGGCGGCACAGGGCCGGACCCCGTGACCACAGGCCCGGCGCCGACGCAGGGCGAGCTCTTCATCGACGAATTCTCTCGCGCCATCATGGCCAAGATCGTCAAGAAATGCGGCACCCGCGACTACTGGGAAGACTGGGCCACCAACATCGCCGAGATTGCGCAGCGCCACATTTCGCGCATCACCGGCATTCTCGACGAACCCGGCACCAAGGCCCGCCAGGCCTTCGACGACTTCCTCGCCGAACTGCGCGACGACCTGAACGACTCCATCACCGAACAGGACGCCATCGAGATGCTGGCCCAGCACCTCATCACGCGTCCCGTCTTCAAGGCGCTCTTTGCCGGGCATCAGTTCACCGACCAGAACCCGGTCTCCCGCGCCATGCAGCAGGTGCTGGACGTGCTGGACGAGAACCGCATCGATAAGGAAACCAAGGACCTTGAGAAGTTCTACGACAGCGTTCGCAACCGCGCCCACGGGATCACCGATCCCCAGGCCAAGCAACGCCTGATCGTCGAGCTCTATGACAAGTTCTTCCGCAACGCCTTCCCCCGCACGACCGAAAAGCTGGGCATCGTCTACACGCCGGTCGAGATCGTCGATTTCATCCTGCACTCGGTCAACGAGATGTTGCAGGAGCACTTCGGCCAGTCCCTCGGGTCCAAGGGCGTCCACATCATGGACCCCCCACCGGCACGGGCACGTTCATCACGCGGCTGCTGCAATCCGGCCTGATCGCGCCGGAGGAGCTGGAGCACAAGTATCGCCACGAGATCCACGCAAACGAGATCGTCCTGCTGGCCTACTACATCGCCGCGATCAACATCGAGGCTGTCTACCAGGGGATCGCCCAGAAGAACGAGTATGTTCCTTTCGAGGGGATCTGCCTCACCGACACCTTCCAGATGTATGAAGGCAAGGACGAACTGGCGCTCTACATGCCCGACAACTCCGAACGCCGGACCCGGCAGAAGGAGCTGGATATCCGGGTGATCGTAGGCAACCCGCCGTATTCAGCAGGGCAATCAAGCGAAAATGATAATGCTGCTAATGTTGGCTATCCTCAACTCGACGACCGTATTCGTAAAACCTACGTCGCGCGCTCGAAAGGTGTTCTACAGCGATCCGTCTACGACAGCTACATACGGGCGATCCGTTGGGGCTCTGATCGCATCGGGAATGCTGGAGTTGTGGCATACGTCACAAATGCAGGCTGGGTAGATGGGAATGCCGCTGATGGTGTAAGGGCCTGCTTGGCTGAGGAGTTCTCCGATCTATACATTTTTCATCTACGCGGGAACGCTAACACCTCAGGCGAGCGCCGAAAGAAGGAGCGGGGCAATGTCTTCGGCGGAGGATCGAAGACGCCAGTATCAATCAATATTCTGATCAAGAATCCCGATCGGATTGGTGCGGGGGGAATATTTTATCACGATATTGGGGACTACCTTGACCGGGAGCAAAAGCTTGCGATCGTAAGGAGCTTCGGTTCAATCGGTGGTATCTCGAAAGAGGGCGGCTGGGATGCTATTACGCCGAATGAAGAGTGTGACTGGCTTGACCAAAGAGACGCAAGTTTCTCAAAATTCCCTCCAATAGGCGTCAAGCGAGGGGACGTAGGGAACTCCTTGTTTAAGAATTTCACATTGGGAGTTATGACAAGTCGCGATGTTTGGTGCTTTAACGCGTCAAATCGAGCTCTACAGTCAAATATCAACGAAACGATCGGATTTTTCAACTCGGAGGTTGATAGGCTCGTTGGATTAGGTAGCGTCAAGGATGCTAAAGAGTTGGTCTCGCGGGACTCTCGGCGCATAAGTTGGTCAAGGGCACTTTTGAATGACGCTACAAAAGCGAAGAAGCTGGAGTTCGACTCTTCAAAGGTAGTGCTGGCGAACTATCGTCCCTTCACGCGACAGTATATGTATTTTGATCGTAGGCTTAATGAGATGGTCTACCAGATGCATCAGGTTTTTCCGATCGTCGGAGGTGAAAACCGGGCGATAGCCTTGACTGCTGCTCGAGGGAAGGCAGGTTTTTCCTCCTTAATGATCAACAGCATTGCGGAATATTGCATTGCCTCGACCCCTGCTGGTTCTCAATGCTTCCCCCTCTACCTTTACGACCAGCATGACGAAGCACCCGGCGACCTCTTCGAAGGCCAGTCCTCCGGCCTCCAGCGCCGTGACGCCATCACCGATGCCGGATTGGCGCATTTCCAGGCGGCTTATCCGGGTGAGGAGATCACCAAGGAGGATCTCTTCTACTACGTCTACGGCCTGCTGCACTCGCCCGACTACCGCGACCGCTACGCCGACAACCTGACCAAGGAACTGCCCCGCATTCCTGCGGTGAAGACTTACGCTGACTTCCGCGCCTTCGCCGACGCCGGACGGCGCCTTGGCGACCTGCATGTGAACTACGAGACGGTGGAGCCATACCCCGTCACCTACAAGCAGGGCACGCCCGAGCTGTGGAACGTGGGTGACCCCAAGGCCTTCTACCGCGTCACTAAAATGAAGTTCGGCGGCAAGCGCGGGGACACCGATAAGACCACTGTGATCTACAATTCCAACATCACCATGACGGACATCCCGCTCGAGGCCTACGACTACGTCGTCAACGGCAAGCCCGCGCTGGAATGGGTGATGGAGCGCCAGGTGGTCAAAACCGACAAGGCCAGCGGCATCGTCAACGACGCCAACGACTACGCCAACGGGACCATGGGCGACCCGGCCTATCCCCTGGATCTGTTCCGCCGTGTGATCACCGTCAGCCTCGAGACCATGAAGATCGTCAAATCGCTGCCCAAGCTCGACATCGAGACGGGGAAGGACGCCGCCAAGGCGGCGGAATAGGGCGACCGCAAGGGTTTGCAGACTCTCAGGGACCGGCGGGGGCAGGGCAACGCAGCGGTGGCGCGGGAAGTTCGTGGTGCCCGCGGAGGTCAGGTCTTCATCTGCTGAGAGCTCATGACAAAGGCGTTCTTCATCAATGCAAGCATCTGAGTGCGGATGTCGTCCTCGCGCCCGAACGCTGAGATCGTTTCCTTCAGGGTGACGATTTCCGTTGCTGCGAGCTCCAGTCGTCCGTTCAGGCTTGCATTTTGCTCTTCCAGTTCGGCAATTTCCTCGTCTTTTGTTTCGATCCGCGCGAGCAGAGAACGAATTTGCTCGCGCTGCGTTGCAAGGTCTGCAGTCATGTCGGCAAGCTTCTTGCCAGCGATACCGCGCAGGTTTTCATGCTCCATGCTCAGATGATCGAGAACCGCTGCGCTTACCATGTCACCGATCTTCTTTGCGGCATCGGAGCTGGTGCCTGGCAGCGCTGAGATCCGGCGATCACGGCGGGTTCTGTCGCGTTCTGCGAGCAGCCGCTCCACTTCCTTGTCGAGACTCTGCGCATTGATGCCTGCGGCGACGCCCATCTGGGCACACATCACTTTCTTCACGGTGTCGCCAGTAGGGACATCGCCGTCGCGTTCCACGAGCTCGATTCCGTTCATAACCTGCGCCTCGTTGTATTGCGGCGGCCGTCCAGTTTTCTTCTCAGCCATCTAAGTTCCTTCAGAAGTTTCGCTAAGTCTTTGCGAAAGTGGGTTTGCGAAAGTCGCGGTCTGTTCCGCTCTCACAGGACATTGGTTCAGTCACGCAGGACGGAAATTGTTTCTGGCTCCTCCGCGTCTTCGACGGAAAAATCCGGCCAGAATTCCTGTGCCAGCTTTCGCGCTGCCTGTGGGCCAGCGAGCACGATCGCCGGGATCGGCTTCCCTCCGCCCGCGCGCTTCAAGGACATGACCGAGAGTGGCCACCGATTGGCAGTCGCGATACGCCGGCAGAGTGATACCAACTCTTCCGTTGAACGCCCGCGCCGAAAGCGGCGGGCGCTGTCTTCGGTCATGAAATCGCGCGGCAGGTCCTCGGCGAGGCCCTTGGCTGAAAGGCGGGTCGCGGAGACCGGCCTATCCTTGATCGCACGCAATGCGCGCTCCAGTCGCTCGAACCCAAGCCAGTCAGGTTCATGTTCCAGGCCCCGCTCGAGTGCTGCAAAGGAGCTGAAGCGAGACACGGGCAGGTTGGGCAGGGGCAGGTTGCTCAGTATGACAACACGCTTTTGTCGATCAGGCACGACGAGCCTGAGCCGCGCGATGGCCTGCAACGTTCCGCACTCCCGGCTCTGGGCGAGGATGGACTGGACGCGCCGGTCTGGGTGAGACCGGACCTCGCATCTCCTCAGTGAACCGTCGGCCATGACAGCGTGAGTGTCGGCCGATGGCAAGGCGCCCGAAACATGGGCCTCTATCAGTTGATCGTCGTTGGCGAAGACGGCGTGTGCCGCCCTCTCAATGTCCGCTATGCCGGGTTGCAGGCGACCGATGATGACAATGCTGCCGAAATTCTCGTAGTCATTGACCCCTTGCATCCGCGGGCCGAACCAGCGTGGAACAGCACCGAGAAGAGGGCGCCGCAAAGCCTCGTCGTCTTCCACGGGGAGAGCTGTTCCGACATCGCAGTGAAGCGCACGAAGCACGTTCTTGGTGCCCACAACAAGCACGCCAGCTGATCCTGCGCTGTCGACTTCCCTCGCAAGGATCCGGATGACCGCAGCGCGTCGTTCTTTTCCTCGTTGCGGATCGAGGAGCCAAGCGTTGGAAAGGGTCAGGTCGGAAATCTGGACGATATCTGCGACCGGAGCGGACTGGATCGAGACGAACTCGGAACCGGGAGCAATGCGGGCCGTGATCTCCGGATCCGCATCCGCGTCGAGGAGTAGCAAAGGCGCGTCGCGCTCAAGGGCCTGAACATCGGAAAGTTCAATGACGCTCTGGGCCGAATTGCCCGATTGCGCTTCAATGAGACGCAGGCCGCGGCAGGTTCCGTCCTTGCTCTCAGTCAGGCGACTGAGAATTCGTTCCCGTTGACGAGACGCGATGAAGGATCTGGCATCGAACGTATCAACACGGAAGGCCACAGCCGGGTTCGACTGCCACGGCCCGATGTCGAGACCATTCCTCGCCCTGGCCTCGGCTTTCGACAGTGTCTCTATCATCTCGGGTCCCACGCCAGAACGCTGAAAGTGGTCGAGAAGTGGTAGCTGGCGCTGGAGCCCGTCGACCAGTGAGGCTTTCACCCGAGCAGCGTCGTCGAGCAGGCGAGTGGGGAACGATGCCGGCGGGGCGCGCATGAAGTCTTCGATCGAAATACTCGAGTTCCTTGTGAGTTCGGGCCACACCTTTTCGTCGATCACACGCAGTGCGACCTTGATGTCGTGATCGATGGGCGGGTCCACCGACAGGTAGGCATGCGACAGGAAGACAACGTGGGGCCCTTTGGTGTCTTTCTGGGCCAGGTAGGGGCAGCCAGATGCGCAGTCGGCTTGAACGAAGTTTCCGTCGGGGTCTGTTCCTCGACAGAGAGCCTGTGTCACCGATGGCACAAAGCCGGAGATTTTCCTGGCCAATTCGGACTTTTCGCACATGGGCTTGCCGGGATGATCGGGTCGAAGTGCGGTCCGCCCTCGAATGACGCGAGAGGGCAGATGAGAGGCTATCTTCATGACGTCGTGGTGCGCTCGTTCCGCGAGCTCAAGCGTCGGAACGTGGATGAGGACGTGACCACGTTCGAGCAGGGCTTTCCCATGCCGTGCGATGACTCGCAGGACCGTTGACGTCTTGCCAAGGCCGGCTGAGACTTTCAGCGCAAGAGCGGAGTCCTGCGCAGTCGTCCCTGTCGCTGCGCCGTCGACAAAGGCCTCGATCACCTGGGTGAGCTGGTCTCGTGCTTTATCGGGCGAGCACCACGTGCCCACCTCTGATGACAATGAGAATGATTTTTCGTGCTTCATCAGCTTCCTCCGTTTCAGGGGAACTGGGCACGCACGCTGTCGCGCAAAAACGGATCCCATCACGACGGCGTGATGCCTGTCGGGACAGCAAAGGTGTCGCGTCTCAATTGATGTTCTTAATTGCGACACGACACCTTTGGTCGTGCCCTCCTAATTTTAGGAGGGCCATCGCCGGGACTAATTCCTCTTCAAAGCCAACCTGAGGAGGAAAAGATGCTGTCAGTCGAAGAAGTTGCAAAGCACTACGGCCTGCGACCGGACACAGTCAGGCGTAAAATCCGGACTGGTGAAATCGAGGCTCTGCGCCTCGGCCGGGTCTACCGGATTTCATGGCCCGATGTCTGGGCCTGCGAAGAAGCCCCGATGCCAAAACGTGCCCTGATCACGCGTTACCAGGATGACCTGCTGAGCAAGAAGGCCATCGCCGGGGCGCTCCGTGTCAGCGTGCGAACGGTGGAGCGTTGGGTCGATGACGGGCTACCCACGCGGAACGTGTTCGGCGCGGTCCGCTGTAACCCGCACGATGCTACTGACTGGCTGAAGTTGCGAGGTGTCGATCTTCCGCCGACATGGTGGTCCTGATGCTGATGGCCGGTCGCACAGGTGCCATAGGCTTCACCGCGACACGACCGGGACGGTTCTGCCTGTCGCACAGCCGTCCCCAAACATAAATCGGCGTTATGTTTGGGGGCGATCCTGCGAAACGCAGGAAAATTGCGACAGAGCGTGCGAACTGGTCTGCCGGGCGCGATCTCCAGAAAGGACCGAATGAGGTCCATGGCCGAAGCCGCACGGGCCGCCTTTCCATGTGAAGGCGGCCCGCGAGGCTCAACCCTGGAGATTGAAGGCATGAAGCACGAAAGAACAGTAATCAGCGCCGTGGGGGCGACGTTCACAGATTTTCTGATCTGGGCAAAGGAAGCCGGCGAAAGCCGCGACACCATTCTCGAGATCTCGAAGGTCGCCACGCGGCTCGACCTGACCGATGAGGAGCTGGATCTCATCCCGGCGGACCTCAGTTACTTCGAAAAGGTCGTTGCGGTTTCGCCCTATGGCGCGGTTTCGCGGTCGAAGAACCTCGAGGCGGCCCGCAATCGTGGGAATTCGCGCGTCCGTGCTGCCTTGGGGCGGTTTTTCGCCGCGCGCGGGCAACAGACCCCGGCCGCGGGCGTCCGTGCGAGTCACGACCGCGCGATCGACTTCATCGTCGCCGATGAGGGTTTCGTCGAGGGAGGGGCTCACTTCACCACAGGCACGCACAGACCGTTCCTGCTCGTGCGGGCCCGCGCCCGGCTGGCTCTGCCGGACCTGAACCAGGCGGAGTTCGACCGGCTCTGGCACGACGCGACGCCGGATGGGCGGAAATCCCTGAGAAAGTTTGCGCGGCGGGTCGAGGAACTTCGTCGCGGGCACAACACATGGCCAGAGCTTGCCGTCCTGCTGCCGCGCGAAGACTTCGTGGTGCCGGCCGCCTCCGACAGGGCGCGCCGAATTCCCTGGGATTCGTTGCCTGCGGATTTCCGTGCAGATGCGGAGGAGGTGTTCCGCCAGACCCTGCGCCAGCCATCCGACATGAAAGAATGGGCCAAGGAGCAGATGCGGCTTGGCCGGTCGGCCATCGAGATCGATGCGGAGATTGCCGCGCGCGTCGGTGACAAGAAGAAAAAGCTGCCCAAGAACATCGAGACCGCGCTGGCTGGCTACCGGCAGGCCACGACCTGGCTCCTGCGCGAGAGCCATGCGCCGGAGACCAGGTTCGCGGGCCTCGGGACGTTGCGCGACGTGTTCACCACTGAAGCGCTGGAAGCGGCCTGCGCCGCGCAGATTGCGCGGAGCGCGGCGTCTTCCAAGCTGAAGGATGCGGAGGACAGCTCGACGCTGTGGTCTCGGTTCACGAACCTGACGACGATCGCGCGGCACGGCCTGCGCGACCCGGAGATCCTCGCGCGGATCCGCCTCGTGCGGATGTTCCATGCGGACTACGTGCTGTCGCCGATCGAAATGACCGCAGACGCGGAGGCGATCTGCAACCGCCTGCGAAAGTCCCCGCATCTCGCAGCGGCATTCGTAAACGCCCCCGCCCGGCTCGGCGACATCTCGACCAAGGAACTCGCGGCGGCATCGACCGACTTTGCAAAGGATCGTGCGCTCCGGCTGTCGGCTTGCGCCGCTGCCTACGCTATCCAGGTCAGCCGCGCGCTGCGGCCGGCCAACCTATTCATGACCCGTCGCCGGGCGACACCGGGCTGCCCGCGCAACCTGACATGGATCGCGGACCGGGAGCGTGCCGAGATCCGGTTTTCCGGAGGCGAGGTCAAGAACGGGGAGACTCTGGTCGTCAACGTGCGCGGAGACGACGCCAGGGTGCTCTGGCAGTGGGACAAGGTAGACCGGCACAAGCTGATGAAGCTCCGCGGCCTCGACGACTCGCCCTATTTGTTTCCGGGCACAGCCGCACCCCGGTTGCGGAAATCGGCGCTCAACCTGCCCAATGGCTGCATGTCCGTCGCATCGATCCTGGAGCTGTGGGATCTCGGCGACCGGCAGCTCGGGCTGGGGCTGACGCCGCATCAATGCCGGCACGCGCTTGCGACCCTGTTGCTGGCCGTGGAACCCGGCGCATTCGGAACCGTGGCCTCGGTTCTCGCGAACACGGAACAGGTCGCGAAACGACATTACGGGAAGGACAGCGGCGAAGCGGCGGCCGTCGCCGTCCGCGCCGCTCTGCTTGAGCGGCACCCGGATATTTTTGCGCGCATGCAACGGAGGACATGACATGAAGAGCAGGCTCGACGAGATATTGAAAGATGTGCCGGCCGCGATCCGCCGCGCCATGCTCGAGGACGCGCCGCAACTCGAGCCGGGTGCGGCGCAGGTAATGGAACGTTTCTGGTCGGCGGTGCGGGCAGGCAAGGGCAGTCTCGCCATGCCGCCCGCAGTGGCTTACCGAGACGCGGCCGCTTCGGAAACGACATTTCGCTGCCTGCTGCGCGCGCTCTCGCGATATGCGCCGCATGTGTCTACTGCCTTGGCCAAGGTCGTCAGCGACGAATGGTATGCCCGGCGACCGAAGCCGGCAGCGAAGGTCGCGCCGACCGTTGAAACGGCCATCGGCGCGGCTTGGCCCGAGACGTGGCGGCGGATGAAGCCGAACCTCGACGACGCACCTATCAGGACCAGCACCAAGCAGCGCTACATCGCCAGCATCGATCGGTGCGCCACGATCGTCGCGGAAGGTCTCGCGTCCGAGGTGCATGGCTTTGTCGCGGCGTGCGAACTGTCGGAAGCGTTCCTGTTCCATCCCGACCCGGAACGACGCGTGAAGCCCGTCACGGCCGCGAACTACCTCGAGGGCCTTATTGCCTTGGGCGCGAAAAGTGGAGTCGCAAAGGAGAGCCTCACCGCCATGCGCGTCCTCACGCGGGACCTCCGAGACCAGGCCGAACTGGCGGAGAAGAACAAGTATGAACGGCTGTCGTGTCTCATGGAACGCGGAGGGTATGCTTATGTCGCCGACAGGATTCGCCACCTCAGGGAACGTGCTCATGACCTGCCGGCACATAGTGTAGCGCGACGCCGATGCATGCAGAAGGCTGTCGTCTGCGCGGTCATTATGAACAAGCCGCCGCGCAAGGGTGATCTTGTATCCTGGCGGTTCGGCCATCAGATCGTTCGTGAGGTCGACGGAACTTGGCGCGCCGAGTGGGAGCAGGAAAAGACCCGGGCCGAGGCGGAAACGGGTGCGATCTGGCCCGAGATCTGCGAAATCCTCGACGAGTGGATTCTCGATGGACGCCCCGATCGCCTCGTTCACATCCGCTACCAGGAGCTTGTCGGTCGCAACTGGTTGTCGCTCGATCACGGCCAGTCCTACCGGAATCTGCCGACCGAACTGACGAAGGCCGCGATTGGTGTCCCTTCGCATGATTTGAGGACCCTTGCCGCGGACTACATGCGTCGTCACGACCCGGCACACGCCGCCGATGTCATCGCGACTCATCTGGGGCATGGCACGCGAAAAGCCGGCAAGGCTTATCGGGCCGAGTGCGAAGGGGCGGCTGGCGAGGCCATTTGGCAAGGGGCGCGGAAAACTATTGCGGCGCAGTCGGAAAAAACAACCGGCAAGCGCACGACTCGGGATCGCGCGACGCATCTTTAGCTTCGCCATGCTGTCTGCCTGACAGCAAGCGCGGAGGAATTGGAAGAGGGGATCGGCCTCGATCGATCGCGGCCATCCGGGAGATTTGCCAGATCGATCAGATCAACAGCCATGTCGCTCTCCCCAGGGAGGCCTTGAAGAGTCCGGAGGCATACATGACGCAGGAAGGCTATGATGTCATCTTCCAGAACTCGGGTCTCGCGGAGGCACTGCATGCCTATCGCTCGGACTTCCGGCAGGGGGCAGGTCACCTCTCGTCTATGATGATCTCCACCTCTGCCCATCGGTCCATGGAAAGCCAGGCGCGATCACATCGGCTAATCTTGGCCGGTTGAACGGGAAACTCTCAGTGCGCGAGTTCGGCGCACATCGCCAGGTTGGCAACGAAAAAGAGATTCTGTCTTCCATTGGAATGAGTGCTGATGGGGAGCCTCCTGCGTGAGGATGGTAGAAGCCGCCGCGTTTCAGTTTGCCGCGCTCTACTTGGCGAGAGCGCAGCAAATTGAACCGCGACGCCTCAAGACAAGGTGAAATCAACCAACGCCATTAGATACTCTGGCACATTCGGAGTGACACGCCGCGATCCGGCGCTGATCGCTACCGCAACGTTCCTCGACTTGCACGCGAGCGCATTGCTCAACGCTGCGGCACTCCTCGGCGGACCCTCGGCACACCGGCGCTGTTTGAGGATGCTTTCGGTCATCTCTCAGAGTGACAGCCTGTCGCAAGCTCTCAAGCGCGAGCTTGTCTGGATGCACAAGCTCCTCACCCTCGAGTACGTGGGTGATCCGGAGTCAGAAGAGACTGCGCGATTTGCCATGCTCGACGTGCTGGACCCTCGGGTAGAGGAGATCTGCCTCGAGGCAGACCGGCTGTTCGAGCTGCTGCTGGAAATCGCGGAGTTGCACCCGGACTGCGAGGTCGTTTCGGGAGAGATTTTTGATCTTTCCGCTGCATGACCTGCGCCGGCCCAGTCGGGCCGGCGACTTGAAGGCGCGGCGATTTTGCAGCGTCGAAGTGTCCAGGAGAAAGACATGCAGACTTACCACAAGATGCCCCTCGAAGACCTTTGTTCTCTGGTTCTCGCGACGTGCCGAAGCTTCGTCAAAGAGTTTCCCATGAACGACATTGCCGCTGATGCGATTGAGCGCGGCACGCTGCGGCGGGCCCTCGAAACCTTGGCGGCACGTGCCGGCCTTTTGGAGCGGGAAAACTCTGACATCGATCTCCTGTCAGCAGTTCTCGAGCGCGAACTTGAGCGCGAAACGCTCGGCAGTTTCCATGTGTTCTCCGGCCGGAATGATCCCGAAGTCGGCGCAGTTGGAGATGTGAGGGAGGTGCGCGATCTGACAGACAGAGGTGACCGGATCGAAGAGCAACTCCGGACGCTCCGTCTTCTCGGGCACATGCGCGATGTATGCCGGGCGCGGCTTGATGCGCGGCAACTCATGTTCGGTCGCTGAGCCGCTCAGCCGCTCAGCCGCTCAGCTGAGCATTTGGCAGCCTCTTCCCCGCTGGCCATCGCTAACGCGGTGCCTATGGGGCGGGGGCGCCGCATGGGAAAATGGTGCTCCATGTTCATCCGGCAGCTGCAGTCATTGCCATGGACCGCGGTCTCGTGGCGGGCAGGAGAAGGCGGTTCTGCCGCCGTAGCGGCACGCTGGGAGCCCATGCAGCTCCTCCCCGTATTCTCTCATGACGCCCGCCAAAGCGCCAATGCCGACTCTACGCGCGCGTAGGCGCGTAGAATGTCGTGGTTGGAGTGATCGTAGTCACACAACGGGTATCCATAGGTATCCGCTGCGCTGCTGTGATGGATATCATATCCCAGCGCGAGAAAAGCGTCCCGAGCGGCCGGTGAGAGTGTGTCGGGCGCCCGCGGTGCAAAGAAGACGGTGACGCTGGCGATTTCCTTGCCGCGCTGTGAGCAGCGGCGTTCGATCCAGATCTGTAGCGAGGGCCGCTTGCATTTCTCACGGAGCCACAGCGTGACATCGCGGATGTCGATTTCCAGGCGCTCTTGATCGCGTTGAAAATTTTGTCGGCGCGCGTGTTCTGTCTCAATTGGACAGTTCTTTCCCATGTGAGGCCTCCTTTTGGATTTGGATGAGATAGGCTTCGCCACGACGCGCGAGCCAAGACTTGGAGCAAGGTCTCGCGATGCCCCAAATCAACTCGGTTTCAGGGAGAAGCCGGGAGAGTTTATCGCGCATGCGATATCGTCCTTGAATTTTCAGAAGCCGAAAATCTGGGCGCGTGCTCTTGGTGCTTTCCCATTTCGCGGCGCGATGGAGATACCTGCAGGCAGGTTCCTTGTTCTATGATTGATGCCCCGAGATGGTTGGGCGGGCGTAGCTCGACGATATCGGTCATGGTGTCTTTCTTTTTGCGACGCGCCGCAGGAACAACGGTCCAGGGGCCCATCTGGCAACTCGAGAAGCTGCTTTCTGAAGCCGCTTGAAGCCGTTGCGATGAGCCTGTCATCTTCCCGCGATAGGGAGATTGGCGTTTCAAGGAAACCGAGAAGAAAGAAAACAGATGTATGTGGCTTCTGCAGCCCACGTTGTAGATGAGCTCTGGCGCTGCGAGGTGATACCCATCTCATGATGGGGAGTGCTTTTCGCAATGTGCGCGACAAATTCGTTTCTACAATCTTTGGGCGTCGAGATATACGCGTCGGGCCACCGGCGCTGGACTGATGATGCGAAGGCGCAAGCCTTGGCGGAGACCTCGGAGCCGGGGACGACAGTAAATACGGTGGCCGGACGGTATTGCATCCGCCCAAATCAAGTCTCGGCCATGCGGCGCTTGGCAAAGCAGGGACATCTGGGTCGCCCCGGCGAGGAGATCGGGCACCCGATGCGCCGTGAGTTCGATAACATATGCAGATGAGGATGCCAGCCGGATCATTTAGATGTCGATTTGTTTTTCTGCGCAGTGGCGGCGGATGGTGAGAACTTGGCCATCTGCTCCAATGCCCTTTGGCGGCAGTTATCTATGTGATCCGCGAGATCACCGACCATCACAAACTTCTTGCCTTTCTGGCCATCGGTAGCGCGGAAATAGGTCAAGCTAATCTTCCTCTCGTTCATCTGGCTGATCAGCGTGTCCTTGTCGATATCCAAGTAGTGAGCCACCGTTTCGATCGGGAGGATGGGGGTCCCTGCGAAATGGGCAAGCAAGCATTCGAAGGTGGTCGGTCTCATGTCGTTCCTCATGGGCAGTGTGAGGAGAACATCGGTTCATTGTGCCAAGGAAAAAAGTTTCCGCTTAGAGCGGTATTGTCCTGTATCGCTGCTTTTTTGCGTAATCAGCGTTAAATGGAAGTCTCCGGCATCGGAAGTTTCGCGAGGCGTACGGCTTCGAAGGCTTTCCCTCTCGAAGGCCTTCCCTACTGTGGCCGTCAGAATGAATGCCACAGCAACATATATTGCGCCTGCTTTGACGTCATGCGGCTACTGGTTTTGATGCACAATCCGGCCTCATCAGATCTATCTTAAAAGCTCTGAGCAGTTACGAAGTCGGAAGCAGATTTCTGCTCCCGACATGTCTTGGATAGTGTCTTATGAATAAATCGCCCCCGTAACTCGGTCGATCCAGGGCCAATTCTCGAACTTGTCGCCCTTGTTGCGAACATGAGCGTATCGGGCGACGCAGCCACCTGGTTCATGACCAGATATTTTTCGCACGAAGTAGTCGTGCTCGCCAATTTCGAAGAGTCTGCTGATGCCTTCATGCCGCAAGTCATGAAAGCGTAGGTCTATGATCTCAAGGGCATCACGGTGACGTCGCCAGGCCGTGCCGACCGAGCGAGGATTGAACGGAAAGATAAATTCACTGACGCGCGGCATTGACTGAATGATGCGCATGGCTTCCGCAGGCAAGTCCACAAGAACATCGTTGCCCTTCTTTTTCTTCGGATGCTTCATGTCTCTTACAAGGATCGTGTTCTCGACCTCGTTCAAGTCTTCCCAGCGTAAGCGGCAAATTTCGCCAAGACGCCGAGTTGAAAAAATCGCGAAGACAATGATTTTTGCTAAGGGCAGTTTTTGTCTTTTGTTGGCTACTGACCGGCTGAGAATCCTATCGAGTTCGGCGAGACTTGGACGGCGGTCGCGCTTCGCAGAACGAGCGATGATGTCCTCTTCCCAGAGGATGTCCATTCCGTCCTCTATGACCTGAAGTGGCACCGGAGCGCCGCGCTTGCGAGCGCGTTTCAAGGTAGTGGTGAGCAAGGACATGTAACCTGCGACAGTCTGTGGCTCACGATCCTCTGCGACCATGGATTCCGCGAATTCCACAAGGTCAGAAACCGACAGGTCCGAACACCGCTTGGCCTGCCAGAACGGGTGCTTGCTAAGGTAGCGAAGGTATTGTCGCGCGCTACGCTCGATCTTCTTGTCTTTGTCCAGGCGCGCTTTCACGATGTCAGCGACAGACTGCACATCAACTTCTACTTCTGGCACAGGGAAGCCGTTCAGCTCGATCTCAGCGATGGTCCGCTTGCGCCAAGCACGGGCGATCGTGAGGCTGCTGAAGGTGCGGCAAAGGCTGTTTTGTTTCCCATTGACGCGCCCGCGGATCTGAACGCGGTAGGACTTCGTGCCGTCGGAGTTGTGGATCGTGGTGGTGTTGGGCTCTTTCTTCTGCTTGGTTCCCGATGGGGCCTTCGGCTTGGCTCCCGACGCTGGAGATTTTGCCTTCTTTTTCGGTGCAGTCGCCGCGGGCTTCGGCACCGGCTGAGGTCGTGTGCCGGGCTGCAATGACGCCTGTTCGCGTGTGATGCGCGCAAGCAGGTCCTGGGTTCCATTTGCATAGGAATGAGGGTAGTTCATAGCGGGTTTCCTAAGTGGTCTCGAATTGGAAATTGGTCGAAGCCGTTCCGTGCGGAAATTTTCTTCCGGTGATGGTCACTCAGGAGGCTCAGGAGGGGCCCGTGCTTGGCATGTCGCTGGCGTTCGGGGCGTGCTACGCCGTAGCACGGCAAACCCGAAAACCTGGGCAAACCTCGGCAAATAGCGGCAAACAGCCGCGTGTGCGCTACATGTTGAATAGGAGTCGTGGGTGGAAAAATACCGCGAAAACAACGCTTTGCTTGCGTCGCGTTTGAGCGTGGCACCCATGATGGACTGGACCGACCGTCATTGCCGTTACTTCCATAGGCTCCTGAGCAAAGAGGCGTTGCTATACACCGAAATGGTGACTTCGCCTGCTGTGGTTCATGGGAAGCGTGATCAGTTGTTGGCGTTTAATGAGGCCGAGCATCCCGTTGCTGTTCAGCTAGGCGGATCGGACCCCAAGGAGCTGGCCGAGGCGACGCGGATTTCGGCGGAATATGGCTACGACGAGGTTAATCTGAACTGTGGTTGTCCATCGGACCGCGTGCAGTCGGGTGCTTTCGGTGCGGTGCTCATGAAGTCGCCTGATCTGGTCGCGGCGTGTGTGGCCGAGATGATCGCTGCGTCTCCGGTTGAGGTCACTGTGAAGTGCCGCATCGGTGTGGACGA
>JABXHM010000049.1 GCA_013373625.1 Alteromonadaceae bacterium | reverse complement strand
CAACCAACGACAGCGCGAGAGTATAAGTCTAAAACAACGGCAAGGTAGAGCCAGCCTTCATGAGTTCGGATGTAGGTAATGTCAGTGACCCAGTATCTGTTTGATTTTGGCTTATCCATCCATGCATAGAAGCCACTTCGCTGTATTGTGAGCGCCTCACACATCAACTTTGTTGGGTAATTCTTGAGCCTAGCTTTTATGAACGCGTATTTTTCTTTGACTCGCCAGCGAAAAATACGGTGGCTTCCTTTAGGATGTCGCGTTCCATTGTTACGCGTTTAAGTTCTTTTTCGAGCTGCTTAATACGGTCGGACTGTTCGTGAGATTGCTTATGTTCTTCACTATCTGGGCCGTAGGCTTTTATCCAGTTATAAAGTGAACTGCTAGTGACTCCCAGCCTCTCAGAGACGCTTGCCACCGAATAACCTTGGTCGGTAACTTTTTTTACGGCTTGTATTTTAAATTCTTCTGTAAATCGCTGAGACATCTTTTCTCCTTAGTACACATAATTATAAAGAAATTAAGTGTCTAGAGAAGTCTGGTCGATTCATGATGCCAGCTATAGGTCCGTTGGTAAATCGGAATGATAAACTGTCTGGGTCCTTTGATTACGCTAAGTAAATTCGCGGATGTAGCCTTCATTTTTCAAATCGCTCCTTGATATATTCATGTTGACGCCTTCCTTCCAATAAGTCAGTCGATGGTCCGCTTCTGACATAAAATTCTGTGTCTCCGATAAAGTAGGGTGAACTAGCCAATCCGCAACCGACACGCAGAACTTTCAGTCCATCAACTTCAACCAGCTTATAGTCAATAAGAGGATAAAATCCTTCTCCAATCTTGGACTTAATGTGATTTTTGAAATTTAGTAGATACTTGTCTTCGTTTTTGTAAAATTTGGCAATCTCGTCATCCACACCCGAAACTGTACCGTCATCTCTTACACCAACAAGAAGCTCACCGCCCTCTGAGTTTAAGAACGCTCCGATGGTTTTAAGTGCTGATTTTTCGATGTACTTTTCTTTCGAACCTTTTTTTACATCAAGCGAGAAAGTTTCTTTAAACTCCAAATTTTTTGACTCATTCTTTGATATAAGAAGCTTAATTTGGTCTTCTTCGCTCATTGAGTCTTTAGCAAGCATCTTATAAATCTTTTGACCGAGATTATCCTGAGCTAAATCCCGAAATTCCGGATCAGACATTAATCTACCGAATATATCTTCATTGCCCTCCATTCGATCAATCACTAGGCCCTCAAACGCCTTTTTAAATATCTGAAGGAAATCAGCCATTGTATTGACTTTGGCAGCCTGCTTAAGGCTATCGTCTGTTTTTGCCTCAGCTTCGATCTGGTCAAAAAACAATTGATCCGCCTCAGTGAAATCTGTACCAAACCTTTCGTTTAAAAGGTCAATAAGCTCAGATAATAATATTTCATCATCTCCGCCACTTGACGTACCCACATCACTGGGGCCTTTCAATGGCTCGCTTTCGCCTCGCCCCAAATCAATACTGCCCTCACTTATTTTTTGCAGGCGGTAATACTCTAGCTCCACCTCGTCTTCCAGGTGATAAGCAGGGCCAGAGGCTCTTCTAGGCAGCTTGGTGAGTAAAAAACGCAGATAGGTATATAGCTTTTCAAGATCAGAATCCTGATAAGGGATTACTTGAGATAAAAACGCATACATGTTTCTGAAATTAACAAACAAGCCCTTTAGCTCTTCCTGCTCGTCTTCTTCCAAAGCTTTGAAACGCTCAATTGCTAAATCTAATATTCCGTTCATTTTTGCATGATCATGAACAGACTCCTTGCGCTTGGGTGCAAAGTAAACCGTGCAAAAATCTGTTACCTCACTTTCATATATCACCTGCTTCTCATCTATTTGAGCTTGCAAACGATACATGTGCTGAGGGTCTATTAATTCCTCTGCTTCAGTGACTTCATAGAATGGTTTAAATGCTTTGAATATTTCATCACGCGTGTTTCTGAAATCCAAAACAAAGGTATCTTCCTTGCCCGTTGCGGACCGGTTCAATCTGGAAAGTGTTTGAACAGCTTGGATGCCAGAAAGTTTTTTATCGACATACATAGTATGTAAATAAGGCTGGTCAAATCCAGTTTGGTATTTGTCGGCAACAAGAAGAACACGGTATTCTTCTGTATCAAACTGCTCCGGTAGCTCTCGTTCACTTATCCCGTCATTCATTCCTACTTCAGTGAACTTCTTACCTGGTAGATCAGGGTCTTCCACAGTTCCTGAAAATGCTACTAGAGTTCGTAAGTCTGTATAACCCTTGTCTTTTATGTATTGATCAAATGAAAGCTTATAACGAACAGCATGTAATCTGGAGTCAGTAACTACCATCGCTTTTGCTCGACCACCTATTTTATGCTGCACGGACGCTTTAAAGTGCTCAATCATAACTTCCGTCTTTTGAGCAATATTGTGAGGATGCAAAGTTAAGAATCGTGCGAGTGCCCGAGCTGCTTTTTTTCTCTCAACGTTCGTATCATCTTCCGCTGACTGAACGATACGAAAATAGGTTTCATACGTTGTATAGTTTTTGAGTACATCCAAAATGAAACGCTCTTCAATAGCCTGGCGCATAGTATATTCGTGGAATGGGGCTTCGCCCGATTCCCCAGGCTCATTGAATACATGTTTAGTTTTGTATTTTGGAGTAGCCGTAAAGGCGAAAAAGCTTATATTCGACTGCTTACCACGCTTAAGCATGCTTCTGATAACGAGGTCTTCATCATCTTCATCATTCTCGACAACATACTCAGCGGCGGCTTCCTCGATTCCATCTTTGTTGAGAACGTACTTCATTTCCATAGCGGTTTCGCCTGACTGGGAGCTATGGGCTTCATCAACAATTACCGCAAATCGCTTGCCTTTGGTGCTTAACGCTGCGCTGCCTTCACCTTCTTCCTTATTTAACTTCTCTATTGTTTCAGTAACAAAAGGGAATTTTTGAACTGTCGAAATGATTATGGGCGTCCCAGAACTCAGAGCCTTTACTAATTGACGAGTATCTTCATTGATCTTTTGAACAACGCCCTGTTTATGCTCAAACTGGTAAATTGTGTCTTGCAATTGCTGATCAAGCACACGGCGGTCGGTAATAACGATAACCGTATCAAAAATCTTTTCGTCGTCCTTGTTGTGCAAACTAGACAACCTGTGCGCCAGCCATGCAATTGAATTGGACTTACCTGATCCAGCGGAATGCTGAACAAGATAATTTCTTCCTGCTCCAGCTTCCTGGCTATGCTTGATCAACTTCCTGACTGCATCCAATTGATGATAACGAGGGAAGATCATGGTCTCTTTACGGATTTTCTTGATCCCTTTATCCGTCACGACTTTTTTATCTTCGACCTGCAAGTGCATAAAGCGGCCCAGAATATCCAAAAGACTATCGCTTTGAAGTACCTCTCGCCAAAGGTAAGCAGTTCGGTAGCCGCCATCAGTTGCAAGAGGATTACCCGCTCCGCGATTACAACCTAAGTTAAAAGGCAGGAAGAAAGTCTTATTACCACTCAGACGTGTGGTCATGAACACTAAATCCTGATCTACGGCAAAATGCACCAAAGCACGCTTTTTAAACTCGAAGAGCTTTTCTTTGGGATCACGATCTTCTTTGTATTGGTTTTTTGCATTCTCCACTGTCTGCCCAGACTATGGTTTTTTCAACTCCATTGTGATGACAGGCAAGCCATTAAGGAACAATACTACATCAAGAGATTTCTTATCGTTTTTCGAAAAGTAAAGCTGGCGCGTAAAACTCAAAACATTGGCATCATAAAGCTCAAGTGTCTCAGGGTTTAATTTTGTGCTGGGAGCAAAGAACGCCACTTTGATTTTTTTACCGTACGACTTAAAGCCATAGCGCAGCACGTTAAGCATGCCCTGCGTTTCGAGGGTTTTGTATAGGTCATCTAATACGACCTTTTCCGTGTCATCACCATGAATGCTCTTCAGCGAGTTCCAAAGCTTCGATTGTGTCTTCTGTATGAATGCAAGAATTCTGGCAGGCTCAAAAGCACGATCTGCATCAAAATCACTTGAGCTACCTTCCTGGTAACGATCTAATTCAACGAGCTGGTGTTCAATAGCGTCTTCTAAACGGTCTTCAGTGTGTTTTTTCATAGTCTGCTCCTAACCTATACTTTCCACCATTACATGTTCCAGCTCATGCAGGTTTGTTCCGTCAAGCTCTGTGTAAAGGTAATGCCTTATTGACGGATCTCTTGTTAGATATTTATTATTATCATCAAGATACCGTTCTGGGTTTTCGTGAAAGCTCAGCACGTATTTCGTTAAATTTAGGCGCTTTTTCTTGGCGGTATAAATATTGATAATTGACCACAATGAGCGGCACCAATCTTCACTCGATTTCAATTGAGCAATGATGCTATCCACAGGCAAGGATTTATATTTAAACTCCAAACAATAAACCTTGATCTTCCTTTTGTGTAAGTGGAATATAATGAAGTCGCATCGCTTAGACCATGGCTTCCCTTCATTATCCAGAAAGTGAAAAAGCGGATGATGTTGCCCTCGACTTTTCTCTTTATCAAGTTTTATCGCAAAGGCATCACCATCAACAAACAGCTTGACCTCGATATTTTTTTCACCTTCTGGAATATATATCTTTTCTTTCAGCAACAATTCTTGATGAATATTTGTTTCAACCGCATAGTACTCCATGTTCAAATACGACCGTAGGTACTGGAAATATCCTTGAGCATCCAATGCCATGCGTTATTCCCCAACTTCAACATTTCGCAGATCTATTTTACCAGTGACCGCATTTGTGATCAGCGCACTTCGATAACTTTTATAAAGCGATATCGACTTATTTGCTAGAGTCACCATCTTGTCAATTGGGGCAATCATCTCCTCAATTTTCTTAAGGATTTCAGCCTGTTCACTTAGGGGAGGCAAAGCTATTTTTGTATTTGCCATATATTCGGTCTCAATGCTTTCAACTGTGCAGCCAGGTTTTGACCAAAGCGGCAGTAAAGACTTTTGATTAGACCAAATGACTTCTTTGAGAAAATGAGGTAAGAGCTTATTTTTATCTGTGATTAGTGCCTTCATATCTTGATTTAAAGATACTTGCTTTTCCGCAATTGAAACCGGGATCGAATGGCGCAATATGCCTGATCGCACAACCATCAATAGCTCGCCTTTATCTACTAAGGTTGTCGAGCTATTTTTCAGACCAAGTTCCGTAATATAGTCCTCTGTATTAGAAATAAGATCAGATTTCATATCTTTAGGAGAAACCCATGGTATATCGCCATTCCAATATTCATGAATGCTTGTATTGGGTGTACCACCACCTTTCATATGAATGGAATACTTTAATTTCTCAACCTTCCAGTGCTCTGGGATATCACCCAACCAATCGACACTTGAAGGTTTCATTTTGGCATTTTCGTTTATCCCCTTAGTAACAGCCCGCGTGATTACAGCAATTCGCTGCTCATCCAGTTTTTCAATAAGCGCTTTTTTCTTCTCGATAAGCTGATCTATTTGACGAGTTTTTCGATCAAGAAAATTAACTATAACTTCTTGCTCTGCTTCAGGCGGCAGAGGAGACTCAAGATTTCCGATAAAATCCCAGCTAGCCCTTGGCATTTTTGCGCCATAAGTCGAACTATCAACCATTGACACGAACCAGTCGCTTAGCACCATATACTGTAAGAATTTGGGCAATAGTTTTTTACCTTCAAATACAAGAAGCTCCGTAGAGCAGAATCCTTGTTCTTTGCACAAATAAGACTTTGCAAGATATGGGCGTAGCTTTCCAAATAGAACATCATTTTCTTCAAATAATGATCCTACCCCTTCGCTGGTAATAGGGTTTTCTTCGTCAAATATCTTTCTACCAGTAAAAGACTCAATATTCTCCATTCCCATATATTCAAGATCACTTTCTTTTGCATTGATCTTGATATTTTTGAGTTTAATGGAGAATTTTAGACGGCGACTTTCCCAGTTTACTGGCTTCTTACCAAGAGATTTTTCCTTAACTTCCCCATACTCAGGATAAGGTTGATACTGCATCAAACCACCTCCTTCAGGAGATTAAGGACTTCTGACTCCAATTCCTTAATATCTGTTTCTATATCTTTCAGGTCGCGGGGCGCTTCATATTGATAGAAATGTCTATTGAACGGAATTTCATAACCTAATTTGGTCTTATCGAAGTCAATCCAAGCATCGGGTCTATAGGGCAAGACTTCTTCTGACAAATACTCTTGACAATGTTGTTCAACCAACGCAAGTAAAGCTGTTTTATCAACCTTACTTTTGTTTATTTTTTTATTCTCGTAGTCCAATGGTAATGGCAGTGGAATATCCAATGGCAGCGGTACGTTTTCAGTGTCTCGCAACTCAGAATCCGGCTCACGGTTTCCTTTTTTATCAGTGCACTCATCAGCGCTAGGGTCACGCTCAGCCAGCGCCCCAGGTGCTAATAAAGCCTTTTTCAACGCTGCATCTAGTTTAATAGGGCTATTCTTAAACGCATTGGTAAGTAATTCTTCGAACTCATCTCTGTTCTTGATTAACTCACCGCTACTGAATTGGGGCTTCATCGCCTCAAGTGCTTTAAGGATGTCTTGCTGTTGCTGCTGACCTTCTGCAATTTCCTTTTCTATGGCAGCCTTATCTTTGCGTTTTTTACTCACCGCCAAATTGACGAAATAGGTGCTCTTAGTGAAATCGGTAATACGCTTATCAGTTACAGCAAAGTTCAATCGTAGTGGACGCTCGACTGTAATTTTGATGTACGCAAATTCCTGGTTTAAAAATATCTTACTAACGAAATGCTCTTTGTTTTGATCCCTGAATGCCTTCTTCGGAAGCTCTACATTCGTTTTTATCTCGGATAGCTTACGCTTATCTTCATGCTTATAGTCCGCATATATTTTCGTTAGCTCGGCAATATGATCTGGCTCATTCGGGTTTTCGTCTGAAGGGCCTTCGCCTAACTTTTTACGTTTATCACCAAGACTTTTCTTCATCTTCCATGCGAAGTCAGTACCGTTGATAAGCTGTACTTTGCCCTGGCGTTTGGGGCTTTTGCGATTGGTCACAATCCAAATGTAGGTGTAGATGCCAGTGTTGTAGAACATCTGATCAGGCAACCCGATAACCGCTTCCAACATATCGTTTTCGATGATGTAGCGGCGGATATTGCTTTCTCCACTACCAGCATCGCCCGTAAATAGTGGCGAGCCATTGAAAACGATAGCGATCCTTGAACCTTCACCACCCTTCTGGCCTTTAATAGGACCAAGCGTGTAATTTTCTGGCGGAGCTTGCATCTTGGAAATCATATGCAGCAAGAATAGAAGCGCACCGTCGTTTATGCGCGGCAACCCTGGCCCAAAGCGGCCATTGAAACCTAGCTTCTCATGTTCATCAGTGACGAAGTCCTGCTCTGGCTTCCATTCAACCCCGAAAGGCGGGTTTGCCGCCATAAAATGGAACCGCTCATCGGGGTGACCGTCACCATCGACACGCCCTGGGTAGACTTTACCTGTACCCAGTGTGTCACCAAAGGCGATATTGCTCATATCCTCGCCTTTGATCATGAAGTCAGAACCGCATATTGCGTAGGATTCTGGGTTGTATTCTTGGCCGTATAGGCGAACCTCAGCCTTGTCGTTTTGCTCAAGAATGGTGTTTTCTGAAACAGACAAGATACCGCCAGTTCCACAGGCCGGATCGTAGATTTTCGTCAACTTACCAGCCTTATAGATTTGCTCCTCTCCACTGAAGAGGATATTCACCATTAGCTTGATGACCTCGCGGGGGGTGAAGTGGTCTCCTGCCTCTTCGTTTGCCTGTTCGTTAAAGCGCCTTACAAGGTCTTCGAACAAATAACCCATACCCATATTGTCGAGCTTGTCTGGATGCAAATCTTGAGCTGCAATTTTCTTAAAGATGTCGAATAAGCGGTTCGCTTCTTCTAGCTTCTCTATCTCTTCTTCAAATTTGAATTTTTCTAAGATATTACGAGCTCGGCTCGAAAAACCAGCGATGTAGTTGTTGAGGTTTTTTGCTAAGCCGTCCGGCTCACCCAGAAGCTTTTTAAACGTAAATTCGCTGGTATTGTAAAAGTTGATTTTGAACTTGTGAGTTATGATCGTTTCGATCTGCTCTTCTGGCTTGTCCTGCGCTTTAAGCTTCTTATATTCTGTCAGAACGTTCTGCTTCGTTGCTTCAAGCACACAATCGAGACGCCTAAGAACGGTCAACGGAATCATTACTCTGCGGTATTGTGGAGGACGATATGGGCCTCTCAGCAAGTTGGCAATTTCCCAAATATCGTCACTTTATACCGATTAAAATCTGTCATCTTTCACTCTCGTAAACTACTTAGCTTTTTTTGCTTCAAGAAATAAAGCAAATCCTATTTGTTTTTCTGTTCTTCTATCCATTGCAAAACATCTTCCCGTTTAAACCGCCAGCTACCGCCAACTTTAAATCCAGGCAACTTTCCGTCTGCGGCCAGCCGGTATGCGGTTTTCTCTGCTAACTTGAGGTAGTCAGCAACCTCTTTCAAGGTCAATATTTCATCGGACATAGTTTTACCCACCATGAGACTAAAAGGCAGGATATGAGAAAATCGGGGAACCGACAACCATAAATGTATGTATCCAATGACATTTTCCTTGGTCGTTATCCACTGACGAAAAAGTGGTCGAAATTGAACAGAGACATGTTCACGGCATCCAATCCGTGTAGGGTTGGTCGAGGGTGTCCAGAGGGGCTATGAAATGACCATTTTGGTTGATGGGAAGTCCATGAAGGGAGAGCTAACATCTCCTTTCTGGTCGATGGGGATACAAGGGGAAAGCTGAAATTTCATCTGTCCATGGGGTTCTTAGGAGGAGCTCGGAGGCTCCACTAAGTGGTGATTGAACGGCCAAACGTTCTCTGGCGCAATGATGGTTCGATACCGTTTTGCGCCAATTAGAGCTCTTACTTGTGAAATATATTTCAAAGTTTAGAGCGCCGCCTGAGGATAGAACGGACGGGGCAACGTCCTTCTCAAGATAGGTGCGTGGTGGGAGAAATCTTCGATTTTGTACTACACGCACACATCTTGCGGTCATCGTAAGCGTGGAAATAGCTCTGGCACTACGTTTTCGCGCCATTGCCCACTAGCGCGCCCAAGGCTTAACTTTTCCGATGACAGGCTCTCAGCATTAACCATTATTTAAGATAACTGTTTTATGCTGTTCAATAGAGATTAGTCTCTATTCCGAGAGATTGGCGTTCACGCCAAAAATTTTCATACATGGGTGCAGGAGTTAGGCAGCTTTGCTGTCCGCTCCTATACGCGAAGGGGTTGCACCATGGATGAACTTTTGAATGGCAAAAGTATTAAAGCTGATTTTGAAGCGCAAGTTGCCGCTGCGCTAATGATCCAGTCAAATGCACTTATTCCGCTGAAACTCGCTGCAAAGCTATGCGGAATTCCCAAAGATGAAATACTGCGCCGCGTTACTTGCGGCACCTTTCCGAAGCCCAGATATTTATCACGGGCTTCTCAGCGCAATCGTGAGGCTTTTTATCTAAAAGATCTGCACGATTGGATTAAGGAACCGCACCTTTACCACCAGCGAGGCTATGATGGATAACCAGGTGCCGTTTAGCGATTTGAAGAAAGCGTACCTTCAGGCGGCTCAAATAGTCACCAGCCATGGTGAAAAATACACTCCAATATTTGAGCGGCTAGAGATGGAATATAAAGAACGCGTTCATCAAATCGATGCGGTGAATAGGGCGAGGCAGCTTTTGGAAAGTGAACTGCTTTAAGCTAATCTATCAAATGGTTTATGTGTAAATCATTTATTAGTTAAATGGGTTATATATAAACCAAATTAAGTTTGACAACACTTGCTTAAAAGGCCTACTATGATTCATACATAAACCATTTCATGGTGTTATGGGTTATATATAGGTCAAAATCATGCGTAAGTCAGTTAAACGTACATATTCAAGATATACCGAAGAAGCCATTCGCTTGCTCGCAAACCTTATTCGCAGCGCGCGTATAGAGCAAAAGCTCACGGCGCAAGAAGTTGCTGATCGCGCAGGTATATCCAGAAGCATGCTTCAGCGTATTGAAAAAGCGGACTTGAGATGTGAGATAGGCGCTGTATTTGAGGTCGCCACCATTGTTGGCGTGAGTCTCTTTGATACGTCGCAGTCACTGACCATGATTAGAAAAGAGATTAACCGCAGTAATGAAAAACTCTCACTTCTTCCCAAAACTGTCCATAAAGCACATAAGGTGGTAGATGATGACTTCTAAGCGAGAATATACAGAAGCGTTTGTCTGGATCTGGTTGCCAGGTGAAACCGAACCTGTTGTTGCAGGTAAGATTGAAGCTGACGGGGAACGATTTTTTTTCAACTACGGTAAAAGCTATCTTGCGCGGATCAATGACACTCCGCGCGCAATTCCAATTTATGAGCCTGAGCTGCCACTCAAATCTGGGTTTATCCCAAATCTGGACGGGCTAAAAATGCCAGGATGTATACGCGACTCCGCGCCCGATGCATGGGGGCGGCGCGTTATCATCAATAAAAAGCACGGAACCAAAGGGCAAGATATTGATACCGCGTCACTCGATGAGCTGACTTATCTTCTTGAGTCAGGCTCTGATCGAATAGGAGCGTTAGACTTCCAGCTCTCTCCCACAGAATATGTTCCGCGATTTGCGAAAAATGTCAGTATGGAAGAGCTTCTGGAATCTGCTGAGCGTGTTGAAAAAGGGGTTCCGTTGACACCAGAGCTCGACCAGGCCCTTTATCACGGTAGCTCAATAGGCGGAGCTCGCCCGAAGGCTTTGATTGAGGAGGGGGATAAGAAATATATCGCGAAGTTCTCTGCATCCAATGATCTATACAGCGTGGTAAAGGCTGAGTTTATCGCGATGCGTTTAGCTAAGCTGGCCGGACTAAACGTTGCGCCGGTTCTCATGAAAAAAGCGGCCGGAAAAGATGTTATCTTAATCGAGCGGTTTGACCGGATTAAAAAAGGCAAGCTTTGGGCGAGGAAGTCCATGGTCTCTGCCCTCACCTTGTTTGAACTGGATGACATGATGGCCAGATATGCCAGTTATGAGTTGCTAGCTGAAATTATTCGCCACCGCTTTGTTGATCCTAAGGAAACACTGAGAGAACTGTTTTCACGTCTTCTGTTTAATATCCTTTGCGGGAACACTGACGATCATGCAAGAAACCATGCGGCGTTCTGGGATGGTAAGCAATTAGAGCTCACGCCCGCCTATGATATTTGCCCTCAAGGCAGAACAGGTAATGAGCAGGGTCAAGCCATGCTTATTCATGGCACTCAAAATGCGAGCACGTTTAGTACCTGTTTGGCGGCAGCGCCAAACTTCTTATTGAGCCAAGAAGAAGCAACTGAGATTTTTGAGTATCAAAAAGAGATTATTGAAAAACACTGGGCGGCAGTTTGTGATGAGGCTGAGCTTAGCGAAGTGGACCGTAATTTATTCTGGCACAGGCAGTTTTTAAATCCGTATTCAGTGCGTTAAGGCTACGAAGATTCTTAGCTCTGGTTAATCTGGGTTTTATAGTGGTTTCGACAGTATAGGGTTCAAATAACCATAGTAAATTAACAAGATTTTAGTAATATAAACCTAATAGGTTACTTTTTATACTGGCGATATATTGGAGCAAATCAGAATGGAGTGTGAATTATTGAAGTCGCTTGTTTCCCCAAAGCCTTATCAATTAGGTGCGACAATTTTTATCGCGTTACAATCGATTTTATTTTCGGTGCAAGGAAGCTTATTAGGTGTTTACGCGAGATATAGCACCACAAGTGGTTTTGAAAATGCAGGTATCGTGGATTCAATATATAGAATTTCCTGGGCTAATTTCTGGCTTATAGCCGTATTAGCAATTGGAGCCTCAATCTGCCTAACCTATTTGGCAATTAATGAAGCTTCATTTGTTTTGCAACTACTGTTTTTTTGCACAATCATTGTGCCCATTTGTTTCGTTATTTTTGTATACGTATTAGTTGATAGCTTAAGGAAGCCAGTACGCTATGGATAAAAGACTTACACCAAAAGAAATAATAGAATTAGAAGGCTATGGTGTTCTAAAGGATTTTAATAAAAGCACAGATAAATATATAAATATAGCCTCTGATGTAGCTAGCGGCTATGAAGCAGGAAACGGTAAGAAGGATGACCTAAAATGTGTTGAAGCAATCAAAAATGCATTTAAGAGTCGGAGTGATTTTTTGAAATTAGTACGTAAAAAGAATCAATGGGCTGGAGATCCTGTAATTGAAAGGGCTGCAGAACTACTCGCAAGGTACATTGTCTACAATAAAGATTATGGTAGTCATGTTTAAGATTCGAAACTATACTTAGGCTGTGCAAGGGAGTTATGTACAGACTTAGATGACAGGTTAATGAAAGGATTATTATGAGCAATACAATTTCAATGCAAGATATGTCGCGTAAAGAACTTCAAAGCCTAGCTCATGAATTTGCCAAAGAAGCTGTGCTAAGCATTCGAGAGAGAGACCTTGAAGATGCTCGAAAAGATCCCGAGATTGATGTTATGAGCGATTCTGTTTATGAAAAGCAGATTGATGATATCGCTAAATGTTACTTCGAAGGATGGATGGAAAACCTAAGAAATGGTTCCTAATAGTTAGGCTTTATGTTTTGCACTGATCAGCTTTATATTCGCGCTACTCACACCATATTCTTTCGCTAATCCAGGCCAGAGCGTCAGGCTGGACTGAATCTTTTCAATTATCTCTAGGGCTCTTGGCTTTTTGATGTTGGCCTCTTTAGCGAGCTTTAGTAAATGCTCCACACTAGGTTTTCTACCTTCCCCCATTACCGTTGTGCTTTGCTCTCCGCTAGGACCAGAAGAAAACGTCAGATCATAGGCTGGAGAAAGTTTCCATTGCCCATCTTCATCCATCAAGAAGCTAAAGTTTTTGGAGTGATCATCACGGTTATGAGTGAGCACATTAAAGGCGGCTAACCTGAACATCTTTTCAACCTCGCGCACATCGCGGGTCAGCATACCAGTTAAAGTAAGAAGGTCTTCGTAGTCCAAAGATGGCGTTCTGAAATCTGAATGCAGCAATCCACAAGCTGTGTGCATGTGATAGCGCTTTGGGCCAATGCGATCAAAGCGCTGAATTGCAAAGTATCCAGGGCCTTTTTCCGCAGGGAAAAGGTGAACATCAGGCATATCAATACCAGCATCCTTTGCGAGGAGGGCGTAAACATATTCGATGGCTCCTGCATCAAAGCCATCTTGCGTATTAGAGAACTTCACCATCCATGGCTCATAGCCTTTAGGAAGCTCGCTTACGCCATGAATAATATGGTTGCGCTTATCGTTGACGCCAATAAGCGCTTTTGGCCTTGCACCAGCAGAAGAACCATTCAGAGCGATAAGTTCTTGTAAAACATCACTGCTTTCCCCATCAAGCACTTCTTGCGCTTCCAAGGCTAGTTTATCCAAACTGATCGTTTCGCTTTGTTCATCCATGCTAAAGTCTGGCTCATAGATCAGTGCACCAAGTCCATTGGTGCCGATATATGCGAGCCTATCCAGCGGCGTAATATCAGCGGGTAAAATGCCTTGAGTGCGCGCGAAGCGATCAAACAACAATCTTCCCCATCCATCAGGCAAGCTGTCATTGAACACACCAGGTAATCCCTCGAACAAGCTGCGGTCAAAGCTCTGTAAGCCAGGCTGAAGCGCAAGCCTGAAAGGTGATATTTCTAAGTTCTTATCGAGAAAGCTTCGCTCATATTCAAAGTATACCTTGCGCTCACGCACAGCAAGGCGACCAACAGAAATGCGTTTTGTGCCAAAGTCTAAGCTAACCTTTATTTCATTAACGGCCTTAATAGTGCTCATTTGCGCGTCCCTCGCTTACGTGTTGGCTTGCTGGGTGTATCTAATACTTCATCAATGGAGGAAAATGCTGATTCTTTGGGGGCAGAGGCTTCAATAATGTCATCGAGACCGCCGAGCACCAAATAAATCTTTAAGAACGACTCCAGTGAAATAGCGCCTTCTTGCTCAAACTTCCGCAACGTTCGAAGTGGCACGCCTGAACGGTTGGCGAGCCCTTCCTGGGTTAGCTCCATTTGTAGACGTTTCGCTCTTGCATTCTCTGCGAGTTTCTTCTGCGCTTTGGATGGGGATAATAGTGACACCATAGTGTTACTTATCTTTCTTTTTTAACTAATGCTAACATTATAATGTCACTAATGAGCCGTGTCACGATTAAAATATAATCTACGAGTCCAATTGAGGTTAATCTAGAGAGGTTGCGTGTAAATAGGTATTTATCCCATTTCAATTAAGTTGTGGATAACTACACGGAATTCGCACCATCCACTTTTTGAGTTTTGGTACACAAGCTGAGGCACATTTGGGACACAAAAATTGAAAATTAGAAAAATCTAATAAAATTTAACATACAGAAATATAAAGGTTTAATTGGCCAAAAAATTATTATGTCAATCTTGCCCCCTCCACCATTTTTCTTTACCAAATCTTAATAATTTCCCTGCTAACATATTGTATTAATTGCATTTAGGCGTTTGTTTGACCAAAGCTCAATTTTCGTTTAGCCAATACTGGTACACACATTGAGATACAGATTGGTACACAAGGACATGAAAAATTATGTTTATCGCAGAGGGGATAACTTCTATTACCGCAGGCGCGTGCCTGGCTTTGTAATGCCCTATGAGACCCGCACAGAGATAAAAGTATCTCTTGCCACCAAAAGCGAAAAGGAAGCTTTGCGCAAAGCGTCAATCTATAACGACTATATCGAGGATTACTGGGCATCATTGATTAAGGGCCACGGCACTGAAGATCCAGAAGAAGCTTATCAAAACATGATCAAGCTCGCGAAGGCTCACGGTTTTGCCTATAAAAGCGTGGCTGATATCGCCAAGGAACCAATTGAACAAATCGTTGAGCGTCTTAAAGTTGCCAGTAAGGCCATAGAAAAACCAGAGGTGGTGACATCAGTTCTTGGCGGCGCAGATGTACCCAAGATCATGCTCAAGATGATCCCTGAGAAGTTCTGGCCCTTATGCGGTGATCGCTTGGTCAATAAATCAGAACATCAAATCACCAAATGGAGAAATCCAAGACAAGCGGCCATGGGCCACCTGATCAAAGCCGTTGGTAATAAATCCCTAGATAGCTTTAACCGGAGCGATGTTCTTAAGTATCGCGCCTGGTGGATGAAGCGCGTTGAAAAGGGCGAAGTTGTTGCCGCCACGGTGAATAAAAATATGCTCTACGTGAAGGACATGCTTCAACTGGTTGCCATGAACAACCAAATAGACTCTGATTTTGATGTGATGTTTTCTAAGGTCCGCTTGAAAGAAGTTGAAGCCTCTCGCCCACCATTTGATGCGCAGTATGTTCAAGATGTGCTGCTCTCCCCCACTGCATTATCCTGACTTCATGAACAAGCACGGCTACTCGTTTGTACCTGTTATCAGGTTTATTGAAGTGTGGATGCTGTCACGGCGGGTTTTCAAAGATAAATTCGACGCATTACGGCTGTTCAACCTATAAGAATAAAGGTAAAGCCATTTGTGACAACGCCCTTACTATTCGCAGAGACAAGCTCGAAGGGCTTGTTTTGAATGCTATTCAGAACAGGTTAATGCGTGAGGAACTGTTAGATGTTTTTTGCGCTGAATATACAAAGCACCTCAACGAATTAACTGAGCGACATAACGCGCATAGAAAACAGCTGCAAAAATCTTTAGAAAACTATCAGCTTGAGCGTGAAAACCTGGTCAAGGCAATTAAGAGCGGTATGCCTGTTGAGCTAATCCAAGAAGACTTGGAGCAGGTATCAAACAAAATTAAAGGCATAGAGCATGCTCTAGCGCATCAAAGCGAAACAAAACTCTACATCCACCCATCTATGGCGCAGCGTTATTCTCACGCGGTTCAGGAATTACGCCAGCAACTGACGCAAAAAGAAACTCAAGGCGAAGCATCAGAGATAATGCGAACCATGATAGAGCGTATAGAACTGGGGCCCAAAGAATATAAGCGAGAATTACAAATCGATTTATTTGGCAATTTAGCCGGAATACTTAACGTTACTTCAGAGGATAAGAATATGATTGAAAAGAATTTCTTGGAAAGATTCGAGTTATCATCATTTGATAACTCAAATCTCCAAGATAGAGTTGGTTGCGGGAGCAGGATTTGAACCTACGACCTTCGGGTTATGAGCCCGACGAGCTACCAGACTGCTCCATCCCGCGTCTGTTTTGTTTGTTTTTTCAGCTTAAATTCGAATTGTGCTGAAGAACAATTCTTTTGAAAATT
>JABXHM010000058.1 GCA_013373625.1 Alteromonadaceae bacterium | reverse complement strand
TTTTGCCATTGCGGGCCTATAGCTGCGAAGCTATAGGTTCCCGTAGCCCACTTGAAAATAGGCACCCATAGCTCAGCTGGATAGAGCGTCGCCCTCCGAAGGCGAAGGCCACAGGTTCGAATCCTGTTGGGTGCGCCATTTTTCTTTAAATAGTTGTTATTTTACAATCATTTAGATGAAACTGGGCCCCGAAGGAAGTGACACATTAGGTGACACATGACTTCGAACTGCCTCCAAGTGGGCGTCCTGATGATGACGATCAAACATGTCCAATGGCGTAACGGCGTAGCATTTTACCGTCGCCGCATCCCCAATGACATTAAGCACCATTTCCGTGAGGGCGCTAAGCGCAAGTCACATGTTATGTTCTCGCTGAAGACGAAAGACTTCAACGAGGCCGCAATCCGTGCCCAGCGCGAAACAGAGCGCCTAGATCAAGAGTGGGGATTGCTTGCTACCGACACGGAAAAATACATCGCTGAATGGGTCGAGGCCGACAAACTGCTCAAGCGGCTAGGTATTCGGCACGGTGAGGGCCTCCGCTACGATAAGGATGAAATTGCGCTCGAAAGGCTGGCTGGCGAGTTTGATCAATATTTCTTTGATGAGAACCAACGACATTTAGGGGATAGCTCCGCGTTTTTGCCGCCCTTTGGCAAAATTGCCTTCGATTTGGCTTATAATAAGCCTGAAGATCGACCAGCGAACCCCTTTGCCCAGCTAGTTAGCGATGATGCTCCTTTGTTCTCGAAGTGCGTCGAGGAACACATCAAACACAATCCGAAGCGAGGCTCGGACGATCAGTTCCATATGGCGGTTAACTTGTTCATGACGCTAAGGGGCAACCTGCCTGTTGATCAGTACAAGCGCATAGATGCCCATGAGTTTGTTACCCATCTGACGAGCAACGGCAAAGCGAAGTCCACAGTGAAACGGTACTGCGCTCAAGTCCGTCCAGTGTTCAACACGGCGATTCTTGAGCTAGAGATTCCCACCAAGAACCCGTTCGCAAGGATACGCATCCCCGAAGGTGATACGCCTACGAAGCGGAGGCTGCCTTTCCCGCTACCCGTACTGCACAGCATACAATCGTTCTGTGCGTCGCAGACTGACGACAAGGCTCTGCTTCTCGGACTGTTCTCTGATACTGGGATGCGTTTGAATGAGGGCATAGGACTGCTCGTGGGCGATGTTCGGCTAGATGGTCCTGTTCCCTACATCAATCTTCAACCCAATGGGTACAGAGGTCTGAAGAACGCCGAGTCAGAGCGTAGGGTGCCGCTTGTCGGTGCTGCATTGGTCTCGTCCAAAGTAGCTTTGAGCAAGCGTTCCGGTGCACCACTCGACGCTCCGCTCTTTCCTGCTTTCGTCAAGGAAGGTGGCACTAAGGCAAACGCATTGTCGGCATCGTTGAAGAAGTGGCTCCTAAAACACGAGCTCTGTACCGCTGAGTACTCTATTCACTCTTTCCGACATTCCTTCAGGGATCGTTGTCGCAATGCTGGGGTGCCAGAGGCAGTGGCTTACAGGATTGGCGGATGGTCTCGCAGCGACGTAGGCGAAAGCTACGGCATCGGCCACGACTTAGAAGTCTTGTTTAAGAACATGCAGCAAATCATTGAATATGAGAAACAATAGCGATCTAGAACGACTGCCTCTGTCAGAGAATGAGCAGGGAATCCTCGACGCTGCAAAGATGGCTACCTTCCTCCGAGTGGCTGAAGGCGACGAAGCGAAGCAGCTTGTCACAACTCTCTTTGAGGAGGTGACAGACTTCGAAATGGAGCATGGCCTCAGAGAGCGCAGGAGACGCTCAGAGGACTCAAAGTCGTTCGAGGTGGCACTGGGTGCCTTCTTGGGTGACTTGCTCGTCAGCGCCTCGCATATGGACTCTGGGGGCTATTTCTATCGCCACCAGAACAAAGATGACCTGCGTCAGACCAAGGTCAGCTACACGTCCTTCATGAGCCTTGCCGATTGCTTTGAGCGATTGGGCTACATGCAGCAGCATCGTGGCTATGGTGTGCGAGACAAGTTTGAAGAACACGACACCAAGTCCACCTTCCAGCATGGCAAGGCTGGGCGCTATCGGGCCACTCCAAAGCTACTAGAACGCGCAGCTAGCTTTGGTCTCTCTCCAGATGCAGCCAAGCAGCAGTTCCCAATCGACGCCAAGAACAGGCTGTCACTCGTTGTGTGCCGTTCCAAGTCCGGTCTGCCAGTGGCTCTCAAGGATGCCCAGCGCCTCCTACTGGTGCAGCAGAAAGAGGAAGAAGTCGCTCGGATCAGTGCGATCTACTCCCAGCATGATTTCGCCCCGATAGACCAGCCTCGTGTTCTGAGGATCTTCAACAATGCGGATAGCCCTCAGTTTCAGCTAGATCAGGGAGGGCGGCTGTATGTGTCTTCCTCTGACGACTGGATCAACAACAAGGAAGTACGGAGAGGGATCAGGATCGACCGAGAGCCTACCGTTCAAGTCGATATCTCCTCCTGCTTCATCGCTATCCTTCACGGCCTCCTAGGTTTTCCCTTCGATCCGACCAAGGACTACTACAGTGTGGATGGTTTACCTCGCCCAGTGGTCAAGTCCTACGTGACCAGAAGGCTCGGAGCAGGTCATCGTCTCAAGAAGTGGCACAGTGGGGCTGTCAAAGAGCTCAGTGACGGTCAGGGTGGCAGCTATGCGAAGCAGTATAAGTACGCCGACCTTCACGAGCCTATTGAAGCAGCCCTCCCAATCCTCCTTGCAGCAGAGGAGGGCGGTATCAATTCCCTCCGTCTCCAGTACGAAGAGGCCGAGATGATGGTAGCGACGATACTGGAACTGGGAGAGAAACACGGTGTGGCCGCTCTACCTGTTCACGACTGCATCGTTGTGCCTCAGTCCAAACTAGAGATTGCTAAGATTGCTCTGGAGAGGCAGTTCACCACTAGGTTCAAATTACAACCTAGGCTTTCTGTAGTGTATTCCTAAGTACTACTAGTTCTTACCACTACATGAGAGGTCCTTAGGACTGAAGGGACCATGGTAGAGCTCTAATAGGAACTTACGCGTTACTATGACACGTAAGGACTGTCCGGCCATTTACACTTAGTTCTCTATGATACCTTTATGTGTCCTCTGGCGGGCCCAACCGGTCATTCGCCACAGGCAACAACGCTGAGGTGCGGCTACCACATACCGGCAGTCGGCAGTATGATGCACCAGAAGCAGGTTTCAATGGATCGACACAATGCAATCATAGGGTCAAGCCCCCGCAATCTGGCTCGCCGCTGAAACGACCTGGTACGATGCCTGTCGAGAGAGAGCTACGAAAAGATTGTGCACAAAACTCGCAAAGTAAACGCTCCCGATGGAATTGCTAACATCACTCCGCCCGCCGAAAGTAGAACAAGGCAAAGTACAACTGCGAGGCGTCTGTAGTGTCTGTCCTGCGCCTGAAAGAAGGTTCTCATCAGGTCGAGCACTAAATCGTCATTCTTAATGTGCGAGAATTCAATCGACGCTTTGTTGATCGGCGTGCTACTCGAAAGCCATGCTGCCTTTGCTAGTAGCTCTGAACCAATTCGAGGTCGCCGAGAATTGACCGTTCTATACATTGACCGCACGCGACGGGCAGTCAGGTGCGCTCGCTCGTTTTCAATAAATTCATTAGCATCTCTGTATCGTTTGAGCTCGCGAGGCGCTGCGCACTTGAAAATCAATGCAGAGACGCCCAGGGTGAAAGAGCCTAAATAGAAAAAATTTAGCTTGGTAAAGAATGGAATATACTGCGGACACTGTTGCGCGGAGGGTTGTTGATCCAACAATCCACCCAGTCCTCCAAGGTAGGGAGTAATTTGATCGTTATAAAGGATCAAGTAGCCAACGAATGGCATGATGGCCGTGGTGGTCGCAAATCCGGATGAGCCGAAACCACGCAGCAGTGCCCAATTGGCATTCTCTTCAAAAAATGTTTCATCCTCACCTTTGGTAGGTAGAAAACCTTTTCCTCGCATGCTTTGCTCACTCCGTTTGGATCATCAGAGAACGATTTTCATGTGTGTAGTGCTGCCCAACAACATATCGAGGATTGTTGAGCTTTTCGGAAATCATCGACGTTGCAATGATTATTTGATGCTCTGAGTTTGTGGCGGTTGCCTTTTCCGCCAAAAGATTTTGGAAATGCTTACTTCTTTCTACTTCCATACCTTTGTCCTCGACCGTGTCCATCAAGAGCAAGCGAGGGTGTCCAAACCCTGGGTCTCGTGCGGCCGCGAAGTGGAAAGCAGCCAAGAAGCTATTCCGTAGATAGACCATCGAGCTGGCTGAAAAGAAGCTCTCGCCATTTACGGAGAGTCTATCGCCTTCAAAATCGAAGGAAACGCTATTTGCATGTTTAAAGGTGGATTGTCTATCTAGGTCTTTATGCAGAAAATCCAAAGTAAGATTTTCAATTAGGTCCCGCGCGTGGGCTTTTCGGTCCAGATTCCGTTTCCTCTCCGAATCAATCTGCGCAGTGAGTTTATCCCTTTCCTTCTGAAGAGCTTCCCGAGATCGCTCAAGAATTTTCAGCTCTTCGAGAAGAGATCGTTTTGCGGAGAGTTCTTCCAGCTCTCGGTGTTTGTATCCGGACTTCCTGTTCAGTTCTCGAAGTTTCGCGCGCAGCTCTGAGGTTGGAGACCGAAGAGATAAACTATAATGGCGACTTGCGTCTTCCCAAAGTAGCTTTTTCTGTGCGATTTTTCCAAGCAAATCATTTCTCTGTTGAGTGCGATCCTTCTGAATTGAAATTGATCGATCACGCTGCCTAATTGCTTCGTTTAGCATTTTTGCAGAGCGATCAATCACATCTTCGCTGTTGAAGGATTCTTTGCAAAGCGAGCAGCCGCCTTCCACTTGGTGTGCTTCCACCAATCCCATGCATGCTGGGCACATGTCAAAGTTGAGGTACTCAAACTCGTTAATGACCGCGCCAGCGTTCTTGAGGTCGGCGACCTTCTTCTCCATTGACTGAATAAAGTCTCGCGCCTCTGAGATTTCCATCTCAATGGCGTCGAGGTCTTCAGAAAGTCTTCCTATCTCCACTTGCAAACCGATTACTTTATCCTGAGTGGCCTTCTGGTCATTCAATGTTAGTCGGTCATCGAATTGTTCAGAAAACATTCTTCCTTCTACTTCGTTTATATTCTTCGACACCTCATCGATTTCACTGGTGATCCTTTTAATTTGAGCGTTTAGCCATTCCTCAGTGAGTGGCTGACCATCTGTAAGGTTTCTTTTGCGCGCCGAGCGGATATCATTCTGAACGTCTTTCAGTTCATCTTCCACTTCTTTCAACCGTAAGGTCGCGGAGTAAAATCTGTCACTGTAAGCACCTAGAAGAATATCGGCGACAGTCGAACGCGTAATAGCGTCATCAGGTTGCTGTTGGCGGAAGATGCGCTCGACGGATGTGAGCTGATCAGAGTAGAGAAGTCTCAGCAGTTGATGCATCGTGATTTTCACGTTCTGCTCATCAATTCGAACCTCTGGGAGGCCCAGTAGTCTGAATAGAACTTGACTGAAGCTCTCTTTGTCGCTGCCTCCTCCGCCTCTAGAGTAGGGGAACTTCTGCCATGCTGAGCGTGGGGCTTTGAGTGCAGCTACATGATCTCCAAAAAAGATTTCCATAGGACGCATCTTCTTTGGTTCAACTTCGCGTAGAAGAGAGACCTTATGGCCACTACACTCAACTCCAAGTATAACGCTGTCGCACAGCAATGAAGTCTCGCGCCACTGTTGTTCCGCGAGGTCGCCGCCTAAGCCGAAGAACAGAAAATCCATGATGCTGGACTTTCCGGAGCTGTTCTCGCCGCTGATAATGTTTAGGCCGGTATGAAACTTCTCCGAGTAGACTGTAAACTTGCCTCTAAAAACAGTAAGATCGGTTACGCGAAGCGAGGGGTTAAACAACGTCATAACGGAATTCTCCCAGTCCACTTCTATCCTTAAGGCCACCCGATCCATAAAGGGGCACGTGCAGTAAGTATTTTCCAAGGAAGGAGAGGAGCTCTTTATTTTCTGCAAAATAGAGGTCGAGAGCTCTGCGCAATGTGTCACTCTCAACGGTTGTTTCTTTGAACCGCAACTTTTCTTCTAGGTGCTCCAAGCTACCCGTCTCCAACATTGCTGCTCTGGCTGCCAGTTGAGAGGGTAGCATCCTTTGGAAGACCATATGTCGATCAGGAAGAACATCAAATCTAGATTTTGGGTAGGCCCGAACCACACTGTTCTTGGCTTTTTGAAATCCCGCTATTTTCGTAAATGCGCTAAAATCTGCCAATAGCCAAGGGAAGCAATGGTAGAAATCGACAATTCGAAGAGCTTCAAAGTCATGCTCTGTGCCGAGGGGGACAGTTTTGGTCAGTGTGAGTAAGCGGAATACCGCGTGATATGGATCGTATGCTGATGAATAAGTTAAGCTGAACATTTTTCATCCCAGCGGATATAGCACTTGTCAGCTAGGTAGTAGACCATTCCCCGTACGTGCCGTGGTGTGAGTGTGAAGTGCTTAAACCCGACCCCCATGTCCGAGATCGTCTTATCTATAATTTTCACTTGAATAATGTCATCTATTTCTTGATCGGCTAGGTTCTTTCCGAGTATCTGGTAGCAAAACACATCATGAATTTGCGCCAAAAAAAGCCCGAGGAGCTTTTGGCCTGATGGAAAATGCTTGTAGGTCTCTAGCAACATTTCAAACCGTTCCAACGCTAAAGGCGCATGTTGAAGTTCTTGGGTCCGATTGGCGCTGGCTAGCTTTGTCATAAGGTCTTCGGGATCCGCTTCGTCGCGTGCGTGAACGAAAAGGTAAAGCTCACTTAGGAACTTGGTCATTTGTTCTCGATGGTCGTTGTCGATTTCCCTCGCGAGATTGTCGAGGAGCGTTGTGACTTGGTTCATTCGTTGAAGCTGTTGATTGGCCGGTACTAAAAAGAGCGATGCGTACCTCATGCTTATCGCTCCGAAGGACGCCAATCAACCTCTGGTTTCAGAACTCATCGGTTTGGTTGTTCGAACGTGATTCACAGTCCGAAAACGAGCCATGTCAGAGTTCGTTCGATTGTGCGTTTTGCAGCAACATGGATTAGGTCCAGTACATCTCGTGCACGTTCAAAAAAGGTTATAGCGACCGCGTTGTACACACCGCTTAGTACCTTTACCTTTGAACATGGCTGATTGTTGGAAAGCTGTTTGACCGTGGCGGCGCATCGTAGTGGTGGCTACTCGAGGCGCTTCTAGAGGAGGCAGGGCTGAGCCGGGATCATATGTCTGACTGATCCGACCAATGCTCTGTTGCCCCAACAATAACACCAATAATAAACCCCCTCTTTTTTGAACCGCTTCTCGAAAGGGTACACCCCCCTCTGAACGTCGTCAGAGACTGTTACACGGCCCATCTCAGGTGACACAAAAGGTGACACACAGCGGCTAGCCCAAAATGGTGATTCTCTAACCTATTGCAAACAAATCACTTTTTGGGCTATCGTCTGGTCGGAAATCAATCACACATCCTGTTGGGTGCGCCACTTCCCCTCAAATCTCACCTGTCGCTGACACGTTTTACGATACACGCACATGCTACGGTGCGTGTCGGACAGCTTGGGTCTAATTTGATCGCCTTGTCCTATACCCTTGCGCGATAAAGAGCTCGGTATGCGTGCCGTTTCTGCCTGAGCGGAATCATGGAACGTGCTCATGAAATTGTCTCAAGCTCTTGTTACCAAACTGCCCATCCGTCGGCTTGCGGCGTTGGTCATCGGACCTTTGTTTGCGTGGATCGCGTGGGTCAGTTTTCATGATCTGTCGAACCATTACCGCGATTATGTGAACGCGCAGGATGCGGCGCGGCGGCTTGTGGTGCTGGAGGCGGCGCGGGAGGTCGTGAACAAGGCGGAAATCGAATACATCGCGGGTTTCGCCTACGTGGTGACACGGTTGCCTGAAGCGGGCGCTATTCTGGCTGCGCAGCAGTCCGGCACGGATACCGCCGTGGCCGAGGCCGAGTTGCTGGAATTCGGACCGGAGTACGAGGAGCTTGG